>NZ_JANIOC010000017.1 GCF_024733565.1 Rossellomorea sp. SC111 | reverse complement strand
GTATAGATCAGCCCGCATCCGCCGGTGTAGAGGATCAGGGGAATCAACAGGCAGAAGGAAAAGATGGCAATCCCTTCGGCGAAAAAGTGAAAACCCCATTAAGCGAAGTCCTGATGCAGCAATACATCCACGCCATGAGCCATCAGAAGGTACAGGCAAAGGAAAAATGGTCTTATTTTAAAATAACCGATGAGAGAATCGACTTTCTGTTGAATCAGTTGGAAATTAATAAGTATGAGCATGAAGAAACCTATAAAGAGATCTTGACGAGTTGGAAGGACGGGGATTTTTCCAACGCCGTCAGTGATCATAATAAGATCTGGCGGATCCAGGAAGGGACGATCGGGAAAGCGACGGGACTCTTATCACCGAAAGCGGAAGAGGCCTATATCAGTGAGCAAAAGAAAGAGAAGCGATAAAGAAAAGGCTGAGGATGTCATCACATCCTCAGCCTTTCATTATGATAATTCCAGGTGGTTCTTAAGCGTATTCTGGATCTCACTCAATTCTTCATTAGGAATCACATAATAATAAATATTGTCGATTCTCGTACCGGAACCAGTCTTAATTTGAATTTGTTCAATATTTTTCGAAGCGGACTTGTAATGCTTCTGGATATCGACCATTTCTTCAAACTTCAGGTTCGTCTTCACATTATTGCCTAACGCATCGAAGATATCATCAAAATTCCATAGACTTGAGACGCTTGCCCCTTCGTTGATGACGGCTTGGATGATTTCACGCTGTCTCAGCTGTCGCCCGAAATCTCCCCGTGGATCTTCATGTCTCATACGGGAAAAAGCAAGTGCTTCCTTACCGTTAAGTGTAAGCTGTCCCTTTTCGAAGGAATAGCCTCCTGAATTGAAATTCAAGTCATTATTTACCGTCACACCGCCTACGGCATTCACGATATCCTTGAATCCGTCCATGTTGACCTGGACATAGTAGTCAATCGGAATATCGAGTAATCCTTCCACAGTATCCATGGACATTTCAACACCGCCAAATGCGTAGGCGTGATTGATCTTATCCCTTGTCCCGTGTCCCACGATGTCTGTCAGAGTATCACGCGGGATGGAAATCATCTTCACGGATTTCTTATTCGGATTCACGGTCAGCACGATCATGGAATCGGATCGGCCTTTATCGTTTTCCCGTTCATCTACGCCGAGCAACAGGACGGAGAAAGGTTCCTTGTCTTTGAAAGTCACTTCTTTTGTACGCTTCGAAGACATGTCTCGATCGATCGGTGTATGCATCGTTTTCACTGCCGAATGCAATGAATGGTAGATGCTATAGGCGTATGCCCCGCCACCGATGAGCATTAATAGAAAGAATATCCCAACGACCTTGACCCATCTGCGTTTTTTGACTCGTTTATGTTTGTCTGCTCTCATTTTTTTGTTCCCTCACCTTTTTTGCAACCTAATCATTACCATATCAGATTACGAGGGAAATGCATAGGAAAATTTCCCTCGTAATCTATCATTTATCCTGATCCATATCATGGTCGAGGAAAGAAGTTTTTTTGTCTTCTTTCATATGTAATCGCTCTTTCATGTCTATCAGTTCCCTGATGATGACCTGGGTATTGAACCAGGCTGCAAAAGAGAAGATCTCTGCAAGAATGAGGGCAATCGTGATGAAAATGGTATACGACATGAGTTTCACCTCGATTTGGTCATGACATACTAATAGGAAAAAGGAAAGAAGGTTTCCCGTTAAGGAGTTTCCCTACTTTATTCCGCGTTACTTCCTTAATGTGAAAGTCGACAGTGTACCGGTGCTTCACCGTTATCGTTCCGGGGAACGGTCATACGTTTAGTCTGCAATGAAATAATCCAGCAGATACTCTGCCCACACCTCATGCCCTTTTTCATTTGGTGTTTCCTGGGACTCTGTTACATAATCGGCCAATGTGTCATCATCCGGCCAAGCCGTCCAGTGATCGAGATAGGGGATATTTTGTTCATCGGCAAAGGCCTGTAATTCTTCGACTTGTTTCGGGAAGTAAGTCGCCCCTGCAATAGGGTGCGTCGGCTGCAAGATGAGGAAAGCTTCTTCATTCTGCTCCTTCAATCTTCTATTGAAAATCTGTATGCTTTCGTGGTTATTCTTAGACCCAACAAAGTTCGAGTTGTCGCTCAGGGAAAATGGTTCAAGAAGAACGAGGTCCGGGTCGGAGGTTAGGACCTCTTCTGATTGCTCTCCATTTACGAATTCGATTGAAGTCGTGTCGTATTCATAGATGGTCACTTCAAGATTAGCCGAATGTACCCTCGAGCTTTTCCTTCACCTGTTCACTCCAGCCGTTTTCCCCTTCCCGGAGGGCAGTCGAGCCGACAATGGCGAGCTGATAAGGGGTATTTTCCCTTATGTCATTCAGGAACGTATCTTGAGCTTTTTCTGGCCAATTGGAGACGAGCGCTCCATAGTCGGTTGTTTCTTCTGTGACAGGTTCGCTACTGGTCTTTTCCAGTTTGGATGGATGGTGCGATCCGGCATCAGGAGTGGATCTTTCCTGCCAGTACGCATTCCCATAAAAAAGGACGGCAGCACACCCCACAGCCAACATAATTAATGAAAAGGTTTTCATGAAAGTTACCTCTCCTTCAGGAATGTAAAAATGGTGAAGAAATCATTTCCAATTAGGTGAGCATTGGGAATGTTCTCTCTTAAATTACCTCCCTAAGAGGGCAGAGTGAGAACAACCGCCACTCTACCCTTTACCCTACCCTGGGAAGCAGAAGAAACGTCCCCTTGCTTCCCTTTGCTTCAGTCAATACTACTTCTTACACTAGAGACTTCAGATTTTATATCCCTTAATTTTTTGAGCATTTCTTCATGTTGCTCTTTCTGAAGTGTTAATAGGTCATCTCTGTGCAGATCTACTTCTAATAAATTATAGGCTTCTTTCAAATTATCTGCCCTGCCAGAATGTATATAACGTTCGATTTTTTCAAGACAATATACCGTTATATACTCATAATATATCCCTGTAGTCTCAGTAAACTGTCTCTCAAGTTCATCCAACCGATCATAAATTCCCCTTAATTTCTTAGTATTGAAAAGTTTAGAATACAGACGGCCATATGCTTTCGGTAATCCAAAGAACAAGCCGGCTAGGTGAATAATAAAGAAGCCTGAACCAGTACCATAATGGATGTAAGCACCTATAAGAGGTGTCACAAAAAAGAACATAAAACCATAAATCAACCAACCCATTCCTTTAGCACTAAGAAGCTTATTTTCTTTTAAACACAACTCCTCAAACTCTTCTGCTAAAGGAAATCCAGCATGTATTCTGTTTAAAAGCACTTCCCTTTCCAAAGCATTTTCTTGACCTCCCATACCTTTCACCCTCTCTTCATAGTCTTTTTGAACTGTGTTTTAACATATTTTTACTGAAGACTATACATCATATTTAATGAACAATATTTTTATCACAAGAAAAAAAGTGAGGTATCAATGCAGGAAGCGAAGGGAGGGTTCTGGCGCCACGAAAAAGGTGCATTCATGTAGTGGGTGGGAACCCCATGGAGTGAGATTTAGCAAATCGCGTATAGCGGGTCTTGGCGGTCGAAGGGTAATTTTTGATGTTAAGCGTAGACAGCAAGTTAGTAGGTCAAAAGCATAAGCTGAAGGGAGCCTTCTAATCTGGGCCAATTAGAAATGCCCCAATTAACGAGCTTTCGGATAGAGGAAAGGGATAGGTTGTTGAAAAGATTGAAGGAGATTGAAGGGCTGTCCCAGAGCTGCGAGGATTCTTGCGGTTTCGGTACATTTTTTTGTATAAGGTTAAAGGGCAGAGTGGGAACCGACCCCGCTCCACCCATGATCATCAAGCATCATCAGAACCACTTCTTCTTAACAAAGGGCTGCAAAGAGATCCCTGTGGTAACGCCTAGACAAAACCCGATTACAAGTCCTATGGCAGTATCTTCTACAATCGGGATAAAAATGACAATGCCGATAGTAAGACCGATGATCATGCCGAGGATGTAAAGAGTCACTTTCTTAATGCTGGTATTTTCCATGTGTCCGACACTCCTTAGTTGTATATTTCTTTTTTATGGAAGAAGTAAAATGTAATGGCCAGCAAAGGAATACAATAGAGAACATTGATCAGCAGGGACGATGTAAGTGTCATTCCTTCCATAAGCGGCCCTTGTGTATGCTTGAAAGGAAGAAGAAATTGTTTAAAGTCCCAATTCGCAAACCAAAGGTACCTTGTAAGATCTGTATACTGACTCAAGAACATGGTCATTGGTGCCGCCGTGAAATAAATGGCCAATGAGAGGGGTAAAGTAACAGATTTACTGATGAAGATGACAGTAAGTGAAAAAGCAATAAGTGAAACCATCGTAATAGAAAAAAGTTGAGTTACTATATTTTTTGAAAATAGTACATAAAAATTTTCGTGCATGAAGTTGTGTATCCCTTTAGAGAATACATAGGACGATGAGGAATTGATATCACTCATCAGCAAACTGAGGACCAGTGTAAAAAGGATCGCAGAAGCTGTATAGAATAAGATATACAGAATCATGGTAATCAGTTTGGATAGTAAGATCTTAAATCTCGAGACAGACCTGATTAACAACAGCTTGATGGTTCCTGATGAAAATTCATCTGCTATAAGAGATACAGCGACTACTGTAATCAGTACAGTGATCAATCCCGTCATCTGTGTAACTGAAAGTAAATTATCATACAGATTATTGTTGCTGACAGGCATGATGTTTTGTTCAAGATTATAGTTTAATCGATTGATTTCTTCAGTGATTTCATTTTTTTCTGATTCCAGAATCATGACTTCCATCGATTCAGGATCGGATTGAAGCTTGGATTCATGCTTTTTATCTGCTTCTGAAAACTTTTTATCCAAGGCGGTCAATTCACCCCGGACTTCTTCCTTCCAATTGTCCTTGTCATAAGAGCCAGTCGTATACTGGGAAGAAAAGAAAGTCGGCAGCAGAACCGTAATGATCGAGAAGAGCAGGATAAAGAGTAAGCTAACATAATTTCTGATGCGGAAAAAATTTTTGTACCATTCATTTTTGACCAGTTTAAACATATTACATGCCCTCCGATGCTGACAAGGTACTGAAGTAATGTTCCTCTAATGTTTCTGTGATAGGAGCTGCCCAATAGATTCTTATGCTATGAGAGTTCAATTCTTGTATAATTTCAGGCATATTCTCTTCTGGGATTCGCAGTTCAATTGTATTCGAATCCACCTTTCTAAAGAGCAATTCCTTCGCACCAAGGAGGTCAGCAGCAAGGTCGGTTTCACTGACTTTAATGAGAAACTTATGATTCTGAAGGGGGGAAGGAGCCTTAAGGTCTTTCAGTTCAATCAGTTTACCATGTTCGATGATCCCGATCCGGTCACACATCAGTTCTATTTCACTTAGAAGATGGCTGGAGATTAAGATGGTCATGCCATGTTCGTCTGCTAAGTGTCTGACATATTTCCTGAACTCCTTTATCCCATTTGGATCTAGTCCATTGGTAGGTTCATCAAGTATGAGGATTTCTGGTTTGTGCAACAATGCTTGAGCAAGTCCCAGTCGTTGCCTCATACCGAGTGAATAGGTTTTGACTTTCTCTTTTAAATTTTTTTCTATATTTACGACTGACGCGATTTCCATTATTCTTTCATGGACGATGGAGGTGTCATTCATGTTTGCGTAATGCTTAAGGTTGGCGTAACCGCTCATGTAATCGTAGAGTTCTGGTTGTTCAATGATCGCTCCGATCTGAGCCATTGCCTGTTTTCGGTCTGTGTTTATGTCATGTCCACAGATACGGATTGTTCCGCTTGTCGGTCTGATTAAATTAACAAGCATACGAATAACAGTGGTCTTTCCTGCACCATTGGGACCCAGGAATCCAAAGACTTCCCCTTTTCCTACATTGAAAGAAATATTCTTAATGATCTCTTTCGAGCGGATCATCTTGCTGACATTTTCAATTTCGATTGTGTAATTCATAGGTTTTCCTCCTACTGGGGTGTGGTCTCGAAAATGACGAGAGCTTCCATACCTTCCCGGACTTTTTGGTGGTTGATAGACTCTTTCAGCTCTATCTTGACTGAATAAACATCCTCTTGATCTTCACTCGGATTATATTGAATACTCATGATCTCTCCTTTGGTTTCGGTTTGTATCGCAGAAAACCTGACAGCTACCTCGGAGCCTTCGTTTACATGTACCATGTCTTTTTTCTCGATGTTCGTTTTGATATACATCTTCTTATTACTTGAGACCACACCGATTGGATCACCTGCAGAAAGAAACTTCCCTTTCATAATGGAGGGGTCTTGAACAAAGAAGCCACCCTCAGGAGAGAGGATGTCTAGGCTTCCCGAATCAGTTTGGATAGCAGCAAGCTTCTGATTCTTCTCTACACGGTTCTCTAATGGAGAGAGGGAGGGGGCAATGAACCCCGCTTCAGCAGCGACAATTTCTGTTTTATTCAGTGAATGCAATTCACCTGATGAGGTGAATACAGAAGAACTACTTGCATATATTGATAAAGAGCCCAATAGTATGAGCGAAAAGATCACGGACCCCAAAAGGGTGAGGATGAGCATAGAAGGTTTATGATTGTACATGATTTGACTATCCGTGATCTCATTAATGTCATAAGATTTCATTTAATTTCATCCTTACTCAAATTTGTTTCTCAAAGTGATAGGGAGGACAGGCGAAATGGGTGCTTTTTTTAATTTGTTTTGATATAATGGTTTAAACTAAGTATGGTGAAAGACGTAAAGCTTAAATCATGGAATAGAATTTGTTTTCAAATCCGAGCATGAAGATTCCACCAGCTACGCCGCCAACTCCCACAGCCGCGGCGCGGATTTGCCATTTCCATTTCTGATAGGTACTATTACGCAGGCCAGCGTAATAGGCTCTTTCACCTGCTACTCTACCAGCTCCATATGTTGCACCAGATGCTGCAATAACAACAGTCACGATTCCGACGACAGTAGCAACTGCGATACCACCATCAACATACTCCATTTCCTGATCAGTAACATCTACATATTGATTCGGTAATAATAACTCTTTTTCTAAAATAGCTTCCATTGTTTTCTCTCCCTTTGATACCCATTTCGCCTCATCCTCCCTATCACTTTGAGAAGTGTTCGAACTCACTTAATCATGGGCATAAAGATATCAATCACAACCTTATCGCTCTCGGGCTCATTGGAGAGGAATATACTATAACTCTCTTTCTTTAATGAGATATCATTTTCGTATGCATAAAGGTTCATTTTCTGATAGGCATAATCGATATCGTATTCTTTTCCTTGGAATCTGGTATATAAACAATTCTCAATTTTGAGAGAGTCACTGAAACCATAGGGGAATTTGACTTCTACCGGTTTACTCGCCTGCATCATGAAACTGACTTGATTTTCACCATTCCTTAAGTAAGTATGGTTGATCAAAGGACCTTTAGGAGCGGCTCCCTTAGATAGTAATTGTGCGTTCAATAATTTCACGATCTTCTCAGCTGACACCTTCTTTAATTCTTCGACGTTTACTTTATGTAAGACAACATTACTCAGTTTTAACGTTTTATTTTCCTTTACATCCAATGCCACAATACCTCACTCCTTTATTAGTATTGGAAGACATCATCGTCTTCGCCGTAGTGCTTACCTGTATCGTCCTCTGTAATTCCCTTTACCCGGCTGCCAGAGTGAACCTCACTATGCTGTGCGTTCCAAAGGTGATAGTACTCGCCCCTGGTTTCCATTAACGATCGGTGGGTCCCTGTTTCAAGGACTTGCCCATCCTTTACTACAATGATTCTGTCACAATTTTTTATCAGGCTTAATTTATGAGCGATGATCAGCATCGTTTTATTCGAAAAGTTGGTATACAGTTGTTCGAAAACTTCTTTTTCTCTCATTGAGTCCATATTGCTGGTGGCTTCATCGAGAACAATGAGTTCAGGGTTCTTTAATAAGCAGCGGATAAGATTGATGATTTGCTTCTCCCCGCCGGAAAGCCCGACGCCTGATTCTTCAATATGGGTCTCATAGCCGTCATCCAGCGTATGGATAAACCCTGAACATCCAACCTTGCCGAGAACCTCTTGTATATCTTTAATTTCCAGGTGTTCCTGCCCAAGGGTCAGGTTTGCAAAGACTGTACCGGGAAGCAGTTGGACATCCTGCTGGCAATAGCCTATTCGTTTCCGTAATGAAGATAATGTGTAATCTTGGGTGTTGACATCATCAATTAATATTCTTCCTTCTTTTATAGAATGAAGCCCTACTAAAAGCTTGGCTATAGTGGACTTTCCAGATCCCGAAGTTCCTACTATAGCTGTGCGCTCTCCTTTATTGATAGAGATGTTTATATCTTTCACCGTATTTTTCCCTTCACGGTAGCCGAAACTCAAGTTTTCAAATGTAATTGACTGCTGAATGGACTTAAATTCGATCTTTTTGTCATCTTCCAAGGGCTCTTCTTTAATATCAAGGATCTCTGACAGACGTTTCATGGAGATATCCGCTTCCTGAATCTCTAACTGCATGTTCACCAATCGGTTTATCGGATCCATGAAGAAAGAGGATAGGACACTGAATGTAAGCAAAACACCAATGGACATGGTTTCATTCATCACCATCAAAGCACCGTAAGAGATAAGAGCAAGGCTTCCGATCGTCATCAAAGTGGAAGAAATGCTGTCGTGGAGATTCGCTAAATGCTGCATTCTAAAATCAATCTTAAGAGACTTTATGAAATGTTTTTCGACTCGATCCATGATGGATTTCTCATGGTTCGAAGATTTTACAAAGTTAATGGCATTCAAGCTTTCGACGATTGTTGAATTTAACCTGGAGTCCTGTTCCATTTTCTTTAAGTTATACTTCTTGAAAGGCTCCTTAAAGGAATAAACGATGATGATGTGAATGACGGTGATAACGGCGATGATCATAAATAGCTCTCGGGATATGTTGAACAGGATGATACCGGTACCCAGAGCCAGGATCAAGTCCAGAAAGACGGTCAGCACTAAATTGGTCAGTACATTTTTAATGACAAAGCTGTCACCGAAACGGGTCAGGATATCACCTGTTTTCTTGGTGGAGAAGAAGCTTATCGGTAAATTGAAAATATGCTTGAAATAATTTAGTACAAGAGAGATATCCATTTTCTGAGATACATGAATGGCCAGCTGAGCCCTGATGAAACCGATCGCTACCTGGACCAAGGAAACTCCCAGGAATAACAGGGTAAAGACCAGGAGCTGTGTCTCTAAGTTATTGGGAATGACCTGGTCGAAGATCACTTGATTGAAAAATGAACCGACAATCCCCGTCACTGTCAACGTAATGGATGCTAAAATGATCATCCCTAACAGCCATTTGTGAGGGGTTAACAGAGTGAGGAAGCGCTGGAATACTTTTTTGTTTGCCACCTCATCATTTTTCTTCACAAAAACATTGTTGTTTGGGGTAAGGAGCACCATCAGTCCCGTAAAGTATTTAAAAAACGAATCAATGCTTTCTACACGCTTCCCTTGGCCGGGATCTAATAATACTACTTTGTTGTTATAGATTTCCCTGATGACAACAAAGTGACTTTGCCCATTTTCCAGAATGACTTGGGCTATGGAAGGGAGGGTGAATCTACTTTGGAAGCCTTCTTTATCAACCCTTATAGGTTTACTGATAAATCCTATTTCATTAGCGGTCTTTACGAGATCGCTCAGTATGGTTCCTTTACGCTGCGTTTGCATTTTATTTCTGAATTTGTAGAGCTCCATTTTTTTGCCGTAATGGGAAGAAACCATGGCTAAACATGCTGGAGCACAATCATTGCTATCATGTTGGCGTACAAGTATATTTCTTTTCATAATTTCCCCTCATTTTATTTCAGTTCACTGAATAAATCAGTGATATAAGCGGTCCCCGTACTCGTTAATGAGTCCCATATCACAAGGCCAGCAACGATGAGTAAGACTTTAAAGGTCTTTAGTTTGGTCAGTTGGTGGAGACCGATGGTGAGGATGACCAAACTCCAAATATTGAATATTTCCAATGGTGCGACCAGCCCTTGCAATATAGGGGATCCCCCAATATAAGAGGACAGTGCTGAGATATTTTCCTTGGCAGTGAATAATGGACTGGCTATCTTCAACAATTCTGCGAGAGAAATCGGTATGGATACGAAGAATGCTAAAGACAGTAATTCGCGATACGAGCTAAAATGCCTGAACATCTTGACGGTTAGGTACAAGTATAAAGCAAGTATAGATTGGGAGACGAAGAAGAGGGCGATTACGGCGACTGCTCCTATCAAAAATGCCTGCACTCTTTCTGCACTATTAAGATTTTCGTCGGTAAAGGATAAAGTGCTGGTATCCGTCAATAAAACACCTATTGCAAGAGCAGCCAGAAGAATGATCAATGATAGTGTAGCAGGTCTCCATAATGTCGGTTTATCAGCGATTTTACCAGATTCGGTTTTGGGCTTGAAAATCAAGGACGGACCAGGTATCTTGTGTCGCAGTTCCATTTTATTTATCCAATTTTACGCTGAATTCGTGTGGCAAATCGTCTTCAGTGTCAACAGGAATTATTTCCTTTAATCTGTCCGGAGTGTTGGCATGATCTGCTCCCCCGTGGATGCTTAATCCAATAGTCAATAACAAAGCTGAAACGTTCATTATGAATTCCTCCTAGAAATTATTTAAGTAGTATTTTGTACTGTAACCCAACTATACAATGCAATTTATTGAAAATATACAAAATATAAGTAGATTAATATTTACAGATGACAATTTAAGGTATATAAGTCATACTTTATTTAGATGATATTTTGACTAGAAAGATGGGGGTAATATGGGAATAACCGATTTGGGTAAGGAAATCATCCGTCTAAGAAAGCAAAATTCCATGACTCAGAATGACTTGGCGCAAGATGTGTGTACACAGGCAGCTTTAAGTTTGATCGAGAGAGGGCAAACCAAACCCACTCTTGAAACAATCTTTTTTATCTCTTTGAAGTTGAATAAACCAATCAGTTATTTCTTGCAGTATTTGTTAGATGATAATGTAGAATACATAAACAGAACCGTTTCTTTTATTGAAAAATTGGCTTTTAAGCAGAGATTCAATGATGTACACCAATTGACACAAAAAGAACTTCGTTCAATGGAAAACAACAACCGTACTTGGTTCGAACAATATTTAAGGTGGATGAATGTTATCAGTTCCTATCGTCTAAAGAGAGAGAATTACCAGATGACTGTGTCGCTCTTAAAAGATCTACTAAAAGAAGAATATTTTTTGATCAATCAAAAGGGTTTTCTTCATTTCAAAATCCTAAACTCTTTAGCCCTTATCCACGGAGAGAACGATAACCTTACATCGTCACTTATGTACTATAACAAAGCCTTGAAGAGTGAATTTAAAGAGGTTACCCCATCCTTGCTCCGTCAGCCCGAAATCTACAGATTGCGAATCTTATATAACAAGGCAAAGACCCTGTATGACTTGAAGAAATTTCAGGAGGCCCTGGATACGGTCAATCAGGGGATAAAAGAATCCAAAGAAAATGAGAATATCTCGATGCTTGGGAATTTTTATTATTACCAGGGGCAATGTTATGAAAAAATGAATGGAAACTGTGCAAGCATAAAAGAAGCTTATAGAAATGCAGAATTCATCTATGGGTTTCTTGGCAAAGACAACTATTTAAATATAGTTCGCGAAAAGAAAAAAGGTTATTTGGACGATAAGTGAGGGGGAATTGGGAGCAAGGGGACGGTTCTAGTGCTTCCTGTATAGGTGAGGGGGAAGTGAGTCTCACTTCCCCCTTGGAACAGAATTATTTAACCTATCTACCAAGCCATCCCCCATCAACAGCCAACAAATGCCCATGTACATACTTCGAAGCTCCCGAAGCTAAATAAACAACGGTCCCCTTGAAATCATCCGGCTCTCCCCATCGGTCGGCTGGAATCCTATCAAGAATTTGTTTACTTCTGATGGGATCGTCGATTAAGGCGGTATTCATGTCTGTAGCGATATAGCCCGGAACAATCGCATTGACATTGACACCCTCTTTCGCCCATTCATTCGAGAGAGCTTTTGTGAGCTGGGCGACTCCGCCTTTGGCTGCTGCATACGCTGGGACGGTCAATCCTCCTTGGAATGATAGAAGGGAAGCGGTGTTAATGATTTTGCCTCCTCCTTGCGCCACCATGTGTCGTCCTGCCTCCTGACATAATAGCCAGACCACTTTCAAATTGATATTCAGCACGTCATCCCAATCGGATTCAGGGAAATCCACGGATGGCGAGCGGCGTTGAATGCCGGCGTTGTTTACTAGAATATCAATCTTCTCAAATGTAGAAATCACACCGGGAATAGCGGATTTTACTTCTTCTATCTTTTCAAGATCGCATGGAATAATCGAGCACTTTCGACCAAGCTGTTCAATCTCTTCCTTCACATCCGTCTGTTCCGGATTCCTTTGAAGTAAAGCAATATCCGCTCCTGCTTCTGCCAGGGCGATTGCCATGGACCGTCCGATACCTCGTGTTGCTCCTGTGATGGCAGCTACCTTGCCGGTTAGGTTAAATAAGTTGGTTGTCATATGTACCTCTCTCCTTCTGCAATTTATCTTATCATTCAACTAAACTAGGAATAAACGTAACAATCTCCGGAAACACCACAATCAAAACAAGTGCAAAACAAAGCACAAGAACAAATGGTATCGCGCTCTTCATCGCATGATCAAGCTTAACACCGGCGGCAGAGCATGCCACAAACAGGCAGACACCTACCGGAGGAGTCAGTGTTCCAATCGCAATATTAATTACGACCATCACCCCAAATACGATCGGATCCATTCCCGTACCCATCGCAATCGGCAATAAGATCGGCACAAACATAATCAACAGCGCAAGCCCTTCAATGAACATGCCGCCAACGATAAAGATCAGGTTAATGACGAGTATGATGAAGAATGGGCTGTCGGATACGCTTGTGATGAGACTGCTCAGAATTTGCGGGAAGTTGTGACTCACAAGGATCCAGCTGAACAGGGAGGAGGCCGCAATGATTAACAACACATTCCCTGAACTGATGACGGCTTCCATGAAAATCGATGACAGGTCTCTGAATTGTATACTTTTATAGACGAACAATCCCAGGATTAGCGTATAGACGACGGCGATGACACTGGACTCTGTCGGTGTAAATGCGCCAGTTAGAATCCCGCCGACGATAATGACCGGTGCAAATAAGGGCAATATCGCTTTTTTGAAACTGTCGATGAAATAGCTGAATGAAAACGAGTTGGACTTGGATACACCATAGTTGTTTCTGCTGCAAAAAATCCGCGCCGCCACCATAAAGAGTATCCCAATGAGTATGCCGGGGATGATTCCTCCTAAAAAGAGCTTCCCGACGGAAATACTGGCAATCCCGCCTAACACGACCATCGGAATACTCGGAGGAATGATGATACCGATCGATCCCGATGCTGCCTGCAGGGCGGCGGCAAAACGTGCCGGATAGCCGAGTTTCACCATACTTGGTGTCATGACACTGCTGAGTGCCGCTGTATCGGCAGGGGCGGAACCTGAAATTCCTCCCATCATCATCCCGGACGTGACGCTCACATAACTCATGCCGCCTTTCGTCCATCCAATGATGGAGTCGGCAAAGTTCACGAGTCTTTGCGTTAATCCGCTTTTATCCATGATCACACCCGTCAGCATGAAGAAGGGGATGGCGAGTAGCGTAAAGCTATTCATGGACACGAACATTTTTTGCGGGATCAGTAATAGCGGGACCACGCCTTCCCACAGAATGGTGATGATCGAGGCAACGCCTAACGAAATTCCCACTGGCACTCCAAGGATCAATAGGACAAAAAAGGCTATAAATAGTAATAATATCATCGTTTCTCCTCCTTGAATGAGGCGATTAATACGAGCACAAAGATCAGCGCAATGAAGCCTGACACGGGTATGATTGAATAAATGATTCCGAGATTAATAGGAAGGACGGCAGCCGTGCCCGTCATATTTATTTCTACAAATTGAATCCCCTGCCAACACAACACGGCAAAAAAAGATCCCGTAATGATATGTACGAGAAGCTGAATGCCTTTCGTCAGCCCTTTCAATCGATCAACAACCGCCGTAATCGCGATATGTCGTTGTTTATACACGCCCATGGCAATTCCTAAAAACATTAACCAAACAAAAAGATATCGATCCAGCTCTTCTACCCAGACCATCCCACTCGAGAAGACGTAGCGAAGGACCACCTGAATGAAGACAAGTGCAACCAAGACGAACATAAGGAATAGAACCAGGTACATCACGAGCTTTTCCAATCCTTCACCAATCGTTTTCAATGTTCTCACACGTCCCACCTCCGATTCTTTCATGAAGGGGGCTTGGATAGCCCCCGTATACTACTTTGTATCCATGATTTTCTGGATAAGGTCCTTGCCAAATTCATCGCTGTACTTGTCATAAACAGGTTGAACGGCTTTTCTCCATGCTTCTTTATCCGGATTTTCTTCTATTTCTAAATCGCCTTCTTCTTTCAGGTACTGAATATCTTTCTTTTCATTATCACGGATGAGCTTTCTCTCATAATCCCCGGCTTCCTTCGATGCCTCGATCAGCACATCCTGGACATCCTTTGATAGACTATTAAATTTATCTGGATTCATGATCAGGAGCATGGCTGTATACGTATGCCCGTCTAAGACCATGTAATCCTGCACTTCATACATCTTTGAACTTTTAATCGCGAATATTGGACCTTCCTGGCCATCCACAACCCCATGCTGGGCCGCCATATAAAGCTCTGAGAAAGGCATCGGTACGGCACTGGCACCAAGTGTTTCTGTAGCGGACGTCAACACCGGCCATTCAGGTGTCCTGATTTTCAGTCCTTCCAAGTCCTGGGGTGATTTCAACGGACGCTTACTGTTCACGTAATGTCTGAACCCTGACTCCCAGTAGCTCATCACTTTGAATCCGCCTTGTTCTTCCGCTTCGCTGGCAAGCTGCTCTCCCACTTCCCCCTGCAGGACTTTATCGACATGATCGTAATCCCTGAAGAGAAACGGCAAATCAAACATGGAATAGCGGGGATAATACTGCGTCACACTACCAGTTGCCACAAGCGAGATATCCACTGTCCCCATTTTCGTACCTGTAGCCAGTTCCCCTTCATCCCCTAATTGACTGTCATGATACACATCAACCTTTACGTTCCCATCTGACTTTTCTGCAACCAATTCCGCGAATTTTTCTGCCCCTGCATGGAACGGAGAAGAGGTTGGCTGATTGTGACCCAGCTTTAACGTCACGTTCTTGGATGCTGATCCACCGGCATTTTTTCCGCAACCTGCTAATGCGATCAGTAGGACAGCTGTAATCAGTAGGCTAATAACGTTGAACTTCTTTTTCATTTTGTTTCCCCCTTTGTAAATGGTTCTGTGTGAAGTAGGTTAAGAACCGTTCTTCATACAGAGAATGTAACCGCTAACAAAACACTCCAAAAAAAATCCCCAAACCCTTTGTGAAAATTTAGACTAAATATTATATATAATATTTGTGATTATATATAATCTTGCAGGGCACGTCAAGACCCCTACCGTAAATCGATAGGGGTCTTCGTGTGGAATCTATTTTTCAACCATTTTCATAATATGTTCTTTAAAAACGAGTTTCGCTTTCTCTACATCTCTTTCCTCAAGCGTTTCCACCAGGTCCTGATGATATTGATGAACCTCCTCTGGAAGGATCCGCACCTTTGGGTTTAACAACGTGATGTATCGTCGAATATGATTCGTCAACATTCCCCAAATGCGTAAAAACACATCGACATTGGACCACTCAATGATCGTACGGTGAAACTCCATATCCAGCTGCGACTGAACCGCATAGTCCTTCTCGGCGACCTTCATTTTGTCCACGATATCGTACAGCTCGCCGAAATGCCTTCTGGTCAGCTGGGGGAGGATCACTTCAATGGCATCGGTCTCAATCTTCGCCCGTAACGAAAACATATGATACATTTCAACGGGATTGATATCCGTCACAAAGGCACCCCTATACTTGATCGTCTTGATGAGCCCTTCTTCCTCCAGACCACGGAGAGCCTCCCGTACCGGAACCTGACTAATCCCCAGCCTTTTGGCCACTTCTGTTTCGACAATGCGGTCTCCGGGCTTGAGCTTAAGCATAATAATATCCTCTGTCAGTTTTTCCTTCACTTCATCTTTGAGGGAAACAAGCGTATTCCCATTTGTATATTTTGACATTTCACACAGTCCTTTGTGGCAATTAGATTTATGAGGTTATATATAATGAATTGTATTGTATATAAGGGTTGGTTGCAATGGGGGGAGCGGGCGATGGTTGAAAAGTGCTTTTGTATTTTTGTACATTAATATGGAGGTGGTTGATTTCTAGTAATGAGAATAAGGGTATATAAATGTGAGAAATTCGATGATACAACAGACATATGAAAAAGTACGTTCTATTTTCTATGGATTGTTTTTTGGGAGATTATACAATACCACCAAAATTCCCCTTTTATAGTGGGAAGGAATCTTAAAGCCATCGCGATAGAATCAAGTCTGTTTGAGATTCTCGCCCTATAGCACATGTAAAGTGAAAAGAGGGGCCGGTAGAATTAGAACCGTCACCACTCTACATGTCCCTATGTCTTCATACCTATAAAATATTCTTAAAAGAATATTTTATAGCGAATTATGGTGAAAAATCATGAAAATATAGTCTGAATTTCACATCACGGACTAATTAACACATATTTACATTTTTGATAAAAATACCAATAAAAGTTATTATATTACTGAAAGATCAAATAATTCATAAAGGGGCGAATATTATGAAGATTAAAGTGAAAATCAAACGCACTGTTCAAAATCAAGTACTTTGCATGTGTTACAGCAAGTGCTAATACTTACTTGAAGGAAGGTGAATTTTTTCACCTTCTTTTATTATGGGTTCAGAAGATAGGAGGCAGCATAAATGAAAAAGTTAAAAGAAAGTTTAAACTTCAGAGGTTTTCCAGAAAAAAATGAAATTGTGTATTACGATGGGGAAGAAAAAGTTTTGGAAGTAGAAGACTTTCAAGCAATATGGTCTTTGTTGGAATCCTATCGATTAGACAACAAAGAATCGCAATTAAATAGAAGATACCAGTGGCAGAAAGAGTTTAATATAACAGACGAAGAGAGTCAGGAATTTCATACATTCTTGAAGGATAATGGATTTCTATATGAAAATAGTATGTTTTCATCCAAGCAAGATTTGTCCGACTATAGGAATTTCAACTATTTCAATATATATGATCAGACCACTGAGTCCAAAGCATTACTTAATAAGATTGCAAACTTACATATAGTCATTATCGGGGTGGGTACAGTAGGAGCAACGCTGGTTCTTACTCTTGCAAAATTAGGAATTAAACATCTCACAATTATCGATTATGATCGAGTAGAGAAAAAGAATATCCGGGCACAATTTCTATTCGATTACGAAGATGAAGAAAAATCAAAAGTTCAGGTTATTAAAGAGAAAATGGCGTCGATCGAGCCAGAGTGTGAAATTCAAATATTTGATCGAAAGGTTCGTCATATCGACGATCTCAAAAGTCTGGATTTAGATCCTTTTCAATTTCTGTTTGGGTGTTTCGATGAATCATCTGAAGATCTTCATAGAGATATCTCTTCCTATGCCGCCAGTCTTTCCTCAAAATATATTTCCCTTGGATATTTCAATGACTCCACTATAGCGAATGACCTAACGAGTCTCCAAGGTAAAACTATTTTGCATGCAAGTTATCAACAAGCTACACCCTACTTTATCAGCGAGAATCGGGGAACTGTCATCCAAAGCTTAACTGCTTCCTTACTGATTAGTAAAATAATGGTTGATTACCTACTGAAAAAGAAAACGAATTCCCACTTAAGCTTTGGTTTAGAAGATTTAAATTACATTAGAGTTGAAAATAATGAATTTATGCTTCAACTAAGTCAATTAATGCCACTGGAAGAACTGGAAATAAGAAGCATACTAGATTATATCTCTAACTTGATAGAAGCAGTTCCTGATATTCCAATGCATCTTGAGATAGAGATACTTTCTATGTACCAAGTGTTCGACTTATTGGTAAATCTCAATCTTCTAGAAGAATATAATCTCAGTGAGGTCTATCAAGAATTTTTAGGTTTAATTGAAAAGTTGGATAGGGATAAAATAGAAAGCACTGTTTACTATTCGGAAGAATTATACAGTGAATACCTGGAATTGGTTAAGAACATAAGACTCCCTGACTTAAAGAACTCTCATATTTACGAGGTATTATTAAACTTAAACACGGTTGAGGATTACAATAAAAGGGTAGAATATCAACGAATGAGTCATGAAGCTTTGGTTAAACAAGGTAATAAATTATTGCACTTTTTTAATACGGTTAAAAAGAATTACGTGAAGGTCCCACTTCATGAATATTATCAAGATACATTAGGAGTTGGAAATGAAACAGTAGAACTATTTAAAGAATTGATTGAAGATCACCAAACTTCGTTGAGTATGTTATTTGGAAAGACTTTGTTCCCTTCTGAAGAATCAATGATCATAGTAGACTACTTATACGATAATCCCTATAGTGTTCATCCTGCCGTAGAAGATATAGAGACATCTAAAGAATTAATAATGAACAGTTTGAAATCGCAATTAAATAACCCATTCATGATTAGACATCTAGAGAAAATGTTTACTGGTGCCCATATTAAAGTGATTGAAGACCCCAATCATCACGGTGTGAATAGGACTTACTATTTTCCTCAAACAAAAGATAACAAAATCATTCTCTCTTATAAAGGCAGCTTAGAAGATTTTTATATTTTATGTCATGAATTAGGACACTCATACTATAATAATATGTATAGCCACTCTTACTTTGAAAACAGTCGACAAATTCTAAATGAGGCTTTAGCTTATTTGTTTGAATTAAAATGTGTACAATCTATCCTGTGTAATGATGATGTTCCTGATAAGGAGAGGCATGATGTTCACACACATTATCTTCACAGGGTTAACAAAATTGTTTTATCTCAATACTCTATCTACCAATTGGAAGATGCATTAATGGGCTTCGTGATGGAAAAAGATGGGCTCACCTTGTCGGATTATTTGACCATACAACAGGAACTAGATAAGAAGGTAACACCTGAGAATATTTTTTATATCAATCAAGAATACACTCATATGAATGCCTTATTAAATACTTCTTTCGTCTTTGGGTATAGAGATCACATCACTGATCCCATTGCGTACCTTTTAGCCTTTTCATTAATATCTAAGTATAAAGGAAAAGAACATATTCTGGATCTTAAAGTGAAACAGGCATTAGAAAATGATTGTACTCAATTTGAAGATTTTGTTAACGAATTTCTGACCGATGATGAAGATGTATATTCATTCATCTCAACCGGAATTACGGCTTTAAAACAATTCATTACTTTACAACCTCAAACTACTACGTAACAAGAAAAGGAACCCATTATTGTGGGTTCCTTTTCCTTTATGATGCTGACTTCTTTTTCAAATGAGTATCCGGGTTAATTTCAAGATATGCAGGTAACCTTCTTAATGAATGATTTGTCGTCCAGTAGACCACAATGGCAAGACATAATAAACTTCCTGCCCCAAATATATATTCACTACCTATAATAGTAGCCATGTAGCCCCCAATGAATGATCCTAATGGAAGGAGGATGGTTGCAATACTGGAAATAAATGAGAATACCCTCCCCATCATATCTTCTGGCAGTATCGATTGAATCATCGTGAATATGAGTAAATTGGCTATTCCAATTCCAATCGAGGAAATCCCGAATAAAATGACGGAAAGGATGGACGATCCCACCAAGAATGAGCCTCCCCATGCAAAGCTTGAGAAAAGAAATGATAATATGATGACACTGCCCAAGGGGATATTCTTAAAATATGTTGCTAATAAAGAGCCGGATAACATCCCGATAGATAAGGAAGCAAGGTAGTATCCGTAATAGCTTTCTCCCCCTCTAAGATCCGCATAAGCTGGAAGAATAGCATTGATCATCCCGAATACGAAGTTAGCGATGATTAAGGGAATGATGTATTGAAGAATCGTAGAATCTTTAACAAAGGAAAACCCTTCTAGCAGCTCTTTTTTATACATTTGGAAACCGACCTTCACAGAAGAACGTTCTTCTACTTTAACCTTCTTATCTTGATAATGAATGTTTTTGAACAACATGATGGCTAATAGAAAGGTAATGGAATTAATCAGGTAAATATTGATTGCCCCTATTTTCACAATCAGGATACCCGCAAGAGCGGTTAGAAGAAAATCGGATCCTTTATACGCGATATTCATTAAGGAATTTGCTTCAGGTAGTTCTTCCTTGGATAGGACTTTAGGGATCATCGCTGATTGTGCGGGATATACAAACTGCTCAATCGCAACTACACCGAACATAAGAGCCATTACCAGCCATACACTGCTGAAGCCTAAGTAATAGGTGATGGGGATGAGTAAGATGAGTAAGCCTTGGAATAATTGAGTAAAAAGTAGTATGGATCTTAATCTCCATTTATCAACAAGTGGCCCTACTAGAAACTCTAATACTTGAGGAATCATGATTAATGCGCCTGCAATCCCGGTATAGAAAGGACTATGAGTCATTTCATAAACTAGCCACATAGCGGCGACATTATACAAACTATCCCCCATATTCGTTATTACTCTACCCCAGAAAAGGTAGGAGAAGTTCCTATTTTTAAATAGTTTTAACATAATTCCCTCCTAATTATTGTAATTACTAAGTAAAATATACCCTTTTATGGATCGGATTGATATGAATATTATAAATATTCCTAAAAGAATAATAGTATGCAAATGTAATGATAGAGAGTAGATAATTCACATAATTATTACAAAAATACGTAATGAGGTGGTTTTGCTAATGAGCGAACACCTGAATATTAAAGGTACTATTTACTGTGTATTTAGTACTAACCGTGAAGCGGAGTAAAAGAGGAATATGGAGTGGATAGACAGGGTTAATTCGGTACCTTTTTTTAAGTGAATAAGGAACAAATGAGTTTTTAGATAACTTTAAGGTCAAGGGAACTCTGTTCAAAAAGTGAAAAAGATGAGTGAATGACTCCATTCGTCACAATTTAAATTTATGGCCTGGGTACCTGTTTCTAAGGGTGTATATTATTCAATTAATAGAGCATTATTGTCTGGAAAATGAGTCCAAATTGAATTCTTCGCTTATTTAGTTCAACTTTTTGAAGTATAAAGTACTTGAATGGTGTATAAAAAAAGGAAAAACATAAGTCTATCCTATTAGAAAATCCTATTTTGCTAGGGTAAAATAATATGAAAGTCGGATTGAGGGGGTGCTCTGCATTCAACATATGTCGATTGGCCATAAAGTTCGGTACCTACGAAAGAAAAAACAGATGAAGCAGGAGGATCTATCGAAAGGGATCTGTTCCGTTTCTTATTTATCTAAAATTGAGAATGAGATCCTGCAGCCTAGTGATGAAACCATGCAATTACTGTTAAATCGGCTTGGTTATATTGAAGAGACGAATGCTTTAACCCGTATACAGGAGCTTCTTGCCCAATGGAATATTAATTTTATGAAAAGAGATGAGAAGGAATCTAAGAAGCTATATCACTATTTTCAAGAAAATGACTTTATCAATGAAGGTATACAGTTGGAATATAGAGTCCTCCGTATCCAATATTATCTTCAGCACAATATGATTGCTCATGTAAGGAAAGAGTTAGTGGATTTAACGAAAAAGATTATCGATATGCCTTTAAAGACAAAATTTTATTTCTTTAAACATAGCGCCTATTATTACTACCAAGTGGGGAAAATAGGAGAGGCCGCTACCAATATCATTGAATCCCAAAAATTCATTTCCTTTTTGGAGCTCTCTACACTAGAACTTGCGGATTTCTACTATGCCTTTTCCTTTGTGAATAGTAAAAACAATGATACGAAAACGGCTGTTAAATACGCGGAAATGGCTTTATCCAGTTATCAAACCATCTATATGTTAACCAAATGTGTGGATTGCCACATCATATTAGGCATCTGCCATAAGAGAAATTTTCATTATGAAATGGCTTTTGAACATTATGAGGCAGCTCACACCCTGGCAAAAGAAATTGATTATCAAGAAATGCTGCACCCCATTATGCATAACCTTAGTAGTTTATACAGTATATTGGGACAGCATGACGAGGCTCTTGGTTTATTGCAGGAACTCTATAGTGAACTATCCGATCTTGAATCTTATACTAGTGCCCGCATCGTACTCTCACTGGTAAAAGAATATTGTAAGGTGGGCAGGAAGAGTGAGGCGGCACAATGCCTGAACAAGATGTATCACATGATTCATAAGGATCCATCTTTGATATCACTGCGTTCAGAATACATATTTTTCGATTTGATGCTTGGGGATCAATTTGAAGAATTAGATAGGAAAATGGAGAAGAATATCATACCCGAGCTTATGAAGCAGAATAAGTACCTCACCTTATCAGGCTTCTGTGATTATTTAGGGGAATATTATTTGGAGCAATCAAAGTATAAGAAGTCGTCTTATTACTTTCAGTTAGGTAAAGAATTAATGGTGAAGTCGTTACAGAAGAATATTGGAGTTAAGGTATAGTTCGGAAAGAAGGAAAGCAGCTTAAACTATTTGAACCGGAGGCGCACTCGTTGCCTTCGGTTTTCTTCATGAAATGACTAAAATTCAATTTTATGAAGTGAAATCGTACGATGTTCAAATATCCGACTAAGGAAAGACATTCCTTGTTCAATTAATTGAATCCGGTATAAACGATATTGATAGCATAGACCAATATCGTAAAATAAAAGGTGTGGGAGTAGGTAAATACTAAATTCTCAAATTACGATCCGAAAATACAGTAACAATAAACCATAAATGTAGAAAAGAGGTGAGGGTTTGCCAATCGTTCATTCAATTTTGTCATTCACGTGGAAGATTGTGTCCTCATTAATTGCAATTATTTGTATAAGCTGTGTCCCGTATTTATTTAATGACTTTAAACCGGATTTTTCAGCCTATGGACAAAAAATGTTGGGTCTGCTGGCGAGTCTGTCCTCTCTGCAACATTTGGAATTCAGTACAGGCAGAAGTGTATTCAGGCCTATTTTCCCAACCATTTTTCCACCATTAGGACAATCATTGATTCTTGTAGCGGGATCATTGATTGTGTCCATTTTCATTTCGCTCATGATTGCTTTCACCATTGTGAACTTTAAGCGAAAAGTGATTAACGTTTTTCAACAGGTTTTTACTTATATACAAGCCGTCCCTGATATTTTTTATATTATCTTGCTACAGATTCTTATTGTATGGGCTTACCAGAAAACCAATATACAGTTTTTGAATTTTGCTTCCTACGGAGAGGAGCAGGCGATCTTTCTCCCGATCCTTTCATTGAGCATTACTCCAACGATGATCATCACTAAATTATTGATTACCCAAATCCTTGAAGAACTCACAAAAAGCTATACCAATCTGGCTCTGGCAAAAGGTCTTTCGTTCCAACGAATGGTGCTGGTTCACGTGTTTCGGAATACCGTCTATTCACTCTTTCATTATTCAAAAACGATCATCCTGTTTTTCCTGACGAATTTATTGATAGTGGAATATTTGTTCAATATTCCGGGCATCATGTCATTCATCCTGCAATACCCTTATCCAGAGGTCTTTTTTATTGGTATCTCCTTAATCTATTATCCTATCTTTCTTCTCTTCCAATGCTATGAACTATTGGTGCCAAATGTGATTAAAAAGGGGGGCGCCTGATTGATTCGACATGTCTTCAAAGAAAAGCGATTTCTGGTTGGGTTTCTGTTTATTAGCGTGATGCTGGTGGCAAGCCTCTTGAACACGATTCTTAATGATGGGGATATCAGACAAATGACGGCGAAATACGAAAATGGTCAAATCGTTGAAACTGCACCGTTTGAACCATCTTTGACATTTCCTTTGGGAACCGACGGAAGTGGGAATGATTTGCTCCATGTCATCGTGGAGGGAGCAAAGTATACAATCGGCATTTCCATCAGTATTGCTCTAGTGCAAATCATCCTGGGAGCTGTGATTGGAACACTCTTCAGCGGATATCTCAGCAAAACCTTTAAAGTCACAGAGCATTTCCTCAGTACGTTTTCAGTGATACCCATCACACTGATGGCCTACTTCATCTTGATTAACGTTCTGACTATGCCCATTGATGGGTTTGGTGAACCGTTTTACTTACGGGCTTCTTTTGAAGCTATGATATTGGTGTTGTTACCTCTACCCAGTGTTATTTTATACATAAGCAAAGAAACGCAAAAGATCCTGAATACAGAATTTGTATTTGCTTCCAGGACGCTAGGTGCAGGAACGTTACGGATCATTGTCGTTCATGTATGGAAGCATCTTGTACAGAAACTCATCACCCTGTTCATCCAGCAGCTGAATCAAATCTTAATCATCCTGGCTCATCTGGGTTTGTTGAAAATGTTTTTCGGAGGAACGGTTATTGATTTCTCACCGGTGCAAGATCCACCGAAAACATTGTCGTTTGAGTGGTCCGGTTTAATCGGTGATTATTTTGAAACACTCTATATACATCCATTTATCGTCCTTGTTCCCATCACGTTTTTTGCCTTAACAATTGTTTCTATCAATTTGATTTTGAATGGGTTGGAAAGTGTTTACGAAAGGTCGTATAGAAAAATTGTAGAGGGAAAACGTACAATTACTGGGGTGTCGGAAGTTGTAGAAGACCGGAATATTCCGGAAAAAGATTTTATTTTAGTAGGCAAAGGAAGCGATACGTTCCGCGGTAAAGAGTAGGAGTTCTTCACATGAAGTGCCTCCGCTTGTGAATTTTTTCCTTACAAGCGGGAGGAAGGGCCAAGGGACCTGTCCCTGTGGCTCCTATAAGAATCACTGAATATTGGATGGATTAGAGTGATAAAATAGTTTAGAACACTACCATTTCTTTTCTTAATCAGTTCGATGTCTTGGATCACGTGTTGAATTTGATGACCACTCAAATTTTTTGAGAGCCTTCTGGCCATCTGAGTGGAGGTTTCTCTGACTATGAATCTTTTTCTTATCTCGGAGTGGAATTCGGCACAATAACAATATAACGTATATTCTTCCGTACTCATTTAATAACACCTTTCTCTTTATAAACTAAACATTGAATTTACTGCTGACCTCCGCCAACGAAATACTCGCCTCATTTAAACTGGCAGCCGAGTGTGCGATGGAGTTCAATGCCATCAGTTGTTGTTCCGTCGATGCACTTACCTCTTCGCTGGATGCTGCAGATTGCTGCGCCGTTGCCGAAATACTTTGGATTGCCCCTACCACATCATCTTTATGGCTTGTCATGAATTCCACCTTTTGTGAAATTCCTTGGATCGATGAAACCATGTTATCAATCATGGAAGAAATGGAGTGAAACGCATTTTCAGTTTCGGTGACGACCAGGGTTTGTTCATCGGCAATTTTTCTTGTGGTATTCATTTCGATTGTAGCCTGCTTAGATTGAGTTTGAATATCTTGTATGGTCATCCTTACCTGATCTGTTGCCCTGGCTGATTGCTCGGCCAATTTCCTGACCTCTTCGGCTACTACGGCAAACCCTTTTCCGTGTTCACCGGCTCTGGCCGCTTCGATACTCGCATTAAGTGCCAGCAGGTTCGTCTGATCAGAGATTTCGTTTATCGAATGAATGACTGAATCAATTTCATTTATCTTCTTGGTTAGATTTTGAATAACAGATTCAACTATATGCAGAACCTCGTTTGATCGATCGGCCTTCTCTTTCAAAATGGTCATCTGCTTCAAACCATTTTTACTTGTGAGTGATGCTCTCTCAGAATGCGAGAATAAATCGTTAGATGCTGAATCCACTTCTTCAATTTGAGTAGACAAGTCCATCGTTCGTTGATTCGCCACTTCTGAATCTGTTGCTGCCTGTGTCGCACCATTTGCCACTTCGTCGATGGCTCGGGCAATCTCTTCACTCGACGCAGTCGTTTCCTCTGAGATGGCACTCAGACTTTCCGTTGATTCTTTTACCTGAGTAACGGAGGATTGCACCGATTGGATGATCTCTCTCATACTTATTACCATCGAATTGAAGTTCCTGGTCAGTTGCCCCACTTCGTCACCTGTTGTTGACTGCACGGTCACGGTCAGATCACCTTGAGCTACTTTACTTACTTGATTATTTAAATGGATCAAAGGCTTTGTAATACCTCTCGCAACGACAGTCGTAATAGTAGAAATCAGCAGGATGATAACGAGTGTGAGGAGCAAGAGAGTATTTCTTAAATCCGCTGCTTCTGCCAGCATGTTTTTCTTTATGTATACCGTTCCAACCTTCCAGTTTGTTTCCTTAATGGTATTGTAAAATAATACCCGATCTTGTTTGTCGAAAACGTAATCTAATCTTCCGCTTTCTCCGCTTGCGTCATACATATCTTTAACAAATTCAAGATTCAAGGTTTTTCCCTTTTTCTGTTGGGTGAACCATTGCCACCGCATTTTGGTCGAAGAGAAAAGAGTACCCCTGGTAATCCACATCGATGGATTTCACCAACTCATTTAGCTGATCGATTTTGATATCAAACGCAATGACCCCTAGAACTTTACTTGAATTTTGTGCGGTAATGACTTTCGATAACGTCACAATAAATTCACCGGAAGCCTTATCTTCATAAGGCTTACTCCAAAAGGCTTCTTCTTCGGTAGAACTGGCACCCTTGAACCAGGGAGCTTCCAATGGATTGAAATCTTCTGGGAGAGTGACAGATGGCTCAATTAGAATTTTTTTATTCATCCCGGTCACATAGACATTTTTTACAGCCGGGTTATGTCTGATGAAAGAAGCAAATTCATTGGATATTCTTGTTTGGAGGACTTTGTCTTCCAGTGAATCCTCTCCTGTTTTATCTTCTGCACTCTTCAAATAATCTGCGATCAAAGATTGATTGCTTAAAACGTTAATCGTAGAATCATATTTCTCCAGAAACATATTAATCCCGAAATCAATCTGTTTCACAATCGATTCTGAGTTGTTCTGTGCCTCTTCTTTAATCTTCTCGCTTTGTTGCACATACAAAAAAACGGCTAACCCAATTAAAATGACGGTAAAGACGGATGAAAAGATCAAAATCATTTTCATCCGTAAGCTATTAAATGAAAAACGTTTCAACATGATGGTTCCTCCTGAAGTGAATATTCTTAAGTGTTTTTCATGCCTGCAAAAAACCTTTAGACCCTGTTAAATCCCAGGAAAATGCTTTTATATAAGACTTTTGATCCATTCGCTAAAAATTGATTATAACACCATAATTGAAAATTTTTGTAAAAAGTTGTCGAAAAACAATAAGTGTTTTTATTCAGATAAATATAATAAATTCGGAACCAAGGGGACAGGTATCTTGGCTTTTTTTAGGACCAGGGAAAAGAACCTAGTGTACCTATGGTCTATAAAATGACGTCTAGACTAAAGTGTGTGGGGGGCACGGATTACTTTTCTACTTATGTCCTTTTCTATGTACCGAGATGACAATCAAAGTGGGAGGCTCCATTAGAAAAGGGAGATAATCGTGGGGGAGATGATGAAGAATTAAAGAATATCGACCTCTTGTATGTTTTGGATTCATCTGGAAGTATGTATGACAATGCCTCTTCCGGTTTTAGAAGAGCAGTTCTCCCCTTCACCGAAATGAAAGAAACAAATGGGGGGCCACGGTCTTAAAGTTCGCTTTCATCACCAACTATTCAATAGGAGGGGATCCAAATTGAAATCCTACATTATCAAAATCCAATTAGAAGAGTCCAATCCGCTGATATGGAGAAGAGTCATCATGCCAGCGGGAGCAACGTATAGAAGGCTTCACGACGTCATCCAGACCGTCACGAATTTTCGAAGTGGTTATCCTCATGAGGGTTATCATCTCTATGAGTTCGACCTCACGAAAGATCAAAAGATTGTCACGGACCATGAAGAAGCTTACCTTGAGCATCAGCACTATAAGAAAAACAAGGCCGCGTATGAAGAACAGCTGAAATCGGTTCCGCCTGAAATGTTGGAATTTGAAAAGAATGCCCTGGAAAGACTAAAGATCGAAGTGCGGAAACCCACGGGTTTAAAGATCAATGATTATCTGGAGAAGTATGGGGAGATCCGGTATGCCTATGATTTCGGTGATGGTTGGCAGTTCACCATTAAACTTGAGCAGATTGTCGACGATTACTACTTTGGCTATCCTACCCTACTTGACGGGGCAGAAACCTCTCCCCCTGAAGATGTAGGCGGGATCCCTGGTTTCTATGAATTTCTGAAAGCCTATCGTGATGAAAAGCATCCGGAGCATAAGGAAATGAAGGCATGTGCCAAATCAGTACACTTCAGGGAATACGATCCTGATTGGATCAATCAGATCCTCAAAGGACTTAACTATAAAAAGACCGAGTGGGATAAGATCAATCATGAAAATTATATGATTATTGAGGATAAGTATCGGAAGGGGTAGGACCAATTCGCTTTGAGTTTTTAGTGATAGGCGGATGGTAGTATAATAAGGATAATCTTGTAATAGGGGGATACATTCATGATCATTGGTGCTATAGAAGCAGGCGGGACAAAATTTGTGTGTGGGATCGGTGATGAAACCAGTACGATATTCGAGCGGATCACAATTCCCACTACGACTCCTGACGAAACGCTGGAACATGTCGTCAAGTTCTTTGAGGGGAAGAATATAGAAAGGTTGGGCGTGGGTTCATTTGGTCCTGTAGACCTTGACCGGGATAGCGGAACATACGGGTCGATCACAAGCACCCCTAAGCCGTATTGGAGCGATTTTAACCTGATCGGTGAACTGAAGAAGCATTTTTCAGTGTCCGTGGCGTTCGATACAGATGTAAATGCGGCAGCCCTTGGCGAGAGTATTTGGGGAGCGGCCAAGGGGTTAGACAGCTGTCTCTACATCACGGTAGGCACAGGGATCGGTGTAGGAGCTCTGACAGAAGGGAAACTCGTTCATGGTCTGACTCACCCCGAAATGGGTCACATCATGGTCCGCCGACATCCTGATGATGCATATGCGGGTGGTTGTCCTTACCATGGGGATTGTTTAGAAGGACTGGCATCCGGCCCTGCGATTGAAGCCAGATGGGGAAAGAAAGCCGTTGAGTTGGTGGACAACCCTCAAGTATGGGAAATGGAAGCCTATTATCTCGCTCAGGCGATTGCCAATTACATTCTGATTTTATCACCGAAGAAAGTCATTCTCGGTGGCGGGGTGATGAATCAGAAGCACTTGTTTCCTCTGATAAGGGAACAGGTGGTTACCATTCTGGGTGGGTATGTTCAACATAAACAAATCCTTGAAGAGATCGACACCTATATCGTGCCGCCTGGATTGGGAAATAATTCCGGGCTAGTGGGAGCATTGGGATTAGTCCGCTAATCCGTAGGAGGCAGAGGACCAAATCCTAATTCGTCCTTGAAACTTTCTCCCTTATGTAAGACAATCAGTGGAAAAGAATATTCAACTGAATTCAGGAGGCTGTCATGAACCAACCACTATTTCTACAACCCGTATTCCAGGAAAGAATCTGGGGAGGTACGGCATTAAAAGACCAATTCAACTATGATATTCCTTCTAATATAACTGGTGAATGCTGGGCCATATCCGGTCATCCGAACGGACAGAGTACAGTAGTCAACGGTGAATTTGCCGGTAAGACGATTGGCGAGCTTTGGAATGATCATCGTGAGTTATTCGGGAACCATGCTTCACCGGTATTTCCATTACTGACAAAAATATTGGACGCAAACGCTGATCTATCTGTGCAGGTACACCCAAATGATGCGTACGCAAAAGAGCATGAAAACGGAGAACTGGGCAAGACAGAGTGTTGGTACATCATTGACTGTGATGAGGATGCCGAAATGATCTTCGGACATACCGCTCAAACGAAGGAAGAGTTCGTGTCGATGATTGAAAAAGGCGAGTGGAATGACCTGCTGCGCCGCATCCCGGTGAAGCCAGGCGACTTCTTCTACGTCCCAAGCGGTACGATCCATGCCCTTTGCAAAGGGACATTGGTGTTAGAAACACAGCAAAGTTCGGATACAACGTACCGTGTGTATGATTATGATCGTAAGGATGCGGAAGGGAATACCCGTGAGCTGCACATCGATAAGTCGATTGAAGTGACGACGATTCCGCATAAGGCTGAAGCAGTTGAACCGGCTGTGGAAACCCGTGAAGGAATCGAGTCTACGAAGTTTGTGAAAACGGAATACTTCACCGTGTTCAAATGGAAAGTCGACGGGCATTCTTCATTCGTGCAAGATCAGCCATTCCAACTGGCAAGTGTACTGGACGGAAGCGGAGTACTGAAGGTGCAAGGGGGAGAATATTCTCTTGTAAAAGGAGATCACTTCATCCTGCCTGCCGATGTTGAGACATTTGAGATTGAGGGACAGGTTGAGTTGATTGTTTCTCATGTATAAATAATGATAAAAAAGCACGAAGCTCCCAATTAGGAATGGAGCTTCGTGCTTTTTTTTCGTTTAAACAAACGTTTGATTACCTGCAGGGAAACCCCAAGGGCATGGGCAGGAGCTGACTAAACACTCGTTTAGTGATCATTTCATCACTTTCTTCAAATAAAATTCAAAGATCAAATCAATCAAAATCACCATCGTAGACCGAGGCGTCAAATCATACCCGGCAAACTGTACTTTTTGTACATCGGCACTGATCGCATTCCGGGTGATCTTGGCCAGTGTACTATCTGCTGAATTGGTGATCGCCAGGGAATCCGCATTCTTATAACGGATCTTCTCGGCTGCCCCGACAATGGTCTTCGTCTCTCCGCTGGATGAAATGAAAACAATGAGATCGTCCTGCTGAACCATATTCGGAAGCAGGTCGATGATATGTGATTCATACACGTAAGACGTTGGCTTGTTTACCTGCATAAACAGTTTGCTGAAGTATTCCCCCGCCATCTTCGTCAATCCCACGGCGACGATCATCACCCGATTCGCTTGTAAAAGCTGTTGGCTGATTTTTTCTAACTCTTCGACTCGTAAAGACTCCAGAGTCCGATTCGTATCCTGGCGGTAGCGGTCCAGCATATTTTCAGATGGTCCCACGTTTTCATCCATGCTCTTTAGGTTAAACTTAAATTCAGAGAAGCCGCCGAGTCCGAGCTTATGACACATACGGATGATCGTGGTGGTGCTTACGTTGTTACTTTCCGCCATCGCGGTCAAAGACTGATTCTTAGCCGTCTCCAAATGTTCCTCTACATAATAAAGGACGTGTTTTTCTGCGTATGTTAATTCCCCGATAGAAGAAGAAAACCGATCCAATACTTTCCCCATACCATACTCCTTTGTAAACCGTTTCATTATGTATCATTCATTATATCATTGATTCTTATGCTACTTGGCATACTCCTTTTAAAGAAAAGGTTTTCATTCTGTACAATTGTACGCTCTATGTACAAAAGTCCCGATTCCTTCTGTGATATAACTACATTGTAAGGGATTTCATAAACGTACATTATTACTTGAGAGGTGAACCTCATTGGAATTAAGACAAATGACAGATGAACAATTGGTCATATTTGATATTGAATCAAACACGAAACAAGAAGTTCTTGAAACAATGGTTGAAGCGTTGTTTCAACAAGACGTTTTAACGTCTAAAGAAGCGTTTTTACAGTCAGTTCTTGAAAGGGAAGAAATTTCTCCTACTGGGCTTGAGGCTGGACTTGCCATCCCCCATGGGAAGAGTAAAGCCGTAAAGAAAGCGAAGTTTGCTGTTGCGAGACTCCGTAACAGCCTTGATACGTGGGAAAGCATTGATCCCTCGAACAAAGTGCAGCTCGTGTTCTTGCTTGCCATTCCGGATTCGGAGGCTGGATCGACTCATTTAAGCGTCCTGTCTGAACTAAGTACAAGACTGATGGACAAGGGCTATATCGATAACTTGATGAACGCTTCTTCTCCTTCAGAGTTCTTAACGTTATTGGATCAAAAAGAAGATGTTATCGAGATCCCGCAAGCGTATACAAAAACAGTACTGGCGATCACGGCCTGTGCTGCAGGTATCGCTCACACGTATATGTCTGCTGAAGCTTTGGAGAAGGCAGGACGTGAGATGGGTGTCCGCGTTCTTACGGAGAAACAGGGTGCAAATGGAATTGAAGACGAGCACCGCGGGGCGATCTTGAAAGAAGCGGATGCTGTTGTATTTGCGACTGACATTGCGCCTAAGAATAAAGAGCGTTTTGCAGGTAAGCCTTATGTGCAGACACGTGTAGCCGAACCTTTGAAGCATGCCAAGGATATCATCAACCGGGCATTGACGAATCCCGATGGAACCGTAACGGGAGACAGCAGTGAAGACGAGGTTTCAACGAGTGGAAGTAAGCAGGGTCTGATGTCTGAGATCACCCAGGCCGTCATGACAGGTATTTCGTATATGATCCCTGTCCTTGTGGCAGCAGGTCTTATGATGGGGATTGCAAAGCTTGCCGCCATGCCGCTAGGGCTCGTGGATACCATCAATGATATTAAATATGCAACGGATTCAAATGAACTATTAGTCATTCTTCATCATCTCGATAAGTTCGGTGGAATGATCTTTAAATTCATGTACCCGATCTTCGGTGCATTCGTCGCATACGCCATTGCCGATCGTGTCGGACTCGTGTCTGGTTTTATCGGAGGGGTATTCGCCGCCGGTCTTCACTATACGTTCTGGGGAATTGAAGGTGGGATTCCTTCAGGCTTCCTGGGAGCGTTGATTCTTGGACTGACAGCTGGTTATGTATCTAAATTCTTAAATGAAAAAATCAAGCTGAATAAAAATCTGATCGCGATGAAGCCGATGCTCATCATACCAGCGATTTCCGTATTAACGATTTTCTTCTTGAATTTTTATATTGTGGATCCTGTATTCGGAGGACTGAATGCCCTTCTTAGTGATTGGATCACAGCGGCTCAAGGTGCAGGGAATGTTGTACTCGCAAGTATCATCGCTGCAGCTACAGCCTTTGACTTGGGTGGACCGATCAATAAAGCAGCCGGTGCCATTGCCATCGGACTTGCAGCGGATCAAATCTATCCGTTGACTGCCCGTGTACTGGCGATTGTCATCCCGCCGATCGGATTGGGTCTTGCAACGGTTATCGATAAGTATGTCGTTGGTCGCCGTGTATTCGATGCGAACCTGCGTGTGGCAGGGAATACGTCATTGCTTCTTGGATTTATCGCCATCAGTGAGGGAGCGATTCCATTCATGCTTCGGAACCCGCTGATCACGATACCGATCAACATCATCGGAGCGATTCTGGGATCTGTAACGGCAGTCGTACTTGGAGCCGTTCAGTGGTATCCACTACCGGCTGTTTGGGGATGGCCGCTTGTTGAAAACATTTGGGCATATCTCATTGGACTTGCTGTCGGGGTATTGTTCATCGCTTTCGCAAACATTTTCATCCGCTTTGCTATCTTGAAAAAGAACGAAAAATAATCACAAAAAGGGGGCTGGGTCTTTATGGACCCGGAACCCTTTACCTATTATTTGGAGGGAACATCCATGAAAAAGCGTGTTTATGTCGTACCTCATTCCCACTGGGATCGTGAATGGTATTTTACAATAGAAGATTCGAATGTGTTACTTGCAGAAAACCTGGATCATCTCTTAGATGTCCTGGAAACAGATGAAGACTATACGGGCTATGTATTTGATGCCCAGGCAAGCATCGTGGAAGAGTATTTGAAGGTCCGCCCTGAAAACAGGGACCGGTTGAAGCAGCAGGTGGAAGAGAAGAAGCTGTTTATCGGGCCTTGGTATACGCAGACGGATTCCCTGCTTGTGAATAAAGAATCCATCATCCGTAACCTGCTATACGGAACGAAAATATCGAAGGGCTTCGGTCACAGCATGAATTGTGGGTATCTGCCGGATATTTTCGGCCAGAATCAGTATCTGCCTTCGATTTTTAAAGGCTTCGGGATTGATAACAGCGTCCTTCAGCGTGGGATTTATACGGATCAGTTAAAGGGTGATTTGAACTTCACATGGAAGTCCCCTGATGGTGAAACGGTGAATGCCAACAATATTTATTTCGGTTATGGACCGGGTAAATTCCTTGAGGCTTCAGAGGAGTATAAGGAAGAACGACTGTTTCCGATTCTTGGGAAACTGGCCGATATGAATCAGAATAGTGATCATCTCTTACTTCCGGCAGGCGGGGATCAGGTGCTGGTGCGTGAGCATTTCCCTGAAACCATCAAGAAGCTGAATGAGAGCTCTGAAGATTATGAGTTTGTCCTTTCCGACTATGAAACCTTCATGAAAGATGCGTGGGAGAATGGAGACAATTTTACAAATGTGATCGAAGGTGAACTGACGGCTACGCAGAAGTCACGCATTCATAACACGATTCGTTCACAGCGGTATGATATAAAGAAAGCAAATTATGAAGTCGAACATAAGATTTTAAATGTACTGGAACCGTTGGCCGTCATCGGTCAGTCTCTTGGTCTTCGGTATCCACAAGCCTGGCTGGACGGGATGTGGAAGGAACTCTTCGATGTCCATGCCCACGACAGCATCGGCGGATGTAACTCCGATGATACCAATCGTGATATCATCCATAGGCTGGAAAAGGTGAACCGGATCGCAGACGGACTTCTGAATATCTTGAAGAAACAAATGACAGAAGCGATCAGTGGGAAACTCGGTCATGACTCCATTTTTGTCTTCTTTAATACGAATGCGTCTGTATTTTCCGGAACGGTGGAAGCCGTACTGTTTACGAAGTCTGATCAATTCAACGTGAAGGGCCTTAATGGAGAGCTTGTTGATATGGAAGCCATTGACCAGGAATATATTAGCGGCGGTAAGAAGATCGTGGTCACAGCGGAAGGCGAGAAGCAGGTAGAGGTTCCAGGTTATTATCGTACCGTCGTGATGGCAGATTTGAAAGATGTTGCCGGGTTAGGGTACGGGACGTATATCGTGGAAGAAATCAGCGAAGGAATGAAAGAGCTTGAAGAAAACGGTAGTCAGGCCATTGAAAATGAACACGTAAAAGTGGAATTCGTGGAAGGGAATTTGACCCTGACGGAGAAAGACAATGGCACCGAGATATCTAATCTGCTTCGATTTGAAAATGTCGGTGATGCAGGAGATTCCTATGATTTCTCTCCATTAGAAAGGGATCAGCCCCTATGGATGGAGCAGGGTGAACTGCTTTCTGTCGAAACAGGTGAGCTTTCACAGAAACTCATGGTGAAGCATGAGGCTCTTGTGCCAGGGAATCTCGAGGGCCGTCAGGCGGAAATCGATAGCGAACCACTGGTGATCATCACGACTCTTGAGCTTCGGAAGAATGAGAGTTTCGTTCGGGTTCAGCATACGATCGAGAATACGGTTGAAGATCATCGTGTGCGCGTTCGATTGAATACTGGAGTGAAGCAGCCTCAAACTACTTTTGCCGATCAAGGATTCGGGCTGATTGAACGGAGCGTGAACAATCCGTATATGGAGGATTGGAAAGAGAATGGATTTGCCGAAGCGCCGGTACCGATCTATAGTCTTGAAAATTTTGCTGGAGTGTCGGCTGAATCTCATACATTTACGACTGTAACAAGAGGGATCAAGGAGTATGAAGTGCTTGAAGAGTCAGGAGAACTTGCTCTTACACTCTTTAGAAGCGTTGGATTGTTAGGGAAAGATGATCTTATGTGGCGTCCGGGAAGAGCATCGGGCATCAATAATAAAGTCGTTTACACCCCTGACGCGCAGATGAAGCAGAAGATGGTGTTTGAATACGCCGTTTATGTCGGGGATGCAGAGCCTGTGGAGATGTTCGGGCTGACGGATCAATATGTTGATCGACATGCATCTTACCAGAAACAAAGCTTGAATACGTTTGAAGAGAGGTTGGAGCGTTTTGAGATTCCTTATCCGGTTAGGGAGATGGCGGAGAACGTTTCATTATTGGAAATGGACAACCCATCTGTTGTGATGAGCAGCTGCAAGCGTGCCTATGATGACAAGTCGATCGTTGTTCGTTTGTTCAATCCGACGGAAACCGTTCAACCTGTGACGCTGAATCATGCATTCAGTCAGGTTGTTACGACAAACCTTGCAGAAGAATACCAGGCTGAAGCGGGTACGGAGATGGAAGTCCATCCGAAGAGCCACCTCACATTAAAATTTTCTTAAGAAGGTGAAAAGATGACAAAGCAAGAATTAATACAACATGTAGAAAAGAGATTGCGAACGATTTACGGGGATGATTTCAAAGAGGAGTTCCTGACTTCTTTTACAGAGCTAATGGATAAATGGAGTCGTCACTCTTGGGAAAGTGCAGCCCCTGTGTCAGAAGAAAACGTGTATCTCATCACATATGGTGACAGCATTTACGAAGAGGGCAAGCCCACGCTTGCTTCTCTTCGCACCTTCTTACATGAAAAGGTGAAGGGTACGATTACAGATGTTCACTTGCTGCCGATGTTTCCCTATACGTCCGATGATGGATTCTCCGTCGTGGACTATCGTCAATTGGATCAGAAGCTTGGTGATTGGTCGAACATTGAAGAGTTGTCCCGGGATTATCGCTTAATGTTTGATTTTGTTGCCAATCATATTTCGAAATCGAGTGAGTGGTTCCAAGGGTATCTGAATGGCGACGCAAGATATCAGGAATACTTTGTTCCGAGAGATCCTTCTTTTGATACGAGTGCTGTGGTTCGTCCCCGCACCTCGCCTTTATATCATGAATACGAAGGACGCGACGGCGTGAAAACGGCTTGGACGACCTTCAGTGAAGATCAGGTGGACTTGAATTTCCGCCACTACCCGGTGTTAGAGGAAACAACGGATATTTTGCTGGAGTATGCAAGTAAAGGTGGGACCAGCATTCGCCTGGATGCCATCGGGTTCATTTGGAAGGAATCAGGCACCACGTCCATTCATCTGCCACAGGCACATGAAATCATCAAGCTGTGGAGAGAGGTCATGGACTTCTTCAAGCCGAATACCCAGATCATTACGGAAACGAATGTACCGCACAAAGAAAACATCAGCTATTTCGGTGATGGGACGGATGAAGCCAATATGGTTTATCAATTCTCCCTGCCTCCTTTGGTTCTGTTTTCACTGACGACTCATAATGGTGCGAAGCTGACGGAATGGGCGAAAACGATCGATACCGTTTCGGATACTGCGACTTATTTCAATTTCCTTGCGAGTCATGACGGAATCGGGATGCGTCCGACGGAAGGGATCCTGACCGAGGATGACAAACAGCTGCTTGTGAATAAAGTGAAAGAAAACGGCGGTCGTGTTTCGTATAAAGCCAATAGTGATGGCAGCCAGTCTGTCTATGAATTGAACATCAACTATTCAGCAGCACTGGTCAATCAAGGCGAGGATACGACAGAAGAGCTTGAAGTGAAGAAGATGCTTGCTGCGCATTCCATCCTGTTATCGTTTGTGGGAGTTCCGGCTGTTTACTATCATTCCTTACTCGGTTCTCATAATGATGAAGCCGGTGTTGAAGCATCTGGCATCAACCGCCGGATCAATCGTGAGAAGCTGGAGCTTGGAAGCATCCTTGAGGAATTAGAGTCGGATTCCCGTCGTAAAGGGATCTTCGAAGGTTTACAGGACATGATTTCGATCCGTCAAAAGGAATCTGCTTTCTCTCCTTATGCAGGACAGGAAGTGCTGGAACTCGGTGAGAATGTATTCAGATTGAAGCGTTTCAATGAGGAAACGGGAGAAAGCATCCTGTTTATGGTCAATCTGGATGTGAAGTCTGTTGAAGTGAATGTTCCTCGCGCAGGAACGGATCTGGTAAGCGGGAAAGAAGTAAGTGGAAAAGTGGAATTGCGTCCATATGAATTCATGTGGGTGAAACAATAGATGAATATAAGGTGCCAGTCGCTGAGTTAGGCTTCTGGCATCTTTTTATAGGAGCGTGTAGGAGATGAATGTTTTAATAGCATCGGATTCTTATAAGGATTCATTGTCTGCTTTTGAAGTGGGGGAAGCGGCTCGGAAGGGGATCCTATCTGCCTGGCCATCCGCTCATGTGGAGAACTCACCTATGGCGGATGGTGGAGAGGGGACCCTGGATGCCCTGCTCACTTGCCTTGATGGGGAAGAGAAGGAAGTCCGGGTGCGTGATCCGTTAATGAATCTTGTTACTGCCAGATATGTTGTTCTGAACGGGGACACGGCGTTTATTGAGAGTGCACGCAGCAGCGGACTCCCCCTGGTACCGTTTGAGAAGCGGGATCCGATGAAGGCGAATACGTATGGACTTGGTGAGCAGATTAAGGACGCCGTCCTGAATGGATATCGCAATATCGTTATTTCACTTGGCGGGAGTGCCACGAATGACGGTGGGACCGGTATGCTGGAGGCTTTGGGATGGACGTTTTATGATGGGGACGGAGCAGAGCTTGGAGTGGAAGGGAATCCATTGCTTAAGACGGCTTCATTTTCAGATGGTGAGCGGTTAGCCGGACTGGAGGAATGCACGTTTACGATTGCGAGTGACGTCACGAATCCATTCTATGGAGAGAGAGGTGCTGCTCATATTTTTGGTAGGCAGAAGGGGGCCACATCTGAAGGGATCCTTGAACTTGATGCCGGTTTGGTGAGGCTCGCTTCCCTTTTTAAAGAAGGATATGGAGTTGACGTTCAAAAGGTAGCAGGATCAGGAGCTGCCGGGGGTCTCGGTGGAAGTATCGTCGCTGCTTTAAACGGTGTTCTTCAATCTGGGGTGGACACGGTGATGGAGCTTACCGGATTAGAAGAAAAAGTGAAGCAGGCGGATATTGTTTTTACCGGTGAAGGAAGTCTCGATCAGCAATCATTGATGGGGAAAGTGCCTGTTGGGGTTGCGCGACTTGCGAAGAAACACGGTAAGACTGTGATCGGGATTGCGGGGCGGATCGATACGGATTTGGCTGAGGTGAATCAGTATCTGGATGCGGTGTTTTCGATTCAGACTGAGTGCCGGTCGTTGGAGGAAGCGTTGAGGAGAGAGGTCACGAGTGAGCAGATCCGGGTGACGGTGGAGCAGGTTGTGCGGTTATTGAAGAAATGATGTGGGAGTTCGCCTTATGATCTTCTTCTATCTATTGGATGAGGAAATATAAGTGCCTGACACTAAGTTCCGGGTCAAATTGAAAGGTCCGTCCCTCTTTGCTTTAAAGCGGTGAGGGACGGACCTTTATCTAAAGTGAGTTCGTACTCTTCAGTTGATGGATAGTATAGTTACAGGTTAGTTCTTTATCCGTGAACAGGTTGACTCCGGTTGATTGCTTCTTGGGGAAGACCCTAGTTGTAAAGACAACCTCACCGTCATTGATAAAAATTTCGGCGATGCTCCGGTCACCGAATACCTGTACTTTAACGCTGTCCCCGATGCTGAGCTCAGCACTTCGCACCAGACCATTTTCCTTATCAAATGAGGCATGGAAATTCTCGCGATTCAACGTCACCGTTTGGTTCGAACGATCAAATGCTAAGACAAGTCCCTCTGTTTCCGATGAGAAGAGTTCCAGCCCGAAAGAGTCTGATCCACGGGATTCGATGGAAGCTTCCAACTCAAATGAACGGAAACCGGAATAGAGATTGGCTGAGCCTGTATCCAACGTCAGGCTTCCTGAATGTGACTTGCTTCGAAGCGGCTTTAATTCAGTAGCCGGCTTTTGAACGAGATGACCGTTCACGATATCAAGCTCCCTGGGAAGTGTAAGGCAGTGGGCCCAATCCTGTTTGTCGGTGGGATATTCAACTTCGGCCATACCGGCCCAGCCGAACATTAACCGTTCATGGCTTTTTCCTTCGAATGTTTGAGGAGCATAAAAATCAAAGCCCTTGTCCAATTCCTGATAATCGGTCACGTCGAATGTAAGGTTCTCGATGTCGAGTTTACCAAGTGCGTATATCACATTGTAAAGATTTTGATAGTCGTGCTGTTTCGCCTCCAGCCCTTGAGGGGAGACAATGAGAACGTCTTGACCCTTGATTTCAAAATAATCAGGGCACTCCAGCATATAACAGGATTCCGGTAAATCCAGGTCCAATTTCAACTCTCCCTTGAACGACCAGTCTAGGGCATCCTTCGATTCATATACAATGATCGCTCCGGTTTTATCTTCGCGCTGTGCCCCGAGCAGCATGTAATACATGTTCCCTTTTTTAAACACTTTGGGGTCACGGACATGACCGGTGTATCCAGCAGGAACACCCTCAATGATCGGGTTTCTATCATATTTCCGGACTTGTCCATCCTTTTCCATGATGGCAAGACATTGATTGGCGGATCGTTCTTCTGCGCCGTATTTTATGTTCCCTGTATAGTAAAGGTACAACTTCCCGTCCACTTCCATGGAAGCTCCGGAATAGGCACCATGTGACTCATAATCCTCCGTCGGGACCAGGGCAGTTGGCAGCCGTTCCCAATCCACAAGATTAGTGGATTTCACATGGGCCCAGTGCTTCATCCCGTGGTATGCTCCGAACGGAAACCACTGGTAAAAGACATGATATGCACCATTGAAGTAGGCGAGGCCATTTGGATCATTTAAGAGACCATGCTCCGGGTGAATATGGAAAGCGGGTTTCCAAATGGATGCTACCACTTTTTCTATAAGGATTTCCACCTCATTTGCTTCTGCTTCGTGGAGGGTTCTATATTTCGGTTCGGTATATTTTGTCATTGTGGAATAAATCCTTTCGTGTAGGGTTCTTTACGCGTATGGAAGAAAAGCAGGTGAGGACCATTCACCTGCTTATTTGTCCGTTTCGAGATTTTTCTTATCCGAATACCCGAACATCCAGGTAAGGGCGAAGGCTACTCCGATAGCGACAATGTTAATGAATAGATATTGAAGGATTTGCCCGTTTAGATATAACAACATACCAGGAATAACGGTAATGGCCATACCTGTTGCCTTCAATCCCATGAGAGAAGCAATGAAACCGCCGGCCGCACCGCCGATGAGTCCCATGATGAATGGTTTTCCGTAACGGAGATTGACTCCGAAGATAGCCGGCTCCGTGATCCCTAAGAATGCTGAGAGGGAAGAAGGTAGAGCCAAAGCTTTCAGTTTTTTGGATTTGGTCTTTAATCCAACTGCCAAAGCTGCGCCGCCCTGTGCTGCAATCGAGCAGGTGATGATCGCATTATAGGGATTGTTTCCGAATTTGGCAAGAAGCTGAATTTCCAGGAGATTAAAGATGTGGTGAATCCCGGTAACAACGATAATCTGGTTGATTCCGCCAATGATAAGTCCGCTAATGCCAAAAGGCCATTCCAGAACTGCCACTGTTCCATCAAGGATCACATTCTCCAGACTATGGAATATAGGTCCGATCACGAATAATGCTAGAGTGATCATGATCAATAATGTAAGAAACGGTGTAATGATTAAATCCAGTGCTTCCGGGGTCCGTTTGCGTATCTGTCTCTCAAGCTTTGCCCCAATAATACCTGCGATGAAAGCGGGAAGGACGGATCCCTGATACCCGACTACAGGAATGAAGCCGAGAAACTCAAGTGGCTGTACATCCCCTCCGGCAACACCCCAGGCATTTGGCAGTGATGGACTCACAAGCATCAGCCCAAGGACCATTCCGACGATCGGTGTCCCGCCGAATACTCTGAAGGTCGACCAGGCGACGAGTGCAGGTAAGAAGATGAATGCAGTGTCTGTAAGGATCTGAGTGAATAAAATGAAATTCTGTGATATATCATCCGGCGTCATGCCAAAGAAGGCTAAAATCTGTTCTTGTAGTACGAGGCCACGCAATCCCATGAACAGACCGGTTGCGACAAGGACAGGTATAATCGGTACAAATACATCCCCGAATGTACGAATGGCACGTTGAAAAGCGTTTCCGCTTTTGACGGCTTCTTTCGATTGGTCAGCCTTTGAGGAACCTGCAACACCTAATTGCCTCACTTCTTCATAAATGCGATTAACCGTGCCGGTTCCTAATATAATTTGATATTGACCGGAGTTGAAAAATGCTCCCTTTACTTTTTCCGTATTTTCAATGGCAGCTTGGTCGATTTTCTCTTTATCTTTTACCATGATTCGTAAACGGGTGGCGCAATGGGCAACGGAAAGGATGTTCTCTTCACCGCCGACACCTGATAGAATGTCTTCTGCAATCTTTCTGTTATCAGACATGATTTCTCCTCCTTCTTTTGTGTGTAATCGATTACATATCTCAGAAAATTAATAGTATCAGCTGATTGATGCCGATACCATGGAAATGAATAAACACGTTGTGTAATCGATTACATACGTACCAAAAAAACGTTGTGTAATCGATTACACAAAATTATACACTATCTTTTTTTACTAGTCTATAGTCTAATACCATTTTATCGTTCGGTATGTTCTCATGGTTGATTTGAGCCAGGATCATATTGGCTGCTTCCTGTCCTGCTTTATGGTAATGGAAATCAACGGTGGTGAGGGAGGGAGTGACATATTGAGAGAGTTCGGAAGCTCCTACTCCAGCCAAGGCAATGTCTTCAGGTATCCGCAAACCCGCCTGTTTGATATAGTTCATGGCACCGATGGCAAGCCTGTCCGTCACAGCAAATACGGCTGTGGGGTGCTGTTTGGAATCTTCCATGATGTTCTTCATCGCCTGATAACCGGACTCCACATCGAAAACAGCCGTTTGAATCCAATGCTCCTCGATCCTGAGTCCATGCTCTTCCATCGCTGACAAGTAGCCTTGTTTTCTTAACAATCCTACTGCCCTGTCCGATTCGCTCACTCCGATGAAAGCAATCTTCTCATGTTTCTTTTCGATGAAGTATTCGATCATGTCCTTCGACGCCATCATCTCATTAAAGGCAACGGAAGGCGTATCGGGGAGGTCCTGACCAACGACCACTACCGGAATCTTCAACTTTTGAATTTCCTCCATCAATGGTCCGCTCGTATTCGTAGCCGAAAGGACGATGCCTTCAACATCCCTGCTTTTTAGCAGTCTGATAAACTCGATCTCTTTAGAAGCATTTAAATTGGTGTTGGCGAGTAAAATCTGATAACCCTTCTCGGCAAGGATCTGGTCCAGCCCATTCACCATCCGGCTCGTCGTTTCTGAACCGAGCTTCGGCAGGATGACCCCGATCACCTTCGTTTTCTTCGTCCGCAGCGACTTCGCATTCTCACTCGGAACATATCCTGTTTCTTCTATTACTTTCAGAATTCGATCTCGTGCCTCTTCACTTACATACCCGGAATCATTCAACATCCTGGATACGGTTGCGCTTGATACTTGGGCTCTTCTGGCCACTTCCTTGATTGTGATCAATCAAAATCCTCCTTGTTCGTTCTGGATCATGTCATTATTTTACCTTATGGGAGGCGATTTTAGAAGGTGGTTGGTGAGGAGCGTGCCTGGATTGCTTTTCAAAAGGCAAAAAAAGGTCATAAGATAGACAATTGATAAGTTAATAGGGTTATTAGTGAGAAAGTTTAAAAGATCAATTAGTGATTGGAAAGCTGGGGAAATAGCTTTCGTCCTTAATCTTTTGAATTGGTTTAAAAGGAAGAGGGGTTTCCCCCTTAATTAGTTTGGAGCAATAATCCACCAAAAAAATAAAAAATGGAGAACATATTCACAAAAGCGCTTTCATATGCTAGGATAGAACCTAATAGGGGAACCTACTCTTGGAAAGGGGGAGAATACGGTCATTGAAAGCAAGCTTGGAAGAATGCGTGATTACCAGCCGGTATCTACGCCGTGATCAACGATACTACATCCATGAGTACAAAAGGGGTCATGAAGAGACAGTCGATGTTTTATTTGTTCAAGATGGAATGGACTATGCAGAGCTTGGAGAAATCATCCCGTCACTAGATGCGATTCTCGTAAACTCGGAATCTCATCATCTGGTACTGGTTCTCATACCTCCGTCCAGTTCAGAAGAACGCTATCATTTCTATCATCCAAAGGGGAAGCAACACGAGAATTATGTCCGATTCTTTAATGAAGAACTTCTTGGGGACATACGTGGCCGATTTAACCGTAATGGCAAGAAGCTTCGCAAAACAGGGTTGCTGGGGGATTCTCTTGGTGCAGCGGTCTCTATGAGTATAGCTTGTAACTCACCGGAACCGTGGTCACACTTACTACTGCAATCAGGTGCTTATACAGAATTGCACGAGTTGAAAATTCGCAATCTTCCAAAAGTAAGTTGGCGGGTGTATCAGGTAGTGGGTATCGGGGAAGAGTCTGTTACCTACCCGCTAACGGGCGAGAAATTGCCGATTTTATCTTTCAATCGGACTCTGCACAGCCTACTTCAAGCCGTCACAGATACTATTACATACTACGAAGAAGACGACCAGCACCTCTGGGATTTTTGGAGAAGGGACCTGCCGCGTGCATTGAAGTATTTTATCCATACGAATACAAAAGGGGAAAGGGATGAATGAGATGTTTAAAAATGGAAAGTTTCTATTAACGCTTATGTTGATGTTTGCTATGCTATTTACAGCTGCTTGTAACAGCAGCAAATCAAGCTCTTCAGGGGAACAGAAAGAAGGAACGAAAGAGGATCCGGTAGAGATTGAATTCTGGACGATGCAATTATCTCCAACCTTCGATGATTACTTAAACGGAGTCATTGCTGATTTTGAAAAAGAAAACCCGAATGTGAAAGTGAAATGGGTGGACATTCCTTGGGGTGATATGGAGACGAAGATCCTTTCAGCCGTCGCTTCAAAAACGGCTCCCGATGTAGCCAACCTGAACCCGCAGTTCGCGGCGAAGCTTGCAGAGCTTGATGCATTAGTCAATATGGATGAAATGGTTCCGGAAGATGTGAAGAGTAAGTATTTCGAGAACATTTGGTCTTCCAACACATTCGACGGAAAGACGTTCGGTATTCCTTGGTATCTGTCTTCTCAGGTAACGATGTATAACTCGGATATCTTTAAGGAAGCGGGACTTGATCCAGAGAAAGCACCGGCTACTTTCGAAGAATTAACAGATGTGGCAAAAACGATTAAAGACAAAACGGGTAAATACGCGTTCTTCCCGGCCCTTGATGGGAGTCATCTACTGGAGACAATGGTCATGATGGGCGTGGATTTAACAAATGAGGACATGACGAAAGCGACATTCAACACAGCAGAAGGAAAAGAAGCTTTTAACTTCTTCGTGAACCTTTACAAGAATGACCTGATTCCACGTGAAGTGTTAACAGAAGGGCACTCTAAAGCGGTCGATTTGTATCAAGCGGGTGAAATTGCGATCCTGCCTTCAGGCCCACAATTCTTGACGATTGTAGAAGAGAATGCTCCTGATATTTTGAAAGCCACAAGAACCGCACCAATCATCACGGGTGAGACGAACAAGAAAAACGTAGCGGCCATGAACGTCGTGGTGCCGAAGCAATCTGAGCATCAGCAGGCAGCAGTGGACTTCTCCATTTTCTTGACGAATGCGGAGAACCAGGTTGAATTTGATAAACAGACAGCGATCCTTCCATCCATTGAAACGGCTCTTGATGATCCGTATTTCAGTGAAGAGCCTGCGGATGCGACTCCAATTGATAAGGCCCGTATCGTATCGGCTGGTCAATTAAAGGATAGTGAAGTACTGATTCCGCCAATGAGCAACTTTGAAGAGTTACGTACAGCGATGAACGAAGCCCTTCATGCAGCAATGCTTGGGGATATGACGGTGGACGAAGCATTGGATCAGGCTGAAATGAAATGGAACGAAACGCTATCTAAATAAGGGAATGGAGGAAAGGGAGTTTATCTCCCTTTCTGCATTTCAATGAAAGCACGGTGAAGACAAGATGATCAGCAAGGAAATCGTTTTTGAACAATTAAAGGGAAAGCTTGTGGTGTCATGCCAGGCCCTTGAACATGAACCGTTGCACGGGGCGGATGTAATGGGGAAAATGGCAAAAGCCGCTTACGTCGGTGGTGCTTCGGGGATCCGGGCAAACAGTGCGGTTGATATTAAAACCATCAAGCAGTACGTGGATTTACCGATCATTGGATTAGTGAAGAGGGATTACCCGGAAAGTGATGTCTACATAACGGCTACAAGGAAAGAAGCCGATGAACTGATTGGAGCAGGGGTGGACATGATCGCCATTGATGCGACGACGAGAACACGTCCGAACGGTGAATCACTGGAAAGCTTGATCACGTATCTGAAGTCAAAAGGGCAAACGATCATGGCGGATGTTTCCACCTATGAAGAAGCCGTTAACGCAGTGGAGCTCGGTGTCGACTGTGTCAGCACCACTATGTCGGGATACACGCCGTATTCGCCTCAGCAATGTGAGCCTGATTTTAAGTTATTGAAAAAATTGGTTGAAACCATCAAGATTCCGGTGTTTGCCGAAGGGCGGATTTCGACTCCGGAAGAAGTGTGTCAGGCATTGGATATGGGGGCTCACACCGTCGTAGTCGGTTCGGCCATCACAAGGCCGCAGGAAATCACGAAAAGGTTTGTACAATCCATCCAGAATAAAGGAGGTAATCAAGATGCAGGCACAAACGGCATCAAAGAGCAAATTAGGAGGGTTAATTAACAGCTATTATCCTTCCCTCACAAAGTCCGAGCAAAAAGTGGCGACAGTGGTGTTAGAACAAATGGAAAAAGCCCTCTACTACTCGGTGACAGATCTTGCCGATGTAGCGGAAGTGGGGGAAACGACGGTGCTCCGTTTCTGCCGGAAGATTGGCATGAAAGGATATCAGGAGTTCAAGCTTGCCATGGCGAAGGATTTATCCTCCATGTCTCAAGAAGAAGAGTCAGATCCCAGTAAGCCCGCCGGCTTCATTCAATCGATTGCTTCTTATACGAAGAACGCCGTGGATGAAACCGTCAATAAGCTGGATGAAGAAACGTTGGAAGAAGCGATCAGACTCCTTTCCGGAGCAAGATCCATCCATTTCTTTGGAGTCGGGACGTCGGGACTGACGGCATTGGATGCGAAGAATCGTTTCCTCCGGATCGGATACCGGTCGGATGCGGTCATCGATCCACATATCCAGTCCATGACGGCTGCCACTGTGAAAGAAGGGGATGTGGTGGTTGGATTGAGTATCTCGGGAAGCACGAAGGACACGATCGATTCCCTGACACTGGCCAAAGAAAACGGAGCAAGCGTCATCGCCATCACATACTATGCCCGTTCACCGATTACGAAGCTTGCGGATGCAGTTCTGTTAAGCGGCGGGAAGGAATCCCCTCTTGAAGGTGGATCCATGATCGCGAAGATTTCACAGCTCTTCGTCATCGATCTGCTATGTACCGGGCTTGCCCTCCACAATAAAGAGTTCTCCCTTGGCATGAAAGAGAAAACCGCAAGAGCCGTTGTAGACAAAATCTATTAAACTGGTAAGCAGGTGAAACGATGAAGGTCATTGGAATCGATGTCGGGGGTACCGGGGTCAAAGGGGCGGTTGTTCAAAAGGATGGCACGATCCTCCACGAGGAAAAGGTACCCACCGATATCTCGAACGGGAGAGAGGGAATCCTCGGCTCAATCTTTCAAGTGATTGATCGATTAATGAAGGAAGACTGCACTATTTCAGGAATCGGGATCGGTACGGCAGGCCGTGTGGATCCTCTGAAAGGGACGGTCGTCTACGCGACAGACAACTTGCCTTCCTGGCAGGGAACCCAAGTAAAAGAAGAAATAGAAACGCGCTACGGACTGCCATGTGCAGTTGACAATGATGCGAATGTCGCTCTCCTGGGAGAGCTTTGGAAGTGGGAAGGAAATCCCGAAACGGCGGTCATGTTGACCCTTGGGACCGGTGTCGGGGGAGCGAACGCCATACAAGGTGAGGTCTTACACGGCCATCACCATCAAAGTGGGGAATGGGGACATGTTGTGCTCGTTCCAAATGGAAAGCCGTGCAATTGTGGGAAGAAAGGCTGCCTGGAGCAGTATCTGTCGGGTACAACCCTTGTGCAGGACGTTTTCACCGAAACGAACCGAATTTTCCCCCATGGCTCAGAGATTTTTAAGGAATATTCAATTGGAAATCAACAGGTCAAGCAGGTGGTTGACCGTTATCTGGATTATTTGGCCATCGCCGCGCACAACATCTCTGTGAGCGTCGATCCGGAAGTCCTCTTCATCGGGGGAGGAGTCATTGACTCCAAGGACCATTGGTGGGCCGACTTCCAGGCTAAATTGAAGGAATATTTTGTTAATACAAGCATTTATCCTGCAGTTTTAGGAAATCAGGCGGGAATGCTTGGAGCTGCCAAGCTCTTATTTCAAGCGATGGAGAAAAGAGGGGAGTCCGTTTGAGAAATCATCCGTTAACACCATTTCTGTTTTTGATACCCGGTGTCATCATCCTGGGTGCATTCATCTTTTATCCCATGCTCAATGCCATCTGGCTGAGCTTCACGAATTACAATATCGTCACCGATGCCGAATTCATCGGACTTGAAAACTACAAAGGGCTGTTCGCTGATGCCCTGTTCTGGAAAGTGCTCGGGCAGACGTTGTTATATCTGGTCATCGTCGTGCCTGCACTCGTGATCCTGCCGATTTTCCTGGCGATCCTCGTGAACCAGCAGGTAAAGGGGATTGGATTCTTCCGTTCCGCCTATTATGTACCGGTCGTCACCTCCATGGTCGTGGTGGGGATTGCGTGGAAATGGGTGTATGCAGATAAAGGAATCCTGAATTACATATTGGAATCACTTGGATTGATATCTGAACCTGTAAACTGGCTGACCTCGACGTCTACATCGATTTTTGCCGTCATGGTCGTCACCATCTGGAAGGGACTCGGCTATTATATGGTCATTTACCTGGCGGGACTGCAGTCGATTTCAGATGATTTATATGAAGCAGCGGACATTGACGGAGCAAGCAAATGGAAACAGATTTGGCATATTACCATTCCTTTATTAATGCCTTCCATTATGATCGTCACCATCATGTCATCGATTTCCGCCATGAAGGTATTCGAAGAAATCTACGTCATGACCGGGGGCGGTCCGCTGAACAGCTCGAAAACACTCGTCTTCTATATTTATGAAGAAGCCTTCGATAAGCTGCAGATGGGCTATGCAAGTGCGGCCGGGGTCGTATTATTCATCATCACGTTGATCTTCTCTGTTATTAATATCAAGTTCATGAGCAAAAAAGAATCTGCGATAAAGGGGTGATTCTCCATGAGTTCTCCTTCTCTTGGAACCAGTAAAGAACATTCAACCGAACTAACTGTCAAAAAACCGATAAACGTAAAAAAGATGGGGAAAGTCGTTCTTCAATATGCGACCCTCCTATTCGTCACACTCATCATGGTCGGTCCATTCCTATGGCTCCTGGCCACGTCACTTAAATCGGGCAGCGAGAATATCTTCTCGTATCCGCCTCAGTTCATCCCCGAAAAAATCACATTCGGTAACTATGTGGAAGTGATGGATTTCTTCCCGTTCTGGCGTTACCTGTTTAATAGTGTTGTCGTATCCGTAGTGACGGTCCTCTTGAATATCGTCTTCTGTTCACTGGCCGCCTATCCACTCGCCCGCATGAACTTCCGCGGGAAAAATATCGTCTTCGTCCTCATTCTCAGTACGATGATGGTGCCGTTTCAGCTCCTGATGATCCCGATTTACCTATTGGCATTGGACTTAGGTCTGCAAAACACATATGCAGGATTGATCCTGCCCCACGCCACCACGGCTTTCGGGATTTTCCTGATGCGTCAGGCATTCCTTACGATCCCGTATGAGCTGGATGAATCGGCCCGGATGGATGGAGCCAATGCGTTTCAAATCTGGTGGCGGGTTCTTATGCCACTCGTCAAGCCTTCCCTTGTCACGCTTGCCATTTTCACGTTCATGATGGCGTGGGGAGATTTCCTCTGGCCGCTCATCATCTTAAATGATACGAGCATGTACACGCTGCCACTCGGCGTCAACACGCTCGCCGGTTCCTTCTCGGCTAACTGGCGCTACATCGCGGCAGGATCGATCATCTCGATACTTCCGATCATCATCATATTCTTCATCCTGCAGCGCCACTTCATCGCAGGGGCCATGAAAGGGGCGGTGAAAGGATAATGAGTAAGAAAATGACGTGTCATATCGTCTTCCAAACCCATTGGGACAGGGAGTGGTACTTACCGTTTGAAGTATTCCGCCACCGGCTTGTCCAGGTGATGGACCGGATTGTGTCAGGTCTTGAGAAGGGAGAGTTGGAGCAATTTGTTCTGGATGGTCAGATGGCTGCCCTGGAGGATTACTTTGAGGTTTGTGAAGAGGGCATGAAGGAAAGAGTCCTTCATTTAATAGAAAAGAAGAAGATCATCATCGGTCCGTGGTATGTCCTGGCCGATGAGTTTCTTGTGAGCGGGGAGTCCCTGATCCGGAATATGGAGATGGGATTGAAGATCGCCGGTCGATATGGAGAGTCCCAGAAGGTCGGGTATTTACCGGATACGTTCGGTCATGTGAGTCAGATGCCTCAGCTGTTACAGGGATTTGGAATTGATAACGCCATTTTATGGCGGGGAATTAAGCCCGAAACGTCTGAGTTTCATTGGGAAGCACCGAATGGGTCCAGCGTTTTCACGGCCTTTTTGCCAGAGGGGTATTACCAGCCTTTATTGAATGAGGACAATGCAGAGGAACAGTTGAATTCCTATGTGGAGAAGGTCATGCCTTATGCGACGACCTCTCAGCTATTGTTAACGAATGGCGGGGATCACTTGATGCCGAAGCACGGAAATCTGATGAAGCAGATCAATGAGCTTCAAGGGGAAGTGGAGTTTGTGTCCAGCACCTATGAAGCGTTTCTTAAGAGCGTTCAGGGTGAAATCTCGGCTGATTTGCCTGTGTTTGTCGGGGAAATGAGAAGCAATGAGCATATTTATGTCCTTCCGAATGTCCTGTCGGCTAGGAGCTATCTCAAGGTTCAAAATCAGGAGATGGAGGATGAACTGACGGGCTATACGGAACCACTGGCGACGCTTGCCGGGCAAGAGAAATATCCTCATCGATACCTCGAGGAATCCTGGAAGCTTCTACTGTTGAATCATCCACACGACAGTATTTGCGGCTGCAGCATTGATGAGGTTCATAAGGAAATGGAGACGAGGACGATGATGCTCCGGCAGAGGATTTCGTCCATTCAAAAAGGATCGTTCACTCATCTCGGCGTTCAGGATCCGATGTTTTCAGGATCAGGACTGAGAAAGCCGTTTGAGGATAACAGCGTGTTTACGGTCATCAATCCTCATCCAAGGCCGCTCACCGGCTGGGTGTCGGGGGAGATCTGGCTGGAGGAAGAAAGATTGTTTGAATTACAGGACGAGAACGGGAAGCTTCATACCCCTGTAATCAAGAATAAGCGGAAGGGTCGACACTTTGATTCTCCCCTGGACGCGTTCCCGGATTTTAAAGAGGGGACATTTTATGAGGTGGAATTTTATGTGGAGGATCTTCCTGCTACTTCACTCGCTACTCTTACAGTCGTGGAGGGGAGCTATGAGGAAATACGTGAGACTCAGGAGAGTGTGATCGAAAACGAGTATTACTCGATTGAACTGGAGGAGGATGGAACCCTTTCACTACTTGATAAAGAAACGGGCAAGCGTCATGAAGGATTGCAGCGATTTTACAGCACCCTGGATGCTGGCGATGAGTATAACTACTCCTCGCCTGTGAACGATGTGAAGACGGTGGCTGAGCTTGCGGGCGCAGGAATGGTCCGGAAAGCGTCTGGCGTTCAAGAATTATCATATGATCTAAAGCTTCTCACACCGGCAGGGTTGAACGAAGATCGAACCGGTCCTTCAGAAGAGACGGTCACGACGACTGTACATATCACGATTACTGTGAAAGATCATAATAGGAAGATCGATGTATCATACACGATCAATAATCGCTCGAAGGATCAACGGCTCCGCGTTCAATATCCATTGGGAGCGTCCGTGGATTACACGTATAGCGATACGGCGTTCGATGTGGTGAAGCGGGAAGCGAAGAAGGATGAAGAATTTGATGCAGCGAAGCAAAAGGAAGTGCCGGTCGTCGTCGAGCCTTCTCTATCATTTGTGCGTTCGGATAGCGGATTCACTTTTTACCATCGAGGGTTGCACGAGTACCAGGTTACCAGAATGGAAGAAGAAGATTCCCTTGATGTGACGCTCATCAGGAGCGTCGGCTGGCTGTCCCGTGATGATTTACGGACACGTGGCGGGGGAGCGGGACCGAATATGGAAACGCCGGAAGCTCAGTGCATCGGAATGTATACCTTCCGTGCAGCATTTGAATTCCACCCCCATATGAGTATTGGTCACGTGGCTACGGAAGCCCACTTGTTCCGTGTTCCACCGCGGATTTATCCGGGTGAAGCGAAGGGAATCGGAAGTTTAGTAGAAATCGATAATTATGACGTACAGTGGAGTTCACTTAGAAGAGTAGGAGATGGAGTGGAGCTGCGTGTATGGAATCCGACCAATCAAAATCAGGTGTTTACTTTGACTTCAATTGGTGAGGTCGAGGAGCGGGTGGACTTTCTGCACAAACCTGGACGGGTTGGCGATTATACATTAAAACCGAAGGAAATTGCTACTTATCTCATAAAAGGAGGAAACAAGCATGAATAGGAAGATTGCCCTCCTGCCTGTGGATGGGAGACCGGTGACCAGGGAGCTTCCAAGGCAGATCGCCTCGATCGGAAATTGGGAAGTGCTGATTCCGCCTAAAGACCTCCTCGGCTTTTTGAAAAAACCCGGAGATATCGAAGCTTTGGAAAAGTGGATCTGGGAAGTGGCTCCTGTTGTGGATGGATTTGTCCTTTCCGTCGACATGCTGGGATACGGAGGGCTGGTTCCTTCCCGCGTTTGTACCGATGGAGAGGAGAGCATTAAACAGCGCATCGGGACCATCCGATCGTTAAAAGAAAAGTACCCTGAAAAATCCCTGATGGCCTTCAGTTCCACCATGCGCATCTCAAATAACTACGTCAATGAGGAAGAGAAGGAATACTGGAGTGATTACGGAGTCGAGCTTTGGGAATATTCCTTCCACATTCACCGGTTTGAGAAAACAGGGTGTGAGGAATCCAATCGAAACGTTCAGGATCTCAGGAATCGGATCCCGTCAGAGGTTCTGGAAGACTACCTATCAACCAGACTGAAAAACTATCGTGTGAACGTTTCCCTGTTGGATATGGTGGAAGATCAAACACTTGATGTACTGGTATTCCCGCAGGATGATACATCCGAGTATGGGCTGAATATCGGGGAGCAGGAAGACCTTTCAAGGAAAGTATATGAGCGGGAGTTATTTCACCAGGTGTTCATTTATCCTGGAGCGGATGAAGTTGCCAATACCCTTGTAGCGAAGATGATCTATCAACTTGAAAACGTCAGTTTCCCTACGTTTTTCCCGATTTACAGCGGTGAAACCGGTGCGTTATCGACGGCCATGTATGAAGACCGGCCGATTTGCGAGTCGGTGAAGGGGCAGATTTTTGCTTTTGGCGGATACACCGTCAGTTCTCCGGGAGAAGCGGATATTGTGTTCGCGGTCAACGTACCGGGAAAACGACAGGGAGATCTTGCCCTGCAAAAATACCTGGGGGAAGTCGATACCCCTCATCGGAATATCGGGGAGTGGACCAAGCGTATCTCTCATTATCTTCGTCAGGATAAGCTTGTAGCCGTAGCGGATACGGCCTATGCCAACGGAGTCGATGCCCGCATGCTGCCCCAGCTGTTGTCTGAGATCAAGGTGAGTGAGATTGCCGGATTTGCAGGCTGGAATACAGCGGGGAACACTTTGGGGACGGTCGTTGCACAGGTAGCGATGGTTCATCTTCAGAAGCAGAAGCCTTCCCTGCCGGAAGCGGAGATAAATGAAAGGCTGCTGGCTGAAATCACCCTTCGATTATTGGACGATTATGTGTATCAGTCGATTGTTCGTCAGCAGGTGCGGGCTGGAGTAGATGAGTCGGCTATCAGCCGTGAAGAGCTGTTGAGCAGGGTGACGGAACTATTCCGTAAGCAGGCTTCTGATTTCCTGGATCGATACCATCTCCTTTTTTCACTGGAGGACATTTACCTGCCTTGGGACAGGACGTTCGAAATCGGGATAGACAGGGGTGTTGGGTCGTGACCTTACGGATCGGGGTGGACTTAGGCGGAACGAATATGCGTGCTGCACTCCTTGATGAAAAGTTACCTGGCCATGGCGATCGCCAATCTCACCCATGCCATCAATCCTGACGTCTTCGTATTGGGCGGGGGCGTGATGAGTGCGGAAAAGCAGGTTCTCCAGCCGTTAAGGGAAAAAGTGAAAGAGTATGTGTATCCGGGATTGAAAGAACTCGTCCGAATCGTTCTTGCAAAGCTTGGTTCCAACTCAGGTGTGATCGGGGCAGGGTTCATCATTTAATTTTTTATAAGAAAGAGGTGGAGAAATCGATGGAGACCTTACAAGCAGACGTTATCATCATTGGTGGCGGGATCGGCGGATGTACGGCTGCACTCGCTTCATCCAAAAGAGGCAAAAAAGTGATCCTGACAGAGGAGACCGATTGGATCGGCGGACAGCTGACGAGCCAGGCGGTCCCGCCGGATGAGCACCAGTGGATCGAGCAGTTTGGCTGCACGGGGACATACCGTGAGTTCCGGAACCGGGTGCGGGAGTACTACCGTCGTCACTATCCTTTGAAGGAAGAGGCGAGGCGGAATGAGCGGCTGAACCCGGGAAAGGGATGGGTCAGCAGGCTCTGCCATGAACCGAAAGTGGCCCTTGCCGTGCTTCAGGAAATGCTGATTCCTTTTACGAGCAGCGGGAGGTTATCCATTCTTACTGATTATAAAGTGACCGGTGCGGACGTGGATGGAGACAATGTTCAATCCGTCACGGTTCAGCATGCCGACGGACGTTTAAAGAGGCTGCAGGGACATTATTATCTTGATGCGACTGAAACTGGGGAGCTTTTGCCGTTGGCAGGAGTGGAGTATGTCACCGGGGCAGAAGCGAAAAGAGAGACGGGCGAGCTGCATGCGCCGGAAGAAGCCCGGCCGCAGGACATGCAGTCCTTAACGTATGTGTTCGCAGTGGATTATGTAGAGGGCGGAAATTTTGTCATTGAAAAGCCGGAGCAGTATGAGGTCTGGAAAGAATATCGTGCTCCGTTTTTACAGCATAAGCAGTTAAGCTGGTTCGCTCCCGATGCCCATACGGGTGGTTCGAAGGAATTTGAGATGTTCCATCATGAAAATCTGTGGGGACTGTGGGATTATCGCCGGATCGTGGACCCGAGCCTTTTTGTTGAGGGGACCTATGAAGGGGAAATCTCCCTTATCAACTGGCCGCAGAACGATTATTGGAGTGGTTCAATTATTGATGTAAGTGATGAAGACCGGGAAAAGCACATCCATGAATCGAAGCAACTGAGTCTTTCCCTGCTGTATTGGCTGCAGACGGAAGCGCCGAGGCCGGATGGGGGCAAAGGGTACCCTGGACTGCGGTTACGGGGGGATATTCTCGGGACGGAGAATGGTCTCGCGAAATATCCTTATATCCGTGAATCGAGGAGAATCAAAGCCGTGTCGACGGTAGTCGAAGAAGACATCAATGCCAATACAAGGGACGGCATCAAAGAGGTGGGCGATTCTGTGGGGATCGGTTGTTACCGGATTGATTTGCACCCGACGACGGAGACGAATACATTTTTTTATGCTGAGAGCTATCCATTTGAGATTCCATTGGGGGCTTTGTTGCCGATTCGGGTCAACAATGTGCTTCCTGCGTGTAAGAATATCGGATCTACCCATATTACGAACGGCTGCTTCAGGGTGCATCCGGTGGAATGGAATATCGGGGAGTCGGCAGGGTATCTTGCGGCGTTTGCCATTGAGAAAGGGGTCCTGCCACGTGACGTGAGGGAGGATCGAGCGTTGTTGAGGGAGTTTCAGGCAATGCTTGAGGAAGAAGGGATTGAATTGAAGTGGCCTGAGGTCGGGGCGATTTAGGAAAGTTCCCTTTTTAGAGGGGATCTTTCCGAATGTTTTATAAGTCAAAAGGTCTAGAAATCGACCTTTGATTTGTCTGAAAGTGAAGAATATATCCATCTTAACTATCTATTCTGAAGAAATATTCCTTTTATTCAGAAAATTATGATAGAATAAAATGGCCACATCATGATAGCGCATACATATAAAACGATTATATGGAGGTACTCTATGAAAAAGTGGTTAATCGGAAAGAAAATGACACTGTCAGCAATGGCCCTCGCACTGACAGTGCCGGCTCTTCAGGCCCCGGCACTCACAGTGGAAGCGGACGAAGGGGAAGCGACGAAGGTTGTGGATGAGGACGGAATCAGCATCATCGTCAATGCAGAAAATGATCGCAACAATACGAATAAGCTTGTCGTGTTTGATCCGACGTTCAGTTATTTTACCGAAACAAACGGGTCCTCGTATGAAGTGATTCTCAAGAAGGATGAGGGGAACAGCTATCATGTTGTGTCTTCCGGGCAGGGGGACAGTGCCATTCCTGAGGATGGTGTCGTCCTGTCAACGGGACCGCAAACGACGGATGAGATCATGCGTTTCCTGAAGAGTCTGGAAAAGGGAGAGAGTGTTTCGATCAATGAACCGGTTGAAAGGACCTATGCCAATACATTAGATGATATTGACCCAACCGATGAATCAAATCCTGAGGGAGCCCCGTTTCCGGGAAATCGTGGAGCCAACCAACTCTTGCTGTATACTCCTGCCTTTGGTTCAAGCACCGGAACAAATCCATATGGTTATGAAATCACCGTGACTGATGGAGTCGTCACGAAAATCGGCGGAGGGGATAGTAGCATCCCGTCCAACGGATTTGTCGTAAGCGGACACGGAACCGAAGCGGAATATCTGAAAAAAGCAGAGATTGGGATGAAAGTGGAATATGATGCGGACGGCAAAATCGAATTGATCCGCGACGCGTCCACCTATATTTTTAAAAGTGAACAAACCTTGCAGGAAGCGAAGCAAAGCATCAGTCATGCTGAAGAAAAGTATATTGATGCAGAGTTCAAGAAAGCACAAGCTTCTGTAAAGGAAGCTGAAAAGCTTTTGGAAAAAGCAGGAGACATCCAGAGTGAAGATCCTCAAAAGGCATTGGAATATACGGAAGAAGCGACTCAGGCCGCCTACGCCGCGTACTATTATTCCCTTCCTTCTGAAGTAGGGGAGCAGCGGGCCATCTGGTATCGACCGGAAGAGAAGGATCTGGATGATGTCATCACGACTCTGGACCGGATGGAAGAGGCAGGCTTCAATTCTCTTTATCTTGAAACGACTTTCTGGGGATATACCATCTTCCCAAGTGACACGATGGAAGCCTACGGTCTGCCAAAGCAGCACCCGAACTTCGCCAATCAGGACTATGGGAAATACGGTTCGGATATCCTGAAAGCCTTTATCGAAGAAGGGAAGAAGCGGGGGATCACGATTCAATCGTGGACGGATGGCTTCATGATCGGCCACAGCAGCCTTGGTCTGCCGTCACAGTTCAAGAAGTATCCTGAATGGAGCGCGGTACAGCGAAATGATGAGCCGGGCACACCGGGAAGTGATTCCAGCAGCAACTATTATTGGCTGGACATTGCAAACCCTGACGTCCAGGACTTTATGCTGGATATCTATAAAGAACAGCAAGAGGACTATAAGATCACAGGTGTAAATATCGACTATATGCGCTACCCGCACCATCCGTTTGATAAGAGTTATGGTTTCAGTGCCTCGAATCGTGAACGTTTCGAAACGGAATTTGGAGTCGATCCAATGGATTTAGAGGAGTCCGACGAGTTATGGGAAGAGTGGGAGAATTGGCTGCGTGAACAGGAAAACACGTTTGTCGACCAGCTTCATGTACAGAGTAAAGACATCAACCCTGCCTTTATGGTCACGGCCACTCCTGAACCGGGGGCAGAGGCTGTCCTGATCAGCGACTGGGTAGAGGACATCGATGGTGTCATCCCGCAGGCGTATGGACATGATTTCAACAGCATCCAATCCACGGTCATCGCCAGTAAAAAGCTGACCCCGCCTTCGATGATGTACTACACGGGTATCTACTCGTTCTATCATCACCTGGGTGAAAAAGCGGCCGTCAATGATGTGTTGGCAGCGGGTCATGGAACCTCAGGTGTGAACATGTTCGCCTTTGGTCAGGCCAGTGCCCCGTCTGTTGACGCATTGGGGAAAGGGCCGTGGAGAAATGCGGCTGTGAATCCCGGGGAAGATCCGAAAGCAGCAGTTCAGGCCACAGTCAAGAAGTTGAAGGAACAGACGGCGTCCATTTATATTCCTAAGGGAGCTGTTAACAAAGAAGAAGGTAAAGAGCTTGAGAATAATCTTCGTAAATGGGAGAAGATGATGGAGCGGCCGGAGCAGTCTCTTAAGAAGGACAAGGTAGAGAAAGAGCTTAAGAAGACAATAGAGCTGGTGAACTCTATGGAAACATTGAATGAGGTAGTGAAAGGAAGAGTAGTAGAGAAGCTGGATAAGGTGGAAAAGTGGTTGAATTACTATTATGAAAAACAGCAGTAAATAAAAAGGTTTTGGGAGAGCGTTTCTCCCAGAACCTTTTTTAGCTGGCAGCCAAGTTCTCTTTCAACATTTCAGTAACCTTATCCTGCTCATTTTCAGGAACCGTCAAACAATAAGTCCCCCTTGATTAATCCACCCTGCCCTTTGATTTCATATTGCCCAATCTTATTCCGGGCATTGCGATAATTCTTCTGTATTCATCATATCATCGAACGTCATATCGGTTTTCACATTACTGCCAAGCACGTCCAAAATATCATCAAACTTTGTTACAGCTGATACATTGGATGCTTTATCAATGATCGCCGTGTTGATCTGGCGCTGACGTTCATTTCGTCCAAAGTCCCCATTATCGGTACCTGACGTTCAAATACAGTACGATCACCAATCCGTTTTCAACCACCAGCCCCTATGGAGTTTATCGAGTTTCTCTTCCGCAAAGCAGGGCATATTATCGGTTACTTTGCATTGACGCTCTTTGGATTAAGACATTGAGCTATACAAAATTTTAAAGCTTGGTAAGGAACTTTTATTTAGTACCTTACTATCTATTACGTACGCGGGTTTGGAGGAATTTCATCAGACTTTCGTTCCGGGGAGATCTGGGCATTTGATTGACCTGAAATGACTTGATATATTTCAGCCTAACAGCACCTTTTAGATTATTTTACCATATTGGATATTAATCAAGTGAATGGTTTGTAATTTTTAAGACCATGGTGATACTTCATGAAGAAAGGGTCATAAGAAGAGTAAAGTTATATTAAATGGAAAGTGAAAATAACTGTTCAGCGAAATAATTTGGTGTTTAAAGTTTGAGGCTAATGAAGAACAGGAGGAGTACGTTTAAGGGAGGAAGCAGTTGAACCAACCCCATGCTTCCGTTGTCAAAGTGACTGTTTTGAGAAAGGGACAAAAGGGGGCAGAAGGACCGTCCCTCTTCTTCCGAAATTTCTTTTAGGGGGTCAAAATGTCTATCTACCAGTCTATCGTTGTTTAGAAGAGAATCTGGAGAATGGTTTTTCAATCATATTTTTAAAATGCAGAACTTTTTCAGGGGTCGCGGACAGGTACCATGGCTCCTAAAATATTATAATCTCAACTGTTATTAATCACTATTTAGCTCTGTCACGACAAACTTATTTAGAGGGTTGAGGAGAACTGCGTAGACTTCCGCGGAAAGCGAAGCAGTTCCCCTCAACCTGTAATACACACGGTTAACAGGGCATGGAAAATCATAATACTTGTAGAAACAACAATAACCTTTGCTAGAAGAGCAATTTTAAACAATCGTTTGATCAATACTCCCAACACTAATCTACCTGTTTCTGTTTCCCACCGAAATGGGTTCACAACCTGCCCATTATTTCTTGTTTTCTCTTTTTTAGAAAAGTAAGAAACCGTTGATCCTTTCGCAGTTCAAACATATGAAGTGATTTATCTATATATGGTAAAGCCTTATTATATTCCCCCACTAGCTCAAAATTATAGCCGATTTGATAATGCAACTCTCCAAGCCCCCATAGATGTTCTTCTTCAAGACACCATTTAATGGCTTTAAGACAATATTCCGTGGATTCTTCATAAAGTCCAATGCGTGTGAGAACCCTGGCGGTGTTAAATAATAATCGTGTTTTAATGGATTTATCAAACAGTTGCTTGGTATGATTCATAAGTTCTTCCACCTCTTTATAATGGTGGAGAGCCTTTTCATGGTTATCTAACAATGATTCCCATGTACCGAAGGTTATGAGGATCTCCATCTCTCTTTCAGTAGAGGCCTTTTTCTGTTGGGAGGTCAGCTTGTACGCCTGAAGCAATAAAGAGAAAGCAGTCTCTTTCTCTTTTGTGATTTCAAACAGATAGATCGCTTTGTGCCAATACAGAAGCTGAAGCTTTTCATTATCTCTAAAGAAAAATGGATTTTTTTCTTCTGTCCGGACCATTTCCATCATCTCCGCATATTGGCCATTCATTCTAAAAATTCTCAGTTGTTTTTCCACCTCTTGGATATAATCGAGGCGGGGAGTGGTTCCAATTTCAAAAAAGTAATTCACGTCCACACCAAGCTTTAACGAAATCTGATAAAGCGTCGTCGCACTCGGATAAATATCTCCCTTTTCAATCCGGCTGATGAGTGCCTGCGTGCACACCCCTTCAGCCAAATCCCCTTGAGTTAACCCCACCACTTTTCTCATTTCTCGTATCTTCTTTCCTATAACGGAGTAATCCATTTAATCACCTTCACTGAACAAATCTTTACTTAGTATTTTAACAAAAATGGGCGGGTTGTGGGACTTGTTCCGCCAATCTCGGACTTTAGCTCACAACCCGTTGTTCATTATAGTGGATATAATGTTCTTGAAAATAAATGAATTAATTAGATTTAAGGAGATAAATAGAGAATAACACCGTTTCTTGTTCGTTTTAACGAATAAACGACCGGATTTGAAGTTTTTCAATCTATGACATTTGTCTTATACTTCAAATGTAAGGTTCGTTAAAAAGAACAAAAAATAACTTTTAAACGAACTAGAAAAAAACGTGAAAACGAGGAGGAATATCGAAATGGGTATTAAGCAAAAATTAGGTTTAGGCGTAGCATCAGCGGCACTAGGATTGGCATTGGTTGGGGGAGGTACATATGCTTACTTTAGTGACAGTGCAGAAGCAAATGCTACTTTTGCTGCTGGTACTTTGGATCTGAGTGCAGACCCGTCAACGATTATTGAGGTTGAAAACATTAAACCAGGTGATACTATGCTTCGTTCTTTTGATTTAGTTAATGGAGGTACATTAGATATTGCGTCTATTGATTTAACAACAGACTATACTGTCCATGGTAATGGGAATAATTCAGATGACTTTGGTAAGCATATTCGAGTTAACTTCTTACTAAATGGAGATAAATTAGATGTACCGATTTGGTCAACGACATTGTATGATTTGAAAAATATGTCGCCTGACGTGATTGAAGGGAATTTCTGGAGTCAGTTCTTTGCAGAGCGTGGAGGAAATCTTGCTGCGGGTACATCAGATAAACTTTATGTTCAATATGAGTTTGTTGATAATGGCGAAGATCAAAATCAGTTCCAAGGGGATTCTCTAGAGCTTGAATGGACTTTCAATGGTATGCAAGGAGCAGGCGAAGCGCGCTAATATAAATAAAGAGAAAGGTGGGTCCCACCCACCTTTCTTCAATTAAATATCACTTTAATTTTCTGAAGAAGCTAGAAAAACCTAATTTCTGACTTCTTCAAGAAATTAATTTATCACATATCCAAAGGATGTGATCTCCATAAGATACCCAAGAACCAGAAAACACAAAACCCCAACAAAAAAGTGGAAGCTCCTCTGTCAACTATTGGCGATCTGGTATGCCACAACGATTACAAGTTCATTTATAGACGGCAACACCGGTGCCTATTTTAACGACCAGGATCAAGTAACTGGAGTCATTACCGCTGGAACCTGGAGTATCTGGGATAAAAGTTCATTAAACTTCCCTGACAAAGAAGAGGTGCGAACAGTAAATGCATGTTCACCGATAGACCTTTCTGCCAGGATCATGAATACAGGCAGTACAATGCAAGGTACCACAGAATTCGCAGTGTACTATGCAGCCAAAGGAAATCCTAAGAACGGAAACAATATAGTCAGTGGAGATATTCAGCCCATCAATAAAGGTGAAACAGCTACCTTAAAAGCGAATGTCAATCTACCTGGAAACTACAAATTCAAAGCCCTCCAACGCCCTGGACACGGAAATAAGGAAGACATTCGACATGAATTATGGAGTGAAACCATCACGATTGAATGTGAACAAGAAAAACCAGAGGCTCCAGACAAAGGCGGAGAAGAAAAGAAGCCAGAGACACCTGAGAAAAAAGACAGTAAAGTTAAAGAAAATAAGAAAGTCAGTGTCCCAGAGCCTACTCCTGAAAAAAGGGAAGAGAGTATAAAAGAAAAATCTCCAGCTAAAGAGGATAAGAAACAAGAACCTGAACAGCCTGCAGCACCTGCCGAGCCAGAAACAAATACGGAAGAACAAGTTGAGGGGAAGGCAGCAAGTGAGCAAAGTGAGATTCCACCAAAGGAAGAAGAGCCACCAGTACCTTCTCCTTCTATATCAGAAACATCTAGTATACAAGAGTAAAATGACAGGTAAGGATGATGAAAAGTGAAACTAAAATTGGCAAAAAAAATTCTAAGTACTAGTATCACGGTCGTTCTATATGCTGTATTATTCATAATGATATTCGTCGTCGTTTCCTCAAAGGCAGCAGGTGGAGAACCTCAATTCTTTGGTTATCAGATTAAAACCGTACTTTCAGGGTCGATGGAGCCGGGTATTCAAACAGGATCCATCATTGCGGTGAAACCTGGAGGGGATATGACCCGTTTTGAAAAGGGAGACGTCATAACGTTCAAAGAGAAAGAAAACATTCTCATCACTCACCGGGTTTTAGAAGTGACCAAGAGCGGCGACCATGTGATGTATAAAACAAAAGGGGACAATAATGACGCTCCAGACCTTGAACCTGTGTTATCTGAAAATGTCGTGGCACAATACAAAGGGTTCACGATTCCTTATATAGGCTACCTCATGAATTTTATGAATTCGAAAAACGGAGCACTGATGTTGATCATCCCGGGGATTTTACTCCTTTTATATTCAGGTTATACGATTTGGAAAGCGATCTCCACCATCGACCTTACATCAAAAAAAGAAGACTCCATTGAAAAAAATATATCGTAACTATTACCAGAGAAGCGAGGGTAACTCTTGCTTCTCTATTTATATTTTCAATGAGCGGTCACACGTTCGCCACCCAGGGACGCTTCTCGTGCTTCTTTTTAGGTTAAGTAACCATCCGTCTGCGCCATGGACGAATCAAAAACCCCCTATTTTCGCGAGGGAAAATAGGGGGGCGCTTAGTTATCAAGGAAGCCATGGCTCTGCAATTCGTATACTCCTTTTACAAATCCCTACTATCCACTTCCTCAGTGGAGACCAGATCATACATCTTTAAGTCGTCATCTGGAGAGGTTATTTTGTACTTGCCTTCAAATGCTTTGTATTTGCCTGTGTTGTCTTTGTAATAGATGTTGTATTCTTCCGTTGTGTAAACGTAGTAAGAGCCATCTTCCAATGGTTCGACTTTCTCGATTTCAACGTTGACGAGGTCCTCGGTTATTCCTTTTTTCTCAAGGTGGTCGATATAGTCTTTAACCGTTTTTGAATAGGCGGAAGAGGAGTCTATATCATCTGATAGAATTGAAAAGTTACGATTGTTATATGCTTGAACGCCATTGGAAATAAAGGATTCCACAAACGATTCCACATCATCACTGACTTGTTTTTGAGAAATGTCACTAAAAGCCGGTGCAGTCTCCATTTGCTTTTTCAGTGCGACGTTATCAATATCAATCTTTTGAGCGTTGCTTTCATCAAAATCCCAGACGGAAGAGAAGGAGGCGACACTCCATTTTTTACTTTTTGCTGCATAGCTTAAAGAGTAGTTACTCACATCACTCTCTTTTGACAGTGATATGGGATCTCCTGAATACACATAATCCTGCATCCATTCTGCGTGGATCGGTAGAGTGGCCATCCATTCACCGTCCACTTCCTCCAAGTGTAGGGATTTTAAATCCACTTCCAGGTCTGTAATGTACCCGAATGTTTTCCAGTCATCCCCCTTTAACTCTTGAAAGGAAGACGAAACAAAGGATGATACTTCGTTGGATTCCTCTTTAAGGTACTTTTCATCTTGATAGGCAAGGGCTTTGGAAAGGTTAAGGAAGTATTGTTTCAGACCTTCCATGACCTGATCCTTTTGTTTGTCGCTCAATGTCAAAGGCGCATCAAGTACATTGTCATCAATGGCCATGACGTCGGATTGAACCGTCCCGAAAGGCATGTCTTTCTTTACTTGCACCTCCATGGAACCATCAGTAAGAACCGGACCGATTTCAGCGGTGTTGTCTTCTGTGGTCTTCATCCCGGTATCCTTTCCGTTCACCCAGACGGAGGCACCTTCGCTATTCGTATGGACCGTCGTATAGTCGATGTCGAAGAAAAGGTCCGTATCTGTTGGTCCGACATGTTGAATATCGACTTCCTTTTCCAACTCCACTAAATCGGAGGTAAGGACTGCCTTGACTTTATACGTTCCAGGTATGAATGTCCCGAAATTGACACTATAGCCTTCTCCAGATTCAGGTTTGATTTCTTTTCCGTTGACGTAATAACGAAGGTCGTCGTAATTGGTATAAACCGTCATGGGGGCAGACTCCATGATAAAATCATAATTATCGTAAATCAGGAACTTCTTCCCTCTTTTTTCAAAGGTGATCAGCTGGTTGGGAGACTCAAGATCATCATTGGCTTTAACGGTTTGGGCATCTGCCGTTTCTACATTATTATGTAATTGGGTTATCATGTCTTCTTTTTGGTCCGGGTTTTCTTTTAAATAGGTAAGAAGGGCCTGAACATTTTTCTTTGTAACTTTTTCAGAGTCTTTTCTTGAATCAAGAATACTGACTAATTCATCGATATTGCCTGTCTTTAAGTGTTCCTCGAAATCAGCCATCAGGTTTGATTTATCTGTTAGGGTGTCGCCCACTTTATATAGCGAAATACAGGCAATGAAGAAAAGTATAGCGGCTCCGATGATGATTTTTGTTTTTAAGGATAGAGAGGCAAGGGAAGGCATACTGGCTTCTCTTTTGGTGTGTGTTTCTTTCCCGTGTATGTTAGCCCCGCATCTGTTGCAGTGGGAGGTGTTGCCTTGAACTTTCTTTCCGCAGGAAGTACAAAATTTCACAATGATTTCTCCTCTTTTTTACATGTTTAGTGAAACCGAATGGTTGTCTCCAGTCTTACAGAGACAACCATTCGCTTTGTTCATGATGAAAACGACGCCTGATGGCGGGTCTGACGATTGGTCACCATCACTGCCGCATAACTGCTTCCAAATGCAAGGAGTGTGCTGAAGATAAACGTCCCAATGATGGAAAATCCAAGCGTGACCGTAAATACATCATCGAAATTCGTATCGATGGTAAGTTTCGATATGGAAACCATCATGGCGTTGACGATTCCAAATGTAACGGCATAAACTCCGAGCTCATATAGTATGTTTCCTTGGGAGGATTTGCGAAATAGATTCCCTGCCAACGAGTGGAGAGCGATTGGAATAAGCACTAACATCCAAATCCAATTGAACCCGTCAAAAAACTCGGTCAGGGCATCATCATCCCCTTCCAATGCCTTTGGTCCGCCAATCAGTGAGTAGCTGGCTTTCACTGATTCACCATCTGCAATCAGATCAAACCTCAGGGTCTGGAATTGGGCAATATTCCACAGGTAGCCTCCTGCTTGCGTTCCAATCAGAACGTCACCTGCAGGATTGTCCGTTGTTACTTCATCATTTGATGAAACATAGATCGAACCTGCAATCATCATCAGGGTCAACCCGATCATCGAATGGAGAATGGCTCTGGAAATTGAAAGGCCAAATTGATCATTGGTTGAACGCTGTTCTTTATGTAACGAGAACATAGAGCCTATACTTGTAAAAATCATACTGATTATAATAGCGTTAAACATACTTTCTATGAAAGGATAATCTGCACTTACGATTATGTCCCCAAGTAATTCGGTTGGATCTGAAATATCCATGGATACGCCGGCAAAAGTACTGAAAATCCCTACCAGCAGGCCATATATGATGGAAAAGGAAAGGCAAAACTTCAGCTTTTCAATTACATTGTTTCCGGTATGACGGTTCATCAAGAACCCGGTGATGATTAATACGATTGCCGGGATGACTAATAGGAAGAATAATCCGCTTGTCGTTGATAGTACACCTTCGAACATAAGTGCACGTGCACTGTACTCCACGCTTGCCATATGACTGATCATAAAAATATCCGAAAACGATAACAGCTTAACCCCATCGATCATCGGTCCAAAGTCACCCCGGAATGAATCTCTCAATAATCCATTTAAGACAGAACTACTGATGAATGAAATGATGAAGAGCACCGCCAAGGATATTCCATTCCATAGAGCAAGTTTCTTCAGAATGTTCGTATCAGACAACATGTCCATAAATTTTCGAGTTTCCTTGGCTCCAGTTCCAAGAAGCGGCTGGGCAGATCGATTCGGTCCACGGTTATCCTGCGTTTCCTTTACTTTACTCAATGTCTGGCCGCATTGCTGACAGTAAAGGGCGCCAGTGATTGCTTCGTGACTGCAATGGCTGCAGTATCGGGTGTTTTCCTGATAGGTCAGGACATTTTCATTATGTATCGCTAATGCTTCCCCATCGTTTATACAATAGAGAGCACCTTCTGTGTTCTTTGTTCCACACTTTTTACAGTACAACGTTTTTCAGCCTCCTTTCTTTAGATAGACACCTTTTTCCCACAGCAATGACAATAATTCGCAGCTGGTGAAATTTGTTCTCCACAGTGCAGGCATCCATTGGTCGATTCAGGCTCGATTTCCACCACTTGTTCCACTTTCACTCCACAGCCTCCACAGAATTTCGAGTCCAAATCATTCGGTGTTTCACAAGCCGGGCAGATAATGGCATTCTCTTGACCGGGCTGGCTTGAAAGTTCGTTCACTTTTCTTGATGTCTTATAGATTACGTGATCCATATCGACTAAGGTAGAGGTCAAATCAAGTAATTCCTGATCTTGGATTTCACCGATCCTGATTTTTTTATACACTTTCTGCCCCAATTCAAGTAGTGTTTTCGATTTCTTGACAGAAGTATCATGAATGTCTTTCTTTAGTTTATTGATTTCCTGTACGGTTTGTAACTTAAGCTTTCCTTGTTCAAGGCCACCCTGAAATTTGGACAGGCCTTCACCTAATTTTGATTGAAGATTACTAGACAAGATTCAAGTCTCCTTTATGCAATAATTTAGTAGTGTCATATCATGATTAATAAATGGGCCATAAAAATACCACTCCAGTGAGAAATCGGAGCGGCAATAAGAACGAAAGATCATTCCGTCCTTTATTAAACTGCTTTTGACAAACCGGAGATGATTCCTCTGGATTGTAGTTCACTTCTGGTGGTTTCATCAGCAGGTCGGTAGCCTTTTTCAAGAAGATCTTTAATGAAGATTTTATTATATACAAATGAGAATATGATACCTGGAATCCATGCTCCAAATCCAAATGTAAAGGCACCTACGATGGCGGCTGTAAGAAACATAATGACCGCCCATTTTAAATCTCCTCTAATAAGGGCTGGGAAAAATCCAAAAAAGAAAGTCGTCCAGCTGAAACCGACCTTCACTTCTTTTGTAACTCCCGCTTCGTTTTGCAATCGTGCTTTCACTCTGCATTCCTCCTTCTTTAGTATTAGTCCTTTAGTATTATATCATAATATATTCAAAAAATAACTATATTTTCCTTAGTTGGAATCGAGGGGACGGTTCTCTTGCTTCCTTTTGAGACTTTTTTCAAGGTTTTTAGAAGCAGAAGAACCGTCCCTCTGCTTCGTAAAGTAAAAAAAGTAGAGTGGGAATTAACCCCACTCCATCTCTCTAATCTACATTCACCTTCACTTCATCCAACTCAACAGGAATATTTATACTCAACGAGCCTAATCTCACCCTCATGACATAAGTCTTTAGGTCAAAATCATCAAGTTGGCTGATATCAAATGTACTTCTAAAGCGCAATTCATCCTTTTGAAGAGTTTTGACGGAGTGCTTGATAGGTTCCTCATAAATTTCCTTTTCTGACTCCTTCACTAAAATGACATCATGTTGGGCAAAATCCTTAAAGAAACTAAAGTCCTTGTTCACTGCATCCCCGTTATTCCATTGGAAGTCAACGGCAAGGGTAGAGTCATCAACCGTTATATCTTCAATCGTTACAGATAGCTTCTGTCTAGCTGCCTTCACTTCCGCAGGAGTTGAGACATTCAGTGGAAAAAATTGGTCCTTTTCATTTAGGGCCACTGTCGGATGTATTTCTAGATACTTTGTTTCCCCTTTTACCGACTGTGGAATGATGCTTCTTCCTTTAACAATGTATTGGTCCCCATTTTTCGTTGTTTCCAGGTCAATTCCATCCATGGAGATGTTTATTTCTTTTCCTTTGTCATCATAAACTTCCAGGCCCACTTGATCATGCTTTCCTTGAGCCGGAAATGTTGCCGTGTAGTTAATGGCGGTCGATGCTTTTCCCAGGATGATCGAGTCAAAATGAACGTTAACACCTGACAGGTCTTCACTGCTATTTTTATCAAGAGTGACGGTTTCATAAGGCAGCTGCTTAATGGGGACATCGAATCTCCAGTTTCCTTCTTTCCCGCCAATCGTTTTGAATTCCAGTGGGAAGGTCGTGTCTGATGGCAATTCCGATTTTGGATAACTTAGTTGGATGTGTCCGATATAGCCATCATCTGCCGGTTCCATATACACGTATTCTTTGCTATCTGAAATTCCTTCGTTTCCGTCGAAAATCTCATAAAATCCTGCGACCTGACCATTTTCCTCTGAGTTCATCTTACCTTTCGCCTTGAACGTCACTCCTACAACCGCCCCGTCATAATAGGCATTGGTAATCGAGACATCGATCCCTTTATTGCTGGCGGTTTGATTGAGTTCCGTTATGAGTTCTTGTGATTCCAAGCTCCTTCCAACGGAATCGTTGAACGTTTCATATACCTTTCCGAGAATAGGGACATCGGCCATGACATGAGACAGGGAAGGAGAAAGGAAGCTGGAGGAGACGAAAAGGGTGGCAGCTGCAACGGAAGACCATACAGCGGTTTTCTTTTTCGTTTTATGTGCATCAGAATCAGCCCGATTCCTACCTTTTTGGATGGCTTTTAAAACATCCTCCTGCGGCACTTCAATTTTTTCATATGCTTCTTGAAATGAGTTTTTTTCCATTGTGGTTCATTCCTCCTAACGATTTTTTCAATCTCTCTTTCCCTCTGCTCAAATAGGTTTTCACTGTATTTTCTGGTATGTTCATGACCTTCGCTACTTCGCTTATGGGGAGATCCTGAAAGTAGAAGAGAATAATCGCATCTTTATGTTTTGTATTCAGCTGGTTGACTGCTTCCATTAGATCCAGACTCTCGACTCCTTGTTCCGGTCGATCAACGTTTCGCTCGTTCATCAAGTCTATGGGAATCTCTTTCTTCTTTCTATTTAATACCTCATAAGCACAGTGGATCAGGATCCTTGTTAGCCAGGTTAAGAAGTATTTCTCATTTTTCAATTTGCCGATTGACTTAAACGCTTTGTAAGATGCCTCCTGAACGACATCCAGAGCATCTTCACGATTTCTGACATATAAGAACGCCGTTCGGTACAATTGATCACTATGCAGAATAAGAAGCTCCTCAAGACACTTCTTATTCCCCTTTACGGCCTTCCTGATAAGACTAAGTTCATTCACTGCTTGCCCTCCTTTTTGATTATTAGAGCGGGAATGGTGTGAATAAGTTTCAACTTTTTTTGGAAGCAAGAGAACCGTCCCCATGCTTCCTTCAAATATTAAGGGGGAAGCAGAAGATTCCTCTGCTTCCCCCTAATAATGAATGGCCAACAAGATAAAGATTGCAGTGGCACTGGTACTGATACATAGGAAATAGATGAGCATCACGACTTGGACTTGGGACAGTCCGTAGCCGAGAAGCCGGTGGTGCAGGTGCAGTTTGTCCGCGTGAAAGATGGACCTTCCCTGCTTGATTCTTTTTAAGAAGACAAATAGAGTATCAAAGATTGGGATTGCAAGTATTAATAATGGGATGTTGATGGTGATGACGGTGATGGTCTTCATGGCTCCGATGATGGAGATGGCCCCGATCATGAATCCGAATAAGGTAGAACCCGTATCCCCCATAATGATTTTTGCCGGGAAAAAGTTATGGGGTAAGTAGCGGATTGACACTCCCAACATGAGTGCAGAGAGCATGGCTGAAACCGGTTGGTTCATTAATATGGACGTGATCAGGAAGGTGAATGAGAAGATACCGGCCATTCCGCCTGCCAGTCCATCCAGGCCGTCCATGAAATTGATGATATTAATGATGAAGATTATCCACACCATGGTGAACAGCTTTCCAAGGACAGGCGAAAGCTCTATATAGCCAAAAAGAGGGAGGTCGATCTGTGTGACATAATCCCCGAATTGAACAACAAGGAATGCTGCGATGATCTGAACCAGCAATCTGGGGAAGGGAGAAAATTCTTTTGACTTGGTTTTATAATAGTCGTCTATGAATCCAATGGTGCTTAGCATGCCAACCGCCAGGATTAATGCGATGGTCATACTCATACTTACAAAATCCAACCAGCTTAAGAGCAGTATGCCAACAAGGGTGACAATCGTGAACACGGCTCCCGCCAGCATAGGCAGAGGTTTTTGATGTACTTTTCGATTGTTGGGGTTGTCTACAAAATTAATCTTGATGGCGAAAGGAATCATATATTTTACCCCTAAATAAGTGATGAAAGAGGTTAAGAGAACGATAATTAACGAGATTGTGATCATTATAGGAGCTCCTTTGCTTCTATTAGACTATTTCTTACAGTATATTACAATGGAATAGAATTATCTAGGGAGCATGGGGACGGTTCTCGTGCTTCTTTTTGGTTAATGGAAGCAGAAGAACCGTCCCCCTGCTTACCCGGAATGTAATGGGACAAGAGATTCTCATCAAAAATTTAGGAAGGAATCCAAATTGAAATCTTACATTGTCAAAATCGAATTTGAAGAGTCCGATCCGTTAATATGGAGAAGAGTCATCATGCCAGCGGGAGCGACATATAGAAGGCTTCACGACGTCATCCAGACCGTGACGAATTTTCGAAGTGGTTATCCTCATGATGGTTATCATCTCTATGAGTTCGACCTCACGAAAGATCAAAAGATTGTCACGGACCATGAAGAAGCTTACCTTGAGCATCAGCACTATAAGAAAAACAAGGCAGCGTATGAAGAACGACTAAAATCAGTGCCACCAGAAATGCTGGGATTCGAAAAGAATGCCCTGGAGAGACTGAAGATCGAAGTGCGGAAACCCACTGGATTAAAGATCGATGATTATCTGGAGAAGTATGGGGAAATCCGATATGCTTATGATTTCGGCGATGGTTGGCAGTTCACCGTTAAGCTTGAGGAGATTGTCGACGATTACTACTTTGGCTATCCAACCCTACTTGACGGGGCAGAGACCTCTCCACCTGAAGATGTAGGTGGGATGCATGGTTTCTATGAATTTCTAAAAGCCTACCGTGATGAGAAACATCCGGAACATAAGGAAATGAAGGTGTGGGGCAAATCAGTATATTTCAGGGAATACGATCCCGATTGGATTAATCAGATACTCAAAGGACTTAACTATAAGAAGACGGAGTGGGATAAGATTAATCATGAAAATTATATGATTATTGAGGATAAGTATCGGAAGAGTTAGGGGAAGGAAGCAAGGGGACGGTTCTCTTGCTTCCTCTTATCGTATGTAAAGGGGGAAGCAGAAGAACCGTCCCCCTGCTTCTTATTTAAACGACGCATACCCCTCATCCGCCATTACAACGCTGCCGTTGATGGCATCTGCTTCTTCCAATGAGAGTAGATATACGGCATTGGCCAACTGCTTTGGCTGGGTTAGTTTGTTCCCCATGACTTTTGCTTTCATGGAGTCAATGATGCCGTGGTCTTTATAGCCTTGGATGATCGGGGTGTCCACGACTCCCGGAGCGATGCCGACTACCCGGATTCCGTATGGAGCCAGCTCCAGTGCCGCTGATTTGGTCATCATGTTGACGGCTCCTTTTGTGGCGTGGTAAGCGAAGGTGTTCGGTGATGCTAGAACTCCGAAGACGGAAGTTGTGTTGATGATCACACCTTTGATGTTCAGTTCTTTCATCTTTTTAGCCGCTGCGATGATGCCGTATGCGACACCATGCTGGTTGATATCGATAATTTTATGATAAGCGTCCATGTTCATGTCGAGTACTGGTGTGGGTGACCCGATTCCCGCATTGTTAAACATGATATCGATTCTTCCGTATTCTTCGACGGTTTTCTCGACTAAGCTGGTTACGTCTTCGTGGTTGGACACGTCCGTTTTGATGAAGATGGCTTCACCGCCGTTGGAGCGGATCATCTCAACCGTCTCATTTCCCAATTCCTCATTGAAGTCCGCAACGACAACCCGGTCTCCTTTACGGGCAAACTTCAAACACGTTTCTCTTCCGATTCCGCTTGCCCCGCCTGTAATGACCGCTACTCTTTTCGTCATGTTTATTTCCTCCTTATTTTTACATCTAAATTAATTTTAACACTCACATAAATTTATTATAATTTAATAAAACTAACATTTAGTTAAGCAAAACTTAAGGAGGGACGGACCTTGAATATTGAACAATTGGAGCATCTAGCAGAGGTGGCAAGGGCAGGGGTGCTTACGAAGGCGGCGGATCATTTGCATGTGAGCGTGTCAGCAGTGAGTCAGTCCATCAGCAAGCTGGAACAGGAACTGGGAGTACAGATTTTCATCCGTAATCGACAAGGTACTGCGTTGACAGCAGAGGGTAAGAATATCATCGAGAAAGCGGAAAAAGTACTGGCGGCGATTGGCGAACTGAAGGAAGAAGCGAACCGGTGCTCGGACACGCTGACGGGTGAACTAAAAATCGGCATGATCCCAGGTCCCATCAACCTTCTGATTGATATGGTATCGGCATATAAAACCGATTATCCGAACGTGAAGGTGGAGATCCACGAAATGGGGCCGGTGAAAATTGTTGAAGGTGTGGAGAATAACGAACTGGATATCGGACTGATTTTAACCGCTGAAACGTTCGCTGTTCAACATCATGAACTGATGGCAGAAGAGCTCCTGGAGGGAAAAATGGTGGCGGGTGTTCACGAACATTCCCCGTTGGCCGCATTCGACCAACTCACGCCACAGCAGCTTATTGGGGAGACTTTCGTTCTGTATAACGACGACTATATTAAACAATTTGCCCACGATACCTTATCGCCATTTGGACCAATCGATATTCTTTTTACCACGAATAACACCGAGGCGATTAAGAGGGCGGTTCAAAGCGGGGTGGCGGTGACCCTTGGGATGGATTACTCGTTCCGGACCCGTGTGCCCTATTCGAATCAACCGATTATTCCGGTGGAGATTGAAGGGGCGGGGAGTGAACCGCTTCACCTTGCGTTGATCAGGAGGAAGGATAAGGTTCCTTCGCGGAGGGTGAAGGAGTTTGTGAAGAGGGTGAGGAGGGAGTTGTAGGGGGAAGGTAAACAAATGTTTGATGCAAAAATCATCAAACGGAGCGTCCTTCTCTGTCTTCTCCTGTTAAGAGAGGTAGCCGACATGAAAATCGGAGGATACTTGGTGCCATTTTTATGGAACCAGGTTTCCCCCGATTTTTAAATTTTATCAACAACATGTCAGTTGGAAATAGCCATATAACATTTATTGATCTTCATTATTTTAATATACTTAATTTAGAGAACTATCAGTCTATTATTTGTTTTCTTCAGAGATTTCTTTTAACCTGCTTTTTCTAAAATCCCAATTATTTAAGAAGTCGCAAAAAGCTTTAATCAGCACGTTATTGGAGTATTCTTTCTTGTAAATTAACCATGTTTGCCGTTTAACGTGCTCCCCTTCTTTTGTTAGGCATGGGGTTTTGAAAAGTTCTTCATCCTCTTCCAATAATATGTTCGGGAGAATAGCATAGCCCAAACCATTTAATACCATTTCTTTACACGTTTCCATATTGTCTACTCTCATCGTGATGGATGGGGGAGATACATAATTTTCTGTCCACCAGTTATCGATCAATGTTTTTAATGAAGTGTCCGTGTTGTAGTAAATCCTCGGGAGGTTCGCTAAATTACTCAGATCAATCGGCTTTTTGGATACAATGAGCAGGTTTTCTTCCATGAGTAATTGCTTTTCTTGAGAAAGCTTATAGTTGCCCCTTAGGATTCCTAACTGTGTTTGTTCCTTGAAGATGGAATTGATGACTTCTTCACTCCACCCGGTTTTGACATGGAATTCCACCAAGGGAAACTGTTTCGTGAATTCACCCAGAATAGGAGGGAGTTTGTACCGGGAAAAAATGCTGGAAGCACTGATTCTTAATGTTCCTTGAATCTTGTTTTCAAAGTTTAGGACATGCTCTTTTACTTTTTGGAACTCTTTCTGCATGTTCAAGGCATATTGGACCAGGTATTCACCTTGCGGGGTGAAAGCGACGCCCCTATGGCCCCGGGAGACAATTTTCACGCCGTATTCCTCTTCCAGCTTTTTTAGTCTATAGGTTACCGCAGGTTGTGAGCTTCTTAAGGCTTCAGCGGCTTTGGTAATATTCTTGTGTTCGAATAACAAAGTCAATAAATCCCAGTCGAATTGATCCATGACAGCCTCCTGGAGTTGTTGATAGTAGTGGTTTTAAGAGATGATATAAAAAATTTTTATCGTATATTATAAAAAATAAATATTTTATTTATTTCTCTAGCTTGAATATACTCTTCTTATACCATGGTATCAATTAATTTTTTAAGAAGGTGCATGACAGAGTGAATTTTCATGGTCAATTATATAAACTGCCAAGCGTTTTAATGAGGGGTGGGACGAGTAAAGGGTTAATATTCAAAGATATGGATCTGCCAAAGGATCCAAAAGACAGGGATTATGTCATAACCAAAATTTATGGAAGTTCTAAAAATGGACAGATTGACGGCATTGGAGGGGGAACGCCACTTACAAGTAAGGTTGCGATAGTGGGGGTAACGGAGAAAGCGGGATGTGATATTTATTATACATTCGGTCAGGTTAGCACAAATAGTCAGAATATTGATTATAATGTAACTTGTGGGAATATGGCTTCGGCTGTCGGATTATTTGCTGTTGAAGAGGGCCTGGTAAAGATCCATGAAGGCATGACGAGGGTACGGATTTATAATACGAATACCAGGCGGGTGATGGAAGTGGAAGTACCCGTCAAGGATGGACATGTCATCTATGAGGGGGATTTCGCTATCGCCGGTGTTTCGGGCACGGGATCATGCATTATGGTCAACTTCCTGGATTTCGGGGGATCCTACACGGGCGATTTGCTTCCGACAGGGAATGTAGTGGATATCATCCAACTTGAGGATCGGAGTATGGTGGATGTGACGATTATTGATGTAGGAAATATTCTGGTCTTCTTCCACGCTTCTGATATTGGTTTAAAAGGAATTGAGCTATCAGAAGAAATCAATAAACCATCTGTGCAAACCAGAATAGAAGAAATCAGAGTGAAATGTGGCAGACTTATTGGATTATTTCAGGAAGGGGAGGTTGTCACACCTGAAACTCATGCTCTCCCAAAGGTAGCCATTATTTCTCCAGCAACCGAGTATACGGATGAAAACGGGGAAGTGGTCAAGAGTGACAACATAGACATCGTGGCCCGCTATATCGCAATGGGAACCCTGCATCGTGCATTTGCAGTCAGTGGTGCCATTGGACTCGGCACTGCTTGCAAAATACCCGGATCCCTTCCTCATTCACTCGTTTCAGAAGGCAAGGATGAAATCAACATCGGCCATCCGACCGGAACAATCCTGGTTCATGTCAGCGTCAGGAAAGAGAATGCTACTTATAAGCTTGTAAGAGGCGGAATCGGCAGAACGGCAAGAAGGATCATGGAAGGACATACTTTGATACCCATTGAATTGATGGGTTGATAAGTATCGAAAAAAATTAAAGCGTTTACAAAGGGGAGAATCACATTGAAAAGAAAACTTGTACTGATTGTCATTTTACTCGCAGGCCTCATCATAGCAGGTTGTAGCTCAAATAAATCTGCTGCAGGAAGTCAGGATTACCCCAAAAGACCGGTCGAGTTAGTTGTTCCATTTGGTGAAGGGAGTGCCAGTGATACGTTTGCGAGAAAATTTGCGGAAATCATGTCTAAAGATATGAAAAAACCTCTACAGCCTGTCAATAAAGATGGCAGCGGCGGTTTAGTGGGAATGGTGTATGCACATGGGCAGTCGAATGATGGATATACGGTGCTGGAGGTTACTCCTTCCCATGTGATTGCAGATGTACTCGGTAAGGGGGAAAGTGTGAAGTTCCTGGATGATTTTGAGCCACTTGCGCGGATCCAATCCGATATATACGTCCTGTCAGTACCGGCGAATAGTGATATTAAAAGCTTTGATGAACTCGTGAAAATAGGAAAGGACAAAGAAGTTACCTTCGCAGGAGTCAGTCCCGGTGGTTTGGATGATTTGACACTGAATGCATTGGCAGACGCCACTGGTGTTAAAGTGAAGTTCATTCCTTACGGTTCAGGATCTGAAGTAAAGGCTGCGGTACTGGGCGGCGAAGTGGATGTGTATTTAGACAAGCTGATCAATACGATAGGATACATCAAAGATGGAAAGGTCAAGCCGCTGGTTGTATTGAATGACGAACGTATAACCAAGATTGACGAGTTAAAAGACACGCCTACAACTGTGGAGAAAGGCTATGATGTCACAATCGGATCCTGGAGGGGATTTGTGGTCAAGAAGGGGACTCCCCAAGAGGTGAAAGACGTTCTCTTGGATCAAATGAAAAAAGCATATGAAACGGAAGAATACAAAGAGTTCAATGCTGAATCGCTAACAGATATTCGGGAAGGATTCCTGGGCCCTGAAGAATTTAAAGCGGCCATGAAAGAAGACTACGAGAAATTTGATAAGGTAGCGAAACAAACGGGACTTAAATAATCGTGCGGCGGCGTCAGATGCCGCCCGTTTTGGAGGGGAGTATATGGGAGAAGTATTATTTCATGTTGTGCTCATACTGGTGATGGGGCTTTTTTTTAAAGAATCGTTCGCCATTTCAACAGGACGATCGGCTGATCCAATAGGGCCGGCCGGGTTTCCGCAGGTCATTATTGTGATCATTCTATTATTATTGATCGTATCATTATTCAAAGCCATTAAGAAATCCAGTAAAGAGAAGGCTGAACCTTTAAATATTAATCTAGCATATGCCGGACTGTTAGTAGGAGTCATCGTGTTTATTGTATTGAACGATTTCATCAGCTTCACGCTTGCTACCATTCTTTTTTGCTTCTTTTTATTCTTCTTACTGGGTCAAAAAAATTATGTGAAAATGGCCATCACGTCCATTGTGGTAGCGATAACATTCACGCTGGTATTCGGAAACCTATTGACCGTACCTCTGCCGAGAGGAATAGGTTTGATAAAAGAATTAAGTTATTTCTTATATTGATGAGGGGGGAGAATGATGGATATACAACTATTAGTGGATGGGCTGCTCACGACCTTGACACCGATGAATTTACTTCTGGTCTTTGTCGGGATGCTGGTCGGGGTGTTTTTTGGATCGCTACCCGGCATTAGTTCTTCAATGGGAATTGTTCTGATGCTGCCGTTTACATATTATATGGGGATCCTTCCTTCGATTATGTTACTGGTTGCGCTCTATGCGGGCTCCTCCTACGGGGGTTCCATCACGGCTATTTTATTTAATACACCTGGAACGCCTGAATCGGTCGCCACAACCTTTGATGGTTACCCGATGACTAAGAATGGCAAGGCAGGAAGAGCACTTAGTCTGGCGATCAGCGCATCGGCATTTGGCGGGATTTTCTCTGTTCTGATTATGCTCTTTTTAGCGCCTCCGTTATCTACTGTTGCCTTGAATATTCAAAGTGCAGAGTATTTCGCTTTAACGGTACTTGGACTGACGGTCATCTCTTCGATTGGAACGAAGTCACCGATCAAAGCCATCACCTCGGGGTTGATAGGCATACTGATTGCGATGATCGGGATGGATCCGATTGTAGGGGCCAATCGCTTTACATTCGGTAATATCGAACTGATGAACGGGCTTGAAATGATTCCCATCATGATTGGTGCGTTCGCCCTTGCAGAAGTATTGAATCAAGTAACCGATAAACATAAAGATTTGAATATGAGTAACAAGGTTTCATTGGAAACGATCAAAATTGTAGAGTTAATAAGACATAAGTGGGTATTACTGAAATCGGCCGTAATCGGCACGGTAATCGGTATTTTGCCGGGAACAGGCGGGTCCATTGCCTCGATTGTGAGTTATGGTGAAGCCATGCGCACGAGTAAACACAAAGAAAACTTTGGTCAAGGGGAAGAAGAAGGAGTCGTGGCGCCGGAAGCCGCCAACAATGCAGCAGCCGGCGGGGCCATGATCCCGACCCTGGTACTGGGAATCCCAGGTAGTCCCACCACGGCGATTATCCTGGCAGCTCTTGCCCTTCAAGGATTACAGCCAGGTCCTCAGTTAATGACAGAGCAACCGCTGATGCTCTATTGCATTTTCTTCTCCATGTTAATCGCAAGTGTCACTGTATTTATTGGAGGGCGATTGGGTGTCAAAGCCTTTGCTGCAATTCTGAAATTTCCTTATTCGATGCTTGGCACCCTCATTGTTTTACTATCAATGGTCGGCTCCTATGCCGTCGGGAATTCGATGTTCAACGTTTGGGTCATGCTGGTATTCGGTATATTGGGTTACTTCATGAAAAAGTATCATTTCTCCCCTGCATCCCTTGTCCTGGGACTGGTCCTCGGACCGATGATGGAAGAAAACTTCAGAAGGAACCTGTTGGTCACAGAAGGGGATTATCTTTCCTTTATCACTAAACCGATCTCCGGAATCATTCTATTGATTGCCGTACTCGCCATGCTTTACCCAATCATTGCAAAAACCTTAAAAAATAAAAAAAGCATGGGAGGGTCAGGTGGTGGGTTGTAGGAAGGGGGAGCAAGGGGACGGTTCTCTTGCTTCCATTTTCCCCATTGAAAGTATTTAGTATATTATGGTAAATTAGATTTAACCCCAGATTTATTCTTCGTAATGCACTCTATGTAACGCTACAGGCGTAATCTACTTATCTTTAACACTCTCCATTTGATTTCGGATTCAACTATTGATTAGCAGCTCATTCTTGAAATAGAAGGAGGTGAAATGAATGCCCCGGCATGCAAGAAGGAAAAGCGAAACGGGAGTATATCATGTCATTGTGAGGGGAGCGAATAAACAGGAAATTTTTCACGATGATCATGATCGCATAAAATACCTGGATCTCCTGCAGAAATATAAAAGTGAATCAGGCTTTAGGATGTACGCATGGTGCCTGATGGGAAATCACGTTCACTTGTTGATGAAAGAGGGAAGTGAAGATATCTCCCTTGTGATGAAACGGGTTGGTGTGAGTTACGCCTTTTATTACAATTCCAAGTACAATACGACCGGTCACCTCTTTCAGGATCGGTTTAAAAGTGAAAATGTAGAAAACCGCATGTATTTTTTGACTGTCGCCAGATATATTCACCAGAATCCAATAAAGGCAGGAATGGTTTCGCACCCTCATGAATGGAAGTGGAGCAGCTGCCTGGCGTACTACGGGAAGACGGTCTATCCACCAAACCTCCTTGACCCCCACTATTTATTCAGTATGTTTTCTCCCCATCTATCCATTGCCCAAAATGAATTTAAAGAATTTAACGAGAGAAATAACGATGATCAATGCCTGGACGCGAGCTCAGTCAGAAGATTAACCGACGATGAAGCAAGAGTGGAAATTATGAAGTGTCTCGGTTCGTATGAAATACCACAAGTAAAAAGCTTGTCCAGAGAAGAGAGAAATACCATATTGCGAAACGTAAAAGGAATACAGGGGCTGTCACAAAGACAGGCTGCGAGAATTCTTGGGGTTTCTCCGAGTTTGATTTTTAAGGTTTAGGGGGAGCATGGGGACGGTTCTCTTGCTTCTTAGAGTGAAAAGAGAGAAAAAAGCCTTCCAACAGGAGGGCTTCACGTTATATGTTCTTCAAATCGGCTTGGGGTATATAATTTCTTACCGTTTCTTTAAATAAAGCAATATCCTCGTCATTGTGGAAGTATTCCCTTGGTATCACCATGGCTTTATATGACGTGACATAAATCAGGAATAACTCCTTTTTTTCGTAGACCTTTCGAATATCCGTCCATTCATAATAAGTAGTCGACCTTCCGTAAGAGGCGGTGATTCCATCCGGCATCAGATGATAAGTCAAATGTTTGGAATAATGAGGCTCTTTCTTAAATTCTTTCAAGACCCTCTTTAAAATGACTTTTCTCACAAAGAGCGTTAATAAGAAAGAAAAGAAGATAGGGATCATAAACCAAGCATTGATTTCATCTCCTGAAAACAGATACAGCGCTACATATAATAATACGATGGCCAGGAAGATGAATGGCATCTTGTTTCTGTAATGATACTTAGCATATCGTAAAAAGTGCTCATCACTGAGGACTCCACCAAACGTGACTTGTGGTTTTTCCTCTTCAATCATCAAATCCCTCCTTAGGAAATATTATTTATAAAAGATTAACATACTTTTAGCCTATAGGGGAGCAAAGGGGGAGCAGGGGGACGGTTCTCTTGCTTCTTTTTTAGGGCTTATTGGAAGCGGAAGAACCGTCCCCCTGCTTCATTTTATGGGTGGGAAAGTAAAATAAGAATTTGTACCTAAGTTTTTTATGCTTGAGGAGTGCTTGGTTTACCTATGGAGGGTATGGTGAGAAACCTCAGTGAATGAAGAGCACGGGAACGGTTCTCTTGCTTCTTCAAATAATTAAAGGAAGCAGAAGAACCGTCCCTCTGCTCCCCAACTCTCTATTTATAACTAAACACACCTTCAACCCCACGATCATACTTCCAATACATCCATCCACCAAGCACCACGCAAGGCGCCACAACAACGGCCATTCCCATAAACGCCATGCCAGGTGAGATATCATACAGGAAGCCACCGATAAACGTCAGTACCGCCGTACTCAATCCCATACCTAGGGAGGTGTACACACCCTGAGCAGCAGGAATGTCCTTGCTCTCCAATTCTTCATAAATCAACCGCATAAATGCATAATGCGTCAATCCGAAGGTTAGAGAGTGGAAAAGTTGGGTAAAGATGAAGACAGGGGTGCTGGGGAATAGGAACAACAAAGTCCAACGCGTCACAGCAGCCCCTGCTGCTATAATGAACATGACAGAGATGCTCTTCCCTTTTAACAAACGATCGGAAAAAGCAAAGAACAGTATTTCAGACAAAACAGCAACATTTAAAATGACACCGATATAAACGGCACTCACATCTAATTCCTTCAAATAAAGAACACCATAATTATAATAAGAAGCATGTGCTCCCTGAATCAAGACGACGACCACCATCGCCCAGACAAACTTACGGGATTTCAGAAGGCTCCTGTAAGAAAGCTTCTCCTGACCACGCGTCCCGCTCATGGACTGTGGCAGCTTCGCAAGGGAAGAGAGCAAGATCACGACAATCCCGCCAAATAGAAGATAAATCACGGCCCCCTCTGTAAAAATCGACGTCAGAAATCCTACCGCAAGCAGTGCGGTAGTATACCCGATTGATCCCCAGGAACGGCTCCGGCCATAATCAATCCCATCTTCCTTCATCATCACAGCCGCCATGCTTTCTACCATCGGAAGCAGCATCGGATACACAAGGCTGAATAACACCATACACCCGATCACCATCCCGAACGAATCCCTAGGCAGAAACATCAGCAACGCGACCCCTGAGATCAATACAATCCATCTTGATAACCGTCCCAATGAAACCGTCTGGCTCAACTTAGGAAATACGAAAAAGCTCGAAAACGAACGGGCTATCATTCCGACGGCAATGACAGTACTTGCAGCAGAAATCGAGAAATCCTTACTTTCCACTAACCACGCTGTCCAGTAAGGAATGAAAATCCCCCATGTAAAAAATATCGCAAAGAACTGAAGTGATAACCACGTCTGATTCTTCAAATCTATCAGATCTCCCTTTAGGTAGAGTTGGAAATAGTTTAACAAACAACAAAACATTATACGGAAGTCAGTCCGGAATGACAACCAACTTAGCGACTATCTTTTCCGAAGCAAGGGGACGGTTCTCTTGCTTCTTTTTGAGGGTATTCTAAAGATGGGGACGGAAGCAGAAGAACCGTCCCCATGCTCCTACATCGCTTCCTTCAATCCTTTCTTAATCAACCACTTATTCGCAGGATAACTGGTCAGAAATCCTAATATCATGGCAATCTGCATCATGAACCAATACGAGGGTTCTGTCGGCTTCGGCGGCTCAGTGAAGAGCAGATAATGGACAATAGCCATCCATCCGAACATTCCCACTTCAAAGGCGATCAGGGAAAGGGAATCGGCTTTGATTGCCTGTTTGAAGGCGTTGAGTTTCCCATCTTCCTTGTTCATCGGATAAATGGAGTAGAATTGAAAGATGACGCCGAATAAATAAGCGAGTATAAATTCCACAGTATAATGAGCAAATAACGTAGAACCGGCAATGGTGAGACCTGTCACGGCGACGATCGGAACACCGACCGCATCACCGAAGGAGCAGCCTGCCGAGCAGTGACTGGTGGAGACGAACACTTTGGCACCATGACCGCGGTTGTCTTCCTTCTCTAGATTCTTCGCTTTCACCCGACCCCACTTAAAGTACGTCCACAGAGCAATCGGTCCGAAGAACCACCCGTTGATCGGCCACACTATATTCATGATTTTCATCTTCTGGGGATGTTTCACCACATCCACTAATATGATGAGGGAAGACAGCAGTCCAATCCCAAGAAAAATCCACGAAATCGTTGTTAGCACAGAATCATCCTTTCTTAGTTATATGGTCTACAAGACAATATACCCGTTGAAGGATTTATGTAATCTTCAAGTGATTTTTGAATTTTAGGGGCGATTCTCTTCTTTCATTTTAATTTAGTCTACTCTCTGAAAAGGTGAATATTTAAAGCAGAAGAACCATCCCCCGGAATAGAGACGCCAGTCATGTAAAAAATACATATTTTTACATTAAATATAATTATTTTTATACTATTTCTTTAATATCCAGTATCCAGAAATGTTCCCCTGTGACAATGCTACCAGTTCCTTCTCATCGAAATTACAGGGAATTTGTCATGTTGTTATAGTGTTACAGAGAGGTGATTACAGGATCTTGTAATGGTGGAAGCGTTCTTATTAGAACGAGAGCCATCCTTAGAATAATGCAAGTGCTTTAGTATCCTCATGAGTTCTTATCAAGGTGGCTGGTATATGAAAAGCTGCCGTTTGACTGAGGTGGAGAGTGTTGAGTTTATTTAAATCCTATCCCTGTACCATGCAGCATGATGCATCGGATTGTGCGGCCGCCGCCATTTCGACCGTTTTGCAATCATATAAAAGTGAATATTCCATCATGAAAATCAGGGAAATCATTGGGACTGATGCCTATGGAACCAGTGTGAAAGGAATAGTGGATGGATTGGAGAGACTTCACTTCAATGTGAAAGCAATCCGAACGACCGCTTTTGAAATCACGAGAGATATGACGTTTCCTGCAATCGCGCAGATCAAGACGGAAGAAGGGCTTAACCACTTTGTGGTGATACATAAACTAACCAGAAATGATATTTTCTTGGTTGCGGATCCTGACAGGGGATTAAAGAAACTTGGGTTTGAGGACTTTGAAAAGTTATTCACAGGGGTCCTTATCTTAATGGTTCCTAATAGTGACTTTGAGAAGATCTCTTACAAAAATACAGGGATGTTTGATTTATTTAAAGTTCTTATTCTTTCTCAAAGAAAATTATTGGGGTTAATCATCCTTGCCTCATTCATGTTGAGTGCAATAGGAATTCTATTAAGTCTGTTTCCGAAAGTCCTGATGGATGAGATTATTCCTTATCAATTAAAGAACAGCCTTTATATTTTTTTACTGGTATTTGGTTTAGTCACGTTATTCCAAAATGTGTTGACGGCTTTTCGACAGCATATTTTATTGTATTTATCGCGTAAGGTGGATATCCCGCTTCTGCTGGGTTACTACAATCATATTATACACCTCCCTTACCAGTTCTTTGTTAACCGTAAGGTAGGGGACATCATCACCCGTTTTCAGGATGCCATGACCATTAAGGATATTTTCACTACTGTGTCCATATCTTTAGTGATGGACGTCATGTTAGCTTCTATAACAGGGTTTGTCTTATGGAAAATCAATCCCACATTATTCGGCATCTTGGTGATTATGGTCGTCATTAATATTCTCTTAATTTACTTTTTTAAAAGGCCCTACAAAAAATTAAACTATGAACAAATGGAAGCAGGTGCAGTCCTCAACTCCCATCTTATAGAATCCATAAAAAATATCGAAACGGTCAAATCACAAAATGATGAGAAAGCAAAAATACATAAACTTGAAGAGAAATTTGTCCATTCATTGAAGATCGATTACCGGGAAGGTGTGATCAGTAACGTTCAGGGATCGGTTTCAAACTTTATCGGCTCATTGGGAAATTTAGTGTTTATGGCCATCGGTGCCGTCAGTATCATGGACGGGAATATGACGATTGGGGATTTATTGGTCTTTCAAACACTCAGTTCATATTTCACTGAACCGGTTCAAAACCTGGTATCTCTTCAATTGACTTTCCAGGAAGCTCAAATTGCCATGAAAAGGCTAAGTGAGCTTATGACCCTGGATCGTGAAGATCATAAGAAAGATTCCATTAAAGATATTGATCTCAAAGGGGAGATTGCCTTTCGGGACATCACCTTTGCTTACGGGTCGAGGGCTCCTGTCATAAATAACTTCACCCTGAATATTCCGGCAGGCTCCCGAGTTGCGTTTGTTGGTGAGAGCGGTGCAGGGAAAAGTACAATCACCCGCTTATTGTTAAAGTTCATGAGTGCCAATGAAGGAAAAATTTCTATCAATCATTATGATATCGAGGATATTGATCAACATTATCTACGAAGGAAAATAGCCTATATTCCGCAAAATATTGAGCTTTTCACAGGTACCATACTGGATAATCTCAAGGTTGGTAATACACATGCAACCTACGAGGAAATGGTATCAGCCTGTAAAAAGTCCGGTGCTCATCCATTTATTGAAAAACTTCAAAATAGATATGGGACATTCGTTGAGGAGTCAGGCAGCAATTTCTCCGGGGGAGAGAGGCAAAGGCTGGCCATTGCCAGAGCCCTGCTCTCTAATCCCGACCTCTATATCTTTGATGAGGCAACATCAAATTTGGATTCGTTTAGTGAACAGAAAATACAAGAATTACTTTTCGGAGAAACCCGGGATAAAACGGTCATGATCATTGCCCACCGTTTGTCGACCATTGTTGAGTGTGATGTCATTTGTTTCATTGAAAAGGGTGAGATTCTCGAGAAAGGGACACACGAAGAGTTAATGGCTCTGAATGGCAGGTATGCTGAACTATTCCGATTACAGCATGGCCGGAACGCAACTCCCACTGTAAACATTCTAAATCAGGAGGAAATGGAGTATGTCTAAATTAGAAGTGAAGGAAAACAAAAGATTACGATTGAAAAATGTCATCATATTTGAAATTCGAAATATTGAGTTGGATCAATTGGAAGGGCATGTTCAGAAATTCGTTAACTATACCCAAGTATTAAATGTCCAGATGTTCGGTCCCCTGATTACCAGAATGGTGGGATCGAATATACAGCAGGATGGAACTGTCAAGTATGACTATGATGTCATGATTCAGGCTCATGACTATTTACAGTATAAAGATAAGTTCAAGGTGAAGAGTGAATACCATTGTGACCATTGTCTATATGTTCGGTATGCAGGAAAACCTGAACATCTGCCTTTCGCCCATTCGAAAATGGAACTATTCTTATTCGAAAATGATCTGGATTCAAATGGCGAGATTTATAATGTGTTTGTCTCAAATTCTCAGGAAGAAATTATTGTGGACATATTCAGGCCGGTGCTCCAGCATGCAACTTTATAGTAAAAGCGATTTGAAGGATTCCAGAATTTTTTTTGATAAGACTCCTCCTAATTTCTTAAAGATTTTTATTCTCTTTACGCTGGGAGTACTTGTCTTCACCACCTATATCTCAACGGTGCTGGTTAAACCTTACTTTGTAAAGGCAGAAGGCACAGTGATATCCAAAGATGATCAGTTCATTTCGACTCAATTAAATGGGCAGATCGTAAACATCAATAAAGAGGAAGGGGAGGCCGTTTCTAAAGGGGAAGTTCTCTTTACGATATCAAGCGGCCAGGAAGGGTTGCAACAGAAGGCACTTCAATCCCAACTGGATGAATTAAATGACAAAAAGAAGGTTCTCGACCGATTTGAACAATCTTTGGATGAAGAGAAGAATCTCATGAAGGATTCAGGAGTAGAACAAGAATATTATGGTAAGATTGAATATTTCTTGCTTCAAATCCGTACAGACCAATTTGAAAAATCCAGTTTAAACAGTCAAATAGAGAAAAAGAACCAAAAGAAAGATGAACTTCTTGGTGAGCTCGACCTTTTAAAGCAAGATCTGAGAAAAACGGATCCAGAAAGTGATGTCTTTACCGCTGATGAACTGAAAGGGAAAATTGAGGCGAAGGAAAGCGAAATAGAGGGGATCACGGAAGAAATTAATCAGTTTGAGCAGCAAAAAAAGAATCCAGCTTCGCAGTCTAAGCAGGTTTTGTCCCAGTTAAAGAGTGAACTCGGTTCTGCACGAGCATCCATTCAATCAAAGCTCGTTGAATTAAAAGCGCAGATAGCACTTTATTCGGGTCAGGAATCTGCATTAACCATCACGTCTAACAAGAATGGGGTGGTACATTACTTAGTTCCAATGAAACTTGGAATGACCATTCAGGCAAACCAGGTCATCGCCCAAGTATCCGACGGAACCGATGAACTTCAGGTTGAAGCGTTTATTGACTCCCGTGATATTTCCATGATTAATGTCGGGGATACAGTAAAGCTTTCGATACAGGGTGTCAACATACAGAAATATGGAACGGTTGAAGGTGAAATATCTTCCATAGATACCGGTACATTGACGCAGGAGACGAGTGAAGGAAATCTGGTGTTCTATAAATGTGTCATTTCGCTTAAGAAAACAGAGCTTGAAGCACGTGACGGCAATGAAGTGAAGATCATTCACTCCATGCCTGTGGAAGCCAAGGTTATTTATAAAAAAGAGACTTATTCTGATTGGATCTTCAAGATGTTGAATTTTAAAAGGCTGTAAACGAGTCGGTCAATATCCATACTACTCAGAAAGGAAGGATCTTATGAAAATCCTGTCAAAACTGCACATCGTCTTTTATATTAGTTTACTTGTTTACATCTGTTTGATACCCAACCACTCTACTGATTCTAATTTGGTGAAAGTACTATTCACGTTAACCTCTCTCGGGTTATTTATTGGAATAACGGCTGTCCTCTCAGTGGTAACATTCAATAAAGCCTTTTCTACAGAGAAGAAATACGCCTATGCCATTGTATTCCTTCTTCTATTAAATGTCGTCCTGTATCTGCCGCTTGGGCATTCATTATATGAAAAAACCGACAGCCTTGTTTTACTGATTAGTATGATGGTTGCCTTTTTTATTATCACCAACATACTCATGTATAAAATGAAAGATTCCCTTCTAAAGAAAGATTTTGATTACTCAGGAGAACTAAGACAATTTCTGAGAATGGGAGATTCATTGAAGGGTACGCCATTGATGAAAGTAGTGAATCGCCTTGATTATTTCTTTTATGCCTATTGTATTGCAGTCTTTATTGCAGAGGATTTATTTCTGTTTACGGCAGTTGTCATGATTATATTACTACTTTCCGTTAAGCCGTTAAAAGAACTGACAAACGAATTTTCAAAAAGCGATTTAATCTCAAAAAAGGAAACGGTATTTGCGGTTTCAGCTTATTATGGCTGCTATGCCATTTCTATTATTTGGTTTTGGTTTTTCCCTAACCTTTCTGCTCTTCTGATTGGAAGCGTCAGTCTATTAACGATAAAAAATTATATTCATCGTGTGGCCAAGGAGAACTACCATCACTCCGCTTAGGATTGATATACAGACGGTATACTGTACTTCGGTACTTTATATAAATAAATGAAAAGAATGAGGAGGAATTATCGTGGAATTAGTATTACCACAAAAGTATGTAGAGTTAGAGCAAGAGGAAATGCAATACCTGGACGGAGGTGCGTATTTATCCGCCAGCCAATGTAGAGGTATCGCTGCCAGTATCGCCCTCTCTCCAGGTGCCCTTATTGCCGGAGCGACTGGGGCTGCGGTCATTTCTAAAGTAATCCGCTATGCAAAGGGTGTCGGAGGACCGATGGGATGGATCATCGGAACTGCAGCTGGATATGGAACTGGATTTGTTTCTAAGGTTGCTTATGGTATCGGGAAGGGAGCACTTTCTGGTAGAGGGCTTTCCATTGCGTGGTCATGGGACCCATTCAATTTCGGAACGAGAACATATATCGGTAAAGCCTCTTGGGCTTAATCTAGTGAAAAGGGAGAACCTTCAAATGGAGGTTCTCCCTTTTCTATGTATGAGTCTATAATAAACGGAAAATATCATGTTCTTCATCCAACTCCTCATTATTAAGGAGCAGATCGTTATAGGATTGTTCCGCAGTAACCGATAAATGATTGTCCCCATTTAATTTAAAAATCAACTTTGACATCAGGTATTTTTCTGCAGCCTGTGAAAATTCATTCAGTTTTTCAAGGCACATGGCTTGTTGATAAAATAATTCCCCAAGCCCATAAGTCGACTTTTGCTGTTTGCAATAGGAAACACCTTGTGAGGAGGTTTGCAATGATTCCTCATATTGTTCATCTGAATAATAGGCTCTTGATAAGTTAAAGAACAAGCGAATGTAAACGCTTGGTGAGGAAAGCGGAATAGATGAATGGATATACATCTTTGCTGTCTCGAATATCGTGATGGCTTGTTTGATTTCGTTAAGCTCGATTAGAATATTCCCCTTTGTAATTAATATTTCGATTTCCCTTAAGGAGTATGTGTTGGAGGATGTTTCTTTCATCTCTAATGCTTCGTCTATTAAACTTAGTGCCGCATGTGGGTCTTTTTCTACATGAAGGTAGATGATGGATTTGTTCCAACAAATAAACTGACGGTATTTCTGTTGTTTTAATAATGGGCTGTTCTCTTCTGTTTTAATTAGCTCAGCCAATTTATTATATTCACGACGATGTATGTATCTCCTGGAAAGAGTGATGACTTCCTCAATATAGTCATTTCTTTGAGAATCTGTTTGTTCAAAGAAGTAATTCGTGTCTACGCCAAGCTTGATGGATAACTGATAAAGCACTTCAGCTGAAACGGCAATCTTTCCTTGTTCAATCTGACTGATAAAGGCCTGTGTACAAATGCCTTCCCCAAGCTTCTTTTGGGATAGAAAAGAGTTTTTGCGCAGCATCTGAATCTTATCCCCTAAATTCTTTCTAAACTCTTCCATTCATGATCAACACCATTCCTTAAAATTCCAATTAATATAATTATTTTTATACTATTATAAAATCCTTGATAATAAAAGACTATATGACTAGATAAAGTGTTAAAACCATATATTATGAGAAAAACAGGAATTTAGACACTCTGCTATAGTAATGTAGATTTGAAATATTTAGGAGGAACAAAACATGAAGACTAAAATGATTAAATGCTTATTATTGCTTACAATCAGCATTGGAGGTCTACATCATATCCCGTTTAAAAAAGGTGTTTCCCATCTGCCGGATATTGTTTCACTTTCGGATGAACGCGATATAGGTCCTATGCATTAAATAACGAAGGGGAAGTCTTGAGTGGTGTAAATACCTCAAGACTTTTTCTATTTTAACCCATAACCAGGGGGTCAGATAATCGAATGCTGGGTTGAGTTCAATATTCATCGTATTATTTAAATTGTACAGCCCCTGAATAATATGGGGAGTTATTTCTATTCCTACAATCAGTTCAATCAGCTGGAAAACACGACGAAGAACGGTTTACCTCACGCCTCGTACGTATACGACCAGCGTATAAATCAACAAAAAGAAGTCATGAAAAAGCAAATAGACGGCGTCTTGAAAGATGTGACGACGAACTATACGTACGATGATGCCAACCAATTAGCTCAAGTGGAAACACTGACCCCCGGGAAAGACACTTCCAGAGTGAAGAACTGGTATAATGGGCACGGACAGCGGATCCGCCGGGACACAGACGGGACCATCACCAATTATGTGTACGTTGAACACGCCCTTCTGTACACTGCCGATGAAAACAATCGAAAGATCACATAAAAATGTGCTGAACCCGGATGGTGAAATCGTAGCGTCCAAGCGATTTGACGGAAACTATGAAAATCAATACTTCTTCTATCACTACGACATGAGGGGTAGCGTCACCAACGTCGTCGACTCCGACGCCAATCGGGTCAAAGGATACGACTATGATGACTTCGGAAACATCAAGGAAGTCGGCGACAAGACATTCCATAATGAAGTGAAATTTACCGGTGCCATCCAGGATAGCTCCACCGGCCTTCATTATATGAACGCCCGATACTACAGTTCTGACACAGGGCGGTTCATTTCTCAAGATACGTATTCCGGGAACGCATTTGACCCGTGGACACAGCATCTGTATACGTATACGAGCAATAACCCGATTAATTATGTTGATCCGACGGGGCATTATGATGTAGATCCGGATGGGAATAAAATATTGCCTATTGGGAAATACATTGCGGCTCCGAGTCAGCCAAGTACCGGGCATAGAAGTACTCCGAGTAACAATAATAGAAATAAACCATCTACTGGAAAAAGCCGTTCCTACGCGACAATTAAGAAGACCGACTATTCAAACGTACCAATTGCAAGAGATGAGTTGCTATTTGGACCAGGTACAATAATCAAAGGCGTGGGTTCAGGAATTTCGATCATTTAGAGTAGCAGAGTAGCTAGTACAGTGAATAATACTCTGAAGAGTACCCAGGAAAAATTATTAAAGTTAGACTTGCAGTTTTTTTCTAAGGGTAAAGATAAAGC
>NZ_JANIOC010000016.1 GCF_024733565.1 Rossellomorea sp. SC111 | reverse complement strand
CTTGAGTAAACTTGGCCATATGTGCTGGTACCTCCTATTGTTGGTTGGGGTGTCCAACAATAGGGGTGCAACTCAGCTTTGCCCTGTGGGGTCTCAACTTTCCCGCTTTTCCCGCAGGAGTCGAGCACCTTCCGCTCCAATCAACTTTGCTGTTAAAATCCATCCAATAATGAACAAGCACTAATAGTGCCAGTTCCTCCATCTTAATCATAAAAACGGAAAAGTACCTGGGATTTATTTTAGCAAAATAAGTCCCAGGTATCATCTCAAATAGTAAATATTATCCGGTTATGCCGTGGCAGTGTTTGTATTTTTTGCCGCTTCCGCATGGGCATGGGTCGTTGCGTCCGACGTCTGCTTGTTTGCGGACTGGTTGTTTTTTGGCTTTTGCTCCGTCTTCTTTCGGATTGACCGCTTGGCCTTTGGCTACTTCCTGGCGTTCCAGGTTGTTGCGGATTTCCGCTTTCATGACGTATTTTGCCACGTCTTCTTCGATGGCGAGTACCATGCTTTCGAACATGGCGAATCCTTCATGCTGGTATTCACGCAGTGGATCGTTTTGTCCGTATGCACGGAGGTGGATACCTTGGCGAAGTTGATCCATGGCATCGATGTGATCGATCCATTTTGTATCAACGGCGCGAAGCAGGATGACCTTTTCAAACTCACGCATCTGTTCAGGTGTCAGCTGCTCTTCTTTTTCATTGTAGCGATGCTGTACATCTTCAAAGATGAGAGCCATCATTTCATCGGCTTCTTTTCCACGAAGATCGTTGACTGTCACGTCATTTTCCGGTAGAAGGTTGGCGTTGACGAAATCAACAATACCTTGAAGATTCCAGTTCTCCATCTCTTCCTCTGCCGTATGAGCCGCCACTTGACGTTCAATGACTGATTTGATCATGCCTTCAACGATGTCACGAAGGTTTTCAGAGTCGATGACTTCATTACGCTGTTTGTAGATGATTTCACGCTGTTGGCGCAGTACATCATCGTATTGAAGAAGCTGCTTACGGGCGTCGAAGTTGTTTCCTTCCACCCGTTTTTGAGCTGATTCTACAGCACGGCTGACCATTTTACTTTGAATCGGCTGGGAATCATCCATTCCAAGGCGTTCCATCATGCTCTTCATATTGTCGGAGCCGAACCTTCTCATCAATTCATCTTCCATTGAAAGATAGAACTGAGTAACCCCCGGATCTCCCTGACGTCCTGAACGTCCACGGAGCTGATTATCGATACGTCTTGATTCGTGACGTTCCGTACCGATGACGGCAAGACCGCCAACTTCGATGACGCCTTCTCCAAGCTTGATATCCGTACCACGACCGGCCATGTTGGTTGCGATCGTAACGGCACCAGGCTGACCCGCTTCTAAAATGATTTCCGCTTCACGGCCATGGTTTTTCGCATTCAACACATTGTGGCGTACGCCTTTTTTTGTCAGAAGCGTAGAGATAAGCTCGGAGGTTTCAACGGCAACCGTACCGACCAGTACAGGCTGTCCTTTTTCATGACGTTCTTTAATATCTTCCACTACCGCATTGAACTTCCCTTCGATGGACGCGTAAATTAAATCGGCGCGGTCATCACGAACGATCGGTCTATTCGTCGGGATGACAATGACGTTCATATTGTAGATATTACGGAACTCTTCTTCTTCCGTCTTCGCCGTACCGGTCATACCGGAAAGCTTTTCATACATACGGAAGTAGTTCTGGAAGGTGATCGTTGCCATGGTCATACTTTCATTTTGAATTTCAAGACCTTCTTTGGCTTCAATCGATTGATGCAGACCATCACTGTAACGACGACCTTTCATCAAGCGGCCCGTAAAGGAGTCAACGATGATGATTTCACCTTCCTGAACCACATAATCAACATCCCGGTGCATACTTACGTGGGCTTTTAATGCCTGGTTGATGTGGTGGTTAAGGGTTACGTGTGAAATATCAAACAGGTTATCAATATGGAAGGCTCTTTCCACCTTGCTGATCCCGTCTTCCGTCAATTGAACACCTTTCGTTTTTTCATCATATGTGTAATCTTCCTCTTTTTTCAGTGTCCGGACAACGGCGTTTGCCTGGATATAAAGCTGAGGTGTGCGTTGGGCGTTACCTGAAATGATCAATGGTGTACGTGCTTCATCAATCAGAATGGAGTCGACCTCATCAATTACGGCAAAATGAAGGCTGCGCTGAACCATTTGGTCTTTGTACAGAACCATGTTGTCACGCAGGTAATCGAATCCGAACTCGTTATTCGTCCCGTACGTGATATCTGCGTTATAGGCTTCGCGTTTCTCGTCTTTAGACATGGAGTTGAGATTAAGTCCAACAGTCAGGCCTAAGAAATTGTATAGTTTACCCATTTCCTCGGCATCACGGCTGGCCAAATAATCATTGACCGTGATAACGTGAACGCCTTTTCCCGTGATGGCATTCAAATACACAGGCATTGTCGCCGTCAGGGTTTTACCTTCACCGGTTTTCATCTCGGAGATGTTCCCTCCGTGAAGGGAAACACCACCCATTAGCTGAACGCGGTACGGATATAAACCAAGTACACGTCGTGCCGCTTCACGGACAACAGCGAACGCTTCAACGAGCATATCCTCAAGGTCTTCACCCTTTTGATAGCGTTCTTTGAAACGCTCCGTTCTTTCACGGATTTCATCATCCGTCAATCGCTCCATATCAGGACCTAATTCTTCTATTTGATCGGCCAGTTTCTCCAGCCTCTTTAATTCTCTTTTATTCGCATCGAACACTTTATTTAATAGACCAAGCATGTATAAACGCTCCTTTATCTGTGTTGGAATGAGAGCCAAACGTCACAAGTATAACGAAAGTAAATGAGATTCCGATGAGAAATATGTGAATTCCCTGTAAAAAACAAGGAGAATCACTTCACATCACTCTACTTAAAATTCGCTACTAAAACCAATTATCCTCCCACACAAACACGATATTTTCCCTATCAATCTTACCACTATCCCATATCGGTTACAACTTAAGGCTTTGAGGGACGGACCTCTATATTTCACTGTTTTGGAAGGTTGGATGCTTTCATATAAGGCTTTCTTTCCATATTAGTTGTAATTTGGGAGGTCCGTCCCTCAAAAAAAGCCGCCTTTATCAGACGACTTTCGTAGGATGAGTATTCAGTTTGGTTTAGGCGTTCGTTACTTTCAGCAGTTCGTTGACGGTGTCCTGGTAGCTTTCCCAGATTTGCTTGCTTCGTCTTGAGATGCTGTTGGCGGAGACATCGAAGTATTCTGCCAGTTCCTTTTGAACGTGGCGGATACTGATTTCATCGATGTTTTTCGCCATGTCGACCATTGCCCCCGAGTAGATTTTCGGGTTGCGGATGGTTGGGCGTTCTGTGTAGAAGTATTTTTCCAATACGGCTACGAGCAGTTCACTTTCTTTCTTTTCTTCCCCTTTTTCAGAGAGGAATTTTTGAAGGGATGTGATCGCTTCGTTATATTCCGCCGTCTTCCAGATCTCGACTCCTTCAATGGAATCCCCGGTGTTTTCATCTTCATGATTGCCTTCATCGGCACCGGCAGATTGAGATGATGCTTTTCCAGCCTTCTTCTTCTCCGCACTATAAAGCACGAATCCGACATCCGCGATTTCCAGGTACTGACCTGATAAGTAATCATGCAGAGTGTCAAATTTACCCTGTTCAAAACGGATCTTCACTAACTCCATCGCCGCTTTTTCAATCGCCGGATAAATGAAGTATTGAGCAAACGGAAGATACTTCTCTCCGTTCGGCAATAGTAATCCCAGGAAGAAACTGTTCTCTTCAAGCTTACCGAATTTTTCCGTCACGATAAGCGTATCTCCCGTGATCGCTTCCCCGACACGCAATGTATTGTCATCGAGCTTCTCTACTGTACCAGCTGTCACCCGTACATTTTTCCACGATTCCAATACCTCAGCTGTCTGTGGTCGAGTCACCGTGCTCAGCTGCTTATCCACAAATCGTTCGATCAAACGAACATCGTTAGCATCCTTCTGAGTCGCTCCGTACCAGCTGACAAAGGCCATTTCATAAATATCGGGATCTGCCTGCATTAAGTCCATCTTTGAAAGATAGTGATGGTAGGATTCCTCCATCTCGGCAGACTGGGCCGTAGCGATGAAGTCATACAGCTGTGCCTGCAGCACATCCAGTTCCTGACTCACCAGCGTATCTATATTCACAACGTTTTCACAGCATTTCTTATATTTCTTTCCACTGCCACATGGGCATGGTTCATTTCTTCCGACTGTACTCATGTTTGTATTTACCTCCAACTTCTCTGAGTCCCGTACACAAAGGTTCATTATATAACATTTCAAGCAAGCATTAAACTGTTTTAAAACAAGAAAAAAGAACCAATCATTTTCCGACTGGTTCTTTTTCCATTTATCTTGTCTGCTTTTTCAAATAATCCAAGACATCCAGATCGATATAATTCTCTTCCTGCTCACGCATTTCAAAGTTTTCTGTGTGGAGGTAATCTTTCAAATTTTGATAGAGGGACTGCTTTTCTTTCGCATAGCCAAGACGGGTGAGTTCCCGCTCCACTTCATCATAAATATCACCTTCAAGGAGTACCACCCTGCCGGCATCCGACTCTTTAAAATACAGCTGGTGCAACTGATAGATCCGCTTCAATTCCTTAATGGGTGAAGCATGATCGTCGACCCTCAGATCAATATACCGATCATTGAACCCGCCATATCCCCCTTTTTCTTTAACGACTAAAAGGGCAGCGGACTGCATGCCACGGGAATCACCGCCTGCTTCCTGACCGGCTTCGAGGGCGTGGAGCAGCCTTTCAGCCAAAGATCCACTGGTGGACTCAAAGGTATCCGCCATCGCCTTCACGGTTTGATCATCCACTAAAATATTTCCCTGAGCAGCAAAATGCTTACCAGTCTGTCCACCGGCCCAATCATAGCACCCTTCACCCGTGAACGTTGCTGGGTTTCCACTAGCATCGATTAATCCCACCTGGCGTAATGGACGTTCCGGGTCATCTCTTGTGATGATTTCAAGGGCTTCCTCCGCCGTCTTGCCTTCTGACATCAGTTGAAGTGCATGAGGTCCATAAGAAGTGTTGGCGTAAGATTGAGTCGCGACTGCCCCGACTCCCGCTTTCGCAAATGGAACAACCGAACCAACACCGAGGAACTTGGACTGGACTGCAATCCCCCATTCTTTCTCTTCCGGGTCAAAGCCTACAATGGAATACGTCATGGTGGATCCTCCTTTAGATTAAAGCGTCTATTTAAAACAAAAACCCTTATTTTATACTATCAAGATTCGACAAAAAGGGGGATGAATCCTTTTTTTTACAAAAAAACCTGCAGTCCAGGAGACTACAGGATTTAAGGTTATTCAGATTAGTTTGTTTCAATCAAACCGTACTTGCCGTCACGACGCTTGTACACAATGTTCGTTGCGTTAGTCTCTGCGTCCGTGAAGATGAAGAATGTGTGACCCAGCATATTCATCTGCAGGATCGCTTCTTCGCTGTCCATCGGTTTAAGATTGAACTGCTTCGTTCTTACTACTTCCGTATCGTCCTCATCCTCCAGCTCAACGGCAGCTGCGCCGTTAGGAGAAACATGATTCAGATCTTCCTGAGCTGCGAAGAACTCCTTCGGGCTGCCCTTTTCACGCATCTTACGGTTCACTCTTGTCTTATGTTTGCGAATTTGACGCTCCAATTTATCTACTATCAGATCAATGGCCGCATACATATCTGCGTTGCGTTCCTCTGCACGTAGCACTAATTGCGGCATTGGAATAGTCACTTCAGTTTTCGTATTTTTATCAGGATACACTTTTAAATTAACATGTACATTTGCATCAGGAGTTTCATTAAAGTAACGGTCTAACTTGCCAATCTTCTTCTCCACGTGTTCGCGAATCGCTGGAGTTACCTCAATGTTCTCGCCTCGAATGTTGTAGTTCAACATGTAAACTCCTCCTTTTAAAAATAAAGCTATGTTTATATATTCTCCATTCCCTTCATTTATCCTTCTTAAACTTTCTAAATTTTTTGTCAATTTTTTGTGAAGTTTGTTAATTCGTGTCGAAAAGGTTGTTATGACGGGAGTTGAGAATGGTTAAGAGTGCGGTGGTTTGTTGGTATGTAGAGAGCACCTGGCACTCTTTATATTATTTTTATCTCTTTTTTGGAGGGGGTTAGTCGTTAGGTATGTGGAGGTTTTGTGGAGAGTTTGGGGCGGAATTGTGAACGTGATTATTAACGGGAGACTAGAACTGGATTTTGTACCTGGCACAGATGATGCAGATTGTACCAGGTACAAAAATGAAATCAAGATTTTAAAAGAGGTTGGTCCCAGTCCTTAATTCTAAATTTCGTTTCTACATAAAATTTATATTTCTCATGTGGGTAATCCCCAAGATTTGAAAGAATCCTTTGACTATCAACAATTGACTTGAATCCTGGAGTTATATAGCTTTTATAGCTGCTCCAATGATAGTCTTCAGGCTTCTTAGAGTAATTCGACTTTACCGGGTTCAAATGAATATAACTGGTCGTATCGATCAGCTGCTTAGAGTTTTTAATTAGTTTGGCAAAGTACCGATCCTGAAACACATGGCCTACATAATGATATTTTCGGTTAAAGTACCTGGCATAAATGGAGTGAGTGTAATGGATAATGTCTGAGGGAGAATCATTAGTGTTCCAATGATGAGATGAACATGATTGGGCATGAGGCAATAGGAGTGAAGAAGGAATGGGGTTCTTTCTTTAGCTTTTTGAGTTAAAGATAAATAATGGAGATAGTCTTTTCTATCTCTAAAAAGATTGTTTTTTCTGTTCCCGCGGGCAGTTATGTGATAAATGGCTCCAGGGTACCAGACTCTAAGGTTTCTTGTCATATACTCTTCCTTTCTAAGATAAAGGTACAAGTATTATAATTCGACATTATTCGAAAAATTCCTGCTGAAATGAGTTTTATTGAGCGAGATGGGAAGTTTAAATTTGTACCAGGTACATTTACTGCATTTTGTACCTGGTACAAAAACAACCCACTAAACATCCACATCCCTCTTCCCAAAACTCCACCAAGCCAATCCACCAAACCCAACCAAATAAACCACAATCACCCCAACCGAACACCAAAACGTCATCCCTTCAAACGGTGGAGTCCCGAAGAAATACTGCTGTAAATCAGTATTCGCAAAAAGCAGATATCTCCCCCAGTTCATACCAAGCTCGTTCATCAAAACCAAAAATGTCCCAATAGAAAAGGTGAGAAAAATAGTAGAACCAATCGCAAACGAACTGCTTCTCGTTACCACAGAAAAGGTAAAAGCAAACGAACAAATCACCATCATTTCTATGAATCTCAGTACGTAAGCACCTGCCACGATGAAAAAGTTCTCGTTCAAATCAAAGAAACTATCATAAAACCATAGTGAACCTAGCACGGCTGAAAACAAGAAATGAGAGGCTGTTAGAACGGTCGCGATGACTAGCACGGTTATGTATTTGGAAAGTAGAACTTTCACGCGGTTAATAGGCCTGATGAGCAAAAGCTTTATGGTGCCGGATGAAAACTCACTTGAAACGATATCTCCTGCAATGATCAGAGTGAAGAGTTGAATGATCATAAGGAGGTTAGAGCTGATCCGCATATATTCCCAAAATGAAAATTGGATGCCGTCGAACAGGAGATAGACAAAAAGGGACGCGATGGAATCGATGAAGACGATGAGACCCAGTGAAATCCACATACGTGGTCGGGAGATTTGTTTTATGAGTTCATTGGTGATTAAATTCATCATGTTTCTTCATCCATTCTGAATTTGATTGGCCAGTCTCTTGGGTGCAGCAATCAAATAGCCCTCACGAATCAATCCATCAATGGTTTGCCAGCCCACTTCCTCTACCCCAACCAACACCCAGCCATGTCTCCCTATGTACGGTGCTTTAATATAACCGGGCTGTTCGAGAAGGATTTCCTGGATAGCAGGGAGAGTTTTAATCGATAAGGTCTCCCCGATGATGACAAATGGTTTGTCCTTCACGCGGAAGGATATATGTCCGAACCCGTCTACATGTTCATAAACCTCGGGGTAACTAAGACAGCGTCTTCTAATCTCCTGTATCACACTATTTTCCATACCGGTGTCCTCCAGCATTTTCTATTATTATAGCATGAGAGTTTTTGGAAAAAGAAAAAAGCCTCGGGGATTCGAGACTCAGTGTGTTAGATATGGGTTTAGTTCGGTTTCAATCGCTTCTTTCCAAGTAGAAAAGGCTGGGGACAGGTTTTCCTGAACGATACTTTGTTTGAATAGGTTGTTCTCCAGCTGTCCATCCAGTTTCCATGCCTGATCAGTCACTGTATCAAATGCGTTTAAAGCTTTCTGAATGCCTTCCCTCTCAAACATATCTTTCAACAAAGAATTGCTTTCTGAAATCTGACCGATAGCCATGAAGACATCCGAAAGGACCCGGTCTCCTTCTGTTTTGCTTAAATCAGTGAAGCTTGCTTCCACATACTTCAGTGCTTCTTCGATTGTATCGAGCATTCCGACGTATTGTTGGACCAATTCGTACTGTTTTTCGTCTAGTTTCGTTGTCAAAGAATCACCTATTTCTTTTTATCGTAGAACATCCCGTCATATTGGAGGGATTCGTATGGATTTGAGTACTTTTGAACTGATGTCTTCTTCTTGGTCAATCCATTCATGTCTCGTTTGATTTCCAATCGCAATTGAGCCAGCTGCCGATCGATTTGCTGATTCCAAACGATCATATGCTTACCGAGCTCCTGCTCATCATGAGTATATGGTGGCTTTATGGTATCAAGTAGGCTCTGTCTCTTTTCTAAAAGAGCTTCCACTTCTTCAATCGTAGTTTCCCTGTTTTCATCATTCACTTGTTCCAATGCTTCTTTCAATTGCTTCGTGATCGTATAGCACAGAAGAACCGAGCTCATTACGCCTGTCCACCTTGACCGGCATGTTGCTTCTGGCGGTTCAGTTGAATGACTTCTTTCCACGTGTCACGGAAGTCAGTGATGAGACCCTCTACTTCTTCTAAAATCGATGCGTCATTCTTGATATTAGCTTCTGTTAAACGACGATTGATGTAATCGTAAAGAGACATCAGGTTTTGCGAGACTTCAAGATCCGTGTTCAACGTCACCATCAGCTCGTTCACGATGGCTTGAGTCTTTTGGATATTGGTATTTTTCAGTTCAATATTTTTCTCTTCAATCGCCTTTTTCGCGATATGAATAAATTTCAGGCTTCCGTTATAGAGCATAAGGGTGAGTTCACCTGGTGATGCGGTGTTGACCGAGTTGTTCTGGTATGCTGCATACGGGTTGTTGATGGCCATAGTGACACTCCTTTAGTTGTGATTAACCGCCGAATTGGTTCATAAGGAACATGGATTGTTCGTTGGAACGCTGGATGGCTTTTTCCATGGCGGTGAATTGGCGCCAGTAGCGGTCTTCGACTTGATTTAACCGGTCTTCGAATCGGTCCATTTGGCTGTCCATGTTGTTTAGTAAACGACCGAGGGTAAAGGTATTATTTGTGCTAGACGCTTTCCCTGCTTTTTGCTCAATGCTGTCCATAGTATCTTTCAACGTATCACGTAAACGACGGGCGATCCCTTGTTCATTGGACGTCGCACCATCTTTGGCAAAAATCTCATAGATTGCATTCGGGTCTTTGGAAATCGCTTCTTTCAGTTTATTTTCATCAATAATCAGCTTTCCACGATCCAGGTAGTTACTGGACGTTTCGATACCGATTTGAGCTAACTGACTAACTCCCGATGTTCCACCAGAAATTGGTGAATACAGATCTGTTCTCATTTTATTGAGACCAGATGTTAGAACGGAATCGTTTCTCAGAGTACCACTGCGGGACTTTTCTTCCCATAACTCGATTTCTTTTTCTTCCATTGATTCTTTTTGTTCAGCCGTCAATGGTTGGAAATCACGATATTTTTTTTCGTTTACTTCCCCGTTTACTTTTTCGATGAGTTTGTTGTATTCGTCGACGAATTTGACGATTTTTTCTAGGATTTTGTCGGTGTCGGGTGCAGAAGTAAAGGTGACAGGGCCAGTTGACTCGTTTTTTAACGTTAGTTCAAAACCATTGATGGTAAAGGTGTTTGAAGGTCTTGTCGTCGTAAGTCCATTATAAGTAAACGTTGCGTTTACCCCTTCCTGACGCATTCCACTAAAATTTGAATCTGTTAATTGCAGACTATCAAAGAATGTACCTGTTTCATCTGAAAGAACGATATCATTCCCAGTCGCGTCACCTGAGTTTTTAGCAGTAAACGAAAATTTCTGTGACTTCTCGTCAAAGAAAACAGAAACTCCCGACTGTTGATTGATCTTTGATATCAAACTATTTAAAGTCTCTTTTTCTGGATCAAATTCAATGGATGTTCCTTTAGGATCTAACGTCCCATCTTTAAGAACAGATTTAATATTTATTTTTTGAGTACCAGTAAGGCCCATTAAATCTTTTATCGTCTTGGATGAATCCGTAATTCCGGTAACTCCACTAATGGTCGTTGCAGATTTTGCTAGATTTCCAACTTCCAGTGTTCCCGAAAAATCGGTTGTCGAATTAATATTTTTAACAGACACGACAGAAGGATCAGATACACTAATCGTCTTCTGCGTATACGTCCCCTGCTTCATTACCCCGTCAAAAATAAGATTACTAAAATCAAACATCATCTTATTCATATCCCTGTAATCATCGCGTTGCCATTCAAGGTATTGCTTCTTCTGTTCCAGTTTATCTAAAGGAATTCGTTCCGCCTTCATTAAATCTTTTATGATTTGATCCGTGTCCATACCACTGGCAAGGCCACCAATTCGCATATCAGCCATATGTATCTCCTTCCATTAAACCTTCTTATCGACAAGTAAACCAACAAATTCCGTCATTGCGGCATGCATATCAAGCATTTTCTTTGCTGGTATTTCTTTCACTATTTCCTGCGTACGATCATCGACAATCGTCACATAATATTCTTTCAATTTATCATGAAATTCAAATTTGAGGTGTGTGTTCGAAGTGGACATAAACTCATTCATCCCATGAACGACATCTTCCATTTTTTCTTTGGTGACAGGTTCTTTGGTTGTGGTTTCTTCATGGTGTCGTTCCTGTGCTTGAATTTGTTTCACTTCTTCTCTTGTTTGGTTCTCTAATCTAGTAAATGATTGTACTCCTGAAACTCCGCCTGTCACTTTATCAATCATCTTTTGATCCTCCTGAGGGTTATATGGGTTATATCGGTGTTCGTTGGGGAAAGTTTAGGGAGAATAGGCTTTATTTTGATTCAAAGAGGGTATGTATTAAAATGAATACAGAACATAAGTTCTCATTTGAAGGGGTTGTAATAGATGGAGAAGTTCCTTAATCTATCTTCTATTCAAAGAAATTTACTCGTAGGAAGCATAATGGGTGATGGAGAAATCACCAAATTATATCCTAATTCTCGTCGGAAAAATCATAGTTATCGTGAACATTATGGTGTAGAACAAGAAAGTTATCGAATTTGGAAAGCATCCTTCTTTCCAGATCTCTTCTATCTAACAAAGAAAAGTCAAACCATGCGTTCAAAGTCTGATCCCCTTTTCACCGAGCTATTCCCTTACTTTTACAATAATCAATCTAAGCAAATTCCAATAAAGCTTTTGAAATATTGTACCTCCCCCTATTTCTTAACAGCACTTTATCTTGACGATGGCTCTCTATCAATCTCAAAAAGAATTAATCATCGAAACAAGAAGATTTATTTAACCCCACATATATATTTATACCTTCAAAATTATTCTAAGAAAGAACTTGAAGTACTACAGCAACACATTTTAAGTACATTTCATATTGAGTTCAAACTAAGTAAAAGAAGAGATGGTCATGGTTATGTTTTAAAAGGAACATCAACAGACTTAACATACAATTTCTTGAACTTACTTTCGCCCATTACTTTGACATGCGAAAATATGTACTATAAGTCTAATTGGGAATGGAGGATCAATCAGGAGAGCAAAAGTTTTTAGTACAATATCCTAATTATCAAATTGTCGCTTCTTCTTCGAGTAGAAATAAGAATTACTCTGATAAAGAGATAAATGAGATGGTAACCCTCAAGATGAATGGTTTTAAAGATAAGGAGATTGCGAATACCTTAGCCAGAAGCTATTGGTCAGTTGTGAATAAATTGCGTGAATTACGGAATGGTGGGATATTGTAATTATTAATGACAAGGAGAAAAAGAGACCCTAGGAAGCCTACGGTCTCTCTTAAACAATTTAATATTAACGAAGAAGTTGTAAAACTCCTTGTGGTTGTTGGTTCGCTTGCTTTGCGACTATGTCTTTCGATCATAGAATAGACTATATCTTCACCCTTGTATGTAAGGGGCTGGGCACTTCGAACAGTGTTTACTGCCCTACGAGATTCATAGTCATGGCTTTCGCCTTAGACCGTGTTCTCTAGTCGTTGAACCTTCTCCAGAGTTTCCTCACAGGAGCTTGGCTGCTGATTATCCATTGTTTCATCTCTATCATTTTCAAACCGTTCCGCCTACCGTTTCCAGTTACGTTGTGGTTGATAGAACTTTAGGAAGTTCCAGCAATTCACCCAGTTATAATCCAGCTCGTTACCAAACTGGACGCCCTCGAATCAATTATCTCAGAAGTTGTAATACTCCTTGAGGCATTTGATTGGATTGAGCCAACATTGCTTGTGCTGCTTGAGAAAGGATAGAATTCTTTGTTTGATCCATCATTTCTTTCGCCATGTCTACGTCACGAATACGAGATTCAGCTGCAGTTAAGTTTTCAGAAGAGGTATTAAGGTTGTTAATAGTATGTTCTAAACGGTTTTGATTTGCTCCAAGTTTAGAACGTTCTTTTGAAACTTTTTGAATAGCTTCATCTAATACACTAACTGCTGTACCAGCTTGGCTCTTTGTAGAAACTTGTAGATTACGTACACCTAGAGTATCTGCTCTCATATCTTCAAAAGACAAATTAAGTGTTTGTCCTTGGTTTGAGCCAATTTGGAAGTCAGCACTTCCATCAGCGCGGACATCTTTCGCTGCAGTTTCTGTAGAGAAATTTGATAATGCATTGGATGCGGCTTCTTTACGTACACCTGCAGAACTTTTAACATCAATTGTAAACCCGTTAAGTTGCCCAGCAGTTCCTGCTCCAGCAGCTGTAAGTTCCATTTGGTTAGTTGTCGTTCCATCAAAAGCTGCAGTAGCTGAACCCTCAGTGGTTATTGCAGCGAAAATATCATCAATTGAATCAGAACTTATATCAGTTACGTCAAACTCAGCAGTGTGCTGTGTTCCATTAATAGACCATGTAGCAGTGACTTTATCACCATTTGCTATGCCTAAATTATTCCCATTTCCATCAAGCAATCCATCCAATGTAGCACCAGTAACATTGGCAGCATTCATAGTGTTAGAGATTTTATGAGTTGCTGAACTTTGGCCTGCTCCCATATCTCCATTTAATAATTTCTTAGTGTTGAACTCAGTCTGTTCACCAATTCGTTGAATTTCTTCTCCCAATTGGTTAATTTCATCTTGGATATTACTACGATCTTCAGTAGTGTTTGTATCATTTGAAGATTGAACAGCTAATTCACGCATACGTTGTAAAATAGAATGCGTTTCATTTAAAGCACCTTCTGCTGTTTGAATCATAGAGATTCCATCTTGTGAGTTTTTACTAGCTTGATCTAACCCACGAATCTGTCCACGCATTTTCTCAGAAATTGCAAGACCAGCAGCATCATCCCCAGCACGGTTAATACGAAGACCTGAAGATAATTTCTCCATAGATTTAGACTGTGCAGTAGAAGCACTGTTTAATTGACGGTAAGTATTCAACGCAGCAATATTATGATTAATTCTCATAACAATAATTTCCTCCTTGAAAGTAAGCCCACATCCATGTGAACTATATCATTTTTAGTTTACAATAAGTCAAAAAGGTCGGCCGCCCTTCTCCTCATTGCTTACAATACTATTATCGGTCGTTTCAACTAGTGTTTAATAGTTTGAGAAAAATAATTAATCATTTTTTGGCAAAAGGTTAAACAGATTGTCGATTCCTTTCGAAGCTTCGGTGTTTTCATTCTGAATAGAGAGATAGACTTCTTTTCGATGGATATCTACGTTCTTTGGTGCATTGATCCCGAGTTTCACTTGATCCCCATTTACCGAAATGACCGTTAGCTCAATGTCATCCCCAATCTGAATACTTTCTCCGGTTTTTCTTGTCAATACTAGCATCCCCTCACCCCTTCTTTCCTGCAGGCTGAGCAAAGATCAGGTGCTTGGTTTGGTAGTTTGAGTTTGTTAAGATAACTTGTTTTCCTTTGCGATTTGACAGGTTAAGAAGAATAGGGGCCTGTAAATTAGCCGTAGATTCATTAAGCGTGTCTCGTACAGTAAGAATAGAAAGCACCTGCACTTCTTTTTCAGAAGGATTCCCTAGAGACTCCACACTAGCCTGATCCAACTCAAAATCATAGTCCTTAAAGAACACAAACGGATCTGTCACGACAAATCCAAGCTGGTGTGTCGTCACTGATTGCAATATATGAAACCACTCATTTTCCGGAAGTGGCAACAATACAAACTGCTTCTCTTCCCCAAACCCTGGAATCCCGTGTTCAAATGTCAGAACATCTTCTGACTCCACTTCTATTTCTCCATGATACTTCGTATTGATTTTCATCCGCTTCATTCCTTCATTCTAAATTTCTTGTTCATAATTGATCCCTACGTGCTTTAGGTTAGCAAAATCAATTTGTAAGTCTGCATATCGTTTTAAACTGACATCGACCTGTGCTGGAGTATACTGTATGTTGGGCTTTTGAGGTCGAGAGTGATTCACGACTTTTTGAGGTTCAATGTTCACCTTCACACTACCCGGATCATAGCTAATTTTGACGCTTCCTGCGGAGGGAATCCATCCGATGTTGAATTCATACATCGGATCTTCACTGTTTCGTTTAGCCTGGGCGGCAATCGCACCTCCGCCATTTTCGATCATCATCAGTTCATCACCGTCCTGAGCGACACGGGCAAGTCCCGCCAGCCAGTCTTCATACCCTTGCTGGGAATATTCTTCAATCCTGCGGCGCACCGATTTCAAGTCCATATCAGCTCTTGCCTCAGTTTGGTCAATGGTCAGTTTGGATGGCGTCCGTTCTATGTCCATCTTTGCCTGTGGCTGCTGGATATCCAATTCTGCCGGCGGCTGTTCAATGTCCATGCGTCCTTGTGTCGTCCGGATGCTCAGGGCTGCTGAAGTGGACTGCAATCTTATTTGTGGAACGTTCACACTTATTCACCTCCATATAAAAAGGAACTGACCCTAAGGTGACAAAACACCTTAAAGGGTCAGTCCCCTTGCTTTTATCGTAGAAAATCCATTAATGTCGGCTGAATGATTCTGGCCCCGACGCTGAGTGCCGCTCTGTGGACACTTTCCTGGGTTTTCAAGTCTGTGATGACGCGTTCGATGTCGGCATCTTCATTATCAGAAAGAATTCGGTTTGCTGTTACTTCTTGTTGACCCAGTCGGTCGTCTACCATTTCAAGGCGATTGTATCTGGCACCTAGCTCAGAACGTTCTGCTGATAACGTGTTCATGACGTCATCCAATTCCTCAAGCTGACCGTCAAGAGAAGAAACATCTCCAGATTCTAATGCCTTTTGGATATTGTGTACTGTATCAAACAGTTTCTGGTTAAAGACCTTATTTGGGTTTACATTTGCTTTTAAAGAAACACCTTGTGACACCTCTACAGGATAAGCGTCGATAGCACCACTGCCTAAATTGTCAGCGACCTGTGGAGCACTTCCGTCTGCGGGGTTCCCATCTTTGATTGGGGAATTCCCAACGTCTGTACCATGGAAAATATATCTTCCAGCCACTTTTGTTTCAGCAACGCTGACCAGATCCTTTTTAATCTGTTCAATTTCTGTCGCAACGGCTTTACGGTCTTCGGGACTCAATGTTCCATTTTTCCCTTGAAGCGTCAATTCCCTGACACGCTGCAACCCTTGATTCGCCTGATCGATTCCTGACTCCGAGTTTTCCATCCACAGGTAAAGCTCAGAAAGATTCCGCTTATATTGCTCAATCCCTGTGAGATTAGAACGATAAAACATCCCTTTCATCGCAACAACCGGATCATCCGAAGGCTTCGTGATCTTCTTTCCTGTGGCCAACTGGTCCTGTAGCTGCCCCATTCGTCCATAAGAAGAACTTAAATTTCTCATCGAATTTGCAGTCAGCATACTTTGTGTTACGCGCATCTTATTTCACCTACCTATCTTCCAACGGTACCCATGCCGTTGATGATTTTGTCGAGCATTTCGTCCTGCAGTGTGATCATTCTGGCAGAGGCGTTGTAGGCATGCTGGAATTTGATCATGTCGGTCATTTCTTCGTCAAGGGACACTCCGCTGACGGACATTCGACGTTCGTCGACGGCTCCTCTTAATACAGCGGAGTTCTTCGCGAGTCGAACAGATTCTTGTGATTCTACGGCCATTTTCCCGATTACGGATTCAAAATGACTTTGGAATGAGGCTTCTTTTTCACCGTAAGGCAGTTTAGTCGTTGTGATGATGTCGGCAAGTGCCAGAACGTTTGATGCGTCTCCGAGGGTCGGATTACCTGCCCCTGCTGTTGCGATGTTATCAAGGTTGCTCATTTCATCGGCAACCTGCATCCTTTGAGCGAAGCCTTCTTTCGACACACTGTCCAAGTCAGCAGAAGCATTCTTTGCATCCTGGAAGAACTTCGGTGTATCAGGAGTAGCGGTGTCAGGATCAAAGTTCGGATCATTCATCTGTTCCGGCGTGAATCCTTGTTGATGCTGGTCATTGAATGCTTTGGCAAATTCATACGCCATGCTGTCCAGTTCATCGAGCATACTGATGTAGGAGCCTTCTGCTTCACCGTCTTCATTTTTGTAGCCGTATGTATCGACAAGGGCTCTGAGTTTTCCTTCACCTTGAGATAAGAAGTCTTTGATATCGAGTGTTTGTTGACCAATTGAGACGGAATCTACCGAATTTTGAGGACCATCATAGGTAAGCTTAACTTCATTCACACCATTTTTCCCGACTAGGTTGACGGCGAGGTTTCCGTCTTTCCCGACCAAGGTGACCGTGACGGCACCTTCTGCGATAGGAGACGACTGTCCTCCATTGGACTGGTAGCTCGTTTGGATGGAAACATGCTGTGAAAGTTCATCGATCAAGCGGTCACGCTCATCGTATAGATCATTCGGGAGATAGCCGTGTGGTTCAACATCGGCTATTTGCTTATTGATGTTATCGATTTGTTTCGACAGAGAATTGATTTGCTTTTCGCTGACAGATAGCTCATTTTTCAGATCGCCTCTGACACTTGTTAAAGAAGAGGATAAGTAATTGAATGTTTCAGCAACGGCTTTCCCTCTTTCGACTACCACTGAACGTGCACCAGCATTGGACGGGTTAACGGCTAAATCCTGAAGGGACTGCCAAAACATATCCATCGTTTTCGATAAGCCTGAATCGGATGGTTCATTCATGACCTCTTCCATCTTCTTCATCGCTTCCATTTTTGTGTCCCAGTAGCCGAGCTTTTGGTTTTCGCCTCTATACTGCATGTCCAGGAATGAATCACGCACGCGTTGAATCGAACCGGCTTCGACTCCCGTTCCGATTTGGCCGGGGATTTGTGGACGGTTCATAGAGGGGGCAGGATAGGGTGTCGTTTGTTCAAAGTTGACTCGTTGACGGGTATATCCAGGGGTATTCGCGTTGGAGATATTGTGACCGGTTGTATAAAGGGCGCCCTGCTGGGTGTACATGCCTCGTTTTGCCGTTTCCAGGCCCATAAAAGTGGATCGCATGGTGTTGCCTCCGTTTCAATTAGTAAGTGCTATGCCTTCGAATCAAAGATAGATCGACTTGCCGGTGCTTTTTTTTCACCGTTTGGTCGTGAGTAAGTGGATTGTTCCGGCTGTGGTTGCGTCATGGATAGATTCATATTCACGAATTGTAGAGATTGATAGACTAGCTTTTGATTCAGCTCGTTTTGGACTCTCAATTCTCCGATGATTTCGACAAGTTTTTGCTGCCAGTGGACAAGTGTTTCTTGTTCTTGGGGTGCACTGTGCTCAATGCACTGAGAAATGGTTGGTGCCCCGTTGAAAGCCACTCCCCGTGATTGAAGATAGTGACTGGATTCTCTTTGTCGTTCTGCTTCCACCGTATTGATGGCGGCCAGATGCTTCTGCTCACCCTTCAATACACGATCAAGTTCACCCATATCACCTTTTTTGATGACATCCGTTTTATTCACAGAAAGGTCGAACAAACTTTTGTGCAGCTTATAGAGTTTTTCAAGTGTTGTCGTAAGGTTTGTAGCTGACATGTTTGTTCGCTCCCCTTTATTGTCCATTATAGAAATTCTTTAATCCTTTAGCAACGGCTTTCGGCTCGATGGTGTAATTCCCGCTCTGTACCTGATCTTTTAGAGACTCTACTCGCGCCTGGCGCTCTTTGCCGAGTTTGGAAACCTCCTGCATTTCTTTGGCAGCAGAAGAAATTTCGATTTTGTCGGATGCCGGTTTGCCCGCTTTCCCGACCTCATCCATTTTGTTCAAGTTGCGCTTATAAGGATTGATGTTCTGATTTCCGATAGAGTTAATCTTCATCATTTTCCCTCGCTTTCTTCACGTACATGGTTTCTACCTAGTATATCGGATGAAAACAGGTTTTGTTTAGTGTCAGGGACTGGTTAGTTCTTCCTGAATTCCATTCCTTACGACTAGTTCTTATCTCTCATCGTGTAATAGGTTCTCTGACCCGATTCCTGGGATTTTCTCTTCCATTCCTGTTCGGTATCGAACTTTTTCAGATCACTTGCAAGCTCTGATGAACAGTCACCGCAGATCCGTCCCGTCCCTATAATCTTCCCGCATTTATCACAAGGATAACCCATATTCGGAAATTGCCTCGTCTGGATGCGACCTTTTTTCACCCATTTATATAGAAGTTCCTCGTCTACTCCGGTTACTTCAATGACCCGCTCCATGGTCGCAGCACGGTTCTCCCGTTTCTTTAAAAATTGGTAGACGGTCTCATACATATTTTCTTCTTCTCTAAAACACTTGTCACACACATCACGGAATTTATTTTGCATAAAAATCGCGTTGCAACGTTGACAGTTGATGATTTCTGACATATCTGTTTCCTCCCGGTGAAGCTTCTCTTACACTTTATATCGGCAGGAAAGGGGTTTGCTTTAACCCCTGGCGAGAGTTAAGGATGATACCTCTTCAGCGCCAGCCTCTTTCAGTAACTTCGCCGCCTGCCTCAACGTCGTCCCCGTCGTATAAATATCATCAAACAGCAGAATCGACTTGCCCTTCACATCACACTCTCTTAACTGAAAAACCTGCACCTGGCGAAGACGCTCAGCGCGAGTCTTCTTCGACTGCTTCTCAGAATGCAAACGCGTGAGGATATGTGAGGGACGGACCTCTGATTCTTCCAACATTGCCGTAGATTGATTGAATCCTCTCTCATAGAGGCGTTCTTCGCTGAGTGGGATGGGGATGATATGGTCATATGCCATTTTTGCAAGATAGGATTTAATCGTATGGGAGAAGGCTTTGGCCAACGCGTAATCCCCCCGGTATTTGTATCTGGCCAAGTACGCTTTCAAAAAATCATTATAGTGATACAATGAATCGTTTTTATGGAGAATCCCCTTCCACTCCGGATCCTGGTCCCACCGATTGCAGTCCAGACAGACATCTTCTTTTACGAGATTGGAAGGCAATGACTCCAATGAACGGGAACACCCCCTGCATCGCTCCCCTTCAATCTTCTTCAACTGCTTCTCGCATTCCTGACACAGAAATTGAGGATCCCTGTAAAATAACCCTCTCCACGACCATTCTTCTACCACTTCGCTACTACAATTCAAACAGTTAGTGACCATGAATCAATCCCCTTTTACCGGCTTCTTTGTTCATATGGTCGATATGAAGCAGCGCTTTGATCATTTCCCTCGTGCGGCCGTAATGGAAAAAGACGATATCCCCTGTTGGATAGTCAGCGCTCCTCCCCACCCTGCCGGCGATCTGAACGAGTGCACTTTCGGTGAAAATCTTTTCTTCGGCTCCAAGGATAGCGACATCAATATTCGGGATAGTCACTCCCCGTTCTAAAATGGTTGTCGTAAGTAAAATCGGAATTTCACCCTGTCTCATCTTCATTACTTTTTCTTTTCGTTTGGGATCCTCAGCATGAACCGATTCAATAAGGGGATTCATTTCTTGGAATAAAGGCAGGGCTTTTTCCATAAGAGCGACAGTGGGAAAGAAAATCAGGGCTTGTTTCGATTGATTGAGTCTTAATGAGGTCCATTTTTTCAATGCAGGGGGAATACGATTTTTCTTGAGGGGTTTTTTCCAGAGGCCGCCCCAGACAAACCTGGGAAGTGGGATCGGATGACGGTGGAAACGGGCCGGGATTTGGATAAAGTTTCTTTTTCCCCGGGCACATTCCTGTTGCGTTTTACCGTCCGGGGTTGCCGTCAAGTAAATGATGGACGAGTGGGGCTTTCGGGCTTTCTCTACGGCCCCCTGCAGAGAGGAATCGTAGGAATACGGGAACGCGTCGACTTCGTCTATGATCATGACATCGAAGGCTTCTTTGTACCTGTAAAGTTGATGGGTAGTAGATAAAACAAGTTGGCCATAGCTGTGCCGTTCATCTGAGCCCCCGTATAAGGTGGTGACCTGTGTTTCCGGAAACACTTTTTTAAGGCGGGGAGACAGTTCCAGGATGACATCGGTACGGGGTGCGGCAATGCAGACGCGCTTGTTTTGCCGAAGAGCTTCGTATATTCCTTCAAAAAGCACCTCGGTCTTGCCGGCTCCACATACAGCCCATACGAGGAGGTCGGTGTGAACTTGAATGGCAGATATCATTTGTTCCGAGGCAGCCTTTTGCGCTTCTGAAAGGGTACCGGACCAGTCAAACGTTACTAGTGGAGACTGCGGTCCAGGACCATTCCACCTTAGGAGCGGCGTGCACTCAGACACCCTTCCCATCATGATGCAGTTCCGGCAATAGGTGCATCCGGTGTGGCATCTGGAGCAATGGAAAGCTGCCAATAGCTGGGGTTTGTTATTTCCACACCGATGACATCGACACTCTTCCACTCCTTTTTCATAGGAAACATAGCCATTCACATAGTGCTCATGGAGGGTATGAATTGAAAATGGAATCTCGTCTACTAATAAAGATCTTCCACTTAGATAGGATTGCAGCTCTGGTGAAAATTGAAAGGATGGATTAATTGGTTGAGGTGGATTGGTAGTGAATTCTGAGATTTTTTGGAGAAGGGGGTGTGGCTCTTTTACAAGGGGCTCAGGGATTAACGTGTGATCCATTAAAGCAAAACGCAACTGCATCACTCCTTATGTTGGATAGTATTGTATTCTACACTTGAGGTTGAAAATCCTCCCATGAAAAATGGTGCCAGGCACGAAACGATCGTTTTGTGCCTGGCACCATTAGAGAGTGTAGGAGTGTACCTGGTACATATTGGCCTTATTGTACCAGGTACAAATCAGCAGTCAAGAAACAATCCCCTACCGGCTCATCTTCCTCGCCCAGCCGATTCCCATCGAACCCTCACCTAAATGAGTCCCGATGACAGGACCGAAGTAACTCACATTGAATTCCACGTTCGGATATTTCTCTTGAAGCTCTTTCTTCCACTCAATCGCTTCATCTTCCCGATTGGCATGAATGATGGAAGCTTGATAGGCTTCATCGGACTTCACGGCTTCTTCGAGGATCCCTTCCACACGCTTCAACGCTTTCTTTTTCGTGCGGATTTTTTCAAACGGAACGATCACTTTGTCCACGAAGTGCAGCAGCGGCTTTACCTGTAACAGGCTCCCGATGATGGCCTGTGCTTGAGAAAGCCTTCCGCCGCGCTGTAGGTGTGCCAGGTCATCGACCATGAAGTACGCTTGTACCGATTCTTTCATTTCATCCAATAACCCAACGATTTCTTCTGCTGATTTCCCTTCACGGGCAAGCTTGGCCCCTTCGATGGCGTAAAAACCTTGGATCATACAGCTGATTTCAGAGTCATAGGGGTATACCTTAATGCTCTCGACCATTTCACCTGCCTGCACGGCACCTTGATAGGTCCCGCTGATTCCACTGGACAGGTGGATGGAAATGACGGCATCGTATTCCTCGGAAAGTTTCTCGAATAGCTCGACGAATTTTCCGACCGGGGGCTGTGAAGTGGTGGGTAGCTTGTGCTGGATGCTGACTTCTTCGTAAAATTCACTTGCCGTAATATCAACTTCTTCTTGATAGGTTTCTCCTCCGAAAATGACGCTGAGAGGAATCATATGTATGTTGAGCTGATCACGCAATTCTTTCGGGATGTAGGCGGTACTATCCGTTACAATTGCCGTTTTCATATAGAATTACCATCCTTATGTTTTATTTTTAATAGCATGTGCTATGCGTTAGTCTACCTTATGTATCTTACTCATTTTATATGAAAATAAGTTGGTTTGCATTAGTTTCCGGGGAGTTTCGGTTCCCGGAAACTAAACAAACGTTTGACTGGTACGCTCCCCCCTTGTGGTACAAGGGATTCAACATACTAATCAAACGTTTGTTTAAAGGTCTTACCTCGTCCCTGCCGGCAGGGACGTGATGATTTTCTTCGATTTTCTGGACGATAGGAATACCCCTGCGAATATGATCAGCAAGCCTAAAATAAGGTTGTGGGTCACCGGCTCCCTTAGGAGCACGAATCCCCAGATCATCGCCGTACCCGGAATCAGGTACGTCACGGTCGAAGCAAACTCGGGGCTTCCATTGGTCATGATGTAGAAATACAGAAGCGTCGCCACACCTGACCCGAGGCAACCCAGTCCTAAAATACCGAGGATGACCTCACCTGATGCTAAATCACTGACAGAGATGGGATCCGTAACCATCATGCCGACAAACCCGACCGCGGCCCCGATCAGCAGCTGGAACGTAGAGATGACGACTACACTCGTTCCTGCCAGGTATTTTTTCGTGAACTGGGAAGCAAAGGCATAGCTCATCGTCGCGAGCACCATCGTCCCCACCCCTACAAAATCAGACGTGAAGATACCGCTCACCTCAAAGTTCATCAGCACGAGAATGCCGATGAATCCGACCGCGATCCCAATCCATTGAAATCCCGTCAATACAACAGAGAAGAATAAAAATCCAACCAACCCTGTCCAAATCGGAGTGGTCGCGTTCAGGATGGAAGCGGTATTGCTGTTGATCTGCGTTTCACTTAAGGCGATCAGAGTCCAAGGAAGGGCAGCATTTCCGATTCCCACAACGAGGAGTTTCCATAAAGGAAGTGGTTTCTTCCCTTCCTTTTTCCTCTGAATGAAGAAGATCGGAAGAAGAACGAGGGCCCCTGCCAGGCATCGTAAAAACACCGTCCCCCACACTCCTGCCGGTTCCACTAACCATTTTATAAAGACGAAAGACATGCCCCAGATCAGGCTTAAGCCGATTAGCGCCGTGTATAATCGTGCCAAATCGCACCCTCCTCTCTTTTGTATCAGAAAAGTATATTTTAGTAGATGAATAGATGTTATAGCATATTTTTATATGTTCTATCCTATCTTATTACCCCTCAAAAATAAACCAACAATTTACGCACGACCAGGCTTTTACAAAACTTTTATATTTTTCAAATAAATCATACTTTTACACCATTTTTATTTCATGTTGATATGCTAGCATGTAATTGTTTGACAATTAACTACATAAATAGGAGCGATTCATTTGAAAAAAACATCCAATAAGAAAAAAGTCATTGCCGGCAGTGCTTTGGCTCTTGGTCTTCTGATTCCTCAAGCCACTCCTTCGATTACATATGCTGACGTCATGGATAAAGATATTGTGAAGCTTCGTATACTTGAAACAACCGACATCCACGTTAACCTCGCAAACTATGATTACTATCAGGATACAGTGACAGACAAATACGGACTCGCCAAAACGGCTACCCTGATTAAACAGGCACGGGCTGAATCGCAGAACTCATTATTGTTCGATAACGGAGATTTGATCCAGGGAAATCCACTTGGAGATTATGTAGCGAAAGAAGACCCGCTTCAAGATGGGGAAATCCACCCTGTCTACAAAGCGATGAATCTGTTGGATTATGATGCCGGTAACGTCGGGAATCATGAGTTCAACTACGGTCTTGATTTCCTCGGTACATCATTAAAAGGTTCAAACTTTCCATATGTGAACGCCAATGTGTACGTAGATGATAAAGACGGGAATCCCGACAATGACAAGAACTATTTTAAGCCGTATGAAATCCTTGATCGCACCGTGGTCGATGAAGACGGTGAAGAGCATGCAATCAAAGTCGGAGTCATCGGTTTCGTCCCTCCACAGATCATGCAGTGGGATAAAGGGAACCTTGAAGGAAAAGTCGTTGCAAAAGACATTATTGAGACTGCGAACAAATTCGTCCCTCAGATGAAGGCGGACGGTGCTGATGTCATTGTCGCGATCCCTCACTCCGGTATCGGTAACGTCACCCAGGAAGGCATGGAGGAGAACGCAACGTATGACCTTTCTAAAGTAGATGGAATCAACGCGATCTTGTTTGGCCATTCACACGGGGTCTTCCCTTCTGATTCGTATAGCGGGATTGAAGGGGTGGACGTCAAGAAAGGTACGATCAATGGTGTCGGATCGGTTATGCCTGGTTCCTGGGGAGATCACCTCGGACTCGTTGACCTAGAACTTGAATTAATAGACGGGAAATGGGATGTCGCGAATACACAGGCTTCCACCCGCTCTATCCTGAATCCGGACGGAACACCTGCTGTTGAGGCAGACCAAAGCATCCTCGACGCAGTGAAAGAGGAGCACGAGGCGACCATTGAATGGGTCCGCAGTGCCGTCGGGGAAACAACTTCTCCAATCAATAGTTATTTCGCTCTTGTAAGTGATGATCCGTCCGTTCAAATCGTGACAAACGCACAGAAATGGTATATTGAAAAGTACATCAAAGGGACAGAGTATGATGGCATCCCGGTTCTATCTGCAGGTGCCCCGTTCAAAGCAGGTACACGGGCGAATCCTGATTATTATACAGACATCCCTGCGGGTGAAATCGCCATCAAGAACGTATCTGACCTGTACCTCTATCCAAACACCCTTCAGGCCGTGCTGCTTACAGGTGCTGACGTGAAAGAGTGGCTTGAGATGTCTGCGGGTCAATTCAATCAAATCGATCCTTCTAAATCAGAAGAACAAAATCTTGTGAACGGTGACTACCGCTCCTATAACTTTGATGTCATTGACGGGGTCACCTATGAAATCGATGTAACCAAGCCTTCAAAATACGATGCTGAAGGTGTTTTGGTAAACAAAGATTCAAGCCGTATCAAGAATCTGAAATTTAATGGAAAAGCCATCGATCCGAACCAGAAATTCATCGTAGCAACCAATAACTATCGCGCAAGCGGGAATTTCCCAGGAGTAAAGAACTCAGAAATCATCGTTCAATCACCGGATGAGAATCGTAATGTGATTATTGATTACATCATGGAGAAAAAGACCATCGATCCGGAAGCGGATGGGAACTGGTCCTTTACCCCTGTAAAAGGTAATACGAATATCGTTTTCGAAACGTCTATGAAAGCCCAGAATTACATCAAGAATGCCAGAAAGTATAAGTTCCTTGGAGAGCAGGACAGCGGGTTTGGCAAGTATTCAATCAAACTAAAAGAAAGCGATGGAACGAATCCCGGACAGGAAAAGAAAGAAAACCGTGGCTTCATCATAAACCTCATCCGATGGCTAAGCACTTTCATTTCATAAAAAAATCGTAATTACTAGGAACTTCCAATTAGGGGGTTCTTTTTCTTATTTATGGAGTGGGATCTTCCTCCAATAGACTGATATTACCCACTCCCAACTGAAACCATTTAACTTTCATGGGTTTTCGTCATATAATGGTGGGGTAGGCTTGAATAGTGAAGAGATGAAAATTACTTTATAGGACTGATATAGAATGTACAATAAAGAAAAAGTGTTTGAAGAATTAACGAAGGTCATGCACTCGGACAATATTAAGCGTGACGAATTGTTACGGGATCATTTGTATACGAAGCTCGGTGGAAGAGCAGACTTCTTCCTTACCCCGACCACATATGAAGAAGTTCAAAACATCGTGAAGCTTTCGAATAAAGTCGATGTGCCTTTTACGCTACTCGGAAACGGCTCGAATTTGATCGTGAAAGATGGTGGAATTCGCGGCATCGTCCTTCACTTAAAGAACTTTAAGGACATTAAAGCAACCGATCAGCTGATAGTCGCTCAAAGTGGGGCAGCCATCATCGATGTGTCGAGACGCGCTTTAGCCGAGAAGCTATCGGGACTTGAGTTTGCGTGCGGTATTCCTGGTACGGTAGGCGGCGCCCTGTTCATGAACGCAGGGGCGTACGGTGGGGAGATCAAGGATGTCCTTGATTACTGTCATGTCGTCGATCGTGACGGCAACCTTGTGAAACGGACGGCGGCAGAACTTGAGCTTGATTACCGTCACAGTAATATCTCTGAAAAAGGGGACATCGTCCTGGAGGCGACGTTCAGTCTGCAGCCTGGGGTTTATGAGGACATCAAAGCCATCATGGACGATTTAACGGACAAACGGGAATCCAAGCAGCCACTTGAGTATCCATCATGTGGAAGTGTCTTTAAGCGTCCTCCTGGATATTTCGCGGGTAAATTGATTCAGGACAGCGAGCTTCAAGGTACAAACTTCGGCGGTGCAGAAGTATCCACCAAACATGCCGGCTTCATTGTGAATAAAGACAATGCAACAGCAACTGATTATATTTCGCTGATTGAACATGTTCAAAAGACGGTGAAAGAAAAGTTTGATGTAGAGCTTGAACGGGAAGTCCGTATCATCGGGGAAGACCTGGATTAATGAAGAGTCGGGAATCAGTGGATTTCCGACTTTTTTACATGTAAACATAAAAAAACAGCCTAAACGAATTTAGACTGAGCAGGAGACTCTTTTTCAAAAGAACCATCAGCTATTCTTTTTAGCAACAGGGGCGGGCTTGGTTCTGCGATATTCCCTCAGTCTTGTAATCTGGGATTGAGATACTTTCGCATCCAGTTCATAGGCTTCACGAGCCTTAAAATAGAGCAGTGACACAGCTAATGCCCTCCTTTGTAAATAATTAGTTTCTTATTACCCGGACCACACGGGATAAAACCAATTACGTTAAAAAAATTGCATTTTCATTTCTCACCTTAGAAATTATAATTCCACAGGATCCTCCATTCATCTTCTTCTATCGCTACATAACACGTTTGAGTGATCATCAGCTCTCCGAATTGGCTATCAAAAGACATGTTCACTTCCGCTTTCCTGACATTTTTGAACTGAAGCCCTTCGTCATTAAACGTAAACTCCTTCACCTTTTCTATGCTGCCTACTTCTACATCGAACTCATCTACCCCCATATGCCCCATGAATACATGATTCTTCGTTTGGATATAGGAGGATTTGGGAAACTTGTTTTTCATCTCCGAGTGAAATAACTCCCACGCATTGCCGAAGTCACCATCTTTTTCAAAGTCATAAAACTCCTCGATCACTTCTTCAGGTGTATCAGGTTCCTGGCTTTTTCCGATAAAGGTGAACAGAGCCACCAACAGGATGATTACCCCGACTGCACCGATTATCAGAGGAACCGGGCTTTTCCTTCTCATACATCCACCCCCCTCACCTACAGTTCATCTTATGAGGGACATGCAAGATGTATGAAAAATAAAAGAGCTTCTCGAACTATTCATGGTGTCATGAAGCGCCAATGAGGATTCACAAAAGAGGGTACACACCCATTTCATAAGATTCCCAATTTACGAGAGATGTCTTCCCGCTTTTTTTGAAGGTAGTGGTGGTACCGGTCATCTTCGTACATGTCAAATATTAAAATGGATTTCTCTATGAATGATAAGGCTTTTTCTAGTTCTCCCTCTAGTTCATAATTGTATCCAGTATGATAATAAAGCTCGCCCAAACCAAATAAATGTTCCTCTTCCAGACACCATTTGATTGCCTGATCACAGTAGGAATTGGACTCTTTGTACTTTCCTAATCTGGTTAAAGTTCTGGCAATATTATAGAGCAATCTCGTTTTAATCGACTTATCATGAAGTTGTGTACTTGATTGTAAGGCAGATCTAACTTCCTCATATAACGTTAAAGACTCCTCTAGATTTCCTTGTCCATATTCAAAAACCCCTAAGGTCATATGTATTTCGATTTCTCGTTCTGTCATGGCCCGCTTTTTATTTGTAGTTAATGAAAGTGCTTCTTGCAAAAGAGCCAGCCCTTTCTGCTGGTCTTTTTCTATTTCAAATAGATAAATACTTTTATGCCAATAAAGCAATTGGAGATTGGTTTTATTTTTAGAAAAGAGGGGATTTTTCTCTTCTGCCCTTACCATTTCAATCATTTCATCGTACATTAACCTCACTCTGTAATGTCTCAATTGATGCTCGACTTCTTTCACATAGTCTAATCGTGGTGTTGTTCCGATTTCAAAGAAGTAGTTGACGTCCACCCCAAGTTTTTCGGAAATTTGATAAAGAGCAGTAGCACTTGGGTAAATGTCCCCTTTTTCTATGCGGCTGACTAACGCCTGCGTACAAATTCCTTCCGCTAGATCCCCTTGCGTTAACCCAACGACCTTTCGCAACTCCTTTATCTTTTTACCAATGATTGAGTAATCCAAAACCCCACCTCCTTAAAATATTAATATCTTTATATTTCCAATGAAAACATGCCATTTTTGCAGAGAAATCAGATCCTAGTTAGCCTCAATAGCCGAGAACACGACTACATACATTTCTTCCTTATGATTTAATAAACCTAACGACAAATTACAATACCTTTTGATAGTACTTCTCCTAGAGGGAAGTGCTCTCTTTTTGTGAAGATATCTTTCCTGATTCATTCCTAAGTTGGTCTATTTTCCTTCTGATAAACCGCACAAATTCTAAATTGTTTTGAATTTCAAAAAAAGCGGCAGCCTTTTTATAATAAGGAAAAGCTTTTTCATATTCACCTTGAAGCTCAAGGTTATATCCTAAATGATAATGGAGTTGAGCAAACCCATACATATGCTCTTCTTTAATGATCCACTTGATTGCCTTTTTACAATATTGAATGGATTCCTGATAATCTCCAAGCCTTGTGTAAACTCTTGCCATGTTGTACAGGAGCCTCGTTTTGATCGATTTATCCTGCAACCATTCTGCATTAGATACTGCTGCCTTCACTTCAGAATAGTGACAGAGTGACTTTTGATAATTTTCATTACTGAAATGAAAAGCCCCGAGGGTGAGAAGGATTTCCATTTCTCTTTCTGACAACACTTTTTTACTATCAGCAGTCAGGTGAAATGCCTTGTGTAAAAGGTCAAAAGCAGTATCCTGATCTTTTACAACTTCAAATTGATAGATCCCCTTATGCCAACAAAGAAGTTGCGCATTTACGTTGTCTTTGAATAATGGATTATCCTCTTCGTTTTTGACCATTTCCATCATTTCGATATATTGATGATTAATCCGCAATTTACGAAGTTGTCTTTCCACTTCTTGAATGTAATCGAGACGGGGAGTCATTCCGATTTCAAAGAAATAGTTCACATCCACTCCAAGTTTCTTGGAAATCTGATAGAGAGTAGTAGCATTGGGATATATATCTCCCTTTTCCATTCTACTAATCAAAGCCTGAGTACAGATTCCATCAGCTAATTCACCTTGAGTAATATCTACCACCTGACGTAATTCCTTTATCTTATTACCAATGATGGAATAATTCACGCCTCCGCCCCCCTCTTTATTAAGGAATACGATTCTGTCCGATTATTTGTTTCAATATATTTTTGCTTTAAGTTCTTCTATCTTCCCTTCGATAAAAGTAGCTAACGTTGTATTATATTGAATGTCAAACAACATAGCAGCCTTAACGAGGTAAGGTAGAGCCTCCCCGTACTTCTCTTCCAGTTCCAGGTTATATCCGATATGATAATTCAATTGAGCGAAGCCATATAAATTCTCTTCTTCTATGATCCAGCGAATGCCTTCTTCACAATACTTGGTGGATTCGTGATACTTTCCAAGTCTCGTCAGTACCCTGGCGATATTATACAACAGTCTGGTTTTGATGGACTTATCGCTAAGTTGGTCATTGTAAGTCAAAGCGGCATTGACGTCTTCGTAAATTTCTAACGCCCGTTCATGGTTGCGTCGGCTGAATTCCAGGATTCCCATACTGATCAAAATATTCATTTCACGCTCCGACATGGCCTTTTTCTTGTTAAAGGTCAGTGAGAGTGCCCTCTCTAATACGATCAGAGCTTCGTCTTTATTTTTTTCGACCTCATTCACATAGATTCCTCTATGCCAATAAAGAAGTTGAAGGTTGGTTTCATCCTTTAGAAATAGAGGGTTCTTTTCTTCGGTTTTGACAATCTCAAGGATTTCATCATATTTCAATTTCACTCTCAGCTTCTTTAGTTGTCGCTCAACCTCTCTCACATAATCCAGCCGGGGAGTCAACCCAATCTCAAAAAAGTAGTTCACATCGACGCCGAGCTTTCTTGAAATTTGATAGAGAGACGTTGCGCTCGGATATATATCCCCCTTCTCTATCCGGCTGATCAGAGCTTGGGTACATATTCCCTCTGCCAATTCTCCCTGAGTCAAACCGACGACTTTCCTTAATTCCTTTATCTTTTTCCCAATAACTGAATAGTCCATAAGTCCACCTCCTAAAAAATATTAATATTTTAATATTTTATCAGAAAACAGGCAATTTTTTTAGGATTATCGACATACATTCATTCTCAGAAACATATGCCGCCAATACATGCATTTTGAATCTATGTTTTAATAGTCTTAACGACAAATTACAATACCTTTTGATGGCACTTCTCCTCGTGGGAAGTGCTCTTTTTTTCCATAACCTCAAATATTAATATCTTTATATTTGTGTATAAAACAACTGAAATCCCTAGAAACCCCTCTGTTTTCCAATGATAATCGTGCTATATCCCCAATCCTTCAAAACTCGATTTATGTTTAAATGAATCTAACGACAAATTACAATACCTTTGGACAGCACTTCTCTCAATGGGAAGTGCTCTTTTTTTGAGGGACGGACCTCTAGCTGATTTCATATAGCTCCAACGGCAGTCCATCCGGATCTTCGAAAAACGTGAATGGTTTATGAGTATAGGGATCTATCCTTATTTCTTCGGTTTCAATCCCCTTTTGATTTAACTCCTTTACGGATTCCTCTATATCCTCCACTTCAAAGGCTAGATGGCGCAGCCCTCGTGCTTCCGGATAACTCGGACGTGCCGGGGCTTCAGGGAATGAGAAGAGTTCGATGATATACTCTCCGTTTAACATAAGGTCGAGTTTATAAGAATCCCTTTCTTCCCTGTATATTTCCTGCTTTATATCGAACCCGAGTTTGTTGACGTAAAAGTCTTTAGATTTTGTGTAATTCGAGCAAATGATGGCAATGTGGTGGATTTTTTTGAATTTCATGCTGGACCTCTCCCTTTGTAGATATAAAAAAGAAGCAGCCAAAAGACTGCCCCTTCCAATTTCTTATTTCATCGCATCCGTCAATACAGGGACGATCTGCTTCTTACGGGATACCACGCCTTTTAATAAAGCCGTGTTGTTTTGAAGCGTGACGCTGAACGCTTTCTCCACTTCAGCCGATTTGCTTCCAAGGGCAAGAGCCGTCGAGTCGTTTTCCAGGATGTCCGTTACGACAAGAAGGAATAGATCCAGTCCTTTTTCCTTGATCAGCGTTTCCATGGCCGCTTCGACTTCTGCCTGGCGTCCGAATACATCATTCACATCGACCACGTTGATTTGAGCCACTTCCACTTTGGCGTTACCCATGGAGAATTCTTTTGCATCAAGAGTCACAAGCTCAGCGACTGATTTCGTGCTCATGTTGGCGCCTGCCTTCAGCATTTCCAAGCCGTACACTTGTAGGTCTACCCCTGCGATGTCAGCCAGCTCATTTGCAGCCTCCACGTCTTCTTCCGTACACGTTGGAGATTTAAATAATAGAGAATCCGAGATGATCGCAGAAAGCATCAATCCAGCCATTTCCTTCGTGACTACTACTCCCTTTTCCTTGTAGATCTTGTTTAAGATCGTTGCCGTACATCCAACCGGCTCAGCACGGTAGTACAAAGGATCGGCCGTTTCGAAGTTCGCGATGCGGTGGTGATCGATGACTTCAAGAACGCGCACTTCCTCGATGTCCTCGGCACTCTGCTGGCGCTCGTTATGGTCAACCAGGATGACCGTATCCGTCTCAGCGGCAACCTTTTCTACTAAGCGCGGTGCATCGACTTTAAAGTAATCAAGGGCGTATTGTGTTTCACCGTTCACTTCACCTAGACGAACCGGCTCCACGTCCATGCCTACTTTCGATTTTAAATCAGCATATACAAGTGCCGAAGTGATGGTATCTGTGTCTGGATTTTTGTGTCCGAAAATTAGTGTTTTACTCATTGATCATTCTCCTAACTCTATGTAATGTGGTTCCTTGTTATCTCTCTTTACATTTTCTTATATTACCATATTCAAAAGCAAAACCGTATCTGTAAGGGTAGATTTTTTTCAATGATTGTGAAGGTAATATTCCCAGATTCTGTGTTGAAATAAGTAGAAGGTGGTAAAAAATAGGATGGATCAGATTTTACAGGCCATAAGAGAACTTCAAGGACAAATGACTCGTTTTGAAAACAACATGAATGAGCGAATGAGGAAAATCGAAAACCGCATGGACAAGCTCGTATCCAGAATGACCGTACTCGAAGAAAATCAGCAGGATACCCAGGATAACATGACGATTCTTGTAAAGGAAAACTGGGAACATAAAAGAGAACTTCATCCCTAATAATTAATAATACTAACTAACTTACATTCATCGAGGTCTGCCGTTTATTTCACCCATCTCCCCCATCAATTCCTCCCCAAAGACATCTTCATACTCCTCATATAAAGGAGCCAGCTTCTCTCTCCACTCTTCTTTCTCTGAATTCAGCAGAATATGAATATCCAAATCGGTGTTTCTCTTCAACTCCCGCATTTGCTCATCATTCATTTCAATGGAATGCCGTCGGATCCAGTCTGTGGTTTGGATCATGGCCTCCTTGATTTTCACCTGGTACTCTTCGGGTAACTCATTCCAAAATTCTTCATTCATTAATACAGCATAACCCAAGTACGAATGGTTGCTGACGGTGAGGTAGGATTGATGATCATAGAGCTTCTTGGAGTATATATTGGATATAGTATTTTCCTGTCCATCAATGAAGCCGACCTCAAGATTTTCATAGGTTTTATTAAAAGGGAGATCACTTACAGCCGCCCCCATTATTTGGTATTGCTTCTTTATGACTTCACTTGGCATTGTGCGGAAGTGTAGTCGATTAAAATCAGCGGGGGTTAGTAAAGGACGCTGATTATTTGTTATTTGTTTAAACCCGTTATACCAAAAGGTGACACCCTTTACATGTTCACGCTTTTCTGCTTTTTCCAGTAAAATCTCTCCAATCCTCCCTTCAAAAGCTTGCTGAACCTGGCTATAGCTATCGAAGGCAAAAGGTAAATCAAATAGGCAGAACTCAGGAACATATTGAGATACTTTCGATGTGGCCGGGATGATCATCTGCACATTATTATTCTTAAGGGCCTCCCACTCACTGATATCCGAATACAGGGATCCGTTCGGATAGATTTCCACCTTCACTTTTCCCTTTGTATTTTCTTCTACAAGCGCTTTAAATCGCCGAACCGCTTTTCCTTTAGGGGTATTTTCCGAAACGACATGACTCACTTTAATCACGATTTGATCCTTCATCTTTTCCTGATCATCGTCATATTCTGCCGAAAACCCATCCCGTGTTTGAAATCCAACCACATAGGCGGTCACTATCCCTGTCAGGATAAAGAGGCCAATGAACAAAAAGGTTCTCATCAGGGGAACCCTCCTCTTTCAGATTCTATTAAAAATGGTACAATAACTTTGAACAAAGAGGAAGGAATATTCAGAATGAATCGAAAACAAATGCCCATTCGCTGGAAAATGACGATATTATCCTTCGGGGTTGTCTTATTTGCCCTATTAATCGGATTCATTATTTTTGTCGGAAAAGCGATCGAGATGAAAAAAGAAGAATTAGGGAATCAGGCCCTTATTACGGCGAGGACAGTAGCCAACCTACCGACCGTTCAAAGCCACCTGGAAGATTCCCTTGGATGGAAGGAAATTCAGCCGGTGGTGGAAAACATCCGCACCGTTAATGGATCGGACTATATTGTCGTACTCAATATGAATCGGATCCGCTACTCCCATCCATCGGAAGAGCAGCTCGGCACCATATCCGCCGGTAAGGATGAAGGCCCCGCCTTTGCGGAACATAGTTACGTCTCAACGGCGAAAGGTGAACTCGGCACGGCTGTGAGGGGATTCGTTCCTGTCATGAATCCTGAACATCAACAAATCGGTGTGGTCGTTGTAGCCATCCTGCTCCCTTCCACCTTCGATATTATGAGCAATCTAAAGAATGAATTGATCATTATAGGAACGATCACCCTTTTATTCGGCATGATGGGTTCCTGGTTGTTAGCGGGACAAATCAAGAAAGACACCTTTCAGCTTGAGCCACATGAAATCGGCAGGCTTCTTGTGGAACGTACCGCAACATTCCAAGCCATGAATGAAGGAATCATCGCCATTGATAATCAACAAAGACTGACCGTTTTTAATGAAAAGGCGAAAGAAATATTACTCATTAAGGATAATCCTGCCGGAAAGTATATTGATGAAGTCCTCCCTTCTTTTAATCTACCAGACGTTCTGAGAACGAGGGAACCTGTCTATCATGAAGAAATGACATTAAACAACAGGATCATCCTAAGTTCGAGGGTTCCGATTTTGGTAAATGAAAGTATTGTAGGGGCGGTTGCCGTGTTCCAGGATCGAACAGAGATGACCAGGCTTGCAGAGGAACTGACGGGAGTCAAGGAGTTCGTCGATGCATTACGAGTACAAAACCATGAACATCAAAATGCATTACATACCGTCGCGGGACTGATTCAACTTGAAGAGAATGAGAAGGCTCTGGATTATATTTTCCAATCTTCCCGGGAAGAGGAGGATCTCTCCGCGTTCTTAGCCGAGCGAATCAAGCTTGATCGGTTGACGGGTCTTTTGTTGGGTAAAATCAGGCGTGGACGGGAACTGGGAATTGAGGTTCAGATTGATTCCGATAGTGATCTAACCTCCCTTCCTTCCCTGCTGGATGAACATGATTTTGTCATCCTCTTAGGGAACCTGATCGAAAATAGTTTATATGCGTTAAAGGACACCACGGAAGAATCAAAGTACGTACACGTCTATTTGAAAGAAGATCCAGATACGTTCCATATTGAGGTAGAAGACAATGGAATCGGTATTTCAGAAGAACAGATGCCTCAGTTATTTACACGTGGATACACGACCAAAGGAAAAGACGGTTCGGGGCTCGGACTCCACTTAATTCACAGTGTCGTGGAAAAATCGAACGGCCATATACAAGTAAAATCAACCCCAGGGGAAGGAACAGTATTTCAGCTTGCCTTTCCCATGATTGGAGGGAATACAGATGACGAAACCAATTAACGTTCTGCTCATTGAAGATGACCCGATGGTTCAAGAGGTGAATCGGATGTTCATTGAACGGGTACCGGGATTTACGGTGTGCGCCATTGCGGGAAACGGACAGGAAGGTGCAGAAAAGGTCTCTTCTTTTCAACCTGATCTTGTCCTCCTGGATAATTACATGCCCAGACAAAACGGGATCGAAACCTTACAGGCTTTTCGACAGCAGGGCACGGACGTGGATGTCATCGTCATATCTGCAGCACAGGATAAAGGAACCATCCGGGATATGATGAGGTTGGGAGTCGTTGATTACATTATAAAACCTTTCAAGTTTGAGCGGTTGAAGCAGGCTCTCGAAAAATATCGGGCTTTTAAACATCAAATATCAGGAGAAGGAATGATTGGACAGCTTGAGATCGATCAGCTTCAAGGGGGACATCCTGCTTCTGGAGCTGACAAACTTCGTGTGGATTTGCCGAAAGGGCTGAACGCCCAAACCCTTAAGCAAATCATTCAATTTCTATCCGACCAATCCGCCCCCCTTTCCGCTGAAGAGACGGCAGAAGGAATCGGGATTGCAAGGGTCACAGCCCGAAGATACTTGGATTACCTCCTGAAATCAGACCAGGTTCAGATCTTGATCGAGTATGGCGGGATCGGGAGACCGGTCAATCGCTATCAGTGGAAAAATGGATAAGGCATTCGCGCCTTATCCATTTTTATGTTCAAACAAAAAGACCGAAAAGACCAAAACGTCCTTTAAGTTCTAAATATTCTCATTTTAATATGTAAGCGTTACCATATTGAATAGGTAAACTAAAGGAGGACGAAACGATGAAAAAATTAAAGTGGATTTCAATGATAGCCATCGTCTCCATCCTATTGGCTGCTTGTGGCAGTGATGGGGCAAGTGGAGGCGATTCAGGCGGCGGTGATTCTACCAGCCAATCAGTCGTATTTGGGACAGGTGGAACATCCGGTGCTTATTATGCAATCGGTGGATCGTTAAAGCCAATTTTTGAAGAAAGTGATTCCATCGGAAATGTAACGGTAGAATCAACCGGCGCATCAGTTGCCAATATCCAGAACATCACGGACGGCTTAAATCAAATGGCCATCGTCATGAGTGACGTGGCATATGATGCCGTTGAAGGAAAAGGACAGTTCGAAGGCAATAAAGTAGATGTTCAGGCTATGGCAGGCATGTACCAGAACGTGGTGCAGGTGGTTGCGATGTCTGATAGCGGAATTAAGAGTATTGAAGATTTAAAGGGTAAGAAAGTCGGTGTCGGACAGGTAGGTTCAGGTGTGGAGCAGAGTGCAAAGAAGGTATTGGAAGCTGCCGGCCTCACGTATGATGATCTTGAAAAAGTGACTCACACCGGCTATGCGGATTCCGTGCAGGAAATGAAGAACGGAACCCTGGATGCTGCCTTCTTCACTTCGGGAGTACCAAACAGTAATATTACAGACCTGATGCAGCAAAATGATGTATCGTTTGTCGAAATCAAAGGAGATCTGGCTGACAAGCTGATGGAGAAATATCCTTTTTACAAAACGTTCACGATTGATTCAGGTGACGAAGCGAAATACAACCTGGATTCTAAAGTGGAAACCGTCGGGATTCAAAATATGCTGATCGTATCAAAAGATCTAAGTGAAGACACCGTATACGACCTGACAAAGCGTTACTATGATTACTTAGGGACGGATGCAGTGGCAGTGGCTCCCCTTAAGGAAGTCGACCGGGACGAGATGGCGAAGGACCTCATAGCTCCTCTTCATCCGGGGGCTAAAAAGTTCTATGAAGAAAAAGGATTATTGGAATAATACAGAAAGGGCATCAATCTTGGTGCCCTCTTCTTTCTATCTATGAAAAAAAGAATTCTGGTAGTCTTTATTCTTTTCCTTCTTGCCCTTTCCGCCTTCGTCCCGATGAACACCATGATCTTATCCGATGAAAAGCAAAACATAATCGTTCAGCCCTTTTTAGAAGAGAAAGACGTTTCCATACGCTGGACCCATTCTGTTGAAAAAGAAGATTGGGAAGAATTCTTTCATATTCAGGATGAAACCATTTTGCTGACTTCAACCCGGTTCAAAACGTTTGGAGCAGGCGTCCCTGATCACGCAGGAGATGATACGTATATAAAAGATGGCTGGGTGTATATGACCGGCATCCATCAAACGATCGGGAGCTCATTGCGTTTTCAAACAGGCAAGGAGACGAATCATCGCATTCGAGAGAGCGGACGGACCACTTCTCTTGATCCCCAAGTGTCCTATCAATTATCGGTAAGGTCCGTCCCTCTGTATAAAGTAATTTATTTGATTGTTAAAGATTAAGCGAGGTGACTTATGATGAAAAACGAGAAGAATACATCAGTGGAAGAGTTGGACCGGGAAGGAAATACGAGGAGTAAATACCCAAAGGCGATCGGTCTATTCCTTTTAGTATTGGCAGCCGGGATTGCCCTCTTCCATTTATATACGTCCTATGCCGGTGCATTGGTGGACGTGAAACAGCGAAGCATTCACTTATATGGACTGATGGCGATTGGCTTCATCCTATACCCCTTTGTTAGTAAAAAGAAAGATCAATCGGTTCCGTTTTATGACTATATCCTAAGTGGATTATCCTTGATCGTCGGCATTTATATGTTATTCAGTGCAGAACGGATCATCCGTACAGGCGGGCAGATCAACGATATGGATTTCTACGTCGGGATCCTCGTCATCGTCCTGATTCTGGAACTGACCAGACGTGTGACCGGGTGGGGATTGACCCTCCTGGCGCTCGGATTCTTGCTTTACGGTCTCTATGTGAAACTGTCGATCTATCCTGAATTGAATTCGCAGATCACGCTGACCGTGACCAAAAAGATGATTTCACAACTTGTCTATATTACGGAAGGGATCCTAGGTACGGCGATTGGTGTATCTGCCAGTTACATCATTCTATTCATCCTGTTCGGAGCGTTCTTAAGCCGGTCCGGAATGGGGAAATTATTTAACGATCTTGCCTTGGCCGTTGCTGGTCATACGAAAGGCGGTCCCGCTAAAGTTGCCGTCATTGCCAGCGGGTTTCTCGGCTCCATTAACGGATCAGCCGTTGCCAATGTCGTGACGACAGGTGCCTTTACCATTCCCTTGATGAAAAAGATCGGCTACAAGAAAGAATTTGCAGGAGCCGTCGAATCAGCCGCCAGTGTGGGTGGACAGATCCTCCCGCCGATAATGGGTGCCGCAGCCTTCATTATGGCTGAAAATCTTAATATCCCTTATACAAAAGTGATTTTGGCCGGGATCATCCCCGCCCTCTTATTCTACATCGGAATCCTGCTTCAAGTGCACTTCAGAGCATCCAAGCGGGGATTGAATGGAGTACCAAAATCGGACCTTCCATCCGTGAAAGCCGTTTTGGCAGAGCGTGGCCATTTAATCATTCCGATGGTGATTCTTCTATACTTATTATTCTCAGGAAAAACGCCATTCTACGCTGCCTTTTGGTCCATTTTAGCCACCATCATCATTTCAGGATCAAAGCAGGTTCTGGCCTTATCGACTCTGCTGGGGGTATTCTTTGTGTTTCAACCACAAGTGAATGGTCTTCTATCCGGTGAAGGGATTCCCCCGTTGAAAAACGGATGGTGGGAACTACTGTTGGTTGTGGTGATTCCCCTACTGATCAATCTGTTCAGAAAATCCAGAAACCTGGAAGCTGAAGAAATCGGATTAAAGGATTGTGTTCAGGCATTGGAAGAAGGGGCGAAAACGACGATACCTGTCGCCGTTGCCTGTGGTGCCGTGGGGATTGTGGTAGGAGTGGCTTCACTAACGGGAGTGGCCCTGGAACTCGCCAACAGCATAGTCGGGATCGGTGAAATGATCGACAGCCCCCTCCTACAGCTTGTGATTACGTTATTGCTGACGATGGTGACATCCATCGTGCTGGGCATGGGACTGCCGAGTATCCCGACCTACATCATTACGAGTACGATGGCAGCACCGATCCTTTTACAATTGCCCCTGTTCCGTGAAATGGCCGGTTCGACGGAAACGGCCGTGTTTGTCGCTCATATGTTTGTGTTCTACTTTGGTATCTTTGCGAACATCACGCCTCCTGTCGCATTGGCGGCCTTTGCCGGAGCGGGAATCAGCGGCGGTGATCCGACGAAGACCGGATTCCAGGCGATGAGGCTCGCCATAGCCGGGTTCATCGTTCCATTTATGTTTGTGTTTTCCCATGAAATGCTGATGGTCGATGCTACGGTTACAAGCATCATCACGCTCACCCTGACATCTGTGATCGGCGTATTTCTGTTATCCGTGGCCATTGAAGGCTATTTCAAGAAAAAGTTCCCTATCAACCTGCGTCTCATCAGTGCAGTTGCAGCCTTTCTCCTGATTTATCCCGGCTGGGTGACAGACATCATCGGATTCGCGGTATTCGTCTTTGTTCTGTTTTGGAACTACCAGGGAAAGGGTAAACCGATGAACAAAGAGATCAATATTCCCAATTAAATGAGGTGAAAGGAAATGGATTTCGGTTTAAAAGATAAAGCAGTCATCGTGACCGCATCAAGTAAAGGTTTAGGAAAAGCAACGGCACAGGAACTGGCAAAAGAAGGAGCCCGTGTACTTATTTCCAGCAGAAATGAAGAAGAACTTCAAAAGACCGCAAATGAAATCATTGACTTAACTGGGAATCAGCACATTCATTACACGACATGTGATATGACCAAGCCCGAAGATATCCGGTCCCTTGTTGAAACTGCGGTATCGAAACTTGGTGGAGTGGATATTCTCGTCAATAATACCGGCGGTCCACCAGCAGGAGGATTTCAAAAATTCGAGGATGACGATTGGCAGTATGCCTTTGAATTGAACCTGCTCAGCTATATTCGAACGATCAGGGAGGTTATCCCCCATATGAGAAGGAATAATGGTGGGCGGATCGTGAATATTGCTTCATCTTCCACGAAGCAAGCCATCGACGGTCTGATTCTATCCAATACGTTCAGGACCGGAATGGTCGGGTTATCTAAAAGCTTATCAAGGGAACTCGCCCAGGATCACATTCTCATCAATACGGTCGGTCCCGGAAGAATTGCAACAGACCGGGTGGCGGAGCTTGATCAACTAAACGCTGAGAAGCGGAATATGACCGTTGACGAGCTGAGAAGTATGAGTGAAAAAGCGATTCCTATAGGGAGATACGGTGAGCCAGACGAGTTTGCCAGGGTGATTGCTTTTCTCGTTTCAGACGCAAATACCTACTTAACCGGTCAATCCCTGGTTGTAGATGGTGGAATGGTTACAGCTTTATAGTAAGAAAGAGGCTGGGACAAAACACTTTTGTCCCAGCCTCTTCTTCATCTATACAATGAGTTTTCCACTATTCTCCCCAGATCCAGCACGGATGATCATTTCGATCGTCTCATCCGACATTTTCAGGTGTGCTGTATCCGTCCCTGCAATCAGTTCTTGTGTATTGTGGTCCTCAAACGTCAACGCCCCGGCCAGGTACACTTTGAACACTTCAATCAAATTGTTTAACTTCATCTCTTCTTCATCCAATTCATGTTCATCCACGTTTTCCACTACCGATAAGTTCTCGAATTGAAGGGCTTCTTTTAGCTTCTTGAGCAGTTCAATATTTTCTGGTGGATTGGGATTGGTAATATGATAGATTTTGTCCGGTCGGGCTTTGAGAGGAGCAAGACTTAGAATATCTGCAACGTAATCGACGGGAACCAGATTCGATGTTCCGTTCTTAGCAGCAACCAGTCTGTAGGTACGCTCACCATTTCGTCTCTCTGTCTTACGCTTAAATACTGCGAGAGCACGCATGAATCCATACAGTGTAAATTGAGAATCCGCTTCACCCGTCTTGGAGTCGCCCACAATGATGGCCGGCCGGAAGATGGACACGTCCATTTTGTCCCGGTATGAAAACACAAGATGTTCCGATTTCACTTTGCTTTCCTCATATGGATTATGGAATTCTCCGTCTGTCGGGTAAAGCTCCTCTATTCCTTTCGCCAACGTTCCAACTGTGTAAGCCGTACTCACATAGTAAAATGTCTTCACTCCCAGGGATTCAGCCAGTTCAAGAACATTCTTTGTACCATCGTAGTTTGCCGCAAACAGTTCATCTCGCAGATCCAGGTCAAACTTCACAAGGGCTGCAAGATGATAGACAGCATCTATTTTACCAGTTAACCACTCCAGGTCTTCCGCACTCAAACCGGCATGTGGGAAAGTGATATCTCCTTGAAAAATATGAATCCTTCCTTGGTCGGCTGCTTGCAAAGAGTCTCGCAACCTCTCAGCCTTCTCTACATTTCTCACTAAAATATAGATTTCATTCTGTTTATCTTGTAAAAGGTTCTTGATCAGTTTTCCACCAAGAAAGCCTGTCGATCCCGTTAAAAATACGTTCACATTGATCACCCCTGTTGAATTTCAATCTCGTTGGTCATTCCGTTTATCATATCACAGATTGAAAGCGTAATCGCAGTGGGATGAGAGATGGAACATGATGACAAAAAAGAGAGGGTCATCTTCCCCTCTCTACCACTATTTCCAACTATCGTAAAACTTCTTAGTTACTTGGACTGTATGGGTACTCCCGCCGGCATCTTGTACATCTTCAAGCAGCATGGCGAGAACCATGGACGGGTCATTTTGATCGTAGGAAACGAACACTCCATTTTCTGTTCCTGTTGTCCCCTGTTCTGACTTGATCTCTGCCGTCCCTGTTTTACCGGCAATCGCTTTTCCTTCTACACTCGCTTTTCCGGCGATGCCTTCTGTGACCACTTTTCGAAAATTCGTCTTCATCATGTCAGCCTGCTCTTTCGAAAGCAGGTCTTTCTTCCACACTTTTGGTTCTTCTTCTTTAAGGAGTTTTGGTTCCATCATGGTACCATCGTTGATGATCCCGCCGTATGCACTAGCTATATGAACGATACTCATCAGCACTTCCCCTTGACCAAAAGCAGAATCCGCCAGCTGGACTTCTTTGGAGATTTTGCCGTCGTTCGAAACCTGTGACTCATAAATGGGATACGACATAGGGATTTCTTCGCCAAAACCGAAATCCTTCAAACCGGCAATAAACGTCTCTGCACCCATATCCAGTCCGACCCGTGCAAAATAGATGTTATCCGAGAATTTAAGGGCGCTTTCCAGATCCACTTTGCTTTCATTGTCAAAGACACGGACCACTTTATAATTCCCCCATGACTCATCCTTTTGCCACTTCTTCCCCGGGATATCATAGATTTTGTTTGGATCAAGCTTGCCGGATTTCAGACCGACGGATGCCGTGATGCCTTTCATCGTCGACCCTGGTGAAAAAGCAAGTGGGAATCGATTCCGGAGGGGCTTGTTCGGATCATCCGCCAGTTTCTTATATTGTTCTGAAGACATCCCCAATACGAATTCATTCGGATCATAGGCAGGGGTGCTCACAAGGGCGAGCGCTTCTCCCGTTTGTGGATTGATGGCGGCTGCCGTTCCCGCCTCATCCTTCATTTGTGCGAATATTTTCTTTTGCATCTCGGCATCGATGGTAAGAGTGATATTCTTTCCGTCTTCAACTGGTTGCTCGGCTACGGTGAAGGTGTCTTCTGAATCTTGTTTCTTTAGATAGATACGCTGACCGTCTTTGCCCCGCAGCTTATCCTCATAGACTTCCTCCGCTCCGCTTAAACCCATCAATGACTGAGCAGTATAGCCTTTGTCCTTCAGCTTCTCCAATTTCTCTGCTGTAAGCTTTCCAATATAACCGGTGAGGTGGGCAGTGGCTTCTCCGTACGGGTATTCCCTTGCAGGCACCCGCTTGGAGTAAAGCCCGTCCAGTTCAATTACGTCCAATGCGAGAGGACGCTCCTTTAAGGCAATTTTTTTAATTGGGACAAAATAGTCAGGCTTCACCCAGCTTGCGTCCAATTTACTCTTTATTTGTTCTGGTGATATATCCAGTAAGGATGAAAGCTTACTCAAGTCATTTTCATTGAACTCTTTCGGGACAATCCCGAGCTCAAATGCTTCCCCGTTGGCAGCAAGGGGCTGCTGATTCCGGTCGAGGATCTCCCCCCGTTTGGCCGGGATGCTTTCCACTCCGACTTTATCATCCTTTTCCATTTCAGGCAGGATGAACGAAGAGTCCCAATCCACGAACCAATTTTCATCGTCGTCCTTCTTTTCTTTAGTCAACGTGACATCTTTTTTATACGAAACCTCACCGGCGAGGGTGTTAAATGCAATGGTCATGGGAAACTTCGCTTGTGTTTCTTTGTCCCATTCGACTTCTTTGTCCGGCTTTTTAAAAGATACTTTGACATCCTTCACTTCCAGATCTTTATAGATATCTTTATATCTCGTGACGAAATCTTCTTTTTTGAATGTTTCTTTAGTAGAGGTGTTCACATAGTCTGAGAACATTTTATCAAATTTCCCTTTATTCCAAAGATCCACGTATTCCTGCAGGCGATCATCCGGCTGGGCCTTTTCCTGACATCCTGCGAATAGTAGACTGATAGCGACGAAGAGACAAAGCAGCATGATTTTTTTGATCATATGTAGTGACAACCCCTTGATTATTTTTCTTGTTATATTCATTGTTTCAAATCGTATCCAGATTTACAAATTTAATGTATTTAATTTTTTGTTTCAAAACCAAATCCCACCACCATTTCCTCACAATCCCCAGTATTTCTCATTCTCATATGATGCAATTTCACAAAAATTTGTTATAATAGTACATCGTAAGAGTAATAAGGAACTGAATCCTAAGATTATATCTTGCAAATATATATCGATAGGTGGAAATAAACATGAAAGATTATCGAGTACTACTGTATTACAACTATGTTGACATTGAGAACCCGGAGGAAGTCACTGCCCAGCACAAACAAATGTGTGCTGATATCGGCCTTATGGGACGCATCCTGATTTCGTCTGAAGGAATCAACGGGACATGTTCCGGTACGATCGAGCAGACGGACGCGTATATGGAAGCGATGAGACAGGATCCTCCCTTCAAGGACACTGTATTCAAGATCGACGAAGCAGACGGGCATGCGTTCAAGAAATTGAAAGTGAAGCACCGTCCAGAGCTTGTGACTCTTCGTCTTGAAGATGATGTGAATCCGAATGAGCTTACGGGTGAATACCTTGATCCAAAGGATTTCTTTGAACAAATCCAGCAGGAAGATACGATCCTTCTTGATGCACGTAATGACTATGAATATGAACTTGGACACTTCAGAGGAGCCGTGAAGCCGGACATCAAAAACTTCCGCGATCTTCCGAACTGGGTCCGCGATAATAAAGATAAATTAGAAGGCAAAAAGATCATTACGTATTGTACAGGTGGAATCCGCTGCGAAAAATTCTCGGGCTGGTTAGTGAAAGAAGGCTTTGAGAATGTTGCACAGCTCCACGGTGGAATCGCAACTTACGGAAAAGACCCTGAAGTAAAAGGTCAACTGTGGGACGGTCAGCTTTACGTATTCGACGAGCGTATCGGTGTTCCCGTCAACCAGACCGAGCACGTTGTCGTAGGGAAAGATTTCTACAGTGGAGAACCTTGTGAGCGCTACGTAAACTGTGCCAACCCGCCTTGTAACCGAAAGATTCTTTGCTCAGAAGAAAATGAGCATAAATATATGAGAAGCTGCTCGGATGAGTGCCGCAAGAGCCCTGAGAACCGCTATGTCATGGAACATGGTTTGACGGAGGAAGAAGTGGCAGAGCGTTTGGCAGTGATTGAGAATGAAAAAGAAAAAGCGACGATGTAAATTGCATAAAAAGCACTGGCTGAGTAATCAGCCAGTGCTTTTTTAATCTTCTTCCGGAATTACGGTCTGCCACATAATCCAAATAATGTACATAACCAATTCTTTAACTTTTTAATAAAGTCGAAGAAATCGTCTTGCCAGCCACCATCTCCGGGTTCATCCTGCTGTTCCTCTTGAATGATTCTCCCTTCAACTTTTGGAGAGACGTTTTTATGTTTAGCTAAATAGTCAGTGAATACTTCATAATCCACTTGGAATAGTTCCGTCATTCGACCTTCATCTTTAGCTGCTTTAAACATGCTGTAACCGTCACCGCCATCAGCCGTAAAGGCATTGGTTGCAACTGTGTACATCTTCTCAGGGTCAATTTCCTTAAACCCTTTATCTGTTTTCACTTCTACAAACCATACACGCTCACCAACCGGTTTGTTAATGTCGTATTTGAAGTTGATTCCAGATACTTGAAGGAAACGGCCTTCCCCGGTTTCAATTCCACTTACACTGTGCTCAAGGGCATCCAGAATCTCCTGGCCAGTTAAGTCAAGGGTTACCAGATTATTACCGAACGGCATCGTTGTTAAAACTTCACCCAAAGTAATTTTCCCTTTATCGATGGAAGCACGGATACCGCCGCCGTTTTGAAGTCCAATATGGGTCTTCACCGATTCATTTGCCTTTTCTACCATGGCATCTGCAATCAGGTTTCCTAAGTTGGTTTCTTTCGTACGGACATCTGCACGTTCACCGTTTAAAGCTACTTTTGTTTTACCTACGACTTCGTTTTTAATTTCTTCCAAAGGGGCTTTGAACTCATGTACTTTCGCAAGTGCATCAGGATCTTCTTCGTATTCCTTGAGGTCAAGTACCTCCCCCTCATGACTTGTTATGACACCTTCAGAGTCGAACGTTACATCTAATAATCCAAGAAGATTTAAATACTCTCCTGCTTGTACGATCAAAGTAGGTTCTTCTTTATCAATGACTACCGGCTCATCCAATACAGTATGCGTATGGCCTCCGACAATAACGTCAATTCCATCAACGGCTTCAGCAAGTTCCAGGTCATGTGAGTAGCCAAGATGAGAAAGAACGATGATTTTGTTTACACCTTCATCTTTTAGCATGTCGATTGTAGCAGCTGATTTTTCGGCAGCATCTTCAAAAACAATATTTTCTCCTGGGCTTGAGAGAAATTCTGTTTCAGGAGTTGTCAGTCCGAAGATCCCTACTTTTTCTCCGTCTACTTCTTTAATGATGGCAGGGTAGATGTTCCCGCCTTCACCTGGAGTTCCCACTTCATTTTTCTTTAGTGGTTCAAGGTCAGCATCTCCTGTCACTTGGACATTTGAAGAAACCATTGGAAAATTCATTTCCTTAATGAAGTTTGCTATTGTCTTAGAGTCTTTATCGAATTCATGGTTTCCTAGAGTCATAGCATCATAACCCAGTTCATTCATGAACCATAGATCGGCAAGACCTGAGTATTGGCGGAAGTAGAGTGTTCCGGAGAATACATCCCCTGCATCCAATAAAAGAGAATTTTCTTTCTCTGCACGAACTTCCTTAACTGCTGTGAATAGGCGCGGATATCCTTCCACGTGGGCATGTGTATCGTTCGTGTGCATGATGGATAAATTGAAATCTGTATTTTCTTCAGGAGCTGCTTCTTGAACGATGCGTCCTTCCACATCTGGTGAAACCGGATTGTTCTTTTCAAGATATGAAGTGAACACTTCAAAGTCCGCTACAAACAGTTCCGTTTGGCGACCTTCTTCTTTCGCTTCCTTGAACATCGTATATCCGTCTCCACCATTTGCCGTGAATGCGTTAGTGGCAACAGAGTACATTTTTTCAGGGTCGATCTTTTCATATCCATTGCTTGTTTTCACTTCCAGATACCATACCCGTTCCCCGGCAGGCTTATTAACGTCATACTTGTATTTGATTCCTGATACTTGTAGGAATTCCCCTGGTGCGTCCTGACCTTCAACTCTTGATACACTGTGTTCAAGGGCGTCTTTAATTTCCTGACCAGTTAAATCCAGTGTGACAAGTTGATTTCCGAAAGGCATTGTCGTTAATACTTCTCCAAGGGTGATGTCACCGGCATCGATCGACGCCCGGATTCCTCCGCCATTTTGGAGTCCGATGTACGTTTCGACGGACTCATTGGCCCTTGCAACCATTCCATCAGCGATTAAATTACCTAAGTTTGTTTCTTTTCTGCGGACGTCGGCACGTTCACCATTCAGAGCTACTTCTGAGGTGCCGACCACTTCACTCTTTAATTCTTCCAGTGGAGCTTTAAATTCTTCCACTTTTGCAAGAGCATCCTCATTTGCTTCATATTTCCCTAGGTCAAGCACTTCACCTGAATGATTGGTTACGACACCCTCATCATTGAAGGTAACATCCAATAAACCAAGCAGGTTTAAGTACTCTCCAGCCTGCACGATCACAGTCGGTTCTTCTTTATCGATGACAACTGGTTCTTCCAATACGGTATGGGAGTGACCGCCGACGATCACATCAATACCATCTACCGCTTCTGCCAGTTCCAAATCTTGAGCATAACCCAAGTGAGATAGGGCGATGACTTTATTGACTCCTTCATTTTTCAGCATTTCAATTGTTGAGGCTGCTTTTTCAGAAGGATTTTCGAAGAAAATATTTTCTCCTGGATTCGAGATGAATGCTGTATCCGGAGTGGTTAATCCAAAGATCCCTACTTTTTCCCCGTCTACTTCTTTAATCATGGCAGGATAGATATTACCGCCATCACCCGGGGTGCCGATGTCATTTTTCATAAGTGGCTCTAAATCCATGTCACCGGTAACCGAAACATTTGACGACACCATTGGGAAGTTCATTTCTTTAATGAAGTCTGCAAGTGTCTTAGAGTCTTTATCAAATTCGTGATTACCAAAGGTCATGGCGTCATAACCAAGCTCATTCATGAACCAAAGATCAGCAAGACCTTTATATTGACGGAAGTAAAGAGTTCCTGAAAATACATCTCCCGCGTCTAATAATAGAGCGTTTTCTTTTTCAGCACGGACTTCGTTCACCGCTGTAAAGAGCTTAGGATAACCCTCCACGTGTGCGTGCGTATCGTTCGTATGCATAATGGAAAGGTCAAATTCATCATTGCTTTCCGCTGATAAGTCAAACTGCCCGATATAGGCATCATGGTCGCTTGCCCGGCCATGTTCTTCCATGTACGGAGAATTAAAGTTGACGATATCATATTCTGCACCTGCAGCAAGGCGATTGGAAACAAGCATATGATCCAGTACCTGTGCATTCCCTTGGTACGTATACGTGTATCGTTCACTTGCAGGAAGCGTTTCAACAAGATTTGTCAACTCTTCTCCCTTCAGCTTTTGTAAAGGAGCTGAGAATTCAAAGTCGTTTAAATCTCCCATTACAACTACATTGGCATCTTCATTCTTTTTCTCAATATCAGATACGAATGAATTCACAATTTCCGCGATTTGTAGACGTTGCTCTTCACTGCCCAGTACAGGTGGCTGATTTTTACCGAAAACGGGTTGATCTCCACCTTTAGAGTTGAAGTGATTGTTCACGACGATAATGTCTTCGCCTTTAAAGTTGAACTGTGCAGCTAATGGCTTTCGGCTGTCGTCGAATGCAGGGTTCGTCGGATCGATTCTTCCCGGATTCAATGTCAAGGAGCCGTTTTCATATGCCACAGCGGTTGTGGCGTTACCTTTTGTACCTTCAGCCAATGACACACGGTCTGGATTATAGAGGAATCCTACTCTGATATTCCCCCCAGGTACACCGCCATCTTCTTTATCTTGAGGAGCAATTTCCGTCCAAGAATAGGTAGGGCCTCCGAAACCTGCAATAGCGTCACTCAGTGCTTTATAGTTAGCATCAGCCTTCACAACTCCATCATCCGTGGTACCACTTTCATCCAATACTTCCACTAAACCGATGATGTCAGGAGATTTTAAATTCTCCACCATTGATTTCGCAAGCTTATCCCGCTTCGCTGTATCGGATGCTGCAAAGTTCTCAATGTTGTAACCTGCTACTGTTAATTTGTCATCTGCCTTTTCAATTGTTGTCACTTCCGGAGTGAATTCACGCTCTGTCAATTCCGGAAGACTTTCTTCATTTACAAGTATTTTAAAATTACTGAAACTGTAACTGACTACTCCTGTTACTGATCCATTAAACTGGTCACCTGTTTTCGTAACAAAATCTCGGTTATCCAATAGTAGGAACATTCTTTCAGGATTTTGGTTTTCTTTTGTTAATAATGGTGCTCCTTCTTTCGTATATGCTTTTCCTTCCACTTGTTCAGTAATGACTGGGACTTCCCCATATTTCTGAGGACCTGTTACAGTTGGATTATCAAGTGAAACACGCATTCCTTCAAGGCTTTCGTAAAAATCGATCCCGTCCTGTTCTGGATCGAATTCCCCGAATTGATCGTTATCGACCACTTCTGTAGGAGGGTTTACATCTTCTCCCATCACCAGAGCTGCCGGGAGGTCATTGTTACCTGAAGCAACGATCACATTCCCATACTGTGCGTTTAATTCGGTCATCGCTAGATCTGTTTGTAATTTCTCGTCATATCCATCCAGTACCCATTCTTTCACCTGACCATCAACAGCCACTTTATCACCAAGCTTCACTCCATGAGCCGGCTTATAGACAAGTATTGCTTCTGATGTTTTATCATTATCATCTGCTTGGGCATCTTGCATGTAGAAATTGCTGGCATCCACGACGTGAGTGACGATACCCTCTACGCCTTTTACTTTTTCTGTATTGTAAGGCGATGTATGTGCTTCACCTTGAATATCATGAATCCGCAAGCCTTCAATACCATCATATGGGGTTGGTTCATCCGGATCTTCCCCTTCAAAAGTCATCGTTGTAGGAGCTTTTAATCCCGGAACGGTAAAGTAAGCTTCCAGACTTCCAGTAATAATGACTTTTTTTCCTATGATCTCCGGGTTTGTTAGAAGTCCGAATTCCGCTCTGAAAGCAGATGGCAGTTGAACCGGAAGAATCTTTGATGGATCTGTCTCATCCGGACTGTCTGCAATGGCATAATTCGTATCTCCTGTGAAAGGAGCTTCAAAATCATAACTGTTAGTAGCTTTTGTATGAGCTACAATATACCCCGTAACGGTACCGGTACCACTATTGTTTGCGATCGCTTCCTGGACCGTTAAATAGTCTGCTGCTGAAGCCATTGAGCCAATCGGAACAATATAACTTACAAGCATGGCCAAGATCGTTGTTACGATGAACAACTGTTTCTTCAAAATCTTCAACCTGGTTCCTCCTCAAAATGTTTTCGAATAGTGAGATAAGCCTATGTACCTGTTCATCTACATGTTTTAGCTATATCCCCAATCCCTTTGTCTATGGCATAAATACCTTCTAAGGTTTTGTAAGCGCTTTCTTAATAGTATAATCGGTTCCCTTGGAAGGCATCGATTCATGCCAAAAATACGTAGATTAATGAATGATATTGACTACAATCTACCTATTTGGAAACACCCCCGCATGTTTATTTCCTGTTCACATTCTGTTGAATCTTGTAAAACAAGTACTCTATAAATATATCATTTTTTTGTCGAGGATTATTGAATTATATAAAAATTTACAAAAATGGGACAATGGATTCATAGTTCCTTAAAAAAGCATGTCGAAAAAGGAGGGATTCCCGTTCCTATAGGATATCTTTAATGATGTGTAGAATTTGACTGCCATTTGGATTTTGACCTGTCCATATAATGAAGACTTTTACCTATAAAAATAAATAATAGTATTCCCACACTGTCATAACAAACGTCTAATAAACAACCTGTCCTGGAAAAATATAATTGCGCGATTTCAGTAAAAGATGCGTACGCAACAGAAAATAAAAATACTGTGGTCAGCCTTTTAAATATCCAATGAAAAAAAGTAGCCAGCCAAAAGAAACAAAAAGCATGACCCGCTTTTTGTTGTAAATATCCCGGACTGCTAAACGGATAGTCTGAAAAGTTAAAAAATGGTTTAACGTCAGGTTGACCTGTCCATTGAAATCTCAAATCATAGTAGTGGAGTAAGTTGTGGATATTTTCGGTACAAGTTAAACAAAATAGTAGTCCCATGTATGTGACTACTGCCGCCGTTTTCATAAGCAACCCCTCCCTGGTTACCATTATTGCCATTATTGAATAAGTTTAAAAGTTAGTGTTATTGTTTCTCTCCTTATTTCATCGCATTGGGAGCCAAGCTATTGTGTGTCAAGATTCGTCCCTCTTCCCTTTTCCCCTCCCTCCCATTACACTTAAGGAAAATATCATGATAAAGGATGGTTGGATGAGTCGTTTTGTTGAGAGGGTCGAGCCTTATTTTTTGAGTGAGGATCCGTTTGTGCAGAGGTATGCGATTGAAATGTTGGAAGGTTCCTATTTGGTAAATGGTGATACATTTTTAACTGGGTTAAAAGCCCATGACCGGGGAGAGGTTTCGGAATTCTCTTCGCCTGTACTCCCTTACTTAATGTACATGCCGTTGAATGAGGAAGGGATGAAGGAGGTAGTCAATCGGTTGAACAGCCTTAGCAAAAAGGAGACCGACGTACTCTTCTACATTCAATTACTAGCGAATGCCGATACAGAATTGCTGATCAAGTACAGTAACGAAGTAAAACCTTTTATAGATGAAGGGCAATTGAAGAAGATTGCGAAGCTTCCTGATTTGAAAGATGAGGAATTATTCATGGAGCTTGCTGACGTCATGTTTAACTTGAATACTTATGATTATGACCAAGTGTATTTTGACCATGGGAAAAGGATCGTTCACGAGCTAGTTAAAAATGGCGAAATTAAAAGCTTGGACGTACAGATCGAGGAAGATGAGTTAGTCGGCTTCGAGCTCATATACACAGTATATATGGCTGGGGAAATCCGCGAAGAAAGCGTGATTCAACAATTGATGAACCTTTTCAAAAATGAGGAAGCAGAAGATTTGCTATTGGAGGAAGCGGCCAATGCCCTGGTGAAGATAGGAACAGATCAGGCTGTGGCAGAGGTTGAAAAAGTAGCTCTCTATGGGAATACCTATTTCTATACACTGGACGTATTAGGAAGAATCAAAAGCGCGGAGGCGGAACAAGCACTGTTACGGTTATTTGATCAAACAGATGACATTACCGCCAAAACGCTGATATCAGATTATTTATGTCAGCAGTTATCAACTGAAGCGATTCCCAAAATCGAAGCATTCCTCGAAGAAGGCTATGATGAAAACATGCTTTGTCTGGAAGAATCCATTTATGTGAACTGCGTCATGAATGGAATCGACCATCCTAAACTCCTTAAATGGAGGAACTTCATCGAAGAAGTGGAACGCCAATCATTGGATGAGCAACCGATCCTCGTGACACAACCCGTCCAAACAGGAGACAAAGTAGGTCGCAATGACCCCTGCCCGTGTGGAAGCGGAAAAAAATATAAGAAATGCTGCCTATAAGCGAGGGACGGACCTCCGCATTTTCATGCGGAAGTCCGTCCCTATCACGTTCTGCTGTTCGATTACGATGAAATTGGAGGTCCGTCCCTCTACTTCATCCACTCCGGTTTGCCGAAGCCTTTGAATTCTGTGTCGATGATTTTTTCGAATTGGTCTGCTTGGACGACGGCTTTGATGTCTTTGGCAAGTTGTGAGTCGACGTCTTTTGTGTTCATGACTACGCGGTTTCGGTATTGGTCAGGCATGTCCTCCAATTGCAGGGCATCGAGAAGGTCCATGTCTGCTGCCAGTGCATAGTTCCCAGGCACTGCTGATAGATCGACACTGTCGACAGCCCTTGGAAGCTGTGCCGCTTCGATCGGTTTGAACTGTAGGTTTTTCACATTTTCATCTATGTCTTTTTCAGATACGGTCAATGGATCCGTGTCAGGTTTTAACGTGATCAGCTTGGCATCTTCCAGGATTTGAAAGGCACGTGCCGCGTTCGTCGGATCATTCGGAATGGCGATGGCACTGCCTTCTTTGATATCTTTGATGGAATCGAATTTTTGTGAGTAGATCCCCATTGGCGCCGTCGGTACGACAATCACTTCGGATAAATCCATGTTATGCTGCTTCGCGAAGGTTTCCATATAGATCTTATGCTGGAACAGGTTCGCATCCAGGTCTCCCTGTGCCAGTGCGTTGTTCGGCTGGATGTAATCACTGAATTCCTTCACTTCCACCGTGTAGCCTTTTTCTTCAAGACCGGGCTTGATCGCTTTGGTCACCATATCACTATATGGACCGGATGTCGCTCCGATGGTCACTTCTTTTTTATCTTCCGAGCTTGCCTCTTCTCCGCCGCAGGCAGCCAGTAAGCTCACTGTTACCGCTAATGCTACAAATAATATCCACTTTTTCACTTGTTGTTCCCCCTATAGTTGTTATCGTTTATCGACCAGTCGTGCAAATATATCACCCGTGTATTGGATGAGTTGGACCAGACAAATCAGAATGACGACGGTCGTGATCATCACCGTGTTGTCATATCGGTAGTACCCGAAACGAATCGCTAGATCCCCGACTCCGCCTCCGCCGACGATGCCGGCCATGGCGGAATAGGCGACTAAACTGATCGTTGTAATCGTGATCGCCTGAATGACGGCAGGCCGCGCTTCAGGTAACAGCACGTCCTTGATGATCATCCAAGGACTCGCGCCCACTGAAACCGAGGCTTCGATGACCCCTTTATCAATCTCCCTTAGCGACGTTTCTACCATTCTCGCAAAAAACGGAATGCCCGCTACCGAGAGGGATACCGATGCCGCCGTCGGCCCGATTGTCGTTCCTGTTAATAGTTTGGTTAATGGTAAAAGGGCTACTAATAGAATGATGAACGGAACCGAGCGGACCATGTTCACTACGAATCCTACGACCTTTTTAATCACACTATTTTGTAAAAATAAGCCCTTGTCTGTCACGAATAGCAGAATCCCGAGGGGCAATCCCACTATAATCGCTACGGCTAATGAGATCCCCACCATATACACCGTTTCAAAAAAGGCTTTATTCAATTCTGGCAGTATAGCAGTCAATGAATCAGGCAGCATCCTCCAACACCTCCAGGCTTTGTGTCTTCGCTGTGATATAACGGATCGCCGCTTCAATTTCGTCAGATGACCCGATCAGCTCCATAATGAATATCCCAAGTGGGACATCCTGAATGTATTCAATTTTGCCGTGCAGGATATTCCCGCGCACCTTGTACCGTTGAAACACCTCTGATACGACGCTTTCCTCGGCGATCGATCCTTTGAATTGAATCTTGATGAGTTTCCCTTTTCTCGATTCCACCAGGTGCTGTGGCAGTTCGAATTGGAGAATCGTTTCGATGAACTGCTTGGTCAAAGGCTGTTTCGGTTCGGCAAACAAGTCATACACTGGACCTTCCTCCACGATCTTCCCGTCCTGCATCACGGCCATCCGGTCACAGATTTCCTTCACTACTTCCATTTCGTGGGTGATGAGGACGATCGTCAATCCCAGTTCCTTGTTGATTTTTTTCAAAAGCCTTAAGATTGATTTCGTCGTATTCGGATCCAATGCCGATGTCGCTTCGTCGCAAAGCAATACTGATGGGTTATTGGCAAGTGCCCTTGCGATCCCGACTCTCTGCTTCTGTCCCCCGCTCAGCTGGGCCGGGTAGGCGTCGGATTTGTCTGAAAGACCGACCATCTCCAGGAGCTCGACGACCCTTGGTTTGATTTTCGCTTTCGGTACATGTGCCGCTTTCAAGGCAAAGGCGAGATTATCAAACACCGTCTTCGACTTGATCAGGTGAAAATGCTGGAATATCATGCTCGTTTTCTGACGTGCTAGCCTTAGCTCCTTGGGCGTGAGTTTCGTGAAATCCTGTCCATCAATGATGATTTCCCCTGATGTCGGGGTTTCAAGCAGATTCAGGCATCGAATGAGTGAACTCTTCCCCGCCCCGCTGTATCCGACGATTCCGAAGATCTCCCCTTTTTTGATTGTGACAGAGACGTTGTCGACACCGACCACCGTTTGCTTTTTCGTTTTGTACGTTTTTACCAGATTCCGAATCTCGATCAATGTGCACACCCCTTTTTCTCCAATAAAAAATGCCTCTTTCCACTGAAAGAAGCATCGCCTGTTTATCTCGACTTATCTCTCAGAATGAAATCATTCTGCAGGAATTAGCACCGTTCCATTTCTGGAGGTTGCCGGACGTCATAGGGCCTGATCCCTCGGTCACTCTGGATAATTGAATGTATGTAATTTTCAAAAATTTATCTTATAGAGGATAATACTGGGGATCTGGCGGGAAGTCAATAGGGGATTTCGGGGGTATTTTTTGTAAGCGTTATCTTTACTGTCATACCAAGGAAAGATTTTTTTCTATTAAAAAAACCCGACCCTTCCCACATATCCGGGAAAGATCAGGCTCTCACACTCGTCTACCGCTTTTTCACAGAATCCCTTTCAACAAGCTCCGTTGTCAGTTTGTAATACGAATCGACCTCTTCCTTCAAGAGCATCTGAAAGATAAGATGAACAGCCAGGGCACCCGCTTCATATTTCGGCTGCCTCATGGTCGTCAGTGGCGGGGACACGTATTCTGACAGCTGGATATCGTCAAAGCCAATGATGGAAATGTCCCCTGGAACGGAAATGTTTTTTTCGTTCAGTGCCTGCAGGCCCCCGATGGCCATTTCATCATTCGCATAGAAGATGGCCTGCGGTACATCCCGCTGGGCGATCAGCATTTTCGTCGCCTGATAGCCGCCTTCACGTGTGAATCCCCCGGAGACTTTCCATTTGGATTTATATTCGATGCCGTGTTTGTCCAGTGCCTCCCGGAAGCCCTGGAAACGAAGCTCGTTGTCATGTGAGTTGTATGGCCCACTGATAAAAGCGATGTCACGGCTTCCCCTTTCAATCAAGTGTTCCGTGGCCACAAATGCTCCGTGCACATTATCGACTTCGATCTGGGTGACGTAATCGCTTTTGATGCTCCGATCGAGGACCACAATGGGAAAGCCTTCCCTTGCCGACTCCAGGATGGTCTCGTCATTGATATTATGGGCAAGGATAATAACACCGTCCACCCGTTTTTCTTTTAAGAATTTCACGGCGGTGGACTGTGCCCCACCGATGGAACTACAGGCGATCAAATCATATCCGTTCGTGGAGGTCACATCCTGTACGCCCTTGATCAGTTCGGAATAGTAAGGCCCTGATAGATCGCTCAGAATCAAGGCGATGGTATTCGTGCTTGTCCGTTTCAAATCGGAAGCAAGCCCGTTTTTTTGGTAATTCAATTGTTTGGCTGCCGCTAAAACTTTCTGTCTTGTTTCTTCACTGACTTTCTTACTGTTGTTCAATGCATAAGAAGCGGTCGAAACGGCGACACCGGAAAGCTTAGCCACATCTTTGATGGTTGCCATAAGTTCACATCCTAATTGCTAAATAAATGAAGGCATCCTTCTTTACTGATTTCTTCTGTTCATTATACATGAAAGCGCTTCAAGTATTGGGTTATTTTCCTAATAAGTATACGATCGCTTCGTAAGGACGAAGACTCTGAAGTTCTGATGGTCGCTCACTGGTATCGGAATAGTTGCTGATGAGCATTTCGGCATGAGAATCATCCGCTGCTTCAGGCAAATGGAATTCAGGATTGCCTCCGTAGAAGTTCGCCACGACCAACAAGGTTTGGTCTTCCCATTTCCGTGTGTACGCCATGATTTCAGGATGATCCCCCAATAGTAACTCATACTCCCCATAAACAAGGATATCCAATCGCTTCCTCAGTGCAATGAGCTTTTGATAATGATGGAAGATCGAGTCCTGATCCTTCACTGCCTGTTCTGCATTGATTTTTTTGTAATTGGAATTCACTTCAATCCACGGATTCCCTTCGGTAAAACCGCCATGAGTATCGTCATTCCATTGAAACGGTGTCCTGGCATTGTCCCTGCCCTTCGTCCGGATCGATTTCATAATCTCACCCTCTGGGACGCCTTCTGTTTTCTTTTCATGAAAGTAGTTAATCGTTTCAATGTCACGGTATTGGGTGATATCGTCCCAATTACTATTCGTCATCCCGATTTCTTCCCCTTGATAGACGAAAGGCGTCCCCTGAATCATGTGAAGGACCGTTGCCAGCATCTTGGCGGATGTGATCCGGTACTCTTGATCGTCACCCCACCTGGATACGATACGGGGCTGATCGTGATTATTCCAGTATAAACTGTTCCACCCTTTCTGAAAAAGGGAGGTCTGCCACTCGCTCAGCACTTTTTTCAGCTCCACGAAATCGAGTTCCTTCAACGCCCACTTCCCTTCCCCTGCACGCTCGTCCAGGGACATATGTTGGAAGGTGAACACCATGTCCAGTTCATTACGACCTTTCCCTGTATAAAGCTGAGCCGTTTCAGGGGTGGCGGATGGGGTCTCACCGACCGTCACAGTCGGATAATGAGAAAGGACCTTTTCATGCATTTCCTGTAAATACTCATGGAGCTTCGGCCCGTCGGTCAGTACGTTCTCATCGACTTCTTTCCCGATCAGATCGATTACATCCATGCGGAATCCGCTGACCCCTTTAGAGAGCCAGAAGTTCATCATTTTGTATAAATGTTCCCGGACTTCAGAGTTATGAAGATTGAGATCAGGCTGTTTTTTACTGAAGAGATGAAAGTAATACTCACCAGTCTGTTCATCCCATTCCCAGGCAGATCCGCTGAAAACGGATTGAATGTCACTTGGTGGCCCGTCCCCGCTTTCCCTCCAAATATAGTAATCGCGATAAGGGTTATCTTTTGATTTCCTCGATTCCTTAAACCATGCGTGCTCATCAGATGTATGGTTGATGACGAGGTCCATCATGATGTGGATGTCCCTTTTCTTTGCTTCTTCTATTAGTCTTTCCATGTCTTCCATGGTACCGAAATCGGGCATGATGTCATAATAATTGCTGATGTCGTAGCCGTTATCGTCATTCGGGGATTGATAGACCGGGCTCAGCCAGATGATATCGATGCCGAGAAGTTCCAGATAATCGAGTTTTTCGATGATGCCGGGAATGTCCCCGATCCCGTCCCCATTGGAATCATTGAAGCTTCGGGGGTATATTTGATAAATTGTGGACTTCTGCCACCATGCTTTTTCCATAGGTCCTCCTCATAAATGTAGTGGTTGATTTCCGCTCCAGGTGCTCGCTTTCCGCGGGGCGTGAGTTGAGCCTCCTCGGGCTTCGCCCTGTGGGGTCTCAACTTTCACGCGTTTCCCGCAGGAGTCGAGCACCTTCCGCTCCAATCTTTTCTTAGCATTAATTTCTTAAGTGCATTCTAAAATGATGCCTTGAAGACTTTTTCAAAGTAACTATTGGGCTCTATTAAGCAAATCTTCTTTTATAAAAAAGAGGAGCTGTAGACTCTTTTAGAAAAAACATGTACATTGAGACATCGCCAGCAATGAGTTGAATGTCCGGCCAAACCTTTGCTATATGGAATGAAATCGCCCGCACATACTTTGTGGTCAGTGTCATGACGGCTCCCGTGTTATACATATTCAAAGTCAAAGAAATATACCAGGCACATCCATAAAGCTCTGTACCTGGTACATGAAAATTATTTAATGCCTGACATCGTGAATCCTTCGACGATGTATTTCTGGAAGAAGGAGAAGATGATGATGATCGGCACGACCATGAAGGCTGCCCCGGCCATTTGCAGGCCGAAGTTGTTGGCATATTGCCCCTGCAACAGTGAAAGCCCGACGGATAAGGTGTAGAGGCTTTCGTCGTTGGCGATGATCAACGGCCATAGGAAGCTGTTCCAGGCACCGATGAATGTGAGGATTCCCTGCACGGCGAAGATCGGCTTCGCAATCGGTACGATCAAGCGGAAGAAAATGTAGAATTCCCCCGCCCCGTCAAGCCTCGCTGCTTCGATCAGGTCAGTCGGGATCGTCGTCATGAACTGCCTGAATAGGAAGATACTGAAGGCAGCGGCCAGTCCCGGCAGCACGATCCCCATCATCGTGTTCGTGAGTCCCATTTCATTTAAGATCAGGTAAACAGGGATCATCGTCACCTGTGCAGGGATCATCATTGTGGCCAGGACGATATAGAAGATCTTCTCCCTGCCTTTAAATTGATACTTGGCAAATCCATAACCGGCCATGGCATTAAAGAATAGACCGACAAAGGAAAATAAAACGATGATGAGCGTATTTCGTAAATAGACGCCGAAATTCATGCTTTCAAATAAATTCACGTAGTTTTCGAGTGTCGGATTCTCAGGTATTAAGCTTGGCGGTATTTGAAGCACTTCATTTTCAGGCTTGAATGAGCTTGAGATCATCCAAATAAAAGGCACGGATACAATGATCCCGCCGAGAGCAAGCAAAAGGATGATAAAGAGCTTCTCTGCCTTCGATTTCGTTGTTTTGTTTTTCATATTATTCAGCCCCGATACTGTATAGTTTCATTCTTAATATTCTGTATCAGATTTTCTCAATTTAAATTGAAGAAGCGTGATGATAATGATGATGATGAACAGGATGAATGAGCCTGCTGCTGCATATCCAAATTCACTGAACTGGAATCCTCGTTGATAGATGAATAACGCCATGGAAATCGTTCCATCAAGGGGGCCTCCGTTCGTCATGACGAATGGTTCTTCGAAGAATTGCAGCCATCCGATCAGTGTCGTGACCGTGACGAAGAACGTGGCGTAGCGCAGTAACGGGATCGTCACATTCCACAGTACCTGCCATCTGTTGGCGCCATCCATTTCCGCTGCTTCATAATAGGATTTTGGAATTCCCTGCAGGGCAGCAAGGAATATGATCATATTGATCCCGACCCCTTTCCATACGGCTAACACAATCAACGATAGCTTGGCGATCGTTGGCTCTCCTAACCAAGGAATCTTCTCTACATCCAGTAATGATAATAAGTAGTTAAATAATCCGTATTCGGTATTGTATAAGAACCCCCATATCACGGCAACGGCAATGATGTTCGTGATCGAAGGCATGTAGTATACTCCGCGGAACACGGTAAACAGCTTGCTTGTCCCATAATTCAGCAGCAAGGCAATCCCCAATGAGAAGATGATTACAAGAGGAACACCGATGATCACATAGAACAATGTGTTGAAGATCGCCTTGTGAAACAACTCATCCGACACTAACTCCGAGTAATTGTCCAATCCGATAAAGCTGACATTCGACCAGTCGGCAAGCCCTTTTAAATCAAGGTCTGTGAAACTGATCAAAAAAGCTACAATAATAGGAACAATACTGAAAACAGTTAAAATGATCACTGCAGGAGCGATAAACACATAGGGATGCTTATTTTTGCTCATACTGTTTTTCCATCCATTGCTCATGATATCCCACCTATCTAAACGTACGCAAAATGATGTTAAAAATGGAGTTCAGGCTGTACACCTGTAACTCCATTTTATTCTTATGCCAGCGTCAGTTTTATTTAGTCTCTCTTACTCTTCTACGATTTCATTTGCTTTTTTGTTGAATTTCTCAAGCTCTTTGTCCACATCTGCTCCACCTACTGTTACTTTTTCAATGGTAGAAAGGAACTCCTGTGCAATCACTTCGAATTCCTTGATTTGCGGTGATGCTTTTGTATCTTCCAGTTGTTTACCGAAGACAGACAGCATCGGGTCTTCTTTTAACTTCGGCTCTTCCCATGCATCGACGCGCGAAGGAAGCGTATTCGATATGTCCAGCCATTCCATTTGCGTGTCGACTTTATTCATATAAGAAATGAATTTCAGGGATTCGTCCACATTTTCGGAATTATGGAAAACAGATAGATTGGATCCACCCATGCTTGATGTGTTCGTTTCTTTCTTAGGCATCACGGCTACAGCCCACTTATCCTTCAAGTCAGGCGCCTGGTCGTTGATGATATTGATCATCCATGGGCCGCTGAAGAACATTGGCTTCACACCATCTTTAAACGCTTGAACGATATCGATTCCTTCTGTCGTAGGACTGATCCCTTCCTTGAAGAAATCTGTGTAGTACTCTATCGCCTGTTTGAATTCAGGAGAATCAAAGTTCATATTATCTTTGCCTTCAAACTCATAACCATTCTGCCACGCGAATATGAAAGGAGTGATTTGGTCATTACGGTCGATATCAAGACCATATACATCTTCGCCTCGATCATTCAGCTTCCCGGCTGCATCCTTCAGTTCATCCCAAGTAGCAGGAGCCTTGTCGTATCCCACTTCTTTCAATAAATCTGTGCGGTAGTACAGTACGCGTGTATCGATATACCAAGGAACACCGATGACTTTGTCGTCATACTTCATAGAAGTGACGGACCCTTCGAAGTAATTTTCAGGTTTGAATTCCGGGTAGTCTTCCAAGTAAGGAGTCAGGTCAAGCAGTGCACCTGCATCTGCGAATTCCGGTACCCATGTCGTCCCTAATTGAAGGACGTCCGGGCCATTTCCTGAAGCGACTGCCGTAAGCAGTTTATCATGAGCATTACCCCATGGGATCGCTTGGATCTTGACAGAGATATCTTTGTTTTCTTCTTCAAACTTTGAAGTCATTTCCTTAAGTTTCTTACCTTCTTCACCCATCGCCCACACGGTAATTTCTTTCTTTCCATCCTTCGACTCACCATTGCCTCCGCAGGCTGTAAGAATCGTGGATAAAGCCAGAATACCGATTAGTAGTAAGGACCACATTTTCTTTTTCATTTCCCCATCTCCATTTCCATTTGATTTGAACCCTTTAAAAATGGTAAAGCGCATTGAATGATCCCCCATTTCATAGAAGGAATGATTCTGTCATGAAAAATCATTCAAGTTATTGAAACGTTTCGATGACTATATTATAATCAAACGTGAATACGCTTTCAACACTTTTTTAGAAATTACTGAATTGAAAATAATTTAAGCCTACAACCAAACCTTATTTTATCATTAAAATACTGATTTGAAGGGGTGAAAGGCAGTGTATGGATGGGGATGTACGGGTTGACTATCCGTTGGAACCCGCTTATAATTCAACTCAATTGTTTATCGAAACGTTTCACTAAAGATGAAAAATAAACGAATGAATCGTCATACGGAGGGTCTATCAATGAGGGAGAACAAGCTGAATTCACTATTGAATCAAATGACATTGGATGAAAAAATCGCCCAGCTTATGCAGTTGGCCACACCTTTTTTCAAAGGGGCAAAAGAACAGGGACAAATCACCGGACCCATGGCTGAGATGGGTGTGACCGGGGAAGTCGTTCAAAACAGCGGTTCCGTCCTCGGGGCATCAGGTGCCAAGGAAATCATCAACATCCAGCGCACGCACCTGAAAGAAAACCGGTTGGGAATCCCTTTATTATTCATGTCCGATATCGTCCATGGATTTAAAACGATTTTCCCTGTCCCACTCGCCATCGGTTGTTCCTGGGATCTGGGGTTAACCGAGAAAAGCGCGGAGATTGCAGCAAAGGAAGCTTCTGTTTCAGGCGTCCATGTCACGTTTGCTCCGATGGTCGATCTTGTCCGCGATCCTCGCTGGGGAAGAGTGATGGAATCGCCGGGGGAAGATCCATTCCTCAATAGTGAATTCGCACGTGCCTTCGTCCGCGGCTTCCAAGGTCAGGATTTGACGACGGAAGTCGAACGGGTGGCTGCTTGCGTGAAGCACTTTGCGGCTTACGGTGCACCAGAAGGCGGACGTGATTATAATACTGTCGATATGTCTGAGAGAGAGCTTCGTGAGTATTATCTGCCTGCCTACCAGGCTGCCCTTGAAGAGGGCTGTGAGATGGTGATGACCGCCTTCAACACCGTCTTCGGTATCCCGGCAACCGGAAACAAACGGTTGATGCGTGATCTTCTCCGGAAAGAAATGAGATTTGACGGGATTCTTATTTCCGATTGGGGAGCCGTGAAGGAAATGATCCCCCACGGTGTCGCAGAGAACGAAAAAGAAGCAGCTTATAAGGCGATCACGGCAGGGGTGGATATTGAAATGATGACAACCGCCTATGTGAATCACTTAAAAGAGCTTGTAGAGGAAAAAATGGTGGATGAGTCGATCATTGATGAAGCTGTCTTACGGATTTTACAATTAAAAGAAAAGCTGGGCTTGTTTGAAAATCCGTATCGCGGGGCGAACGTGGAGCGTGAAGCTGAAGTCGTCATGAGCGCAGAACATCGAAATGCCGCTCGGGAGCTTGCGGCCAAATCCTCCGTCCTATTGAAAAATGAACAGATCCTCCCTCTTCATAAAGAACAAAAAGTGGCCCTCATCGGACCATTTGCAGAGAGCGGGGACATATTGGGACCATGGTCATGGCTCGGATCCAGAGATGATGCCGTCACTGTGAAGGAAGGATTTCTTTCGAAAACGAGCTCCTTGACCGTCGCCCAAGGCTGTGACATCGAAAGCATCACTGGCCTGCAAGTGGAAGAAGCGATGAAAGCCTCCGAAGACGCGGATGTGATCGTATTGGCATTAGGAGAAGATTCAGAAATGAGCGGTGAAGCCGGATGCAGAGCGAACATACAGCTCCCTTCTGCTCAATTACAACTTATAGGGCATCTGAAATCATTGGATAAGCCGATGGTGGCTGTCCTGTTCAACGGACGTCCCCTTGACTTACACGGCGTTTTGGATCAAACCGACGCAGTGTTGGAAGCATGGTATCCAGGAACGGAAGGCGGAAATGCCGTAGCCGATTTGTTATATGGAGACGTGAATCCTTCCGGGCGCTTGACCATGTCATTCCCCTATCATGTCGGGCAGGTTCCCGTTTATTATAACCATTTCAATACAGGGAGACCTCAAGGGGCACCTGATGCACAAGAACGGTATGTATCACAATACCTCGACATCCCGAACGACCCGCTCCTGCCATTTGGATTCGGTTTAAGCTACACCACCTTCACGTATGCTGACTTGAAGCTTTCCCGGGAGACGATGACAGACGAACAGTCCCTGGATGTTTCCATTCAGGTGACGAATGACGGAATGGTCGCAGGCGAAGAAGTCGTACAGCTTTATATCCGCGATCATAGCGGAGAAGTGATCCGCCCAGTGAAGGAATTGAAGGATTTCAGGAAAATCAGCCTGGAACCGGGGGAAACGACAAACGTTACGTTTACCATTTCGGAAGAGCAATTAAGGTATCATCATTCAGACCTTCAATATACAAGCGATCCGGGGACGTTTACGGTTTATATAGGGAGAAACAGCAAGGACGTCATCGAACACACATTCATTTTGAAAAAATAGAAGAATCGAGGGGAAAACGATGCATTCACATGTTCAAGTAACATCAGGAGATCTACAATTTAAATTTTTGAAAAGTGGCGATCTATTCGCCGTCACACATAAACAAAATATGATCAATCAGTTGATGACGAATCCCATCGACGGCTCTCTCAATAATCTGTATCTGCGCATCCATGAGCATTCAGGAATCCACTCCATCCCTCTTATCGGGGTGAAGTCATCAAGCAACGTCCAATTCGCTGAATCACAGGTCAGATGGACGGGAACATATGAAACGATTTCATACGAAGTCACGTTTACCTTAACAGAAAAAGGCGTATGGTTCTGGGATGTGTCGCTTGATGGGACGAACGCTGAAGTGGACGTCATTTACGGACAGGATCTCGGTCTTGCAGATATCGGGGCCGTCCGCTCCAACGAAGCCTATATGTCACAGTACATCGACCACAAAGTGTTTCAGGATGAAGAGAAAGGCTACGCCCTCTGCTCCCGGCAGAACCAGCCCCAATCAAGCGGGTTCCCTTATATCCAACAGGGATCCCTCTGCAAGACAAGCGGCTACTCCACGGACGGATTTCAATTTTATGGACTGACATATAAAGATACAAATGAGCCAGAAGCGTTAAAAAGCGCATCCCTGGCAAACGAAGTCTATCAATATGAGTTTGCTTATACAGCGCTTCAATCAGAAAAAGTACAACTGAACGGGTCGACGCATATTGTTTTCTATGGCGCCTTCAAAGAAAATCATGAAGCGGCCATTTCTTCACTAGAGTTTCAGGAAGATATAGAAGCCGCATGGAAAGAAGCGGCACAGGTTCAATCTGAATTCGCTCCATTAAAAGTGCAGGTGCGTTTGAACCCGGAATTCGGTGATCCACTTTCTTCTCTATCCATGACCGAGGAAGAAGTCGGAGCCTATTTCCCTACCAGACATAATGAAGAGCGCGAAGGGGATTCACTCCTCTCCTTCTTTACTGAAACCCATGAACATGTCGTACTGAAAGAAAAAGAATTGATGACGGAAAGACCCCATGGGCATATTCTGATGTCGGGGAACAACCATCAATTGAAGGAAGATACAATCACCACAACTTCATTCATGTATGGATTATTCAATTCACAGCTCGTTGTCGGCAACACGTCCTTCAACAAAATGCTGACGAATCAACGAAATCATCTGAATGTCATGAAAACGTCCGGTCAGCGGATATACATCGAGTCGGACGGATCGTATCGATTACTCGCCATGCCGTCCATGTTTGAACTTGGGTTCAACTATGCCCGCTGGTACTATAAAACGGCAGATGATACGATCATCGTCACCAACTACACAGTCGTCGATTCACCAGAAGTCACGCTTCATGTTGAATCAAAAAACAACCGTCACTACCGCTACCTTGTCACGAACCAGGTCACGATGAACAACCACGAATACGAAGTCGGGTTTCATGTGGAAGAAGGGGAAAACGGGTTGACGGTCTCAGCAGACCGACAGTCAGAGAGCAGTGAGGTTTTCCCGAATTTGCTCTACAGGATGAAAGTCGACGGTGCTTCCATTGAAGTCGGGACCGAAGAAAGAATGATTCATAACGTTGAAAAGAATTCTGCCTCCTTGATTGTCATCGATGTAAATGAAACGTCCGAATGGAGTATGACAATCCAGGGATTGATCGACGGGGAAAAGCAACCGTTTAAAGCACGGGATTTAACGGAAGAAATCGAATCGTATCGCGCCTATTATCATAAGGTCATGAATGGATTCAGGCTATCCTTAGGCGACGATGTACCTGCAGAGTTAGAGAAGGTGAACTCCCTCGCCTGGTGGTACACCCATAATATGCTTGTCCATTATTCCGTCCCACACGGACTGGAACAATACGGCGGCGCGGCATGGGGTACCCGCGACGTATGCCAGGGGCCGACGGAATACTTTATGGCTACCCAAAACTATCAATCTGTTAAAGATATCATCAAGACCGTCTACTCACATCAGTATGAAGATGACGGAAACTGGCCGCAGTGGTTCATGTTTGACCGTTACCACAAGTTCCAACAGGATGACAGCCACGGGGATATCATCGTCTGGCCGCTGAAAGTCGTCGGCGACTACATCGCTGCGACGAACGATTACAGCATTTTGAAAGAGAGAATCCCATATACAGAACGGAACGGATTTGGTTTTACAGAAAGAAAAGAAACACTGCTTCATCATATTCAAAAAGAAATCTCCTACATCAAGGAGAATTTCCTCCACGACACCTTCTTATCTTCCTATGGTGATGGAGATTGGGACGATACCTTGCAGCCCGCCAATGCTCAATTAAAAAAATACATGGCAAGCAGCTGGACCGTCGCCCTCACCTATCAGGTACTTGAGAAACTGGCAACCGTTCTTGAAGGTACATTTGATCAGGAGGCACAGGAGATCAGGGCACTGGCTCAGGGAATACAGAAGGATTTCAACACCTATATTCTGAAGGACGAGGTCATCCCCGGGTTTGTTTACATGGAAGAGCCAGGGAACCCAGAGTTCATGGTGCATCCAACAGATACAAAGACCGGTATCCATTACCGCCTGCTGCCCATGAACCGGAGCATCATTTCAGAATTATTCACACCGGAGCAGGCAGACACGCACTATCAATTGGTCAAAGAGCATCTGTATTGTCCCGACGGCGTGCGCTTGATGAACCGCCCTGCCAAGTATGAAGGCGGTGTGAGCACCCACTTCAGACGGGCCGAGCAGGCATCGAATTTCGGCCGTGAAATCGGGCTTCAATACGTCCATGCCCATATCAGGTATGTTGAAGCCATGGCGAAGCTCGGTAAAACCGATGAAGTGTGGCAAGGATTACAAATCATCAACCCGATCGGTCTGAAAGACGTCGTCCCGAATGCGGAAAGAAGACAAAGCAATGCGTACTTCAGCAGTTCGGACGGGAAATTCAATACCCGTTATGAAGCACAGGAACGTTTCAACGAACTCCGTGACGGAAGCGTACCTGTCAAAGGCGGATGGAGAATCTACTCCAGCGGGCCGGGAATCTATATGAACCAGCTGATTTCAAATTGCTTGGGCGTTCGTCAAGAACAGGAAGATTTGATCATCGACCCGGTGCTGCCAGACAAGCTAGACGGATTGAGAATGGACTTCGAGATCACGAAACGTCCTGTCACCTTCGTCTATCATCTTGGCAACCCTGATTCAAAACGGGTTGTGGTGAACGGGGAGGAAGTACGATTTGAATCCCTGTCCAACCGATACCGTTCAGGCGGGATCAAATTGAAGCAACAGGAACTTGAAAAATGGCTTCATGAGGAAGCAAATACGATTGAAGTATATGTATAAGAAAAAAGGCAGCGGGAACCGTAATGGTTTCCGCTGCCCCTTTTAACACCACTCACTACATCACATCATAATCCGTCACATTACGTTCCACCACGCGAGCACCTTCCACACTCACAAATGCGCCCGTCGCACTTGCGAACACATTGGTCGTGATCAGATTGTCCATCGCTGCTTTCACAGCCACCGTATCAATCGGCTCGATCGGGTCATTGATGGATAACTTCGCTGACTTCCCCGCTTCGGTTTTAAATTCCAGTTCCAATACTTTTGCCATCGTTTATACCTCCTTCCCATCTGATATCACTCTCCTTCGATTACTCATTAATGTCAAAACTCTGTAGCTTCTCAACGTTGAAAAGCGTTTTGGATGAAAGACTTGCGATGGATAATGCCGCACTGTTCATTTCATCGGCTGATGCCAGGGCGTTGATGTAGCTGTACGACTTGTACGCGAACTTAGGCTTCCCTTTCTCATCCTGGCCGTCATTGTAAGCGAGACGAATTCTCGTCGACTTCAGATCCGCTGTTGCCATGTGCCTCACCTCCTTTCACCTTTTATATAGGGGAAGGGGTGATGATAGGACACCCTTTGACGAAAAAAACCGGAGATCAACGTCTCCGGTTTTCATTATGCTTCTATTTCCCGATAATGCTTCCTGCGCAGGATGCGAAATCTGAATGTGAGATAAAGGATGGTCCCTCCCATGGCAACACATAAGAAGAGGAGGGTGAATATCACATTATGCCACATGAACGCATAATCCCCTGTGGAGATGATGGCCCTGAACGCATTGATCGTATACGTCATCGGCAGGAAGTTTGAGAAATGCTGCAGGAATTCAGGGACCAGTTCAATTGGATAGGTACCTGCACTGCTCGTCAATTGTAAAATCAGGATGAGAATCCCGATGAATCGCCCTGGATTATCAAGGGAGGTCACCAGGAATTGGACGATTGATAAGAACGTCCAGCTCGCCAGGATACTCATCATAATAAAGAGCGGGATACTGGTCACTTCAAGGCCGAGTCCCCATAAAAGAATAGAATCTGCCAACAGTGCCTGAAACACCCCTGCAAACATGAGAACGCCGAATTTCCCAATGAACCACCCGAATCCACTCCTCGGCGTGACAGCCGGTTCCCGCATCGGGAAGATGATCGAAATCACGAGGGCCCCGACAAATAAGCTGAGTGACAGGAAGTACGGGGTGAAGCCCGTTCCATAGTTCGGTACATCGTGGATCGGTTTGTCTGTCAAGGTGACAGGTTTTGCGAACATATCATAGATGTCGTCATTGGCGTTGACGTCATTCACATCTTCAGCGCCGTCCGCAAGCTTGTTTTTCAACTCGGATGATCCATCCGTCAGTTTATTCAGGCCGTCTGTCAGATCCGTTGAACCGTTTGAAAGCTTCCCAAGACCGGATGATAAGTCTGTAGACCCGTTCCGGAGTTCTCCCAGTCCGCTCATTAGATCCTTGAATTTGGATGAGAACATTCCAAGTCCTTCCGACAGATCATTCGATCCTTTCGAGAGCTCTCCAAGTCCGTTATACAATTTCCCGGATCCGTCATACAAGCCGCCGAGACCGTTGACTAGCTGATCGGAGCCTGAAGATAATTGGCTCGTTCCATCAGCCAGATCCGAGGATCCTTTGGCAAGTTTCGCGGATCCTTTTTGTAAGGCATCGGTTCCATCGTCGAGTTTACCGAGGCCTGTCGTTAAGGCGGTGCTTCCGTCAATAAGTTGGTCGATTCCTTTTTGTGCGTCTGAAATCTTTTCTTTCACTCGGGAAAGGCCCCCAACAAGACGGGCCTGGCCACCCAGCAGGGAATTTGCCCCTTCTGCTAATGTCGCCTGGTTTTTAGTAATCTTATCAAATCCTGCCGTTAATGCCATCTGATTGTCTGAGAGTTCCCGGGCCTTCGTGGACAATTCTTTCGATTGAGTGTCGAATGCAGAAGCAGCACCTGATACATGAGACACTTTATCGGTTACGTTCTGACTTTTACTAGTCAAACCATTAAGAGATGCTTTCAACTCTTTCAACTTTTCTTTCTGTGCCGGATCCTGTTCCTGTGCAATCAAGGCATTGACATTGGCCTCTGCCTCTTGAAGTCCTTGACTGACCTCGGTTGAACCGGTATCTGCACCGTTCACATCATTGCTGATTTCAGTTGCCTTCCCGGATAAAGCTTCAGCTTGAGAGGCAACCTCTGTTGATTCCGTTGCGAGTGCAGGCAGATTACTATTCATTTTATTCAATCCGGCCTGTGACTCCTGAAGACCACCTGCAAGTCCTTTTGCTCCATCCTGTGAGTCCTTCGCGCCGGTCAGAAGTTCTTGATTCCCTTCTGTCATTTGCGTGAGGGCTGCATCAAAGGATTGAAGGCCGGCCGACACTTTTTTAGAGCCGGCGTAAGCTGAATCGACCCCTGTTGAAAAAGCAGTGGACTTCCCGGCGAGTTCCTGAAGCTTTTCATTTAACGTTTGAGCTCCGCTATTCACGCTGTTGATCCCGCCGTTCAGATCCTTGGCTCCGTTTTGGGCTTTGCCGATGTTTTCTTTCAGGGCGCCTGCCCCGTTCTGGGCTGAGTTGACTCCATTTTCAAGTTTATTCGCACCCTCAGCAACGGATCCGACACCGTCATCGAGTTTATTCGCTCCCGATTCGGCATCTCCCAGTCCGTCGGAAAGTTTATTGGCGCCTACATGGGCTGAATCGATTCCGTCATGAAGGTCATCGGAACCGGATGTTGCGTCGCCAAGCTTGTCGTTCAGCTCCCCGGCTCCATCACTCGCTTCAGTCAGTCCGTCCCCGACCTCCTTGATCTGGTCAAACATCGATTCGGCATAGGTTTTCGTGACCGCACCCGATACCTCTTCCTTAATCTTCTCAATCGCCGAGTCTCCTATTTTAGAAGAAAGATAGTTTGAGCCTTGATTGGCCGTATAGACGAGTTCCAATTTCTCAGGATGCACATCCTCGAGGGTCGTCGCATGCTGAGAGAAATTTTCCGGGATTTCGATTTTCAAATAATAGTCCCGGTTCTCAAGACCCCGATCAGCTTTCTCTTCATCTACGAATCTCCAATCAAATGTGTCGTTCTCTTTCAAGTCTTCTACAAAGTCTTCTCCGATCGTCAGTTTTTCTCCATTAAAGTCGGCACCTTTATCATTGTTGACGACGGCAACAGGGAGCTGATCCACCTGACCGTACGGATCCCAGAATGCCCATAAGAATGTTCCACTGTATAACACAGGGATAAACAACACGGCTAAGACGGCAATCAACAAGGTCTTATTCGTAAAGATGTTACGAAATTCACCTTTCAGTGAATGCAATCCTTTCATTTTATCAATCCTTTCGAATATATGACTATTTTCACCATTTGGTCATAGGGCTCCAAAAAAGAAAGGACCATTTACGTGGATAATCCTTTCAGTAAATAATCCTCCATGATTGCGGCAATTTTTTCAGACGATAGGGGTGAGTGATTCCGTTCCCAATCGGACACAAGGGAAATGTATACTTTCAATAAGATAAATGAAATGATTTCTGAATCACAAGGCTTGATCTGCCCACTCTCCATAGCCCGATCAATCTTGCTTTTTACAAAGGCAATCAGTTCATTTTCAATATGATGAAGCATTTCCTCCACGGCACGTGTACCGATTTGTTTCTCTTCCTCGATCAGCTTCAGCATCAGCTGATGCTCGGTCCGGTACTCAAGAAGCGTAATCAATGCCTCGTGGACATTTTCATAAAAGCTGTTGTCAGGTTGGATGGCAAGATCTGCTGACGATTTCATTTCCCTTACCATGCTATAGACGATTTCTTCGAACAGTTCATCCTTATTCTTAAAGAACGTATAAATCGTTCCCTTCCCGACATTCGCAAGCTTCGCTACCTGATCCATCGTCGTCGCCTTATATCCGAACAGCGAAAAAGACTTCGTCGCCGCTTCTACAATCAACTCTCTTCGATCAATAGACATCCTTTTTCATAACCCCCTGACCAAATCAGTGTTTCGTTCAAACCCATTCTAAAACCCACTATAACATCTTCCCGGAATAGATTCAAAGATGAAAAAAGTCAAAGGGACGGACCTCGACTCCTAGTACCAGCTCCTAGGAATGGAGGTCCGTCCCTCAAATATTAATACAGTTTTCCCTGTCTATAGAGGACCGTCGATAGTTTCATGACGGAGTGGATGTAGCAGTTCTGCCGGAGTGGGAATGGGTCTCCGAAGAATAGGGGCAGGACGGTGTCGAGGGTGGATTTCATTTTGTCGTAGAGGAGGTTGAAGACTTCTTCCTCTGTGTAGAACTGGGTTTCCCTGCCCTGCAGCCATTCGAAGTAGGAAACGATGACCCCGCCGGCATTGGCCAGGATATCCGGGATGATGATGACCCCTTTTTCACTCAAGTATGTGTCAGCTTCCGTGGTGATCGGTGCATTCGCTCCTTCGACGATGATCCTAGCTTTGACTTTGCCTGCATTGTCCTTGTGCACCTGATCTTCAAGGGCAGCAAGCATCAGAACGTCAACATCCAGATAAAGGACCTCATCACGTTCTTGAATTTCCGCCTTTACTCCTATTTCCTTCAACTGGCTGTTTTCAGTCGGCAGGTCACCTTTATTCTTCATCGTGAACTCGACAAGAGCTGGGACGTCCAGGCCCTCTTCATTGTACAGCGTCACATTCCGGTCGCTCACCGCTACCACTTTATTTTGAAGATGGGTGGACTGGTGGGCTTCAAGGGCTGCTACCGATCCAACGTTCCCGAATCCCTGGACGGCGATCGTCAAGGGACGGTCCTCATAATCGAGGGCTGTTTTCGCAAACACGTTATCCGTCTTCGTCAGCAGGCTCTTCTGCTCCTTCACGAAATTATGAACGAGGTAACGGAATGTAAAGAACACGCCTTTACCCGTCGCTTCCCGTCGGCCAAGGGACCCTCCATTCACCACGCTTTTCCCGGTAAAGCTTCCCCTGTAAGGCATGCCTGGACGAATGCTCTTGTACTCCGCCATCATCCAGTCCATTTCCCGTTCGCCGGATCCCATATCAGGAGCCGGGATATCCTTATCAGGTCCGAGGATATCACTGAAGTACTGGACGTATTTCCTTGCGATCAAGTGAAGCTCTTTCTCCGAATACTCACGGGGATTCAGGATGATTCCGCCTTTCCCGCCTCCGAAAGGGACGTCATGAAGGGCATTCTTCAACGTCATCAACGATGCCAGGTTCACGACCTCTTCCTCATTCACCGACTCATGGAAACGGATCCCGCCCTTATAAGGTCCGAGGGCATTATTATGCTGAACGCGGAACGATGGGATACGGACTACCTTCTCATCATCAAGCGGAATCCGCAGATACGATTTATGTACGTGATTCGGCGTCGACAGGATCGACGTCAACGACGTAAACGCTTTCTTTCTGTTTTCACCTTTCACTTCCGGTAAAAATGACTGATCCTCTAGTAACGCATTTAATGATTTCTGGACAATATCTCTCGTTTGGCTGATCAAATTTGGTCCCTCCTATTGGTATATAAGAAAATTTTGGTATTTAGTATAGGGTTACCCTTTTTGGGGTGGTTAAAAACGACTATTGGGAAAGTCTTGAGTTCAGTTATTTTCCTTTAAGAAAATCTATTTTCTAAACCTTTCCTCCTAAGAAGAATAAGTAGGTAAATTGCATGATAAAGGAAACCTTGACAACCTCCCCCAATATACTATAATTGTATTATTTATATTCCGACTAAACTAATAAGAATTATAAGATAAGGGGTGATGGAATGTTCATCGAGATCAATCTTTTAAATAAGCAATACCTTGATAAGACGGGTAATCCCACTGAAGTGCTGAAAGAGATTAATCTCGAGATTGAAAAGGGCGAATTCGTATCCATCCTGGGACCATCGGGTTGCGGGAAGTCCACCCTTCTTTCGATTGTGGCGGGATTGACCGATTCTACATCCGGAGAAGTCCTTGTAGACGGAAATCCGATAAAGAAACCCGGAAAAGACCGGGGCATGGTCTTCCAGCAGGCTGCGCTGTTTCCGTGGCTGAATGTCCGGGACAACGTCACTTTCCCTTTAAAAAAAGAAATGTCCAAGAAAGAGGCAAGAGCCCAGGCAGCCAAATACTTACATATGGTCCAGCTCGGAAACTATCAGGATCATTATCCTCATGAGCTTTCTGGAGGAATGCAGCAGCGGGTGGCAATCGCCCGTGCCCTCTCCATGAATCCGGAGATCCTGCTCATGGATGAACCATTCGGCGCCCTGGATGAACAGACACGCTCCCGCCTCCACCATCAGCTTGAAACAATCTGGATGGAAACGAAGAAGACCGTCCTGTTCGTCACTCACAGCATCTCGGAGTCTATCAAGCTATCAGACCGGATCATCGTCATGGGGACCCGGCCCGGAACGATTTTGGCAGATATCAACGTGGATATCCCCCGTCCCCGGGATGCACATAAGGAAGAAATGGTAAAAATCGAAGAACATATCATGAGTTATTTAAAGAAAGAAATCGACAAAGTGATAAGTGAGGAATTGGCCTATGAACACAGCTCTTAAACGCATCATCTTCTTTGCCCTCATCATCGGCCTTTGGGAATCCGGGTCACGATTGGGATTCTGGACGGAAATCATCCTTCCTTCGCCTACTTCCGTTTTCCATGCACTCTACACAGGCATTGCCGATCAAACGCTGATCATCGATTTGATCGCGAGCTTCAAACGTCTATTTATCGGGCTTGGGATTTCGTTAGTCATCGGCACAAGCATCGGCGTACTTCTGGCAAAATCAAAGACCGCCGACGATACGCTGGGGTCATTGCTTCTCGCATTTCAGAGTGTACCGAGCATCGTCTGGCTGCCCTTAGCCATCATGTGGTTCGGACTCAATGAAAAAGCTGTCATATTCGTCGTCATCCTCGGGGGAACATTCGTCATGGCCCTTAATATCCGGATGGGAATCAAGAACGTCTCCCCCCTCTTTTTAAAAGCCGCACAGACGATGGGCTCGAAAGGATTGGACTTATTCATCCGGGTCATCTTCCCGGCATCGATCCCCTATGTGGTCACCGGATCGCGCCTTGCCTGGGCATTCGCCTGGCGGGCACTGATGGCAGGCGAACTCCTCAGTACAGGGCCCGGGCTTGGATACACGCTCCGCTACGCTTCGGATTTCGGTGACATGAGCCTGGTGATCGCCGTCATGATCATCATCGGCGTCATCGGGGCCATCGTCGATCAGTTACTTTTCCAGCGAATCGAGAAATCTGTGATCAAGCGCTGGGGATTGGAATCATAAAAAATTTGCGGGTTCACCCGCCATTAGGAGGATAAATAATGAAAAAGATGTTTTTACTACTCACGATTTTCTTCACATTCCTTGGGGTCCTTGCTGGCTGCGGGACAGAAAAAAGCTCGGGAGATGTCAGCAAGAAAGTTGTCATCGGCTACTTCCCGAATATTAACCACGTCCCGGCCATGGTTGCCAAAGACAAAGGATTTTATGAAAAAGAACTGGGAGACGGCACGAAGGTGGAATACAAAACGTTCCCGGATGGTTCTTCGTTCATGACCGCCTTGAAAACGGGTGATATCGATGCGGGTCTTGTTGGACCAGGGCCAGCCATGAATAACTATATGACCGGTGCCGATGTGAAAATCATCGGTGGCGGATCGACGGGTGGAACCGTGGTCCTTGCGAGTAAAGAAAGTGGCGTGAAGTCCGTAGAGGATTTTGCAGGCAAATCGTTCATCACTCCGGCAGTCGGTTGTACCCATGATGTCCAGGTGGAAACCTTCCTCGGCGAGCACGGGATCGAGTCCCAGCGCATCGGGGGCACGATGAAGCACGTAACAGGGAACCCTGCCCAATATGCGAACATGTTGAAATCAGGGAAAGTCGACATCGCCGTCGCTCCTGAACCTTGGGCCGCGGTGATCCAACAGGAAACAGGCGCCAACATCATCATCGATCATGATGAAATTTCCTTCGGGGAAACACTTCCTGCTTCCGTACTCGTGGCGTCAGGAAAATCGGTCAAAGAACATCCGGACACGATTCAAAAGATCGTCGATGCCCATAAAGAAGCGACTTCATTTATAGAAAAAAATCCTGAAGAAGCGAAAGAAATCACGATCAAAGACGTAAAAGAAGTCACCGGCCAGGACCTGAGTAAAGAAGTTGTCGACCAGGCATGGGAACGCATCGGATTCACATACAAAGTGGACTCAGACGCCGTCCAGGCATTCGCCGACTCCTCCTACGAACTCAAATTCCTGAAAGAAAAACCAAAATTTACCGATCTCATCGACAAACAATTCATCGACTAACGAGCAAGGTCCGTCCCTCCACGTTGAGGGACGGACCTCTATTATAGAAGGGGGTAGCGCAGTGGGTGTAAAGTCTATGATTTCTATTGTTACCTTATGTTTTCTGCTGTTGAGCGGATGTCAGGGTCAGGATGTGGAGGAGTCGTTTCCGATGAAGGTGGAGGTCGGGGACTTATCCGCCGTTGATCAGAATGGGGAGAAGACGTCGCTTACCGCTCTCAATAAAGGGAAGATCATGGTGGCCGATTTTATCTTCACGAATTGTGATACCGTCTGCCTGCCGATGACGGCGAATATGGCTAAGCTTCAGAAGAAGATTGCAGAGGCTGGATTGGATGATGAAGTCCAATTGGTTTCAATCAGCGTCGACCCGGAGCATGACACCCCGGAAGTACTGAAGGAATACAGCAGCCGGTATGAATTCGATGCCGGGAACTGGAGCTTCCTGACGGGATACTCCCGGGATGAGATTGAATCCTTCGCTAATGTGTCGTTTAAAACTCCCGCTGCTGCGGTCGAGGGTTCAGACCAGTTCGTCCACGGGACCTCTTTTTATCTAGTGAGTGAGAACGGTGTATTGTTGAAGCAGTATGAAGGCGTGTCGAATCCTCCTTATGAAGAAATAATAGAAGATATGGAGCGATTGAAGTGACCTTTCCGGGTGGTTCGGAGAGGTTTTTTTGTTTCACACCACACCCCAAAATCCATGCCATCCTTCTCATTTATCTTTCATCCCCCTTCCTATGCAGGAAAATCCAGCATCCTCAACAAATACTACTCTTCAGGATACATCACACAGGAGGGATCATCCATGCACACAGGGGAAATCATTCGTCTTTACAGGGAGAAAGCAGGTCTGACCCAGTCTCAGCTCGGAGAGGGAATTTGTACCACGACACATGTGAGTAAAATTGAACGGGGCAAAACGGCTTATTCGGATGAAATCATCTCCCTTTTTTCTGAACGTCTGGGGATTGATATCCATCATGAAATCGAGGCATACCATCTCCTTGAACAGCAGCTCCATCTCTGGCATAACAGTATCATTATGAGAAGGATGAACCTCGTGGAGAAAATCAAGTCACAACTGGAGAAATCAGCTTTTCTTGAATCCTCCAAGTACAGTACTTATTATCACCTGCTCAGGGCGAGGTACTATATCCTCCATCAAAAAGCGGACGCGGCTTCTTCCATCCTTGATTCCATCAACCGTGGAAATCTGCCGGCTTTTGAAACCAATCTCTTTCATCATGTACAGGGGATCATCTATATCAATCGAAACTCCTATGAGAACCAGCAGAAAGCCATCCAAGTGTTACAAAAAATTGATATGAATGACTACCAGATTCGTGAATGTTATTATCATTTATCCATTGCCTACCACTGCGTCGGGAATAAGGTCATGGCGTATTTCTATGCAGAGAAAGCACTCAGTTATTTTAAAGAGACGAATAATTATCTTGGTTCCATCAAAGCAGAGTCCCTCATGTTACTGCAATTAAGTGATGAAAACCATTTGATTGAAAGGTACCGGAATCTGATTGAGGATTGTGATTCCCTTGGATTCCTTGAGCAGAAAGGGATGCTCTTGAACAACTTAGGCTATGAGTATTACAATCGTTGCGACTTTGCAAGTGCAAGCCGTTGCTTCAAAGAGGCACTCACCCTTGCGGAAAAAGGGTCCGTCACCTACTTGGGAAGACTGTGCAATTACACGGATGCCTGCATGGAAGGTGAGCTTTGTTCTGATAAAGAGCTGGAGAAACACATCCACCTTGGGCTTCAATTAAGCAAACATTTAAAAAGCTCTTTATTTCTTAAATTGTTCGAACTGTTCTCCCTCCAAAAGAATCAGTGCCGGGATGAATATGTTTCCTATTTGGAAAAAGAAGCCCTTCCCCATTTCCTCGAAACAAACAATCTTCTGTTGATCGAACGGTATGGGAAGGTGCTTTATGAGCACTACGTCGAAATGGAACAGCTGGACAGAGCCATACTCCTGACCAGGAAATTGGAGGCTAGCCGTTGAAGAACTCTGTCGATAAAATGAAAAAATAGGAAAATGCTGTCGAAATACATGCTATACTGTTAGAAATAGGTATTTGGACGGAGGTACTAATGGCTGATACTCTACTAATTTTCATTAATATAACTTTGAGCGTTCTATTATCGGCCGGTTGCAGCTATTTGGCACTAAAGGAAGCGTTCAAGCGAAACGGCCAGAAACAACTGGTGAGCAAAAAAGAGTTGTGGCTCCCTTCCTTTATTTATACGATTCTTTACTGTCTGCTCCACGCTTCAGTGACGTTGATGGTTTCATACGACATCTTCATCCAGCGGTTCATCTATTTCGCTCCGATTTTTATCGTTATTTGTTTTTTTAGCATTTATCTGTCTCTACGGCTATTTCAGGACGTGAATACGGATAAGGTGCACTTCATCAAGGGAGGGTTCATTTTTTCCCTGATCATGATGGCGGGGAATTTCGCCACGTATAGCGGATTGATTTATCCTCATGTTGAATTCAAACCGATGTACATAGGGTTGACGATTCTAATGACACTTGGCGTGACGTTTCCTTTTTTCCGGATGCTCCTCCAGCTTAATAATCAGGAAAGCAGTTCGTATAGAGGAAAAACGCACGCATTCTGGAGCTTCATTATGGGACTTGGTTTCTCAGGGATTACCTATCTGACAGCTTACTCCCTTCTTTCACCGGAGAAATATGGACCGCAGCTTTCCCGGGTGGAAAACAATCAGATGATTCCTTTTATCATTGAAATGGGCATCCTGCTGGCACTATGGTTCATTCCGGACCATTTGGCCAATGATTTGCATAAAAAACAGATGAAGGATATTTACGAGAAGGAACAGGAATACAGGTCCTTATATCAGAATAATCTTTCCGCCATTTTCACCTATAATCGAGATGCCGTCATTATTGAAGCCAATAATAGGGCAGCGGAAATGACAGGCTACCCTATCGAGATGATGATTGGTCAAGGCTTCCAATCGTTTGTCATGGAGAAGGATCTGGACCAGATCCAGACCGCATTCCAGAAATCCTTGATTGGGGAACCCTCGAAGTTCGAAATGAAACTCACACATCGGAAAGGGCACATCATGTCCATTCAGATCATTGTGGTGCCGATTCATCTCGACGGGGAAGTGACCGGTGCCCATGTCCTAGCGTCGGATATTACGGAAGCGATCCGGGACAAGGAGCAAATCCAGTACCTCGCCTATCATGATGAACTGACCGGATTACCGAACAGGCGCTATTTTAATGAAGAGTTCGAGAAAAAAGTTCAGGAGGGGCACGAGCAGATGGCCATCCTGCTCCTCGACTTGAACCGATTTAAAATCGTCAATGACACATTGGGCCATGGGTACGGCGACGAGCTCATCTCCCGTGTGGGGAAAAGATGCGTGAAGGTGCTTGGAACGAAAGGTTTCATTGCACGGATGAGCGGGGACGAGTTCATCATCCTTCTTCCTACCATCGGATGCCGGAATGACGTCCATAAGGTGACGGCAGCGATTCATGAAAGCCTGGAAGTCCCATTCGATATCGGGGGCCATGACATCATCACGTCCACTTCCATCGGGATCTCCCTTTATCCTCAAGATGGGCGTGATCTCTCCACTCTTTTGAAAAAGGCCGACATCGCCATGTATACGATGAAAAAGAGCGAAGGCGCCTATCAGCTTTTATTTTCCGATCAGCTTGAAGAGAAAGGGATCAATCCGATCGAGCTAGAGGAAAATCTTAGAAAAGCGCTGATCAATGAAGAGTTTGAGCTTTATTACCAGCCTCAGCTCTCACTAACGACGAACAGGATTGTCGGGGTGGAAGCGTTGGTGAGGTGGAATCATCCGGTAAAGGGCTTGATTTCACCAGTGGACTTTATTCCTCTAGCCGAAGAAACGGGGCTGATCATTCCACTTGGACACCGCATCCTGATTGAATCCTGCAAGCAGCTGAAGGTCTGGATCCAGGAGGGTCATGAGTTCAAGATTTCAGTCAATGTCTCTTCCCGGCAGTTTCACGATGCTACATTTGTCGACATGGTGAGGGATGTACTGAACACATACGATGTCCCCCCTTCCCTCATCGAACTCGAGGTCACGGAAAGCACGACGATGCACCATGTCGAGGAAGCCCTGGCAAAACTGAATGCCCTGCGGGAGATCGGCGTATCCATCGCCATCGATGATTTCGGCATCGAATACAGCTCATTAAGTTATCTCCAGAAATTCTCGATTCAAACGTTGAAGATCGACCGGAGCTTCATCATTGGACTCGATGATCATGAGTCCAATAAAGCGATCGTTTCCGCAATCCATGCCATGGCCAAGCATTTGAATCTGACCATCGTGGCAGAAGGGGTGGAAACCGAATCTCAATTGGAATGGCTGAGGAGATTGCAGTGTGAGTATGCACAAGGGTACTACATCAGCAGGCCCGTACCGGCCGGGGAGCTTTTGGATTATATCCATGCATGCGAAACCCCTTCCGCCGTCGGGTGACAAAACCCCCCTGGAGACATCCAGGGGGTTTCGTTAAGCGTTTATTCATGAAGCGTCCCTTCGCCTTGCTCTGCATTGAACGTCCAGTTGACCTTCAGGGCGTCTCCCTGGAATTCATTCTGATCTTCGCCATTATCGACGAATTCGAAGAGGACGAGGATTTTCTCCCTGCCGCCAGCGGGGATTCCATCTGGAACGACTTCACTTCCAACGAATGTATTCATGGCCGTCAGATCCGGTGTCTGATTCTTCAGTTCAAATAAAGATGTTTCCACTACAGGTGAATAGGCGCTTCCTTGATTGTACATGATGGTGACCTTAATATGCTTGGCGAGATCATCTCCATTGGCCGCCCCGTTTTGCATCGCATCCTCCACTGTATAGCTTGTCCCAAGGAGTACTTTGTAGATGTCGAGTGTTCCGTTGTTTTCCAGTGTAAATTCACGCTGGATTTCATCACCCGGCTTGATGTTCTCCACATTCACGACCACTTCAGGATTCACAGCAAGATCCAATGTTCCAGCAGCAAACGTATTCTGCGTCTCCACCGTATCGCTGAAATAAGCGTATGTACCTCCACCCATCAATGAAAACCCCAATGCTGCCGTTAATACTCCCTTGCTTACCTTCTTTGCAAAACTCATATTCTTCTTCCTCCCTTTGTTTTATCTATTTATCAATCTATCATTCGTCACAATCGACAAATAACAGGATCAACCAGTGGTGTTGACTTCAACTTCCTTCAATGTCACAAAAATGGATCGTACCGCTGAAAAAACGAGAAGTAGTCCCGGAATGAATAGTAGAAGTGCCGATCCCAGTTTCGAAGACGCATAGTTCACCGCATAACCAAGATACGGGATGGTGAAATCGGAATAGCTTCCCACGATGTTTTGAGTGAGGACATACCCCCGGTCCGGTGCGTCATTGTTGTCCCCCTTTGTGACGTAAAGAGTTTGACCGTTGCTTTCTTTCATGTCGATTATTCGGTGGGTGATCAATTTATCCTCTGATCGGAAGGTGATGATTTGATTTTTCTTATATTCCCGATCGGCTTTGACTTTTTCGATTACAATCACCGATCCCGTTTGAAACGTGGGCTCCATGGAACCAGACAGGACGACCTTGAATTGATGATTGAGGACCGTCGGATCTCCTCCTGATGCCCTGGAGGATAAGACGATGAAGGCAAGTGAACAGAATAGGATGAAAGTGATGGTGATGGTTATTTTTCTGAGTATGAAGAATAATTTTCTCATTCGGATTCCCCTTCCTGTTTTTCAGCGCTTTCAGAGGCTTGTATCGGGATCGATCCGCTTGTGACAGGGTCTGCCTCTTCATCCCGTATCTTCTGTTCGACAGCGGTTTCCCCTGCAACCCGTAAACTCTGAATATATGATTCCATCCTGGTTATTTTCCCTTCAGCATCGATGTCCCCCACAAGCTTGTCCACTGTTAAAAATCCTTCTATAACATAGGGATATTCCTTTGGGTCGTTTAGTGCTTCCTGATAATAGCTTTCCATTTTGTCATGAAGTCCCTGTAAAGCCTCATTCCCCTCAACCAATTTTTCTTTTGACAGAAGGGCTTCTTCCTGGTTTAATTTCTCATATCCTTGATACAGCTGCTCAATCTTATCAGCCTGCACTCTTGCTTCTTCCTCCATCTGCTGAATTGCAGCCGGAAAGACGAATGCCGCCGAGAATGCCAGGGTGCCGCTCTTTACCTGAGTGGAAAAAGCCGCTTCTGTTTCCCCAATCAGATGGAGGGTCAATGATAGATTGATCCATACTAAACATGGAATCACGAGTTTGCCGAAACGCCACGTCATTTCCTGACTCCTCCTTGGTCGCTTTATTGGTTCTAATCGTAAATTAGCGGTGATTGATTGTAAATCGGGTCATTTCCTTGTCGAATTCAGGGGTATTTCCAGGGAAATTGTCATTCTCCACGTCTATTTCCCCATAGAAAGCCGTTCTCATTAACCCAATTGACCATGATTTGATTATTCTGAATAATTGGAGGTGTTCTACATTACTTTTCGGAGAGGTGTTTGGTTTGAAACAAAAGAAGATGAAGAAGAGAACAATACCCGTGTTGATCGCGACCTCCCTTGCATTCGGGAGTCTGGCAGCACCGGGGTACAATGTGCTGGCAAATGAGCAAGTGAAGAACAGTCCTTCCTACATAGTAGAGTCATGGGATGCCCCTGAAGGATTGTCGAAGCAGGATGTGCTGTATCAGTTCCTGCAGTCCAAAGTGTTACAACCCCAAACGAAGTCAGTTGTCTCCATCGAGGCGGCAAAGAACCACTTCAAGATCATTCAAGAGGAAGACGACAGTAAGAATGGTTCCTATCATTACAGAACCGTCGAGCAGCTCGGCGGGGTTCCTGTTTATGGATCAGAGCAAACCATCGCATTAGATTCAAATAATGATGTGAAAGCCTTCTTCGGAAGTGTTTCTCAAAATCTATCAAAATCTGCTGTCCCTACTGAGGCATCCGTTTCCAAAGAGGAAGCCCTCGAGACAGTAAAAGCGAGTATCGACGTGGAAATTGGGAAAGTCTCAGATTATGATGGGATTGAATCGGAACTTATCATCTATCCTCATGAAGGGAAGTATGTTCTATCTTATTTGGTAAAAGCCTCGACGTCCGTCCCTGCACCAGGCTACTTCCACTACTTCGTGGATGCTATGACCGGGGAAATCATCAACCACTACAACGAGATCCAAGACGCAACGAAAGACTTTAAATCGAGCGGGGCAATGACACCGAGTTACGTGAAAACTTCCACAAGGGCCCTCCCTCCTGCCACCCAACCGGTACAGGCCAGGGGAATGGACATGTTTGGGAATCTGCAGACCTTTAACGCTGTAAAAGATATGGGCAATGGCACACATTATCTATTTGACGGGACAAGAGCCAATGGAATTCATACGTTTAAAGCCAACCAGATGCCACCCAATACGTTTATCATACTATCCGCCCTCTTCGGTTTGACCGGTTTTGAAGTAACAAGCCCAAAAAGCTTTTTCTATGATCCCGCCGCTGTGTCCGCCCATATCAATGCAGGGAAAGTATTTGATTATTACAAAACGAAATTCGCTCGTAATTCCTTGGACAACAATGGCATGAAACTCATTTCTACAGTCCATATCGGGGAAAAATGGAACAACGCAGCCTGGAACGGAAAACAAATGCTTTACGGGGATGGAGACGGTGAACGCATGATCTCCCTTTCCGGTGGTCTTGATGTCATCGGACACGAAATGACACATGGTGTCATCGACCGGACAGCCGACCTGGTATATGAAAATGAGTCCGGTGCCATCAACGAATCCCTTGCAGACATCATGGGGTCTTTTGTAGAAAATAAAACAGGAGACGACCTGTGGCTCCTTGGTGAAGGCATTTGGACACCGAACCGCTCCGGCGATGGACTTCGGGACATGAAGGATCCGGCATCCGTCAATATCGGTGGATACACGGAATCAGGCTACTACCCTGATCACTATGACGATCGTTATCTTGGGGATCTTGATAATGGCGGTGTGCATATTAACAGCTCCATCAATAATAAAGCCGCTTACCTGTTGACCGATGGCGGAACCCACCATGGCGTGGAAGTGACGGGAATCGGCAAGGCGAAAGCAGAGAAAATCTATTACCGTGCCCTCACTCTTTATCTGACTGCGACATCCGGCTTCAGCGAAATGAGACAAGCAGCCATCCAGGCGGCGAGGGATCTGTATCCTGACCGCAATGGTGAGTCTTCTGCAGAAGTAAAAGCGGTGGAATCAGCTTATAGTGCGGTGGGTGTGGAGTAAACAGAATGTGGTGCCGATCTTGGCAGGCGTTTAGAGCCTGCCGGGGTCGGCTTTTTGTGTGGGCGAGGCGGGGCCATTTTTCAAGCTTGATTTGAAATAATCATACGAGATTCCCCCAGTTATTGTGCCTCCTTTTCGAGAAATCTTTTTTCTAAACCAGCAAACAACTACCATCCCCCCCTCCATACCTACTCCGTCCATGTAAATTCTTCGTAAAACCAGCCTTTCCCAAGGGATATCCCGCCCCCTCCTCTGATAATATAGAAAGAGATACATATTTTCGGAGGTGTGTAGCGTGAATCAATTCGATCTTTCCTTACCCAAGAAAAAAGTAACAAAAGCCATCATCCCGGCAGCAGGCTTAGGTACACGATTTCTCCCAGCCACGAAGGCCCAGCCGAAGGAAATGCTTCCAATCGTAGATAAACCGACCATACAATACATCATAGAAGAGGCCGTGCATTCCGGGATCACGGATATCATCATCATTACCGGTCGCGGCAAGAGGAGTATCGAGGATCACTTTGATAAATCATATGAATTAGAAGCAACCTTGGAGAAAAAAGAAAAATGGGATGCCCTTGAAGAAGTGCAGTTGATTGCGAATCTCGCAAACATTCATTATATCAGACAGAAGGAGCCACTGGGGCTGGGCCATGCCGTCCTGTGTGCCCGGTCCTTCATCGGGGATGATCCGTTCGCCGTCATGCTGGGGGATGATATGATCCTTTCTGACCAGCCGTGTGTCAGCCAGCTGATGGATTCTTTCAATGAGTTTCAAGCACCGATCATCGGGGTTCAGGAAGTGAAGGATGAAGAAGTATCGAAGTATGGGATTGTCAGCCCATTCCCAACGGGAAAATCCGATGAGAATCCTATTCATCGCATCCGGGGATTGGTTGAAAAGCCCCTTCCACATGAAGCTCCTTCAAATCTGGCAATCATGGGAAGATACATTCTAACTCCTGAAATCTTCTCTTACTTAGAACGGTTGCAAGTGGGGGCGGGCGGAGAGTTCCAGTTGACCGACGCATTGAACCACTATAATCAAGAACACTCTATGTATGCTAAAGTATTTGACGGTGACCGCTATGACATCGGAGATAAGTTCGGCTTCATTAAAGCGACGATTGAATGTGCGATGAGAAGGCCGGAACTGCAACCGGCATTAACCTCATACTTGAAAGAACTGCTTGAAAAGGTGGGAACCGAATGAATATTTCAGTAATCGGTGCCGGCTATGTAGGGCTTGTCACAGGGGCATGCCTGGCAGAAACCGGACACCACGTTATTTGCCTGGACGCAAACAAAGAAAAAGTGGAGGTGTTAAAGAGTGGAGAGTCCCCTATCTATGAACCGGGATTAAACGAATTACTGGAAAAGACCACCGGATCCGGCCATTTGTCCTTTACCACAGACTATCACGTTGCCTGCGAGAAAGCTGAAGTCATCATCATTGCCGTGGGAACCCCTTCCCGTCCGGATGGTTCTGCCGACCTGTCTGCCCTTAAGGACGTGGCGGAAAACATCGGCTCACATGCCCGGGAAACGGGCACAATTGTCGTGACAAAGAGCACCGTTCCCGTGGGAACCAATCGCAAGGTGAAATTCTGGTTGGACACTCATTCTTCCCCAGCCGCCACGTTCAGGATTGCTTCAAATCCTGAATTCCTGAGGGAGGGGTCCGCCATTCATGATACGTTCAACGGGGACCGGATCGTCATCGGCTCGGAAGAGGAAGAAACAGCTAAGAAATTAGAAGAAATGGTCTTACCGTTTGGGGTGCCGATTTTACACACATCAATCGAAAGCGCTGAAATGATCAAATATTCCTCTAACGCCTTTTTAGCAACCAAGATCAGCTTTATCAATGAGATTGCGAATCTGTGTGAAAAACTTGGGGCGAATGTTGAAGATGTGGCGAAAGGAATGGGCATGGATAAGCGCATCGGTTCGTCATTCCTTCAAGCCGGCATTGGATATGGGGGATCATGCTTTCCGAAAGATACGAATGCCCTCGTTCAAATGGCCGGGGAAATGGAGCATGATTTCGACTTATTGGAATCGGTCATTCATGTCAATGCCAAACAACAAGTGAAGTTGGTTCAAATGGCGAAAGAGCGCTTAAAGGACCTGAAAGGTAAGCGGGCAGGACTATTAGGTCTCTCCTTCAAACCCAATACGGACGACATCAGAGAAGCGGCTTCCTTGGAAATGATCAATCTGTTGCTGGAAGAAGGAGTCCAGGTTACGGTATACGATCCAGTTGCTCAGGAAAATGCAAAATCCGCCCTTGGTTCGCGTGTGACATATGCAGACCATTGCTTTGAAGCCATCGAAGATCAGGAGATGTTATTCATTGCAACCGAATGGGAAGAGTTTAAAGTGTTACGTTTGAAAACCATCTCCAAGCTCATGAAAAACCCTATACTATTTGATGGTCGAAATTGTTTTTCCCTTGAAGAAGCTGAATGTGAGGCCATTGATTATTATTCAATAGGTAGACCTCCCGTCATTCATTCCGTATTAAAAACACCTCATTCCGAGTGAATGAGATGTTTTCATTACATTACAACGTTTGATTCAACAGGGATGACGATCGTAAACGTCGTCCATTTCTCATTAGAATGACAGCTTATCGCGCCACCGTGCTTTTCAATCAGCTTCTTACAAATATACAGACCGATTCCAGTCCCAAGGTCCTTCGTCGTGTAAAAAGGTTCAAAGATTGCTTCGATGGTTTCTTCTTTGATCTCTGGACCATTGTTGGAGATGATTAGATTCGTCCTGCCATCCTTCACATTACAGGAGACAGTGATCTGCTTATGACCATCCACTTCTTGAAGGGCATCGATAGAGTTCATGATGAGGTTGAGAAATACCTGTCTTAACTCATCACGATTTCCGAGCACCTTGATATCTTCCTCACATTTGAAATCGATTGATACATCCCCATCCAGGAGGCTCGGATACAGGAACTCGATGGTCTCTTCCAGGTGATCGGTCAAGATGATTTCTTCCCTTGTACTATCGATCAGGTCTTTTCTCGATACGTGGAGGAATTGGGAAATGCGGTAATTCAATTGCTCGAGCTCATGCTGCATGATATCCAGGTAGGGAAGATCAGGATAGCCGTTCTGGAGGAGCTTGGTGAAACCGATGATGGACGTCAGTGGATTCCGGAATTCATGAACGAAGCTTGAACTCATCTGACCGAGGATTGTCAAGCGTTCCTTGTGGGTTTGATCGATATACAGGTCCTTCTCTTGAAGCTGCTGCTCTTTGATTTCCGTATATTTTCTGACGGCGAGATAGGAGAAGCGGTCAAATAGCGAATTGATATCTTCAATCAAGGGCTGCAATTCCCGCAGTTCGATTCCAGAATTACTCACCCATTTGATAACGATGCTCTTGCCTATATTCACGTTATATACAAATTCGCTGATATTCACGTTGGCATTGACCCGTTCAAGGGCAGTCTTGTGGGCAAGTGTAGTGATTTCTTCTTCCGTGAGAGGTTTCACAATCGCACGCTTCACTAATTGAAACATCTTCACACCATTATTCAATACTTCTTCTTTATATAAATCGTTATCTGAAAGTACGATACTTTTTCGCCAATTATGTAGAAATTCGTCTGAATGATCTTCCAGGTATTGTATCAGCAAGGTTGAAGCACTAGTCATTGATTGGCATTCCCTTCATTCCGGTTATTGTCGAAATATTCGTTGATAATATCATAACAGAAAATAAAGGGAATTTAATGAGTATATGTAAATATGTCATGAAAAGAGGCATTTGGGTGGATTCCTTGTAAAAAATGAAAAGAGCATGGGGATGTTCCCATGCTCTTTTCACTACTTTTTAAGAAGGTCCGTCCCTCTGACCACTCGCAGCTTTTGACCAGGTTTAAGCCATTCTAGTAAAGGAAGATCTTCGTCACATACTCTTCCCATTACATTGACTGCGGGGTTACTCTCTAAGTCACATCGAACAATCTGCATTTCCCCTCTATAACGCCCATACAGATTATTATCCTGTGTAATCGCACCCCGTGGCCGCTCCTCGGTAGTTTGTGGAGGAATCTCGCTTCCAGTCCTTGTGTCCAACAACCGAAACACATCCCGGCCCGGATCCGGTCTGAGCTGGTACTCCCCATCGATTTCCCAGTTTCCACTGTAACGGAGCTCGATGATATCTTCCTGATCGAATCGCACAAGTTTCTCCTGCAGTTCCTCAGAACAGCCTGGATCGCCAACGAATACACCCGTCACGCCCCACGTTTTCAATTGTAAGGCACTGACATATGGACTTTGTCCACGGTGGTCTTCCAATGTAGGCAGTCCCAGATGTAATGGCCCACGCTTCTTTTCATCCCCTGGTATAAATGCATAAACAGGAATACCGAGCGTATCATACAGGTTTTGCTGCTCCAGAAAATAGTCCTGATCCAACCCCGTTTCCGGTTTCGGATAAAAATTATGCCAGGCAATAATGTTTCCTGTTGCCAGACCGCAATCGATCCACCGCTGCAGTTCTTTTCCACCAACGGTACTGGCATTGATGGCGATCCGAAAATGACGGGATAACTCGAGCATTTCATCCGTCGTAAATCCATCATCCAGTCTCAGGGACGTAACGCCTAATTCTTTGAGCTCTTCAAAACGATAAAGCCCAAGCATGGCAGGCGTCTTCTTCGACACATCGGCAAACACCCGGAATCCCTCCCTTTTAAAAAGGGATAGGAGACCCCTCACCCGGTCGGGACTTATTCCTGATTCTTCCGGAATATGAAGAGAGGTAAAAGCAAGTTTGACACCTGATGAAGAGGCACGAAGAATCCTCGCCTCGGCATCTTCATCAGACAGATAGATGGAAATCCCGATCATTCAAACTCACTCGCCATTTCATCCTTGAACCCAAACAGGTACGTCAAAGCGAATCCTGCCGCATAGGCAATCAATAGTCCAAGAGTATAGTAGAGAATCTCCCCAGCGTTGACCAGGAAGATCAACGGCAGACCGGATACCCCGATGGCAAACGTAGCCACATCGAAGTACGCCTGGAATGCTCCACCGAACCCCGCTCCTAAACAGGCTGTCAGGAACGGTCTTCCTAATGGAAGGGTGACACCGAAAATCAGTGGCTCACCGATTCCAAGCATCCCCGCAGGAAGCGCACCGCCGATTGCCCGCTTCAGCTTCTTCTTTTTCGTTTTCATAAAGATGGCAAATGCCGCTCCAACCTGACCGGCTCCACCCATGGCAAGGATCGGTAATAGCGGATCGTCCCCGATCGTGTTGATCAATTCTAAATGCACCGGTGTCAATCCTTGGTGCAAGCCTGTCACAACGAGTGGCAGGAAGGTAGCGCCAAGTACGAATCCGGCAACAAGACCGCCCATATCAATAAGAGAAAGAAGTCCATTTGTAATAATGTCTGAAATAAAACCGCCAACCGGCATAAATACTGTGTACGTAAGTAATCCAGTCACCAGTAGCGCAATCGTAGGCGTCACAATGATGTCGACTGCCTGTGGAATGACTTTCCGAACGTTTTTTTCAACAAAAGCTATGAAGATGGCTGCAATCAAGACACCAATCAACCCACCACGGCCAGGCAATAGATTTTCTCCAAACAGCGTCACATCACCAATCGCGGGATTGATGATCAGGATCCCGGCCAAACCACCTAGTGCCGCCGATCCGCCGAATTCCTTCGCCGCATTCATCCCGACAAGGATACCGAGGTACCCGAATAATCCGCTTCCGATGATGGAAAGCATCATGACAAGCTGGGATTCACCGTTCAGCCAGCCTGCCTGTACGAAGAACTTTGTGAACCCTGTGATCAGTCCTGACGCAATCAGTGCCGGGATGAGGGGAATGAATATATTCGCCACGCGTCTTAGAAGCAGTTTGAATGGTGTGGCATTCTTCTTCTTCAAGTCAGCCTTCTGTTCTGCGGCCCTTGCCTTCAGGTCAAGATCTCCTGCACCGGCTGAAACCAGCTTCCCGAATTCTTCCGTTACCTTATTGACTTTCCCCGGTCCCAGGATGACCTGGTACGTTTCATCCTCCACGAACCCGAGTACTCCTTCTATTTTCTTGATCTCGGCTTTTTGAACAAGGTCCTCGTTATACACCTTCACTCTCAATCTCGTCATGCAATGTTCATAGCTTGCGATATTATCAGCACCGCCAAACCGTTCCAAAATGACTCCAGCCAATTCTTTATTCGTCACATTCACCTTCCCCTTTCGTTCCTTATATCTATTTATTGTCCCTCCCATTCTATTTCTATGAACGGATGGGGACAGGTACCCCTATACCATCAGACTATTTTTCAATGGCCAGCCGGACATATCCGTTGGCATCTTCCAGACGGCTCTTCGCTTCTTCATATTCACAACCGAGGGTAATCATCACGATCGAAGGCTTCACTTCATTGTCCGCCTTCTTCAGCGTCGCTGCTGCCGTTTCTTTATCGGTACCCGTGATGCTCTCGATAATGCCGATTGCACGCTGCTCAAGCTTGTAATTGCTGATATTCACATCCACCATCAGATTTCCGTAGGCTTTCCCGAGCTTGATCATGCTTGCAGTGGAAATCATATTCAGCACCATTTTCTGAGCCGTACCCGCCTTTAAACGGGTGGATCCCGTCAATGCTTCGGGACCTGCATCCACTTCGATCGCAAGCTCAGCTTCGGCAGAAATTTTCGACCCTGTATTGCAGGAAAGAGCCACTGCCGTCGCGCCTAACTCCCTTGCATATTTCAGTCCACCGAAAACATAAGGAGTACGCCCGCTTGCCGCGATCCCGACTACCGTATCCATAGGAGTCAGTCCGATTTCTTTCAGATCCGACACCCCTAATCCTTCATCATCCTCGGCTCCTTCAACCGCCTTCACAAATGCCTTCTCACCACCGGCAATCAACCCGACTACGACGTCACTATCCACGCTGAACGTCGGCGGGCATTCCACTGCATCCAGGACACCTAACCTTCCGCTAGTGCCGGCTCCCATATAAATCAATCTTCCTCCTTGTGAGATGGATGCCACGACCTTATCGACCACTTCTTCTATTTGTGGGATGACGAGCCTGACCGCTGCCGCAACCTTCTGATCTTCCTCATTCATCATGTGAAGAATGTCGCCGGTACTCGCTGTATCGATCCCCAGCGTATTCTGATTCACCTTCTCTGTTGATAATTCAAAAACATTATCTTCTTTCACAAGTCATTCCTCCCAGAAATCTGTATGCGTTTTCATTAACTCTATTATACTCATTTTTAAAATAAAATTTCAATTACATTTTTCATTATATGAAATTTAATTTTAGAATAGACCAGTGTTTTGGGTGGGAATAGTGGAGAAGTTTTCTAATTTAATCGTTATTTTTCGTATTCGTGGTTGATTAATAGGGAAAGTGCTGGTTGATTTCCGCTGCAGGTGCTCGCTTTCCGCGGGGCTGACGGTGAGCCTCCTCGGCTGCGAGTGGTGTTCTACCTTGTCCAGCTCCGGCGGCTAGCCCCTCGAGGTCATAAGCTAAATGGCCCAAGAAGGCAAAAAACGCCTTCTTAGGCCCATTCATCTTATGCTGGTCGGGGCTGAGCAAGCCGCCTCCGCTTTCCCTAGTTTCCCGCAGGAGTCGAGCACCTTCCGCTCCAATCAACTCATAAGCTTAAGATTAAATGGTAAAATACATACATATATTTAGAGTTCCTCCAATTCATACTAAATAACAAAACCTTATATAGATACTATTATTAAAACAACCTCATCGAATTGAGCCAATTTATTTAACCAACGACAAATAGGAGTTGGAACACACGATTCCTACTCCTGTTTTTTGATATTCAGTTAGAGGTCCGTCCCTCAGAAATCGGCGCCGAATTCGTCCATGTTCTGTAGGTGTGAGTGGAATCCAGGGAGGTAGAGTCCGGTTTCGTTCCGATTCATGGATGAGATGGTCGGGATGGTGGAGAAATGGGTAATGGTGACGGCTGCCCTCTCCCTCTGTTTGGTGATGACACTTTCTGAACAGTTGATTTCAAGCTGTTCTCCGTTGGTGAAATGCACATAGGTTTTTCCTTCTCTGGTGGAGGTTGACTCGATATGCTGGCAGAACAGCCACATACAATCATAATCGGTCGGGGCCTTGGTGGGTATCGCATAGATGTATTGCTGCGGGCAGATCATGAGAGGTGTTTTTCTAAGGTAGTCGAATGCATGCCGGACGGCTTTGATCCTTCCATCGTAGGTGGACCTGTAAGCCATACAGGATTCGTCCAGAATCTCCATGGAGGATTTTCCACTGAAAGTCTTCCTCCTATCAAAGTCATGGACCACCGACCGATGAACCCCATCATATGCCGGGCAAATTGCCACAGTCCTTCGAGTAACCATCTCTTTTAAACCTTTCAAATCAAACACCTTCCTTTTTCCCTTTTTGTCATAAGCCTCTATTATCAGAATCTTCTTAGATATGAGACTTTATTACTATTATATACCAATCCCAAAATATTTCCATTTGTATTTGGCTAATTTTTGAGAAAAATCTCATAATTTGAGGAAATGGAATATTTCCTGGGAGATAGTGTCGAATGAGGACATAATAGACTGTTGATTTCACGAAAATAAAATAGCCTCCCTAAGTGAGAGGCGAATGATTTCAATCAAAAAATGGATTGTATGATCCAGATACCGTGAAGACAGAATACGAAAATATAGATGATACTAACAACGTTTGCCATGAGTGTCACCCATTTTCTTCGGGGGATTTTGTCGTAAAATACAAGAAGGAGCAGGAGGAGGGATAACGTCATTTTGAAACCTAAGAATAGTACTGGGCTTGTACTATATAATGCATTCATAAAAGGATTGGCTTCTACCATAAAGGATCCGTTAAGCCCGATGAAAGAAATGATCCCATCCAGCAGATTCAGAAAAGCCACCCCCAGGAACAGTTTCTTCATACTTCACCTCCATCAATCTTACTCAAATAGTACCCTTTTTTGCTGAAGAATATCCCTGGTTATGGATGCAAAAAAGAAAGCCTTGATCTGTTGCTCATCAAGGCTCTATCCATTTACCATATTCATTCTTCTTCGGTATTGGTAAACATAGACCCCAAGCCCGCTAAAGAATAATAGTCCTCCTATCAATAGAAGTTTATAAATGAATGTTCCCGTATTCGGAAGCGTCATTCCTCCGACTGGAAGAGATTCGCCCACAATACCTTCTGCTTGAAAAGTGAATTTCACTTCAGACATGAGTCCTTGAAATTCATTCCCCAGATGTTCAGGAAACTCGATCTTAAAGGTCATACCTTCCTCTTCTGAACTACCTAGTTTACGGGCATCAAACCCTTTGAATCCAGAAACCTTTCCCTCATAGAGGACCCCTTTAGCATCTGACACCGTCATCATTAGTGCATTGTATAATTGATCCGAACCGGATTTCAGTTCCGATGACATCGTATATTGAAAATCCTTCAACCCCTGATTCTTGACCTTGATGGTTTTCGTAGCCCAGTCACCCGGCTTCATATTATCCACTTGAAAAAGTACTCCAGTTGGAGATGTTGCAATATCCACTTCATTCGTGGCATCCCCTTGATCCGCTTGAGCTTTCTCCATTGAAAAAACAAAAAACCCAAGCAGGAATACTGCACATATCGTTAATAACGTGAATCGCTTATTCCCCATAAACTCCACTTCCTTCTAGACATTCTTTACGATACATTTTTATCAATAGGCTCTGATGTTTTCTTTATCTCAATCTGAGAAAGGGCTTTACCGATGACAAAGCCTGAATAGCAAAGGAGTAAAATTCCTGGGATGATGCAGGGCATGCTTCCGTTTTTGAAATTCATGATGTTCATGGAGTAACCTATATAGGGGCTGTATTAATATTTAGAGTACCTGATGAACCTCGGAAGCTACACCCATGCCCCACTTTTGTTTCATTCCCATCCAAAATTCCTCGACGGTTCCAACTACGTAGTTCGTTTCAAAACATTTTGTTCTTTTTAAAGAACCAATAATTGAAGTATATGACAGATTCCCCAGATAAGAAATGGTTAAAAATAGTCATTTTATCATTAAAAAGAACAAAAAACGTTCTTTATCTCGAATTACCTTCCTTTCTCTCAATATTTTGTTTTCACTAAGAAAACCATTAACTTTATTAAGAACGAAAGATACGTACTTTCTTACTACTAATGCTGTATTAGTTTCTACATTTATCACCAAATCTAAGCAGTTTGATAATAGAATGGAAGTTTAAAAATTCGATACTTATTTACACCTCTATTAGTGGTTCTTTTCTCTGTAAACAAACGTTTGAATAAAGTGTCAGTCTTCTCCGTGTCCATCTTCACCTTAAAATTTAATTCCCCTTCGACAATTAGTAACAAACCTAACCTCCTGTTTCATTACCATCCTCCCATTCTATTCTTTAATCATCACCAACGTGTAATCGATTAGCATTGATTAGACTTAATTTCTGACTCATTATAAAGAAAAAGACGACGAAATTTGTAAGAAAGATACATACGATTCCCTATTCATTTTAAAGTGTTTATAGTACAGAATGAATGTAATAATACATACGATATTCAAAAGAAGCAGTCGTGAGTTTTATTATGAAAAAAGGAGGTGCGTTATGAAACTATTTCATAAGCTTCTTGCCACTTATTACTTTAATCTTATACAAAGTTGTCTGGATGAAAAAATGAAGAAACAGTATGAGCAAAAGCTGAAATTTCATGAATCTAAATTCACAGTTTAAAAAAGTGTTTTCCATCTAAAAAAGCCCTCAAAATTTTGAGGACTTATCAATTATATAAATGTTAAGTGATGATTACTCTATACCGCCATCCCTCACAAAATACTTTTTCAAGTACGCAGCCCACATTTCATTCCCTTTCTCATTTGGTACATTTTTTTCAGTTAGATATTCTTCAATTTCCTTCTTATTATAGTCTGGCCACGCTTTCCAATGATCCATATATATATAGTCGTTTTGTTTAGCATAACGTTCTAAATCTTTCTCTTCATTTGGATAATAAGTGGCTCCATAGATGGAATTTGCAGGCTGAAGCAAGGTGATCAGGTCCGGATTCGCTTTCTTGAAAGACTGAATGATCTTTGAAATATTTTTCAGTCTTTCAGACATCTTGATTTCTCCATTATCGTAGAGTAAGAATGGTTCCAACAAAAGAATGTCTGGCTTCATCTTAACCATGTCATTATATAGATTTTCTTTCACTACCTGTTGGGATGTTTTGCCGTCAATTTCCTTAATCGTGACATGGATTAACGACTCCCCATATGTATCGACTAATTGCCTTTCCAGCAATTCCGGCCATGCTCCGTCCTTTTGTGAAGTGGAGGATGAACCGGTGATCATTAGGTGCACAGGACGACTTTCTTCTATTGCTTTTTGAAAGGCAGGGTGTAGTTCCTTAGGCAAGAAGTTGACCTTATCAAGCTTTAGTAATCTATCTTTTTCCCGTGCTCTTTCCACCTTCTGATTCTCAATGGATTTCAATTCTTCTTCACTAATTACCTTACTCTTCTGTTCCGTTTCACTCACCTTTCCTTGAACGGCGCTAACCTTTTGATTCCAGTGGTATTTCCCTCCTATTACTGTTGAAATGGTCATAATGGCTAGAATGATTAGCAGAAACTTCTTCACCTGAATTCCCCCATAATCTATCATTTTGTAACTCTATGATACAAAAGGAGTCTTACATATTTTGTATATATATGTAGATGACCATCCACAAAGTTCCGACAAAAAATATGACGGATAATAATTTAGGTTACTGTTATTCCAGACCGGACTTGTTATGGAAACAGAGTATGAAATCTGGGTGACCATTACACGTTTACTCACTTCAAAAAAACCCCTTTATCACTATCTGATAAAGAGGCTCTGCCATTCATTATTCAATTAACCTGGCTACCGCTGTTCCACACTTCTCACATTTGCCTTCCAATACAATATTATGGTTTTCAGAACCCACAATATAATCAATAATCGTAGTCACTCCACAGTTTCTACAAAAAAACATTCCTCTCAAGCTCTTTACGTATGTGACCTGGTATGGCCATCCATCTTTTATTTGCCAATATCCTTACTCAATATCTTCACCTCATATCAATATATAGTTCACTTATGAATCCTTCGAAAAAGTTTGTCGAATCGCTCTCTCAAATTCAGTATCGGGAACGCGCGACCTCGCATACCTCTTCGTTACGTTTATGTCCCTATGTCCCGCCAATTTAGATACCACTTCAAGGCTGACACCATGATCGATAAGATGCTGACAAAATGTATGACGCAGTTTTTGAGCATTTACATGGAACTTCTTTAGCATATATTGTACCGAACGCTCGGTTAAACGCTCATTGCTTTTTGAAACGAATACTGCTTTCTTTGGTTGGAAAGCATTCAGATAGAAAGAAAGATACTCTATCAATTCTTCAGACAAAGGAATGCTCCTTATATCTCCATGGGTATCCAGAACGTTTACCTGTTTCCCCCTAAAATCTATATGGGATATATTCAGGGCGCAAAGCTCTGAAACCCGAATACCCGTATGAAGCAACATATAAACAATCGCTATGTTTCGTTCATTTTCACTTTCCTTTACTTCAGATAAAAGTGTAGTACACTCTTCCTTTGAAAGAGTTTCAATTTCATCTTTTTTAATTCCCTGTTTGATCTTTATATCAAACGTAACGGCAGGTCTCTTTAAATATTTCCCAAAGGTTCTGATCACGCCAAGAACCTTATCCGTCGTGGTCGGACTCTTTCCCTTTTCCTCCAAAAATAATATATAGTCCTGAACATCCTGCTGAGTAATGTCTTCAAGTTTTTGATTGTGATCCTGTAGCCATATCTCATATTTCTTAAGTTCCTGATGGTAAGTCGAGATGGTATTTGATGATTTCCCTTCATGTTCAAGCCATGTTAAAAATTGTTCAATAGTAGCACTAGGAGACTCCTGCAAGTGTACCACCCTTTCGAGTCAAACCTCTGTTTACTATTATCGTAGAACTTATTGAATAAGAAGTCAACTTCTCCGAATAGGTCAAAAAGGAAAGAGGAAAAAATGGTTTTTTATATAGAATGGCTTTATACAAATAAAAAGAATAACTCCTAAGAGCTACTCTTTTTCCTATGTGCCTGGCGACGTCCTACTCTCACAGGGGGAGCCCCAACTACCATCGGCACTGAAGGCTGCGGCCAGTGATGAGCGGCGAATCTCTTCGTCCGCTTCACTCGTTCAGATCCTCGTGTGGAAACCACACTCCGGTCTTCTCTC
>NZ_JANIOC010000015.1 GCF_024733565.1 Rossellomorea sp. SC111 | reverse complement strand
CCGCTCCAGTTGCTCGCTTTCCGCGGGGCTGGCGGTGAGCCTCCTCGGCTGCGCCTGCGGGGTCTCACCTGTCCAGCGTTTCCCGCAGGAGTCGAGCAACTTCCGCTACAATCAACTTTCGAAGCGTAAGTGTTTAACTATTATATTGTAGTGTCCACCATTGCATACACCAACTCTTATTCTATTAGTTGCAGTGATCGATTACCTTTACTTATAAAATAATCTTACTTACCTTATGCGAAAGACTCATTTACCTCTGACACACCCCAAATGACCCAACTTTCGAAAACTGTAGTCTGGGTATGAACAACAATCTTGGTGTTTTGCAAAAGCATATTCAAGGTATATAGCAGAATCTAGCTATTGATTGGAGTGCAAGACGAAGACTCCTACGGGAAAAGCTGAATAGGTAAGACCCCGCAGGAGCGAAAGCTGTGAGGAGGCTAGCCGAACGCCCGAGGAAAGCGAAGTCTTGCACGGAAATCAATAGCGGTGTATTAAGTGATCCTAACTAGTTACTTGATTGTTTTTCTTTAGAGGAGTTGGATTTACTTTTGTTACTGCCTCGTTTTTTATTCAATAAGCAACCACTTAAAGTGCTATTACTGTACGTGCCCCCTTTCACAGAGTAAAATGAGCTTGAAAGAAAATATGAGGAGGATCTGGCATGGAGAAAGAAATAAAGATCATTGAAGATATTCGTTCTGAATTATTAAATAGTGTGAATGACCTAACAGACGAGGAGTGTAACAAAGAGTTAGAAGAAGGTCGTTGGACGATCATGCAAGTATTGGATCATCTTTATTTAATGGAGAGATCTCTTACAAAAACGATCCAATTGACGCTCGAAAAAGGAAAAGAACAGCAAGTGGACTCGAAGCCGATTCACTATACGGTAAATCGATCGACCAAGGTAGACGCCCCTCCTTTTGTCGTCCCTTCAGAAGAAAAGCAGACCCTTCAACAAATGAACGATAAATTGGAAGCGTCACGAAAAGACCTTCTGATTTTCCTTGAAAAAACGAGTAAAGAAGCTCTACAGAAAAAAGCGTATCCTCACCCTATTTTCGGAGATATTCGATTAGATGAGTGGGTGCCGTTTATTGGTTATCATGAGAAGAGACATTTAGAACAGATCGAAGAGTTGAAAGCTAAATTATAAACCTGCTTGAATAGGATCTGTTTCTGATCGAAACAGATCCTTCTTTCATCAAACCAACCCTACACTTTCAGATCCCGTTTATCATAAAGTAAAAACGTCGCAACGGCCAAAACCCCTATCAACACGATTGAAATCCCTACAAAGGTGGACTCCAGTCCTCCCCCATACATCACATTTTCAGCTTCAAAATACTTGAATGGTGTGAGATATTTCATTGCCTCGATTTTTTCGTTCAAGTCAATGGCGAAAGACAGAATGAATGTAAGTAATAATACGCCAGTTGCGACTGCAGCTGACTTTCCAGGCTTATTACTATAGGCTGCCACGGCCGTGCCGATCATTAAAAATAGTACTTGTAAAATAATCATTCCGACTACCGTTAATCCAATATCCACGGCTACCGGCACATCACTATAATGACCAACAATCAACAAGGAGGAGGTCCAGGTAATCAAAGCGAGTATCCCAATTTGAGTCAAGGCAGCTGAAAGCTTAACCCCTATGATTTTCTTCCTTGTAAGGGGTTTGACAAATAGAAACTCGGCGGTTTTATCCCTTTCTTCCTTAGAAATGATGGTTGCACCGGTCAATGCCGCATGTATGGTTGCTAGTAAAACGATATATAGAAAGAGCACTCCGTAATATCCACTCGCTGTCGCCATATCAAGAGTACCGATTCCGAGAATGGCTTGCATAGACTTAGGCATCCCCTCCATCAACTCATTCATGGATTGACCTGACGATGAGAAGCCTGCATATTTCCCCATTCCAGATCCAATCAATGCAATCATTCCGATGGACCAGATGATAAGGGATTTACAATGGGCCCTCATTTCTCTTACATATACATTCATGTCATCCCCTCCTTCTATACCGTATGAACGTCTTTTTTATTATAAATGATAAAGCTTAAGGCGATTGCGACAGTGATCAGTGTGAACCCTACCACCAGGAATGACCACTCATATGCAGCGTGATCTATAATATATGTGTAGTCAAAGTACTTAAACGGTGTGAAATAACGCCCCGCTTCTTCATTTGCAGCCACCATCCCAATCATGAAGAAGGCAAACACGACACCAAGTGAGAGTGCAAGGACAGATTTCACCTTTGACCATACGACAGCGATGATCATTCCTATGGCAAACATGGTGAATTGTGTGATTATGAGAGTGGTTGAAATCAATAGGAATATATTCAGACTGAACGATTCCACCTTTACCAGGTTGGCGACAATGATTGCTGAAATCACGTAGACAATATTCGTAAGCAGGAGAGAAACTAGAGCTGCCAATACCTTCGAGGAAAGAATCTTCGTCCGGGTCACAGGTTTGGTTAGAAGAAAGTCCGCCGTCTTTTCCCTGATTTCCTTCGAACCGATCGAAATGGCCAGATTCATTGCCTGTATGGCACCGCATAATGTTATATAAAGGAAGAAATAAGAATAATAACCGTTTAGGGATCCTATGCTATCAATCTGTATTCCCAATGCTTTCCGAACCCCCTCCGGAAACCCTTCCAGGAGCTTTTTGAATTCGTCGATTTCTTTAGAAATGGACGGAAACATAGACATGAACAGAATCATCAATGAAACAAGGGCGAAAGTCCAAATTAGAGTCGACTTTCGATAGGACTTTAGCTCATAAAGAAAGATGTTCATAGAGCATCAAGCCTCCTTTTCATAATAGTGCATAAAGATTTCTTCCAGATCGGGCTCCTCGATCCATAGATTCATTATTTCGATATCAGCAATCTTCTTCATCACCTTATTGATATCCCCCCTGAACAAGAAGCTGACTTGGCGGTCTTTTATTTCCAGTTTGCTTACGCCTTCCATCTCAAAGTAAGAGGGTTCGACATTCCCTTTCGTCTCTACCTTGAATTTTTTATGATTATTTTCTTTTAACGTACTGATTTTCTCAACTTGAACGATCCTTCCTTCTTTGATGATTGCGACCCGATCACACATTCTCTGAACTTCACTTAATATATGTGATGAAAACAAGATGGTAGCTCCTTTCTTATTTTCAGCTTGAAGCAATTCAAAGAATTTCTGCTGCATGAGCGGATCCAAGCCTGAAGTAGGCTCATCCAATATAATCAGCTTAGGTTCATGAAGCAACCCCTGTATGATGCCGACCTTCTTCTTATTACCAAGGGAAAGATCATCAATCTTCTTCGATACGTCCAGATTTAACATATCGGCCAATTCCTTGATTCTTTTTGTACAATCCTTTTTATAAAAGCTTGCAGAATACGTAAGAAGATCCATCACTTTCATATTGTCATAATAAAACACTTCAGAAGGCAGGTAGCCCACTTCCTTGGCAATTTCAGGGGCAGATTCAATGCAATCCTTTCCGAAGATCGTTGCGCTGCCGCTCGTTGGACGAATCAATGAAAGAAGGGTCCGGATGGTCGTCGATTTCCCCGCACCGTTTGGACCGATAAATCCAAAGATTTCCCCTTCTTCTACATTAAAACTGATGTCGCTGATCCCCCTGGATTTTCCATAGTTTTTAGTCAATGAATGAATCTCGATCACATTCATCAAATGTTCCTCCCTTTTTCTTTCTATTTATAAAACGAAATCTTTAACAATTCGATATAGGCGTCAATTTCCGCCAGCACTTCTTCTTGATTAATTTCATCTACAGACAGTGACTTCGCTTTCTGCTGTTGTTGATTGGCCATGCCTTCGAAGGTCCAATAAATAACCTGTATCGATTTATTTACGTCAATCCCCTCTTTGAATTTGGAGGTATCGATGTTTGAGAATAAAGTGGCAAAGCTACTCTCCACCATTCTCGTTTTATACTTCTCAATTTCGTCTTTTACTTCTTGAGCTTCTTCTGAGAAGGCACTTGTAAGAAAATTGATCAGATCAGGATAGACATAAAATAATTCAAACTTGATCAATGTCACTGAGCGGATCGTAACGAAGATATCTTGCTCATTCCAGTCGAGTCTTTCATATATTTTTTCTGTAAACAAATTCGAGAGATGTTCATAAAGAGAAACATATAATTCCTTTTTGCTATTAAAATAATGAAAAAGAATACCCTTTGAAATCTTTGCTTCCTTTACGATGGCATTTGTCGAGGCTTTTTCATAACCATTTTCGGCGAAAACCCGGGTTGCGGCTCTAATGATTCGATCTTCTTTCTCTGGGTCGATGTTTAATGACTTAAACAATCTTTTTTGACCTCCTTTTAAAGGACAAGCGTTTGACCACTGTGGTCAATTCTATTTTAAACTTTTTGACCAGTGTGGTCAATATTATTTTTATATAATGGCTGACTCCACTAATTTTCTTCTTCTCCATTAGACAATATATATTCTTGGATTAAAAAAAGAAGCTGGGACAAAAGTGTTTAGTTAAAAAGAAAATCCGAACGATTATTCGAAAATCTTTTTGAAATTCGAGATCGTTCGGATTAATCATTTGGCTGTTTACGTACATATTTATGCTTAGGATTAGTGAGTAGTGGTTGATTCCCAAGCGTAAGGTCTCCCTATAACATAGTAATGTCTGCTGCACCATTGCATATGCCAACTCTTATTCTATTAGTAGCAGTGAAGGATTACAGTTAATCAACAAATACTCTTTCTTACCTGATGTGAATGATCTATACTGCTCCGACATACCGGGCTTATATTATTCTTGCTAAAGCAGTACGTGTATATAGCAGGTTCCAGCTGTTGATTGAAGTGCAGGATGAGGACTCCTACGGGGAAACGGAATGGAACGAAAAGCGGAGGCGGCTTGCTCAGCCCCGACAAGCATAAGATGAATGGGCTAAGAAGGCGTTATTTGACTTCTTGGACCATTTAGCTTATAACCGCGAGGGGCTAGCCGCCGGAGCTAGACAGGTATAATAGCCCCGCATGCGAAAGCTGTGAGGAGGATTGTCTTCCGCCCGAGGAAATCGAAGTCTTGAACGGAAATCGGGCAGCGGTGTAACAAGTGATCCTAACTAATTGTTTGATTGTTCGTTTTTAGAGGAACTGGAACTAGTTATGTCCCATCCTCTTCTTATTGATTCACCCATGCATTGCGTCTCTTTTATACCCTGCCTAAAGCCATCCCCAAAAATGCGAATAATATACCAATCGTGTAGCTGAGCAGTAAATAAGTAATCAGGGGCTTCCATTTTTTATTTGCATGAAGCTGAATGTTTTCCAATTTAAAAGTGGAAAAAGTCGTAAAGGATCCAAGAAAACCAGTCCCAATTAGTAGAATTCCTGGTTCTGGGATGTCCGAGCCGATTACGTATCCAAGAAGAAATGAACCTGCAAGATTGACAAATAAGGTGGCATATGGAAAATCAGACAGATAATATTTCTTGAATAAACGGCTGATCCCAAAGCGTGACATTGCCCCAAAGAACCCTCCGATTGCAACCATCATACCATGCATCATCATTAGACCCCCTTTCGTTTATACAGATCAAATTGTAGCTTACCTAGCCTAAAGCCCGCCCATGACAGGAATAGACCTCCGAACACACTTCCTAATACATAAATAAGTGCCAGAAACAAATGGGAATGAGTAAGAAGGTCGACGGTTTCGACACTGAATGTGGAAAAGGTTGTGAAAGATCCAATCATCCCTGTCCCAATGGCTGTGGCTGCCATTGAATGGATCTTCTTCATTTGAAATATGTACGTTGTGACATATCCCAACGTGAAGCTTCCAATCATATTGGCGAGAAATGTCCCCATAGGAAATGTATAATCCCACCATCCTCCTGCAAATATCCCAAGATAATATCGCAACAGGGCACCCACCATACCGGCTGCACCAACTAATATATATATCATATTTTTCACCTCTGTCATGCTATTTCTTTCATGAAAGAGACTCCTACTGATACATGTGTATCAGTAGGAGTCTTTCACTTTCAAATAATAAAGCTAACTCCCTTGACGATCACTGACCATTTTATCACAGGAAATAGTATCGCCAAATCCTTTACATCAATTTCGTAATAAACATGGTGGCAATTCCAAAATAGATCAGAAGGGAAAGGATATCATTGATTGTTGTGATCAACGGACCGGAAGCAACGGCAGGATCTACGTTAAACTTATAAAGGATGAGGGGGATGATGGTTCCTGCCAATGTCCCGATAATTAACGTAATCAGTAAGGAGCTTCCCACCACGAATCCAAGAATAATATTACCCTGCCACACAAAAGCGATCAGTGCAATCATGATGGCACAGGTCACACCGATGATGATACCTACCCATAATTCCCGGAAAACCAGCTTTATGACTTGTTTTACATCCAAATCATTCGAGACCAGTCCCCTGACGACGACGGCCAATGATTGCGTACCCGTGTTTCCGGTCATCCCCGCTATCATCGGCATAAAGAAAGCAAGTGCCACAACCTGTTCCAAGGTTGCAGAGAATCTGTCAATGATACTTCCAGAAACGAGTCCGATAAACAGTAATAGAACAAGCCATGGAAGTCGTCGATAAGCAGCAACAAAGGGTTTGGTCGTAAAGTCGATGGATTTACCCGATGCAGATAACTTCTCAATATCTTCATTAGCTTCCTGAATGACAACATCAATGATGTCATCGACGGTGATGACCCCGACAAGTCTTCCATCTTCCTCAATGACCGGCAGTGTGATGAAATCATAGCGGCTGATGAGTTTGGCCACTTCTTCCTGATCTGTATGAACATCCACTTTTACCACACGGCTGTACATGATATCTTCAATTTTATCAACTAACTCACTAAGTAATAAATCCTTGTAGGAAATGACCCCTAACAATTTCTTCTCTTCATCAATGACATAGAGATAGTTCAAATATTCGGCGAGTTCTGCGAAATGCTTAAGTTTATCCACTGCTTCACGGACCGTATAATGCTTAGGTATCCAGACGTAACGGTTGTTCATGATCCGGCCGGCCGTTTCCGGTCGGTAGGTCATGAGATTTTGAACCACCTGTGATTCTGCCTGATTCATCTCTGATAGCAATTCCTCTATCTTCTCGGGCTCTAAATCCGTCAATAATGTGGCCAGGTTGTCATTTTCCATCAAATCGAGGACCTTTGTTGATTTCTCTATCCCCAGCTTTTCTAATACGAGCAGCTGGTCTTCTCTTTCTATCTCCTGAATGAATTCCGTTAGTTCTTCAAGAGGCAAATACAGAAGGAATTTATTTCGGTGCTTGGGCGGGAGATGCAGATATTGCTGAGCGATATCGTACGGCTGAAGCTCTTCGATGATAGCTAAAAAAGTGCTTTTCTTCCCATCTTTCAAGCTTTGGATGATGGCAAGAGTGATTTCATTTTCCGTCATGGCTAATGTCATAGAGGGTGCTCCTTATAATATGTTTCTTTTTAGGATGACATGAGGAGATACCGAGAAGGGTACTCATCACCCTACTAGTATCTCCTGAATACTGTGTTAATGCTAATTTCTATTGTACTGTTTGTTGATCTAAAGATAAGATTTCTTTCAATTCCTCTTGGGTTAATGTTTGGACAATCTTTTCCCCAGGGTCCATGATATCCCGGATCAGATTTCGCTTTTTATCCTGTAGCTCATTCATCTTTTCTTCGATTGTTCCTTTGGCAATCAGCTTGATCACTTTTACCTTATTTTCCTGTCCCATCCGGTGGGCCCGGTCCGCTGCTTGTTCCTCTACTGCAGGGTTCCACCAAGTATCAAATAGGATGACCGTATCGGCACTCGTTAAATTTAGACCTGTCCCCCCTGCCTTGAGGGAGATGAGAAATAGGTTCCGTTCCCCTTCATTAAAGCTACTGCACATCTTTACCCTCTCTTCTGAAGGGGTCGCTCCATTCAGGTAAAAGTAGGATTGCCCTTTGAATGCCAGTTCTCTCCCTATCATCTCGAGCATTTTGGTAAATTGTGAAAAGACGAGTACCCTTCTGCCAGACAACCTGGACTCCTCCAATAACTCCATTAGTTTTATGAATTTTGCTGATGAACCCTGATAGCCATCTACAAATAATCCCGGATGGCAGCAGATTTGTCTTAAACGGGTCAATCCGGCAAGAATTTTTATTTTGTTTTTCCTCAGCGTGTTCTTATCCAAGTGTTTCATCGTATCGTGCTTCAGCTTGGCGAGATAAGCTGCATACAATTCTTTTTGCTGGGGGAGGAGCTCAGAAAAATCGATGATTTCTTCTTTTCCGGGAAGTTCAGTCAACACGTCTTCTTTCATTCTGCGAAGAACGAACGGCCTGATTCTCTTCGCTATATCTTTTCTCGTTAAACGACTGTAATCCTTAAGTCCATTGAATAATCCGGGAAATACAACGTGGAAGATGGACCACAATTCTTCAAGTGAATTCTCCACAGGTGTTCCTGTCAAGGCGAAACGATTATCCGCTTCTATATTCTTAACACTTCTTGCCGTTTGGGTGAGTGGATTTTTAAAGGCCTGTGCCTCATCAAAAAAGACCGTATGGAATTCCTGTAGTTCATACCATTTACTGTCGCTTCGCAGTAAAGGATAGGAAGTGATGATTACATCCGCATCCTTCATACCTTTCTGTTTTTTCTTTCGTACAGCCTGGTTACCGTCCATGATGAGGACATTCAGGTCCGGCGCGAATTTCCCACATTCGTTTTTCCAGTTATAAGTGAGGGAAGAGGGACAGACAATCAGGACCGGAAGCTTCTTTGCCCTGATTTCTTCCAGTTCCGATACGATAAACGCGATACTCTGAACCGTTTTCCCAAGTCCCATATCATCAGCCAAGATCCCTCCTAAACCATAATGGGAAAGTGTCTTCATCCAGCGAAAGCCTGACTTCTGGTAGTTTCTCAGCCGATCGTTTAATATGGCAGGCACTGAAATCCCACTCCTGTCGGGGTTCATGAGATGCCCGTAAAATTCATGGAAGGAATGTTCCAAAGTGAAAGAATGCCCACCATCAACTGTATCCAGGAGGTGCAGGCTTTGATGCAAAGGCAGTTCGAGCCCCTTCACGAGATCATTCTTCTCTGCTTGTGAGGTATGCATGAAGCGCTGAATATCTTGAAATTCCTTTGTTTCCAGTGACAACAGTGAACCGTTCCGCATCCTGTAATACTTCCGTTTTTCGTCCAGTGCCCCGAGGATGTCCATTACCTGTCTATCCGGGATGCCATCCATTTCAAATGTAAACTCCAGCCAGTTCATTCGTTCCTTTTTTACTTTGACCTTTATTTTGGGATGATGATTCCCTTTGGAAATCCTGTTTCTTACGGCGGTGGTGGCATAAATTTGAACATCCTTTTGAAGCTTGGTCACACCATAAGTTAAAAACTCATATTCCAAATCTTCATTGTGTAAGTAGTAACCACCTTCTGTTTTCCCGAAAGAAAACTCGTCCATCCATTCCAGAATGGTATTTTCTTTCTCTACATTTCGAATAAGCAAAGAACCTGATGGCGCCTCTCGGTTTTCAAGGGGATGAATAACGATTTGATCATAATGGAATTCAAGTCCAGCTAACAATCGATTCTTAACCCGGTCAAGGTATAGCTTCGCAACAAGAGGTGCCGTTTCCAGCCTTTGGGCAATGCCTTCTGATATTTGTACCTCCCCTAATTTCTTCAATCCAAGAGCCACTTTTTCAAGGAAAAAGCCGATCTGATCTGGTGAAATGGGGATGAACTGAGCCCTTGAATGGTCTAACAGTCTCTTTAATTCAGTAAGTCTTTTACCATTCATGCTGTCAAGCTCTGTAAAAATGCCATTATGAATAACGGTTTGATACTCTTCCATGACCTTCATCTCATCTAGTCCCGAGATGTATAACCTGTAACCCCCTGCGTCGGCCTGCTTAAAATGGAACTTTAATGGAAGAGGCAGTTCTCCTTGCCGAAAGCCTTCACAGACTCTTGCGCTATGTTGCACTTTGACATCTTTAGCACGTTTAAGCAATGGTATGAGGTTCTCCCATGATGAAGGAGGGATAAGCAAATAGTCATCGTCGTTTTTCTCCAATACAGACCCCTTTGACACTTTCACAAGATATTGAATGACAGCTGCCGTATCATTTTCAAAACAATGAAACTCAGGGTTGAATATGAATGAGTCTGAAATATGAAAGGGTTTCCCTTCATTTATATATTCCAAAAAAGATCGAACCGGGTTTACCTTACTTCCCTCTATTGTACATTCAATTCCAATCATGTCTCCCCCGTAATGCGTGGATATGGATTTAATCTGAAATTCACAGGGCACAATCTGCCTGTTTTCAAAATGACGAAGCTTGGCGGGGGAACGAAAGGATTCTTCCTGGAACAATGTGAAAAATTCCTCTGCCACGTCTTCTTCATTCCTTTTCATCTTTCGCTCTTCATTCTCCATTTTCAAAAGTACAGCAGCTATATGCTGACAATCCTTATCAAATGATGCGAGCTTGGGACAGCTGCAATAGGCTTCGATTTCACCTTTTGCATCCTCTTGAATGGTAACGTGGAATTCTTCTTCCCCCATTACAGTCCCTCGACAAGAATGTCTCGTATATTCCTTTAATTTCACCTTATTGGAGCGATAATATGTCTCTCCCCGTTTGAAAGAAACGGTACCGCAGCGATCTTTTATGAGTGTTTGATTTATAGCCTTCAAGGGTCTGATTCCTTCCATGAATATGTATAGTCCTGACCGATCAATTTTTTATGTTTAACATTCTAATGATAACAACAATTTCGGGATTTAGAAACATCCTGAGAGGATTAGTATTTTCATAGAAACGTATAATAAAGAGTAAAGCGACATAGAATATAAGGGAAACAGAAAAAAATCCGCACTATGAGGCCAGTCATAGTCCGGAATACCTTCATGTCTTTTTCTACTTATCAAGGTGGTTCAATAATGAGATGAAGAAACTGCCGGCTTGAAAAATGAGCATGAAAATGAAATATTGTTCCATCAGTGTCACCTCCTGCAGAGAGAAGAAATTTGTCCCCACTTGATATCTATGTAAGATTGACTCAGTTCATGCGTTTTTTGGTTGTGAATTGGATATTCTGATAGGGGAAATCGAAATCCTGGATGATCTTTTAGAGATTATCCGGGAGTTTTTGTTTTGAGGTGGTGCGGTGTTTTTAATGATAGAGGGATAAAATGGAGGATACATTTTTTGTTGATATTTTCGTTTTATCAACTAAATTCCGGATTTATCGACGAATAACTATTTCAGGGCCAGATACCGATTATTTATGAAAGTTTCGCTTACATGATATTTTCTATTGCATACCCACACTTTTTTATGTAAATTAGTCAAGTATGTTTAATAGGAGGTATCATCATGAATCACACACAAACCACTCAACGGATTCAGATTACGACAGCTGATCCATCTGCACTTGGACTTTTCGGTCTGGCTATGGTCACACTCGTCGCTTCTTCTGCCAAACTCGGATGGACAGACGGCGTGTCGTTCGTCCTGCCTTGGGCGATTTTCCTCGGAGGCATCGCTCAATTGATGGCAAGCTTTGGAGATGCAAAGCACAATAATACATTTGGTATGACGGCATTCGGTGCGTTCGGATTATTCTGGCTGGGGGTTGGGACTTCCTGGTTGATTTCATTCGGGGCCTTAGGAGAAGCCGCGGCGGCTGCAGTTGATCCAAGTCAGCTAGGCATTGCCTATATCGGCTATCTGATATTCAGTATCTTCATGACAGTCGGTGCCATGGAGACTCATAAGGTCTTATTCATCATTTTTGTCCTGATCGATTTCTTATTCATCGGCCTTTCCCTGTCTACACTGGGAGTCGCTCCAGAAGCCACGCACAAATTAGCAGCGATCTCTGAATTATTCATTGCCATTTTCAGCTTTTACGGTTCAGCTGCTAGCGTATTGAATACACACTTCGGGAAAGAAACGCTCCCGGTCGGAAAACCATTCGGGATTTTCAAATAAGCACAAAGAAGAGATAGATGAGCGACTCATCTATCTCTTCTATTTCTTTACATTGTTATACTGTACTTCTTATACTTATTAGATATCGGGGCTTTATCATCTTGCTAATCCTCTCTCAAATGCAGATAAATGGTTCTGTGAAGCACTTCTCAATTGTGTGAAGACACTCCTGACATCTTGAGGAAGATTAAATGTCAGAAACCGATCATACATAGCAATATTATCAATCTCCCCCTGGACCCCTGCTGCATAGGCACTTTTTAGTGAATCCGGTGTGGTTGTATACGATTGTGATTGATCAACGGGAAGCGGCAATCCGTAACGTTGGAACAAAGTCTGCAATGCGTTAATATGACGCAACTCTGCTTCTTTAACTTGTAAAAAAGTGCGGACATTCCCGAAACTTTCTAAGATCCGATCGTATCGTGCCTGGGCAAGGTATTCGTCCTGCATGGCATAATTGAGCATCTGGGGAACGGAAAGTGTTGATGCAGTAAGTGCTCCTTTTGCACCGTAATCCACTTGTCTTGATGCTCGCCTGCTTCCGTTATTCTGCATTTTATAATATAAAAACCATACGGCGTGATTCTGTTCATCAACAGCTGCCCGACGAAATGTATCCTTTATGAAGGGATCCTGTACCCCATCAGAAACACTATAATAAAAATCCACCGTCTCCTGCTCATCCCGAAAGGCAAATTTCAATCCTTTTTTGTACGAGTTTGGACAACCTTCCTGCAATTGAGGGCTAGGCTCCATCCCTGTCAAATTTCGATAGATGTCAGTGAATGACTTCAAATGTCTTTTTTCGTCACTGCGAATTTCAAGTATCCGTTGTCTTTCATCCTCTGTAGGTGCCAATTTCGCAAGTTTTTCATAACAGATTATGGCACTATATTCACCATTAATGGCTTTTTGAAGATTCGACTCCAAAGATTGATTCCCTGGAGTCCGGGAATAGCCATCAAGATAAAACGGTTTAAATTGACGGTAAAATTGATATGGGTTCATTCTAAGTAACACCTCTTTTATTCAGTCAATACATATGATATGACTGACTTAAAGATGGGTGTCTGTATAGTTTATTCCTCCCTTTTACCCTGCACTGAATTGTATGCTTCCATAAGATCTTCCACCGAAATGCCATTGATCTTCATACCTGTTACATTACTGTTTGAGATTTCAACATGATTCAAGTCGCAGTTTTCAAACTTACTACCATGAAAGTCGCTTCGTTCAAACATGATCGGCTCATTTTTTTCACCGAGGTTTGTGTCATGAACATGTAAGCCACCCAAAGTGACATGTCCCATTTCACTTTGGGACAAATCTAGGTCTGCGATCAACGCTTTTTGTAGATTGATATTTTGAAAGCGGGATTCACTGAGTTTGCAATTGTTAAACTGAACGCCACTCAGGTTGCTGTTGCTGAAAGTGGAGTAGCTTCCATTGATTCCATAGAAATCGATGTTTTTCAGGTTGCTGTATTCCACCTGTAGTTCAGAAAGGTCTCCGTCTTTTAATGTATCACCATGAATGGTAATCTCCCTTGACTCCCAATCAACAATAGACTCTTCTTTCAATTTTTTCTCATAGCAGAATTCATCATCCGATTCGAAGATTTTTTTATAACCCATTTTCTCATAAAAATAATGATTATCCAGCTGTCGACTTGAGGTCTCAAGCTCCCATGTCATCACTTCGGGATACTCACATTCCATTAATCTCATTACCTTAGAGCCGATTCCCTTTCCTTGATATAAGGGATCAACGAATATCCGGTCGACTCTTCCGTGGCGTTTGCCGACCACTGTTAGAATCAATCCCCCTACAAGCAATCCTTCATAGAGGATATTAAAATAATTCAATTCCCTGATCATGTATCTAGTCTTTTCGATTGAATCGTAGCCTGGTGGCTGGATATTATGATCCACGATATCTGCCTGCCCACGTAGCCATTTCTCTTTTTCCGTGTCGAAAACGTTCTTTTTTAGTCCGGTAAGGATGAAAGCATCTTCTATATTAGCCTTTTCTATTTTAACAGTACCCATTGAGGTTCCCCTTTTTATCTTTTGAAATAACTTTCTATCAATTTCATTACTGCGAAAGCACCTGAGCTTTCGTTTGAAAGGATAACAGTCTTTATATTCTCTTCCGGATAATAGGCAGAATGGAAGCTCACCCCGGGATCATACCCCATCACGTGATGCTTATAGGGTGGATTCAACCACATTCCATACCCATAGTTCACTCCTTCTTTGACTTTAACATGGGGTTGTGAAATGAGCCTTGTACTCTCTTCATTAAGGAACTTATTTGTTAAAAGAGCTTCCCAAAATGAAAGCATATCAGGACCTGTAACATATGCCCCGCCGTCCGCCCCACCCTGTATGGGTATGGAATACATATTGGTTCTCCATGAGCGATCTGGCTCATCAATGTACCCGTAAGCCGTATACTCAGGTAATCGATCCAGTCGAAAATACCCAGAAGCGCTCATATTCGCAGGTTCAAAGATATGCTTTTTGATGTACTCTTGTACCGTCATCCCTGTAAGCTTCTCGATCACCAACCCCAGAATGATGTATCCGGCGTTGTTATAATGAAACCTTTCACCGGGAGAAAACTTCATATGGCCATTTTGAAATAAAGGAAGAAAATCTTCCCCTTTTCTCATTAAATACATTGGGGTCTGCTTCCATAAATCTTCAAAATCGTCCATCACTTCCTCATCAAAATAATCTGGAATTCCCGAGGTGTGGGTAAGTAAATGATGGATAGTCACACTCTCATCAAAAAGTGGGAATGTGCCTTCAAAATATTCTTTTATGGGCGTATGAAATGAAACTTCTCCCTTTTCTATAAGTTGACAGATGGCAACAGCAGTAAACAATTTACACCCAGATGCAATTCCAAATCGTGTATCTGGGGTGTTTTCTCTTCCTTCACTGCGATCGGCAAACCCAAATGCCGATTCTAAGAGGCTCTCACCGCCTCTCTTTACCAAAACCGTCCCAGAAAAATGCTCTGTTTTTGCATGTTCTATGATCATGTTATGTAATTCGTTCATCTTAAACACCCATTCTATTATTTGTCTATGTGGAAAATTATAGCATAACTGATTAGTCATGAAGAGTCCCTATCTTACTCCCCATGACCATGTTTCCAGCTGGGTCTGATTATTTCAATCTTACATTTTGTTTTGAACTCTTACCCTTATGAACTTCCTCTTCCCTACCTGCAAAACCATCCCATCGTTAATCTCCACGTTAGACTGCACATCCAGAACCTTTTCTGAATTGATCCTGATGCCTCCATTCAGGATCATCCGGCGTGCCTCACTCTTAGAGCTTTGCATGTTTAGGGCTACAAGTAGATCGACTATCGAAATGTTCTCTTCTCCTGTCCACTCTTCCTCAGGAATATCTTCAGGAAGTGCCCCCTTCTGAAAGACCTCCTTGAACTGGTTCTCAGCCTGTTCCGCTGCTACTTTTCCGTGATACATCCTGACAATCGTTTTTCCTAACAGAACTTTGGCATCCTTCGGGTGAAGGGTACCCTTTTCTATTTCAAGAGCTAACCTCTCCTTTTCTTCTAGGGATAAATCGGTGATCAAATTGAAGTATTTTGTTATCAACTCATCAGGTATCGACATCGTCTTCCCAAACATTTGATTGGGTTCTTCATCAATTCCGATGTAATTATGTTTCGATTTTGACATTTTATCGACACCGTCAAGTCCTTCAAGTAACGGCAGTAATATGACCACTTGTTTTTCCTTGTTGTAATGTTCCTGCAGATGTCTCCCCATCAGGACATTGAATTGTTGGTCCGTGCCACCAAGCTCCACATCGCTTTCAAGGGCGACGGAATCATATCCCTGCATCAAAGGGTAGAACAGCTCGTGAAGAGAAATCGGTTTCTTTTCTGATAATCGTTTGGAGAAATCGTTTCTCTCAATCAACCGCGCGACTGTGATCTTTGAAGATAAGTGCATCACATCTTCAAGGTTCAAGGAGGATAGCCAGCTTGAATTGTAGTGCAGCTCAACTTTTCCCTTCTCCAGGACCTTTCCGAATTGTTCAAAATATGTCTGGGCATTTCTTTTCACTTCTTCATCCGTCAGCTGTTTCCTTGCAACAGACTTCCCTGTGGGATCACCGATTTTACCCGTGAAATCCCCGATTATCAGCTGTACCATATGACCGTTTTCCTGAAACTGTCTTAATTTATTCAGTACAACAGTATGACCGACATGAACATCTGGAGCAGTTGGATCCAGCCCCAGCTTGATTTTTAAAGGAATTCCGGTCGATATTGATTTCACCAGTTTGTGTTTCAACTCTGCTTCCGGAATGATCTCATGCACTCCATTTTTATATTGTAGGAGCTGCCTTTCGACTTCAAGCTGTTGAACTTTTGAAAGTGATTCCCATTTGTGATCCATGATCTTTCCTCCTTGATTGATGGTCGAAACATGCAGATTTTTGGATTTCTACTTTATATTTTGGATTTCGCCATTAAAACGAAAATGTCGCCGACAAATTACCTGGTTTACCCTCTTCCATTATCATAAACAAAAAACCACGCCCCCTAATTGAAGGGACGTGGTTTACGCGGTACCACCCTCATTGAAGATCTCTCTTCCACTCGATTCGGATAACGGACCGGCCGTTCTCTGCTACTGTTGTTTTCACAAAGAATGTTCAAGGAGGTAATTCGCGCTTATCTGTGTACTGATTTCCACCAACCATCAGTTCTCTAAGACAGGGAGATAAGTCACTACTGAGTCCTATCATGACATGTAGGATTTAGAATTTTCATTAATTTTACAGAAAAAAGGTGATCATTACAATAGAAATCTTTATTATTTTTTCACTATTCCGATTACAAATCCATCATAACCCTTCGATCCAACTGTCTGAACCACTGTTGAATCGATTCTGTCCTCTTGAGATAGCATCTCGGCAAATGTTCTCACACCTTGAATGCTTTCATCTTCACTGTGTTCGTCAATCACCCTTCCTCCACGAACCACATTATCCGTAATGATGACCGCACCAGGCTGTGCCAGTTGAAGTGCCCACTTTAAATAATTGGCATTGTTTTGTTTGTCGGCGTCTATGAATATGAAATCAAATGTACCTTCGAGAGACGGCAGTGTATCAAGAGCAGCACCTACCTTGATTTCGACCCTTTCATCTACGCCAGCATTGCGAATATTTTGGGCCGCGACCTTCGCATGCTTTTCACTGAACTCAAGGGTGACAAGATGTCCATCTTCCGGCAGGGCCCTGGCAAGCCAAATCGTGCTGTACCCGCCCAGGGTTCCTATTTCTAAAATGCTTTTTGCCCCTTTTAGCTGAGCAAGTAAGGAAAGGAATTTCCCCTGATTCGGAGAAACATCGATTGCAGGAAGTCCGGCTTCACTATTTTCTTTCAGGACAGCCTCCATAATGGGATCCGGTTTTTGTAGTTTACCAGCATAATATTGATCGACTTGTGTCCAAGTATTGGTTGACAATATCCTATTCACTCCTTATAAAAATTCTCTCGTCATTATAGCATGATTTTCCATATCAGAATAATGAATCTTTTTTAATTCAACAATTTCACCTGTCAATTTTGGGACTATTTCATTCTTCTTTAAAAACAAAATTCTCTATTCCTCTAATATTTGTCTTTAAGGTGAACACCCCACCCGCAAGTGGATATTCATTCAATTGTTCCTCTGTCATTCTCGTCCTTGCTGTGGTAATGTGTAAGTCATTTAGTTCTGGTCCACCGAACGCACAGGACGTTACATTCACAGCGGGGACCGCTATGAATTCAAGCTGTTTCCCGTTATGGGGATTCCATCTCGATATCCCGTTTCCACCCCAATGGGCAATCCAAAGCATTCCATCCTCATCGATAGTCATGCCATCCGGAAACCCTGCACCTTCAGGAAAGTGTATTACCACCTCCGGGCGTTTAATATGACCCGTAGTTACATCATATTGATATCGAACGACTTGCTTCGTAGGAGTATCGATGAAATACATAAATCGGTTGCACGGTGACCAAGCCAGACCGTTAGAAGTTCCCACGTTTTCAATCTTTTTCGATATATGTAAAGGTAAGTCTAAAGAATATAGAGCACCCTTCTCGCTTATACCCCCTGTTGTATCCGTCGTTCCTGCCCAAAACCTTCCTGCAGGATCGCATTTCCCATCATTGAATCGATTTTCTTCCAAATGGCTTTCAGGGTCACCTACTTTCTCTAGAAGACCCGACTCCCAGTTAAAAAAATATATACCTTGTTGAAGACCAAGGATCAATCGTCCCCTGTCTGTCAGAGAAAGACAGCCGACAAATTGATCCACTTTAAAGGAATGTAATGTTGCATCCATTGGGTTAAATTGTAAGATTTGTTTCTCCATGATATCCACCCAATATAGTACATTCCTATTGGTATCCCAACAGGGGCTCTCTCCTAATGTGTTTTTTGAATCAACAAACAATTTAACTGCCATAGATAATCTCCTTTGTGAGAATAGTTTCCCTGTATCTACTTCTAGGAAGATACAGTAATTCCCTTCCATATAATAAGTCTGATTGATAGACAGGCATTTTTAAATCAATTGGAAACTGAATTCTCTAATTGAAACAATCTCAGTCGGGAATAGTAAGAAAAACTTGTCTTGGAGGGTTCTTTCTTGGAAACTAATGAACACGCTTTGACCATTTTTGCACTGGGTGGACTGAATGAAATCGGAAAAAACATGTATGTCATCAAATATGGTGACGATATCGTCATCATTGATTGCGGGGGGAAATTCCCAGATGAAAGTCTTTTGGGAATCGATTTAATCATTCCAGATGTGTCGTATCTTGAGAAGAATAAAGATAAAATACGGGGACTCATTGTCACGCATGGTCACGAGGATCATATTGGAGGGATTCCCTATCTTCTCAAAAAAATCAACGTCCCTATTTATGCTACTCATTTTACACTGGGGTTAATTGAATTAAAGTTAGAGGAACATAAACTCCTCCGGGATACGAAACTTTTCACGATTGATTCTGAGAGTTCAATCCATTTGGGCTCAATCGGCGTATCCTTCTTCAAGGTCAGTCACAGCATCCCCGATTGTCTGGGAATTGTCTTTCATACACCAGAAGGGAATGTCGTACATACAGGCGATTTTAAATTTGACTTGACCCCTGCCAATCACCAATATGCAGATATTCATAAGATGGCACGAATTGGCGAAGAAGGTGTCCTTGTACTGCTTTCTGAAAGCACGAATGCAGAAAGGAGCGGGCTGACGCCTTCCGAACAAATGGTAGGCAACCATATGGATGAAGCATTTTTTAAAGCGAGTGGCAAGATCTTTGTCTCCACTTTTGCTTCCAATGTGAATCGTGTACAGCAAGTGGTGGACTCTTCCATCAAGACGAATCGGAAGCTGGCGCTATTAGGTCGCAGCATGATCAATGTAGTGTCTGTCGCGATGGACCGAGGGTATTTGAAAGTTCCCGAGGGAATGCTGATTGATCCAGGTGAAATCGATGCACTGCCTCCAGAGAAAGTAACCATTTTATGTACGGGAAGTCAAGGGGAGGCCATGGCTGCCCTCGGCCGGTTATCCGGTGGTAACTTCCGGGGTGTAACCATTTATCAAGGTGATACGGTCATTCTCGCTGCTTCCCCCATACCTGGTAACGAAAAAGACGTATCCCGCATCATCGATAACCTCTTCAAGCTTGGTGCCTACGTCATTTATGGAAGTGGAAGTTCAACAGGAATGCATGTTTCTGGCCATGGCTATCAAGAAGACTTAAAACTCATGCTGACATTGATGAAACCAACTTACTTTATCCCCATTCATGGTGAATATCGAATGCTTCACCATCACCGTTTACTGGCAGAATCGGTGGGAGTGGAGAAAGGGAATACGTTTCTTATCAAAAACGGTGAAGCCGTTGATATTAAGAATTCCATCGCTCGTCAAACCCGATCTCATCCGGCAGGTGATACCTATGTGGACGGCTTGAGTGTCGGGGATATCGGTTCCATTGTCCTGCGCGACCGCAAGCAGCTTTCAGAGGATGGGATGCTGATTATCTTCGTAACCCTCAATAAATCGGATCATACGATAATTTCAGGTCCCGATACGATTTCAAGAGGATTTGTATTTGTACGTGATTCAGAGGAACTTCTTAAAGAGATTAATCATTTAGTGAAAAAAGTAGTTGATGAGTTGACCGAAGCGAATATACGGGATTGGAAAGAAATGAAGCAAGCAATCAAAAAAGACGTTGGTCAATTTTTATTCAAGCAGTTAAGAAGAAAGCCTGTTCTATTGCCGATTATTATTGAGATTTAGCTTTTTTAATAATGAAAAAAAGCACCCAGTTCATACCGGGTGCTTCTAAAACAATTATTTTTCTACTTTACTTCCATTATAAATTTTCACGTCTAAAGGTGCCGATAAATACTCAGGTGCCCTTCCGACGAATGAAGTGAAATGTTCGCTCGTATTATGACTTTCAACAGCAGACGGATCTTTCCACACCTCTACCATTGTATAGACACTTTCCCTCTCCGTATCCTTCATTAAATCATAAGAAATGTTGCCTTCCTCTGCTCTGGATGAAGCGACAAGTGGGCGGATCTCCTCTAAAAAGGCCTGTTCTTTCATTGGATTGATTTGAAATTCTGCATGTATAATAATCATTTCATTACTCCCCGTTAATTTATTTCCATTCCGTGATGGATTCAATTGGCAATCTGACTGATTTGTAACCCGCATCGACGGCTTTCCCGATTGAAATCAGCATGACAGGATAATAACGTTCTTTGTCCATGCCATAAGCTTCAGCAATTTGATCTTTTTCATATCCACCTATCGGATTTGTGTCATATCCGTGGGCACGTGCAGCGAGCATCAATTGCATGGATACTAATCCTGCATCGATAAGGTTCATTTCCCTGAACTGATCAATAGGCATCGTTTCAAGTAAACCTTTAATGGCTGGAAGCTGTCTGTCTCTTACTTCTGCAGGCATAAGTCCTTCTTCGACCGCTTTGTTGTAAATTTCATCCGCATAGTCAAGGCTGTTCATATCAACAAATACAGCGATGACTGCAGAGGAGGTTTGCACCTGGGTTTGATTGAATTTGGCAAGTGGTGCAAGCGTTTCTTTTCCTTCAGCACTGTCGATTACAACAAAACGCCATGGTTGCAGGTTAACAGAAGACGGTGCAAGTGTCGCCTCCGTAAGGATTTCTGTCATTTCTTCTTTGCTGATTTTCACAGATGGGTCATAGTTTCGGATGGAACGACGACCTGTGATAATTTCATTGAAATCATTGATTTTTGTTGTATTCATGATGCATTCTCCTTCATGTGTTTTTATTTAGTATTCAATGTCCTGGACATTATCCTGAATTCGATTTAGCATTCCCGATAAAATCGAACGTTCTTCTTCAGTGAATGTCTTGAAGACTTTAGAAATGAAAATCTCTTTCTCTTCCCTGTACGCTTCAATCTTCATTCTTCCTTCTTCTGTCAGTCGAACATAGGTAAAACGGTTGTCGGCAGGGTTCTTACGACGGGAAACCATTCCTTTTCCCTCAAGCTGTTTCAGGTGCCTGGTCACAGCAGCACTGTCAATATTCACTTCACGCTGAAGTGCGGTCTGACTGATTTCTTCCACTTCAAACAGTTTGTGGAGCAGGTCCAGGCGAGATTGACTGATCCCTGTACAACGCTCAAATTTCGGACTCATTTGCTTATATATATCATTGAGTTGAACAATGATCTTCTCTTCTTCTCGGCACGAGTTGGACAAAGCATCCTCCTCCTTTCCGATAATTGACAGGTCAATTGTTGACCCGTCAATTAATATAATATATTTAATTCTGATCGTCAATCATTTGGTTTCCGACGTAAAAAAGCCGGCTAAAAGGATTTCTCCTTAGCCAGCTTACTTCCTTCCTATAGTGATTTCATTATGTACTAAGGTCAATTCCTTCAACTTCCTAATGATTTCCCCTTCAAAATCTCCAGTAAGCGGGATTTGTTCATCAGCAAAGCTCGAAAGTCCTTCATGATACCCTAACATGACAGCATGTTTTGCTTTTTGGAACATACTGATGTCATTGGCATCATTACCAAATGCAATAAAGTCTCCTTCACCCACTCCAAATCGCGAAAGTGCGCTCCATTTATGAATATTGGAAGGGCTGATATCCACTACATTTTCATTCATATGTATGTTCACGACGATATCCAAGGCTTGCAATTCATCAATTAATTTCTGAAAGTTAGTAGTTGTTAACAATAATATCTTCACAATTGAGTTCAGTGAAGTGACGGGAAGCATCTCGGCAAGATGGTGAGGATCAAGGAAATCAAGAATTGGATGATCGGCAGCACCTGTATAAGCGTAATCCCACTCGCTATCAATCAAATAGGTTGCCTCATATTGATCGATGAGGTGATGGATCCTCTTAAGGTCTTCTTCATGAAAAGAAGATGCATGAATCACTTTTCTTTGATGATAAAGAAGAGAACCGTTCCCACCAATCAAAGGGAAGGAATGTAATCGTGCATCCAGGACAGGAAGCATATCCCGAATCGGTCTGGCGGATGCAAAAATCACTTCGTGGCCATTCGTTTTCATTTCCAGTAAACATTGGACGATTCTTTGTGAAATCGGTTTTCCTCTGAAGCAAATCGTTCCATCTAAGTCAAATACAAATTTCATATATACACCCCTCATAATATGTATGATTTTACCATATTAAATAAAAGCGAGGAACCATTTCCACAAAAAAAAGACTTACTCCTTTGGTAAGTCCAGTGCCTGATACGCAGCCTGATATTTTCCGCCATCCGCCACCTCGGAATGATAGAGGGCTTTAAGGGCAAATGTTCTCTCTAAATTCATGTCTTCCATCAATACTTTCAGTCTTCCTTGTAATTCTTTATTATCCCTGACTAACAGTTTCATTTGTGACTTCATATATCTCATACAGCTTTCATTCCTCTTTTCCAAATATGCATTCCATCAAGTATATCACCGATGGTCTTCGTACTAAAGGAATTTCTGTTTGAACCCCCTGTTTAGATCCTTCTCAAACCCCTAGCCAAAGTCAGGTATGCTGGGATCACTCCCTACATCATTTAAACCACTCATCCCTCACTAACCAGTTATATGAAAAGAATTCTAACATCTAATCAACCTGCCCTTCAAACTTCATGTGTTTAACTCCCTTATTCCAAAAACAGCCCAGTCACAATGACCCCTACTCCATTCAAAGCAAAAAACGCACCATAAATCATCATTAGCATTCCTGTTCCAAATCCATAAGGGTCAAAAGGGCTTACCGATAAACCGGTCAATATAATAACTACTGGTGTGAGTAATAAACATGCGACACCAGACCAAATCCTCTTCTTTTTATTTTTCCCTGAAATCTTTATGACCATAATGTTAGTCACAGCTAAGATGGTCATAAAGATGGCAACTAAGAGAAACAATACACCCCAGTCAGACAACCTATTTCCCCCTCATGATTTAATAATATGCCATGTAAAATGAAATCCCCCAGCTTAATACAAGAAACAGCACACTTGCAATCAAATAAGGACTCTTATTAGAAGTACTTGCAGATTCATATTCATACTTAAATTGGTTATTCGTTATGAACTTAGCAGCCGTAGATGCCTGATTGATTCCAGCCCTTTTTGAAATATTGGTGAACCATCCCAGTGCAAAAAAACAGAGACTTGAAATGAAAGCCGTATCCATTAGCCTAAACCCCGTTAATGAACTGATCATCACTGTAGCGGTTGTCATAAGTGTAAACAGAATAACGATGACCGTAAGGGATAAAAACTTTGGAGGGATCCACTTCTCTAGTAGTTTACTGAATTGATCAATGAAAAATGCCACTCCGGTTCCTGCGATGAGGATGATGATCGTTAACAAAAGATTATAATAATGATACATATAGCAACCTCCAGTCAAAATCTTTTCAATCTAGAGTGAAAAAACAAATAGGATTCCATCGACTACAGAGAGACATACTAAAGTGATCAATACTCGTTTTCTTCCCCACATTTTTTTAAAATATAAAAATAGTAATCCAAAATAAATGATCCCAACAGTGATCAGACAAAAAAAGAATTCCCCCATCACCGTTCCATTTATATGAGTGCCATTCACATGAACCCATTCAAATTTTTCATTTAAATCCAATGGGACAGTGAAGAACATGACACCCCACCCTAAGAAAATAAAAATCCCCAGCAATCGGAGGAAAGAATACATACTCAACTGTTGTTTTGATTGATTGTATACTTCCTCCTCATGGTTAGTAACAGTTTGACCTACTCTCAATTTCATAAAAAATCCTTTCTGCCTGTTCTTTTCTACTAATACGAAAAAACAGGCAGAAAGGTTTCAATTTTTCCTAATTTTATCATTTGCTGGAAGTCTATTGGACGAAATATTCTCCTAGATATACACCGCTTGCCGCTGCCTGGGACAGGGAATGGGTTTCTCCCGAACAATCACCAATCAAAAACAGGTTTGATATATCTGTTTCAAAGTTCTCATCCGTCGGTAATATTGGTTCATGGAATTTCGCATCCAACCCGTACAGAAGCGTATCAGGGTGGATCGGTTCCCCAATAAGATTTTCAAGAGAACCTAAAAACTCGATAAACGCCATCCCATACACTGCTGGGACCTCTCCTCTCACATTTCCGCATTCCGCATGGAGGGACGGACCTATCAAATTCCCCTCCAGCGATTCAGTAAGTCTATGAAATTTAAAGTCTTGCCATCTCTGAACGACTATCCTCCCCCGTCCTTGATTGATCCCACCTATGACGTCCCCTGCATACTTCATTGCTTCATCATGGGATTGAAAATAACGAGGAACGAATAAGCTGAAGTTCAGGTTCGCACTCGGTGTATCCTCTTCACGGGCATTTTGTCCGTCCGGCATCACTAAGCCATGCTGATGTTTCCGAATGATCCTTCCTTGTGGATTCATACAATAGGTTGTAGCACTGAATGAATCCCTTTCGATCTGCAACTTTGTTTCAAACGTATCTTGTAATATCGATTGAAGCTGGTCACCTTTCATTTCTACGCGAATCCCCATATCGAGACGCGTCTTTCCTGGAAATAGTCCAAGTGATGCTACTTGTTCTTTAAGCCATTTGCTTCCACTCATGCCTGTGCCGATCACTAATTTTTCTGTTGTGAATTGACCACTTGTCGACTTTAGGTGAAAGGTATCACCCTTTTTTGAAATGGTCTCGACACGAGTTTTAAAGCTGAAGGTTACTCGGTATTTCAGGACTTCATACAACTTCTCAAAAATATCACCCGCCAGTCGTGTTCCTAAATGACGGACCTCCGTGGAAAGAACCTTCAAGCCAGCATCAGCCCCTCTACTTGAAAGCTTCTCATTTTTCGTACTATATGGGGGGATGCTATCACCGCCAAATTCACAGAGAATGTTGTCTACTTCCCTCATCAAAGCAAGTGTATTTTGCTCTCCGATTTTCCTGCCAAGCCCCCCGCCAAAATCATTCGTATAATTAAATTTCCCCTCGGATTTCCCAAGACCTGCAAAACCTATGTATTTACTGCACACACCTTCACACGTACAGATTCCTCCCTCATCTAAGCCACATGTACGTTCACTCAGTTCCTTGCCGAGATCGATCATATGGATGGAGACATGTTCATTATGCTTCATCAAGGTGTAAGCAAGAAAAATACTGCTTACTCCTGCTCCGATGATGGTGATGTCATGGTGATTTGATTGCATCCCCTTCTCCCCTTTCTAAGTTGTGACTGTTCCACATTATGTCATAACGATTATTATCTTCCTCAATAAACTTTCACCAATTACACGCTACTCCCATCCTACCATAGTGAACGTTGGAGGTCCGTCCCTCTAGTAATCTTTCAAACTATGGTGCAGGTAAGGGATGGAGGCGAGTGTCGAAATCGCTCCGGCCAGTACGATGGTCAGGTTGGTTCCCATTGCTTGAGCCAGTATTCCTGCCAGAAATGCGGCGATGGGCATGAGTATCCACGTCATGAGACGGCTCGTGGCCTGCACCCTCCCCAATAAGTGATCGGGAGACAGCGTTTGGCGGATCGTAATGATGCAGGGACTCATCATTGAAGCACAGAAGGTCCCTACTGCATTCATGATCACGAGCCAGAAATAGGTTTCCATCAATCCGAAAAACAAAATAGAAAGTCCTCCAACAACAGAGGCAGTAAATAATAAACTTCTATAAGAAAACCATCTCCGAAAGAAGTTTGACATCACCGCACCTAAAATGGCACCCACTCCGCCAGCTGATAATAACCACCCTATCATAACCGTATTTATATCCAGGGAATCTTTCAAGTGAAACACTAATAATGTGAGGAACAATGTTGTTCCGAATACAGAAGATACCATCGCCAGATTTGTGTAGAAAATCGGTTTGGTCTGTAGAACGAATTCAAATCCCTCCCTGATTTCTCTCCATATGGAGGCACTTGATGAATCTCTCTCATTCCTCTTCATCCTGAGACTCGCAATGGCTAGAAAAGAGACGAGGAAGCTGACGCTATTCACCAACAGGGCGTATCCTGGATTAAGAAAAGAAATGATTAACCCACCTAAACCTGGTGCGAAAAAGACAGCTAAATTAAACATCCCGGAGTTCAGTGAATTCACAGCTTGAAGGTCTTCTCTTCTCACCAGACTTGGTACGGAAGCAAATTGAGAAGTATTATAGATTTGACTTAATGATCCAATACCAAACACCACGGGATATACCATCCACATCTCCAGAATACCCATTATAAATAAAATCCCGATTATCCCGACAAGGATGGATCGTCCTAAATCGCATAAAAGGAGCAGACGCTTTCGATTGAAACGATCAGACAGGATGCCCGCGAAAGGCTGCAACATAATCGGTAACCGCTCAAGTGCCGCTGCAATTCCCATACTCACAGGTGAACCCGTAATGGATAAAACCATGAGTGGAATGGCAATTAAATAGATCTGATCTCCGAAAAATGAAATCAAATTTCCACCCATAAACCTGAAAACAGGATAATTTTTCTTTAAAGGCGGGAAATCTGCCAATTGACTCAGCTTGACCGCACGTTCTCCCATACTCGACACCCCTTTATACCCCTTTTAAATAATGATTCAATTCATTCGATAATGATTGAACGCCATTCTCTTTCAGACGATACTTCCCATCCTGGGTTTCGACGAGCCTGGCAGATCTGAGAATTTTCAAATGATGGTGGACGGTGGATTTCCCCATGTTAAGTTCATTGGTGATTTCCTGGAGAGTCCTTTCTGTTCCCTTCAAGAATTTCACCATTCGCAGGCGGGCTTCATCCCCAAGTGCCTTATACTTCTGGACGAGAAAATAGCTTGGCATATTCTTATCATGTGGATAGATGCTTTCGTTGGCTACAGGGTAATAAAACACCTTCACTCCTTCCACATCCCCTTCTACATTCCAAGGGCGGTAAATCGACTGGGGAATGAGAAGTACTGTGTGTACAGCCGGCTCGGGTAGATAGGTTATACCGCCGGTGGCCCATTCCACCAAAGCCTCGGGATTGAGCTTTTCACTCATCTCTTTCTTAGACTGTCTATCCCTTGTCAATATCCCATTTAGGTTCTCTTGTTCAGGTCGAATCACTTCTTCATACCATCTGGTCATTACACTCATTAAGTGCTTCTTAAGTTTGTGGACATTTGTCGTGCAGATGAATTCAATATAGCCTGGATAATAAGGATTATCATCCGTCTGTTCCTTTAATCTATTCCGTGATGCTACTTCCCCTTCTGATGCTAGTTTTCGAAGTTCCTGAAATTTAGCCCCTATGTAGGGAATGCAATGATATTTGATTTCTTCTTCTTCCAATTCATCCATATAGGTGATGAACTCTTGTAAGGTTCCAAATTCTCTTTGATGCAATAACAGAAGAAGGGATTTCCACGTATTATTCTTTTCTACATACTCCAAATCCTGGATCAGGCAGTCAGTTAGAGACTTTTTCAACTTGTCCCATGATTCTTTTGGCCTCTCTAACGTATCTATAAGCCTGGTGTTGGTGATTGCAGCAATCCCTAAAGCACATTCCCATAACAGGGAAGCTTCGATCCTTACATCATATGTCTCTCTTTTACGACTGGTCATATGGAGCACATCCATACTCACACACCTCTTTCACAAAAATTTCTTCCTTAATAGGTATTCTATATTTATAGAACTGTAAATTCAATATTATTTGAACTAATTTCCAAAAAAGTTTCCAGTTTTTCTTAGAACATGGCTTTTCATTGTCTTTTTTTAGAAACTACAAACAGTCATACACAACAAAAAAGCACATGAATTCCCGATCAGGAATTCATGTGCTCCATTATTACGATTTCACTTTATCTTTCTTGATTTGCTTACTTCTCAACTGACCGCATGCTGCGTCGATATCTGTACCCTGCTCCACTCGAACTCCACAGTTGATTCCATGTTCCAGTAAGGTACCGTAGAATTCAACGATTGCTTCTTTCGTACTTCTTTGATACTGGTTGTGTTCGTCGACCGGGTTATATGGAATCAGGTTGACGTAAGAAAGGTGCCGTTTGTTCTTCAGCAGTTTGGCCAACTGAATGGCCTCTTCTTTATGATCATTGACATCACTCAACAAGATATACTCAAACGTGATGCGTCGATTTGTTTTTTCTAAATAGTAATCAATAGCCGGCATTAGTTTCTCGAGCGGATACGCACGGTTGATCTTCATGATCCGTGTACGCAATTCGTTGTTCGGTGCGTGAAGAGAAACGGCCAGGTTGATTTGGATATTTTCGTCGGCAAACTTATAAATCTTATCAGCCAGTCCACTTGTGGAAACAGTAATATGGCGCGCTCCGATGGAAAGACCTTTCTGATCATTTACAACACGGAAAAAGTCCATCATGTTATCGTAGTTATCGAACGGTTCACCAATCCCCATCACGACGATGTGACTGACACGTTCCCCGTTCCCAGCTTCATCGAGATGATGCTGAACATTCATAATCTGTTCGACAATCTCGCCGCTGGATAAATCACGGTTCTTTTTCAACAGTCCACTTGCACAGAATGTACAACCGATGTTACAGCCTACCTGTGTTGTGACACATACACTCAGGCCATAGTTGAAACGCATCAGAACGGTCTCGATTAGATTACCATCTTCAAGTTTGAACAAGAATTTGATTGTACCGTCCTTCGATTCCTGTTTAACCTCTTGGGTGAGCGTATGAAGATAGAAATGATCGTCCAGCAGCTGTACACAGTCAGTGTTCAAATTCTTCATATCCGCAAAGGTTGTCACTCTCTTTTTATATAGCCAATCCCAGACTTGAGCCGCGCGGAATTTCTTTTGCCCGTTTTCAACCAGCCAAGTTGTCAGTTGATCTAATGTTAATCCATATATGGATTTCTTTTCCATTTAAAACCCTCATTTCGAAACTATACAATTTTCTACTTATCTATACTACTTAAAGTATGGGAATGTTTCAAGGGATTTATAAGTGTTGAGAAGAATTGGAATTCCGTAATATAGTATAAAAATAAAAAATTTAAGCCGTGGAAGTTGCCCGGCGTATGGTCTTAATGAGTGATCCGTTGAACGAAATCATCCAAGTTATCTTTATCTTTCAGATTTTCATTACATTCATCACTGTCCTGACAAATATGATTGTGGTAACACGTTTTCTGCTTTTACATATTTCATTTCAGTGAGCTCCTTATCTTCTATCTGAATTCAGTCAATAAGGTGCAAAGCCGACTTACTAGAAATGAACTTTCAGGGCGATCAAATTAGATACCATCACATGCAAAGTGTCGCCTTTCTAATAATAGGCTATGCATGAGACGCTTGGGACTCTGGCAATATCTTACTCCATACCATGTCACCACCTCCTTCAACTATTTTCTTCTATTATAAGAAAAATCCCCTTTCTTCTCAATTATTTGAACCGAATCAACGCCTTATTCATGGTATAATCTTCTAAATGCAATGAAGGAGATGTTCAGATGTTTTCATTTACAGTAGATAAAGAGATTTCAATCGACCTATTTCAGCAGCACCATAAGGAGGAGTTATACGAGCTGATTGATTCGAACCGGGATCATCTTCGCAAGTGGCTTCTATGGGTGGATAAACGCCGATCACCAGAGGATTTAGAGCCAATCATCCCAATTTGGATCCGGAATTACGCTGATAACAACGGATTCGACGCCGGGATACGTTATCACGGGAGATTAGTCGGTATGGTCGGGTTGCATTATATCGATTGGAAAAACCGAAGCACGAGCATTGGGTATCTACTCAGTGAAGAAGCTCAAGGAAAAGGGATCATCACACGTGCCGTTTCTTCCTTGATATACTATTTATTTAACGAATTGGATCTTAACAGGGTGGAAATCCAATGTGCCGTCAGCAATGAGAAAAGCATAGGGATCCCGATACGTTTAGGATTTACAGAAGAAGGCATCACTCGGGATGGTCAATGGTTATATGATCATTATGAAGACCTTGTGACCTATAGTATGTTGAAAAAAGATTGGCCGCTTTCATGAAATCACATGAATAAACAACCAGTTTACTTGAAGCAAACTGGTTGTTTATTTTCAAATCATATTATTAACTCTCTTCAAGCCTTAAACGTTCCTATCTTAGCTTCCGGCGATTAATCCATACACACATGTATCGGTTAATCGTTCCCCATCGACTGACAGGTCTTCATTTCGAAGGATCCCCTCCAATTCATAGCCGAGTCTTTCAGGAATCGCCCTGCTTTTCTCATTCGTCGATTCACATCTTATCTCGACTCTTTTTCCACCTAGCTCATTCAGAGCGAATTCGGTTAGTTTCCCGACCGCTTCGGCCATATATCCATTTCCACTCATTCGGGTGTCGATCCAATATCCGATTTCAAATTTCGGAACACTCCAATCGATATTGTGAAAACCTGTTGAGCCGACGAATTCATTGGTATCTTTCAAAAAAATCAAATACCTTAAACCTTCCCTGGTAACAAACTTGGCGTGTGCTTGACGGGTGTTCGTCTCCGTTTCTTCTACAGAGGGGTTACTCCGGGCGAAACCAAGCCATGGCTGTAGTTCAGGTAGGGAAGCCTTGATCGCTGCATTGACTGCATGGCCGTCACCAGGCTGAGGCATCCTTAGTTCCAGTCTTTCTGTTGTAATCACTGCAGGAACATCAATTAATACGGGATTCATTGCAAAACACTCCTTTAAAATCAAAAACCCTCCTCCTCAAGAACTGAATCTTTAGGACGAGAGTCACCACCTCAGTTATCTGCATTGTACGATTCCAGCCTTAATGAATGATCGATAAGGGGATTTCACGACACAATTTTTGTAAATATAAGATTCATGCAATGCCCTGATCATTTCATTTTAAATGGAAATATTTTAAATTATTGAAATTATAAGGGAATACTAACCCGTTTGTCAATATACCTGGTATACTATTATTCGCCTATACTAAATATGAATAATCCTCTATACTAGAGGAAAAAGATTCAATTGGAGGATGAAAATGACTCACCACACAATCACCACTTCCGTAGGGGATCAATTGATTGAAAGAAAACGAGAAATCGCCAATTCGATCTTCTCTGAACTTGCAACATCGTACCCCGACCTATATGTCGAAGAAAGAAGAAATGGCAGTCTGCCATATTTTGTTCAACTGATTGAACTCATTGGCAATGGATTGCTGAAAGGAGAGAGCTTTAAAATTCAGTCAAAGGACTGGGGAAAAGAGGTTGGAAGACTTGCTTCCGGTCAAGGAATCCCTCTCAATATGTCAATAAGCAAAGTTTCTCTCTATAAGAAAGTGGTATTAGAAGATATCGTCCTTCATAATGATGACACTCTGACGAAAGAGATTTTTCTCCAGCTTACACATGATATCGACGAATCCTTCACGACGATGATTTCCGCTTTTTGTGAAGCGTATAGTGAATATGCAGATGAGCAGTTGAAGATCTCGGAAGAAAAATATCTTTCCCTGTCTACACCGGTCGTCCCCATCTTCTCGGATCTGGCTGTACTGCCTTTAATAGGTCAAGTAGATGAAGTTCGTGCAGAAATGATGGCAGAACATGTTCTGCTCGAGTGTAAAAAGCTATCCATCCATCAATTGATCATCGACCTTTCCGGAGTATATGAAGTGAATCCTTTGTTCCAACAAGGAATCATGAAACTGATTGACAGCCTTAAATTACTTGGAATCGAACCGATTTTATCAGGAATGCGTCCAGAAATGAGCATTGAATTTGTTCAGATGGGTATTAATATTTCAACCATCAAAATCTATCAAACACTTAATAAAGCGGTAGAAGCTCATTAATTGCTTCTATAACAAGAAAAAGGACATCATAAGCTGAAGTCCTTTTTTTATTTACATGAGATATCTGGAGTAAGTGTAGATTAGCCGATCAGTCTGTTTTCCTTGATTTAATAATAAGGAATGATGGTCTTCTTTCTTCATTTTTTAAATCAGGCATCAGATTAAGTCCTTCCTTAGTGGACAGGGGCTCAAGCATTCTTTCTAGCATGAAACCATGACCAATAAGCCCATTAACCAAGGTCTGTAGTGTTCTGTGATATTTAATCACCCCGTCCACATACCAATGCTGTTCCCGTTTCCCTTCTTCCCGGTAGTGATCAAGCGCCCAGTGCAGGCGTTCGCCGTTTTCATTTTTCCACCAATTTCTCATGTCCTTTCGTGCGGTTACGACAGGGTGCTCAATCGAATAGATCAATATTCCGTTCGGATTCAGAAGTGTGTGGAGCTTGCGGATCAGAGATTCATAGTCTTCAATATAATGGATCGCCAGAGAGCTTACTATCAAGTCAAAAGGTTCTATTGGATAGGATAGGTCTTCAATCGGACTGCAAACGTATTTAATGTTTTCGTCATTATTTTCTACTAATGCCCTGGAAATCATCTTTTCAGAAATATCCACCCCTACGACAGCTGATGCACCCATTTCAATACAATATTTCGACAACCCGCCGGTTCCGCATCCAAGATCCATTACCCTTTTGCCCTTCAGATCTGGAAGGGCATCTTTCATTGCAGGCTGTTCAAGAAAATCATTATAGGTCATTTTGGAATCGCGCAATTTCATATATCCTTCAAAAAATGTGGGATTGTCATAAATATTTTGTTTCATTGTTCCCCTTCTTTCTATTATTATTCATCGGCTTTCAGATAAATCGACCAGGATCATAAACCTGTTTTATCAGATCCCTATCAAAAACATAGGCGGGCTTTGTACCCAGCACTTCCATTCTTCCACTCAGGATTTTCAAACCGGTCTCTTCACTCAGGGCTATGACAGGCTTACGGTATACCTGAATAAATTGATGAATCAGTGGGTCATTTTTTTCCTGATAATGACACCATATAGAAAAGTCATTGAGGAATGACAATCCATCTCTCGTCTTCAACTGGACATCATTATCATCCATATGGATGCACGTTGCTATATCACTGCCCATGACAATCGCTCCGGCACTGCCGCCGTAGATCGTTCCTCCTTCTTCTTTGAAAGCCGACAAATGAACGTGGAAATCCGATTGAAGAAAGTTGTGCATTAATCTGAACGTGTTTCCACCCCCTATATACACAGCAGAGTACCTCTTAAGGTCCTCCAGGGTCTTATCCCTAAGATCCAACCACATCGCAATGTCTTTAACCCCAAAAGGTGCAAACACACTCTTTATCCACTCATAACATGCCTCATATGAAATCTCACCCGGATTCATAGCCACCGGCAGATATAACAATGACTTCCCCCCGGTCAATTCACCTGCAAACTCCCTATCAATCGCCAACGTCTGATCACTATCCCCACCGCCAGAAAGATACAATACACCCAAATAACCACCCCTTCCTACTGGAGGGACGGACCTCCAATTTCTCCCACCTTATTACCTTAATTATAGCAATAATCAGGGTTCGTTCAATCATCTATCATAAAATTGGAGGTCCGTCCCTCTCTTGGTTTAGAGGCTGCTCCAAATATGTAAGTCTTCTTCAATCCTTGAACAAGTAATCGAAAATCATCGGTACCCTTTTTCTCCATGCAACTTCGTTGTGCTCCGCACCATCAACTATTTCAAAACGGCAGTCCTGAACTTTTTCTTTAAGTATACGATAGACATCCCGACTTGAATCGATGTAGGTCAAATCATCAATGGTTTCTGTATTTTCTTTTGTTCCGATATCCATGTAAAAACGCTCCAGCTTTGACAGGTCACTTTCTTTGATTAAGTTCTCGATTTCCAATTGATTGAACCAATAAGCAGATGAAATGGATGCCACTTTTTTAAAAATATGAGGATACTTGCACGCGGCATAGGTAGATATCAGTCCACCCATAGAACTTCCTGCCATGCTTGTATCCTCTGGATTCGTCCGGTACGTACGATCCACCAGAGGCTTTAATTCATTTACGATAAATTCGATATACTTCTTTCCCTCTCCACCTATGGATGTGCGATCTGCTGAAAACACATCAGTCATTTCCGTACTTTCCCATGGCCCATATTCGTCCAACCTCTTTAATCCTTCATTGCAGTCAATCCCTACTACAATGAGATCCATCTTTTCCATTTCTAAATACTCTCCAATTCTCCAAGCCATCCCATAACCAGCATCTTCATCCCGGTAAAGATTTTGCCCATCATGCATATAAAGTACGTTGTACCTTTTAGTTTCCATTACATGATAATTCTCAGGTAAATAAACACGTACTATTCTTTTTCGATTCAATGGGGTTATGGTGACTTCAAAGTGCTCATACATTCTTTTATTCCTCCACTTTTTTATATTTAGTGTAGCATGAGTAGCATGCTATCTGATGAAATGTCTAAAAATTATGTAAAAATAGAGAAGCTCCTCATGAGCTTCCCTAATGAGTGTACTTATTATTGACCGTATACCTTCCCAGTTGCATCAACATAAATCGTTTTGATGAGAGTCCGTTTGAATCTCTTTTTACCTTTTGCAGCGTCTATATCGATTGTTACATTGTAAACGCCTTCGCCCAGTTTCGGAAGTTTCAGTGTACCTTCCTTAAGTTTCAGCTTGCTTTCTTTTAACTTGCCGTTCCTGTAAAATTCGATTGTGGTTTCTTGTTGAAGTTTGATGTTACTGTCCTGTTTCTTCAAGCTGATCTCATTCCTATCTAGGTTCACCATCACAGCATCATTCACTGTACTCTCGAATGAAACATTCATAAGATATTTCTCTGAATTTGGAGAGGTTGATTGGAGAGTCCATTCGCCAGGAATAGGGTTTGGTATCGTAAGAGTATAATGATAAGCCCCGTTAAAATACTCCCCTTCATCTTTTTTAAGTTTGAAGGAAGAATGGATTTTCCGATTCGGATCTTCCAGTGTCAACCGAGTGGAAGGACTGTTACTTATCCAATCAAAGGTCACCGACTCTGCTCCCTCTTCAACCAGGACTCTTTCTTGTTTATTTCCGTTCGTTTCCCCACCTCTGATGTACGAGGACGCATCCGTATTGTAGGACGAAGATTGCTCACTGCTTTGAATCTTTGTACCTGATGAATTGAGGTTGCTTTCATTTAAATAATCCCTGAATAAGTTGAAAGTGGAGGAGCCTTCTTTAATGGTGAAATGATTCCAGTCCCCCACCCTCAACTCGGTGGAATAAGGTAGTCTGGAACTATTAACCGTAACCGCTCCGTCATTGCTTCCATACCCCCAAAGATATAATCCTCCCCAGTAAAGAGAACTTCCAAACCCTCCCCACTTAGTTCCCCCAAAAGTATAGATTGGATTCTTATTTACATTTACGTGCTGATCGGTTTCGGAGCGAAAGTATGCCATATACCCCGTTTGCAGGGAGTAGGTGGCATCATTCTTACTACCAAGGATTCCAGCAAGCCAACCCGCCCAGCTGCTATAAGCCAAGTCAGCTAATTGTGAGCCGTGATGAGGTGCAGAAAGGGTGATCACTCTTGAAACATAAGGAAAGGCACCATAGTGGACGAGAGCCGATTGGGTATCGATTCCTCCTTTACTATGGGCGACAACCACCACTTTCTCTCCGTAGTAAGTGTAGATCTCCCGTATTTTCTGCGCCAGGAGCGCGCCGTTGTCCCACATATTCTTTGTAGGATACAGGTCGATGAAAGCCGTTTCATAACCATTTTGATAGGCGGTGTCGTACATATTGTTTTCATTCCACCATGTATTAGAAGAGCTGTTTAAACCATGAACAAAAAGGATCGGTTGCTTTGAAGGAGCCACATACGAAGGAGTCGTACCTACATACCACTGCCCTGGGACTCCTGAAGGATCATCATTTCCGAAAGATCCCGCCTGACTCCATGATGGCAGGAGTAAAAACAGTGCCAAAATCGTCATACTAATCTTTTTGATCATATCCTCTCTCCTTTACCATTGAACTAAACCTGTAAAGTATATCGACATGATTCAGAAGATATGCCCGAATTGAGTAATATGTGAAGATAGGTCTAAACGGTGATGCGAGATTAGTAAGAATGACTCAGGTGGTTAATTTCACAATAAAAGGTCCATCACTCCACTTATATTAAACTTGAGTAAATCTATGTGTTCATTCTTTTATTATCGTAAATCCTGTGATAAAGTATGATCAAACGATTTCGCTTATCGATATCGCATATCGATATCAACTGGAGGTGACTATAGTGGAAGAGAAAGTTTTACGGAAACTATTCCTCGGTTTCATTCAAATACATATTCTTCATCATGCCAAAGAAGAGCCCATTTATGGGACATGGATGCTGGAGGAACTGAGAGAGCATGGATACAGCATCAGCTCGGGTACCTTATATCCTATCCTGCACTCGATGGAAACCGACGGACTACTAATAAAAGAAAGTAAAAACGTAGAGGGAAAAATCAGGAAGTATTATTCCATTACGGATAAAGGAAATGCCGTTTTGATTGAGGCACGTAACAAAGCGTTCGAGCTCTTTAAAGAGATTAAAGATTGATAAGAAGGTGAATAACAATGAATCTTAAAACACTAATGGAAATCTTAATTATTTCAACCAGGCTTGGCTTCACCTCATTTGGAGGACCGGTTGCCCATCTTGGTTATTTCCACGAAGAATATGTTCGCAGAAGGAAATGGATGGATGAAAAAAGCTATGCTGATCTCGTTGCCCTTTGTCAGTTCCTGCCTGGACCGGCAAGCAGTCAGGTTGGGATGGGGATAGGCATTATGCGGGCAGGAGTGCTTGGGGGTATTGTTTCTTTTCTCGGATTCACTCTGCCATCTGTCGTTGCGTTAGTTCTCTTTGCACTCGTCCTTCAGGGAATGGGGGTGACGGATGCTGGATGGATACATGGATTGAAAATCGTTGCAGTGGCAGTAGTGGGTCATGCAATCTTAGGAATGGCACAAAAGTTGACGCCGGATTTAAAGAGAAAAGCCATTGCCCTGTTCGCTCTGGTTGTCATTTTGATTTGGCAGACCGCCATCTCCCAAGTTGCAGTTATCCTTCTTTCTGCTCTTATCGGCTTTCTACTCTATAAACGTCATGCTTCAGATCAGGAATCAAAAGTGAAGATCCCGATTTCCCGCAGATTAGCGGTGATTTGCCTAATGATATTCTTTGGATTATTAATTCTTCTCCCGATTATGCGGGAAGCAACCACATCGGAATGGGTGGCACTCTTTGATAGTTTCTACCGATCAGGTTCACTGGTCTTTGGAGGGGGGCATGTTGTACTGCCGCTGTTAGAACGTGAATTTGTTCCGACTGGATGGTTAACCGAAGAACAGTTTCTAGCAGGATATGGTGCAGCCCAGGCGGTGCCGGGTCCCCTTTTCACCTTTGCAGCTTATATTGGAGCTGTTATCAGCGGGTGGAAAGGTGGGATGCTTGCAACTGTTGCTATTTTCCTGCCCGCATTTCTGCTGATTACTGGGGCCTTGCCTTTCTGGGATTCCCTTAGGCGGAATCCAAAGATAAAAGGCGCATTGATGGGAGTGAATGCAGCAGTCGTCGGAATACTGACAGCGGCTTTCTATCACCCGATCTTTACATCATCGATCCTCGTACCTGTCGATTTTGCCTTTGCAGCGATTCTGTTCAGTATGCTGGTGTTCTGGAAACTCCCGCCTTGGATGGTCGTGATTGCAGGGGCACTTGGTGGGCTTGTGATCAAAATGTTGTAATAGAATACAGAAATGAGCCAGGCAGTCATTGCCTGGCTCATTTCAAATTATTACTATCTTCTGTCTCTCGAATGTAAGTGAAAACTTATCTTCTTATAAATCGGTACGCCAGATAAGCAATATACAAAGGAGTTGCTATATAAATTAAATATGGGAATTCTTCATATGTACCTTTGAAGATTACATACAATAATGCCCCGATAAAGATTGTCACAATCGTCCCGTATTTAGGTAACGGAACTTCTTTCAGACTCGGTATCCTGATCCTGCTCACCATCAGAAAGCACATCGCTGTAAAAATGACCGTCGTCACGATATTCGGAATCCAGTTACCGAATAATGTTAGAATCGCCAGGATTCCACCCGCAGCCGTTATAGGGACACCTACAAAATAGTGAAGTGATGATTTCGGAGGACTTGTGTTGAACCGTGCAAGACGGTACGCACCGAATAAAGGAAATAAACCAGCCACAATGAACCCTAATAATCCAAATTGAAAAAAGTATGTATAATACACAAGAAATGATGGTGCAACCCCGAATGTCACGATGTCGGCCAATGAATCCAATTCCTTCCCAAGAACACTGTCTGCATTGAGCATCCTCGCAAGTCTACCGTCCATACTGTCGAGCATCATGCCAATAATGATTAATACTGCTGCATTTTTAAATTGTCCACTTGCTGCAAATCCGATGGATAAGAATCCGCAATATAAATTCCCCAAGGTCACCATATTGGGGATTTTTTTTGTTAGTTTCATTTTTAGTCCTCGCTCTGCCAAATATTCTATTAGTATTAGAATACCATTTTATTCATACTCATAAAGCTGTGTCTTAAAAAAAGTTCAATAATTCCTATAAAAAAGTCCATTTTTAATTTACAAAGCTCAAAATTAGACATACTATAAACAAGGATGATAATAACACATATGAACGGAATCACATTCTCATAATATATGGTGATGATTACATGATTAGAAAAAAACTAAGAGAATTAAAGTGCCTGACTTTAAAACTATTGCGGCTTAAAGATAACGCCCATAGCATCGCATTAGGATTCACGGTTGGCTTATTGATTAATTTCGTGCCTTCCTTCGGCATCGGTCCTGTCATTTCTACAGCCAGTGCAAAGATATTCAAAGGAAACCCGTTCGCCGGATTAGTTGGCGGGGTCTCTTTAATCTGGGCTTTCCCTTTCTTCTTCTACTTGAATCTTGTCGTAGGACATCTTTTCTTTCCGCTTGATTCCTCCGGTGATGCAGTAGGGGTCGGATTGCAAATAGGAAAAGCTTTCTTTACAGGAATGATCATTAACATTCCCTTATGCGGAATCCTAACCTATGCCATCATGAATTCTGCTGTAAAAAAATACCGAGGGACATTGCTGACATTCGTCCAAAGGAAATGGAACGTATAAACCACCCTTTTTTACTGATAAACGGGTGGGTTCCTCTCTATTACTTTCAAAGTTTTGAAACTCTTTCACGGATTCATTCGTATATACTTTTATAACGGTTTCTGACTTATGATTACCACATTTTATACTATTTCATCTCGCACTTTGTTATAATTTAACTATTACAAGTCGAGCATAAAATGAGAAAGAGGAGGATTGAAATGACTGGAACCATAGCTGTAATCATGATTTTTTCCATACCCATTCTTGGTATCATTACAGACCATTTCCAAAAACAATCCAAGCTGAAACAAAAAATGATAGAAGATGAACTCGAACTTGAAAAACTCAAACATGAAAATTTCGTCATAGAAACCCAGAAAATGAGGCTTGAATTAGAAAAAATGAACCTCGAAGAACCCAAGGGGAAAACGCATACGATTTAAAGATAAGTAGTGCAAGAGCCGGTCATATTCTGTCCGGCTCTTTTCCATGATTATGTTAAATATTCCTCCTCAAGGGATGGGTTGAGATACCTTGCCATTCCGGTCTTCAAACTTTTCATACCGTGTTTTCTATAAAAAGCTTCATTACCCGTAGTCGAGATCAATAAGACACAAGATACGTCCGCCAGTTGCTCCAATAAATCCTTCATGATAAGAGTTGCAATCCCCTTGCGTTGATAATCCCGGTGAACGACCACATCATAGATCGTCGCATTGAAGATTCCATCCGTCAGGGCTCTCCCCACTCCAACAATACGCCCTTCTAAAACTGCCAAGGATACGATATCACTCCTCAGAAATATTTTGGAGACCACCTCATTTGTATGCTTAAACCACCCCACTGAATGGTATACCTCTCTCATTTCGTTCAGCCTATCCGGTTCAAAATGGTTCAGGAGCTTGACGTTCACCTTTCCCCCTCCTTACTCTCTGTTATGAAGATCATATTTCATTTTCAGGAATTCATAGCGGCTTCCATTCGTTTCTTGGGTAAATGTTTCAAGGGCTTTGAAGCCCACCTTCTTATATACGTTAATTGCACGTTCATTGAAAGTGGCCACGGATAGACTGAACGCATCTGGTGAATATTTGGCTTGGGCGAACTTTAATCCGGATTCAGTAAACCTTTTTCCATGTCCTTTTCCTGTGATACTCGGTTCCATTCCGAGTCCAATATCTACAGTTCCATCCGGCAAAACTTGAAAGGAGTAGAAACCAACCTTTTTCCCCTCTTGAAAAACTGAAAATGTCGAGCTGCCACGCTGATTTTCATCCAAGAATTCTGCTAAGTCTTCTTCATCCTCCGTCAGGTCATAGAACGAATACTCCCCATCATATTTCCATGTATTTGCTATATGTTCCGCTTGCTTCTGGGTCATAACTTGAAATGAATAACTCATACAAAACCCCTTTTGGTATAAATTTCTATTTCTCTTATAAATTATTGTCTTTAAACAAAGTAAGTTGTAGTTGATTCCTGCTCACTGTCTAGTAATAGGTTTTTCCTATAAAAAAATAATTCTATAAGCTGAGATTGATACCCGTTACAGTTACATTCATTTCGTTTATAATTTTGTCTCTTCGTGATTAATCAATGTTCCCCACTTCTGTCCTGAGCATATTTTTTTCATGATTCCCACCTGGTCAAAGTTAAAGATATGAACAGGTAATTTATAATCACGCGCTAGCAGGAGTGCTGACTGATCCATGATTTTTATATTATTTAATACCACGTCATCGTAGTTTAAATTCTGATACATCTTCGCCTCTTTATCACGTTTGGGATCAGAGGTGAATACACCATTTACTCCCTGTTTTGCTACAAGGATAGCATCACTGTTTGTTTCAATCGCACGTTGGACACTGGGATAATCGGTCGTGACAAAAGGCTGCCCGTTACCCCCTCCGAAGATGACAATATACCCTTTGTCCAGATGATGGACTGCTCGAAGGCGGATGTAAGGCTCAGCCACTGCTGAAACGGGGATTGAGGTCATGACCCTTACTTCTTTATCCGTTTTGCTTTTTAAAACACCTCTCAGCATCAAGCTGTTAATGATTGTTCCAAGCGTCCCGATGCTATCGGCTTCCACTCTTTCAATTCCCCACTTATCTGCCAAACTTCCACGAAAAATATTTCCTCCTCCCACTACTAAAGACACTTCAATACCCATATTTACAATGGATAAGATCTCGTTTGCAATATGCTCAAGCTCTGACGTCCCAAAATTATTGCCTTCGTTATCCGCCAAAGCACCACCGCTTAATTTTATTAACACTCTCTTATATCCCATTTTCATTCCCCCCTAGCATAAAAAGAGCTAAAAAGTAAATAAATTACCTTTTAGCTCTTAATAGGAAAGGAGAAATAAAGCGATAAACCAAATTAAAAGTGCTCATTTCTCCTCCCCCTTTCTTTGTATTCAGAATTTTCCTTCTGTTAGTTTATAGAAAATAAAGGAAATGGTCAAGGGGATAATGAGTATTCCCTACCCTTCCCTTCCTACAATTAGTGAAATTACTTTTGCTGCCTCACCTTTCGTCAGTCAATCTTTGAATGACTTCATTTACTTGAAGTAAACCAAGATTACCCTCCTTCCTTTTTCTAAGTGACACCGAGTGTTGTTGGATTTCTTTATCCCCGATAACCATCATATATGGCACTTTCTGCATCTCGGCTTCCCTGATTTTCAACCCCATCTTCTCAACGCGATCGTCCAGTTCCACCCTGAATCCTTCTCTTTCAAAAAGTGACTTCACTTCTTGGGCATATGGGATGTGATTTTCAGAAATTGGAAGGATTTTCACTTGATGCGGAGCTAACCAAAGGGGGAAATCTCCTCCGAAATGTTCAATGATTATGGCCATAAACCGTTCAATTGATCCATAAATAGCACGGTGGATCATGATTGGTCTCAGAACTTGATTATCCTCCCCAATATATTCACACTGAAATTTTTCAGGCATTTGAAAATCAAGTTGAACTGTTCCACACTGCCAGCTTCTTCCGAGACAATCCAGAATATGAAAGTCGATCTTCGGTCCGTAGAAAGCTCCATCTCCATGGTTGATATGATAATCAACGCCCCTTTCTTCCAATACTCCTTCAAGATCCCCTTCAGCTTGATTCCAAAGGTCAACAGACCCCATAAAATCACCCGGACGAGTAGAGAGCTCCACTTTGTATTCGAAACCGAATTTCCCATAGAAACGATCAATGAGATCGAGGACTTTATGAAGTTCTGCACGAATCTGATCTTTTCTTACAAATAGGTGGGCATCATCTTGAGTGAACGAACGCACTCTCAATAATCCACTTAACGACCCTGACAGCTCATGACGATGGACCAACCCAAGCTCCCCATATCGAAGGGGTAATTCCCTGTAGCTTCTCCGTTTACTTTTATAAATCAGGACTGCTCCGGGACAGCTCATCGGCTTGATGGCATATTTCTGATCATCCACCTCTGAGAAATACATATTTTCATGATAATGATCCCAGTGACCTGACTTCTCCCATAATTCCTGTTTCATCATGATGGGAGTCCTGATTTCCTGATAGCCTGCTTTCAGGTGCTCCTTTTTCCAAAATTCCTCCAGCTCATTCCGCAAGAGCATCCCCTTCGGTAAATAAAACGGCATACCGGGTGCTTCTTCCATGGAGATGAACAATTCTAGCTCCTGGCCTAGTTTCCTGTGATTTCTCTTTTCCACCTCTGATTGAATAGACATGTCTTTTCCTCCTTGAAATTTTGTATATAAAAAACCGCACCCATCCCTAACCAAGGGACGAATGCGGTCGTGGTACCACCCTAATTCCGAAAGACAAAAAATACTTTGGTCCTTCGCTCAAGTAAGATAACGGTTTTCCCGATTATGGATTTCCCCATAATAGCTCCAAGGTGGTAAATCATTTTCCTTTCTTCAGGGCTTGCAGCCTGATGACCCTGTTCTCTGGTAAGAAAGTTTAAATGACCCGTGTCCTCTTCATAGCGCAATGCATATTTATAATAAAAAAACCGCACTCATCCCTAACCAAGGGACGAGTGCGGTCGTGGTTCCACCCTAATTTCGAAGTTTATAATAAAACTCTTCGCTTAAGTAAGATAACGGTTTTCCCGATTATGGATACTGTTATTTCTCCATAATAGCTCCAAGGTGGTAACACATTCAATTCTCTTCAGGGCTCTCAGCCGGTGACCCTGTTCTCTGATCAAGAAAATGGTGAATGAATCATGTCCTCTTCTTTGCTTTCGTATAGTATATTCAACTATAGATAAAAGTGTTATTGAAATTATATGGGAGTATTTTCTAACTGTCAAGTGCTACATTATACAAAAATCAGTAAAATAATGCCCACCAGAATAAGGCGGTAAATGGCAAATGGGATTAACTTGACTTTGTTGATCACTTTTAAGAAAAAGCGGATCGATAAATAAGCAAATAGGAATGCGCTGATAAATCCGACAACTAAAAAGGGCATGAACTCAGCATTGAAATACATCCAGTTTTTCATCAGAGACAGAGCACTAGCACCCAGCATGATCGGTACAGCCATAATGAAGGTGAAATCAGACGCTGCACGGTAGCTTAACCCAAGTAATACGCCACCTGAAATGGTAGAACCAGACCTTGAGAACCCCGGCCATAAAGATAGACATTGAATCAGTCCAATCATCAACGCTTTCTTGTGGGTGATCTCATCAACGGTTTCCACCGCCTGCACCTTTGGCCGGAACAGATCGGCAGCGATCATAAGGAAAGCACCTATGGCTAACCCTGCAAGGACCGTATTTAGTGAAAAGAGATGTTCATCGATGTAGTCCTCGAACAGTAACCCAAGTATTACTGCCGGGAGCAACCCGACTAATATATGTGATAGTTTTAATTTTGATGATCTATTTTCTTTAAGGGAATTCATCCCTAATAAATCCTTGAATCTCTCTCGAAACACTATGACTACTGCAAGAATGGATCCAAGTTGAATGACTACTTTAAATGTATTGGCAGGGTATTTCCCCAACACTTCTATCGAATTGATCCATAGATCATCCACCACGATCATATGGCCGGTAGAGGATACCGGAGCAAACTCCGTCAAGCCTTCTACCATACCGAGAATAAATGCTTTAATCAGTATTACAAGTTCCATGATTCCGTTCTCCTCTATTGAAGATGATATTTTTGTGACTTCTTGGAAGGTTCCTCATCGAATTTTCGGTATCGAGTAATTTCTTCATCCTAATCTAGATAATAGTACTACAAGTACAAGTAGCCGACAATAAGAATATCTACATAATCCAATACAGAAAGCATACTGAATAGACGGGACACATTCGGCGTCTTGGGACTTCACACATAAAAAAACACAGAACCAGGAGTTATCCCGATGCTGTGCATTTATATGTAGCTTTCATAAAAGCGGCATCAATGAATGTCTTTTTTCTTAAACCTCCCTCCCCTTACCTCAGCAATATCCGCTATCGCGAGAAATGCGGAAGGATCATGCTCTGCCACGATGTCCTTCAACTTTGCCTCCTCAAGTCGTGTGATGACACAGAATATGACCTTTTTGTCATCTCCTGAAAAGGCACCTTCTCCCTTTAAATAAGTGACACCCCTGCCTAACCGATGTAGGAGGGCGTCTCCAATCTCTTCGTAATTCTCACTGATGATCCAAACGGATTTAGATTCATCCAGCCCTTTAATCGTAATATCAATGAGTTTAAATGCAACATAATAAGCGAGTAGAGAATACATGGCCCTATCCCAGCTGAAGACAAAGCCTGCACTGGCTAAAATGAAAAGATTCACAAACATGATGATTTCCCCTACAGAGAAAGGAAGCCTTTTACTTGATAAAATGGCCAGGATTTCAGTTCCGTCAAGAGATCCCCCGTATCTGATGACCATACCAACCCCTATGCCGAGAACAATGCCTCCAAATAAGGATGCCAACAGAATATCTTGTGTAAAGGCAGCAACAGGATGTAGAAATGTTGTCGAAATTGAAAGGATGATAATGCCATAAAGCGTAGAAAATGCGAAGGTTTTACCGATTTGTTTATATCCAATGAAGAAAAAGGGGATGTTTAAAATAAAGATAAAAAGTCCCAACTTAATGCCTGTTATGTGTGAGAGCATAATGGAAACGCCGACAATCCCTCCATCGATGACCTGGTTGGGAACAAGGAAAATCTCCAGACCGACAGCCATGATCACAGCTCCTATAGTAATCAGGATAGCCCTCTTCACCACTTCTTTCAATGGGATTTTCTTATGCATGATTTTCACCTGCTGGCGTTGATCCAAGACCTGTCCTTCCATCACCTTCATCCCTCCTCATATGATACTCTAACAGAACGGCCGAACCACCCTATGCACTTGGCAACACCCAACTATCCAACTATGTATCAACTCTTTACATCCAATACCCCTAAACAAGCCATATAAATTATATATTCTATTCTACCTGCTAAAATACCTGCTTATAGAGAGGGACGGACCTTGGATTAAGTCACATTTTCGATCTCAAATTTCCATGTAACATGCTTCAACACTACATTTTATTAAAGTGATTGCTTAAAAATTCAAGCGATTTAGAGGTCCGTCCCTGAAATTTGACTAATAGGGGGAAATGAAGTATTTTTAGTATTTGTATGTTCTTGTATATTATTAGACAGGGAGCTTTTGGTGTTCCTGAGTCAAATCGTTTTTGGAGGCTTTTATTTGATTACATTAATCAAAACTCTACTGATCAATATTACAATCTTATTTTCTTTTACCTATAATGCAAATGTCCTTTTTCCATTCAGAGAAAAACAGGACTCTATCTTCAAACACAAAATTACATATGGGTTGGTCGGAGCATTTGGGGCACTTTTATGCATGTTGTACCCCATCGAGACGCTTGGTGCCACTCATTTTGATTTACGCATGCTTGCAATCCTGATTTCCACCATATATGCAGGTTTATTATCAGGGTCTATCGTACTCGGGTTTGTCATCATCTTTCGTTATTTAATAGGCGGTCCTTACGTTGCAGTGGGTATTGCCGTTTCAGTTTTGGCCCTTGTAATAGGGGTCATCTTTCGTAAGATGCTGTTGAAGACTCAATACAAATTTTTAGTGAGTACTCTTATCTTTCTTATCCATTCTATATTCTACATAGCGATTATTACTATTACTATCCCTATTTTACATCTGCCCTTTTATATCATTTATTTTTCAGTTTTTTATTTTACATTTCTCGCTTTGGTGTTCATCATTGAGCATCTGATCCGGACGAATAAGCAGATTGAAGAAATGGTATATCTTGATAAACTGAATATGGTTGGGCAGATGGCCGCTTCAATCGCCCATGAGATCCGCAATCCTCTTGCAACTGTGAGGGGTTTCATTCAGCACCTAAGCGAGGACTCACAGGACAGCAGGTTAAAGAGGTACTCCCCCCTCATCCTCAATGAATTGGATCGAACCAACAAAATTATCACAGACTATCTGAGCGTGGCAAAACCAAGCGGATTCCAACTGTCAAGGCTCAACATTGAACATATCATCGGGGAGTGTGTGGATCTATTGATACCTTTTGCATCCTACTCCAATACTACCATCGTTTTTCACAGAACGGGCACCCATCATATTAAAGGTGATGCGGACCATTTAAAGCAAGCCATCATGAATGTTATTAAAAATGGCATCGAATCCATTGAGAATCAAGGTAAAATTTCAATCACTTTAAAAGAAGATCCCTTGTCTCGCTCTATTCATATCAGCATTTCGGATAACGGAAAAGGAATGACCGGAGATGAGTTAAAGAAAATCGGCTTACCCTTTTATACAACGAAGTCCAAAGGGACGGGGTTGGGAAGCATGGTGACAAATAAACTTATTCGTGAAATGGGCGGAATGATTGAATATGAAAGTGAATTAAACAAAGGAACCGTTGTAAAAATCACACTGCCGCTTCTTCCTTAAAATGAATCTTTGAAAAGAGCTTGGGACCCCAGGCTCTTTTATTATGGTGTTTTTCACTCTTCTCTCGCAAACTGTGATAAACTAATTTTATCAGTATTTTCCAACATTTACGGAAAGAAGGAATCGAACAATGAACAAAAGATCGACGTTTCTTTTTGTAATGGCTGTAATCGTTGCACTTAGTATCGTTACGATTCTTAACAGACCGACTGAACAAGATTTTGAAAAATGGCTTCAAAAAGAGTATAAGATCGATTGCAACGAAGATTGTTCCATCATTGAAGTGGAAAGTGTCAGTGGAGATATAACAGAGAGGACTAAGTTCGCTGATGCAAGTGGTAGTTATTCTCCCGGAATATTCATATCAAGGATAAGCAGACAGTATAAGAGCTTAGATGACCCTCTGCATAGTAAACAGATCAACGTGATTGGTTTTAATGGCAGGTTTTATCCCCTTCATACTCACGATGAATTTTAAGCATCCTTAGTATTGTTTACATAATAAAATTACAGTCACTACACAGCTTCATTTCCGTTAATAAACCCCCGGCTCTCACTTGAGCCGGGGGTTTACATTGCTTCTATTCCAGAAATCTCAATAAGTCACCATACAGTATGTCATCTGACATCCTCAACTCTTTTCTAACCGTTTCCTTAAATGGATCGCATAGGGAATCACTTACAGACTCCTCACTCTTTTTATTGTAGCAGACATTATCCTGGAAAATATACTTATCTGTAATGAAATCCCCATCACGGAAAATAACGGGATGATTTTCATTCCGTGTGAATAGGCTATGACCAAATGACAGAGCGTTCTTTGTGTCTATACCCAATAAATGCAGGACCGTTGCCCGGATATCAATCTCTCCTCCAATGGTGTCTATCGTCCTTGCCTCTTCCCCTGGAACATGAATGATCAGGGGAACTTGCTGAAGCTTGGCATGGTTGACTGGAGTATCCTTCTGACCCAATAGCTCAAAAACACCTGGTTCGTATTTCTCGGAAATCCCATAATGATCCCCGTAAAGGACCACTACCGTATTCTTATCCATCCCATTTGCTTTAAGCTTTTCAAATAATGTTTTTATCGCTTCATCCTCGTAACGGACCGTTGTGACATAGCGGTTTACTACATCTTCACTCGTAGAAGCTGTATCGATGAATTGATCATCTTCCTCCAATAAAAAAGGGAAATGATTTGTCAGGGTTATGAGACGTGTATAAAACGGCTGTGGGATATTCTCAAGATAGGAACTTGTCTGCTCGAAAAAAGGGATATCCTTTATCCCATAATTGATTGAATTATCTTCTGTTACGGTAAAGTCCCTCTTGGAAAAATAGCGATCGTACCCCAGGGTCTCATACATCATTTCACGGTTCCAAAATGTGCGCTCATTCCCATGAAAAACAGCTGAATAGTAATCTTTCTTCTTTTTCAGCATATGTGGAAGACTGGCGTATGTATTATCGGGTTTTCTCACAAAAGCTGATCCGCTTGATAGTGGATACAACCCGGTATCAATCATGAATTCTGCATCCGACGTTTTCCCTTGTGCCGTCTGGTCGTAAATATTATTGAAGTAAAAACTGTCCTTAATCAAGGAATTCAAAAATGGTGTGATTTCTTCTCCATTCACTTTTGCATTGATAACGAAGTTCTGGGTGGATTCCATGCTGACTAATATCAGGTTTTTCCCCTCAGCAACCCCAAATAAGTCAGAGGTGTCCTGCTTCGTTGATTGAGTATACTGCACGGATGCCTTGGTGTCAGATTTGTTCGCAAGTAGATGAGAAAATGGGTTCGTTGCGGCAATCCCAATGTCATACATATGATAATTATAAGGCCCAACGGATTTTACCATTTGTTCCCTATCATAGGACTCTGCAAATAAGTATGGTGATTTAATCAATCCCATTCCAATGGTCAACACCAATAATGAGAGACTAATCACGATAAAGGTCAACTTCCATCTGCGTGACAAGATGTCAGAACCCGGCCGGTCCTTCTTCAACATCCAGGCTGCAATGATAATATCAACCAATAAGAGTAAATCCCAAGGGCTCATCAATTCAAACGTACTGGGTCCGATGCCCCCTACATTCTTAAATTGAAATAGAATGGGAACCGTTACGAAATCTGAATAGAAACGAAAGTAAAGAAGATCGCCATAAAGGAGACCGGTCGCAACCCCCATAAAAAGTACGACCAGAATCTTCTTGACCCTCTTAAAGAAAAAAAAGCTGAAACCGATCAATATCATGATGGAACCGACCGGATTTAATAATATGAGCATTATGTCCAGAAAAGTTTCTACATGGATGTTGAATCCTATTAAGGAGACCAATACGGTTTTGATCCATAGTGAAAGCAGGGCAAACCCAACCAGTTTATTTGTCTTAAAACGCGAAAAGAAATCTTTCATCCCACTCATTTCACTACCTTTGTTCCAACCATACTGTTATATTCTCTGATGAGCATTGTCATGGCATCAAAAACCTCTCGTTCGTTGTGTTCTCCCATAAGTGCCACCTGCACCCAATTCCTATTAATCAAATATTCACTTTCATAGCTTAATAAGATGCCCCTGCTTTTGCAGGCATCCCCGAATTGTCTACTACACTGTTCCCTATTTAGTGCAATGGTAATCACACCGGGGGAGTAATTTTCATCCCCTAAGATTTGAATCCCTTCATCAGCTAGCCTACGCCTTACATTTTTAGAGATGTTCAAGGTCCCATCATAGTGAATCAACTCGATGGCTTCATTTAATGCGGCTAGTAGATTAGATGAGTGAGTATAAGGGACACTTCCATTCATAGCATACATGCCCACATCCAGATATCTTGGGATCGACGCACTTGGATTGATTATCTCCCGATGAAAAATGAGGGCGAGTCCTGGATACGAGCCAAGTCCCTTTCCGCTTACAGAGGTAGCGAGAAACACTTTACTAAAGTCGACTGGAACTGTTCCGACCGAACTGCAGGCATCAATACAAAGTTCTACATTATATTTTTGACAGAGTGAAAGAATGTCTCCTACACGATATAAATATCCTGTCGATGTCTCACAATGAACCGTCCACAGCCACTTTATATCGGGATCACATTGAAGGACGGTTTCTATTTCTTCCACTGTAATGTGTTCATTCCACTCCTTTTCGATTGTATGATAGGTTAAATCGAAACGTTTACCATGATCCATCAATCTGCTGCCAAATTCCCCATTTGAAAGAATTAGACCTTTACCCTTTATTTTTGTCAACTGAGCTGCCACCATATCATTAGATAAGGTTCCTGTTCCCACAGCCACCTGTACATGATTCGCACCCGTTATATCACGTAAACTCTTTCTTACAACTTCCATTTCATGCAGAAAAGGACTGCTTCTGTGAGACATTGCGTCCCTTCTAAATGCGGCCTCCACTCTTGTATGACGCTGCACTGGCCCTGGCAAAAAAGAACGTGTGGGCAGTTCAGCGGTCTTCCGGATCATTAAGCGCTGAAATGCTTTAGTTGAATTCTCGAAGCTCTCTCGGGTCAGGTACATGGGTTGAAATCTTGCTTCCTCTTCTCCCACAAGTTCAGCAAAAGGGAGAAATCCAATCCGCTTATAAAGTTTAAGCTGGCGTACCGTACCGGAAATGAGCGCCATAGTATACCCCTTTTCCAAACAATAGGACACGAGGCGGTCACATAATTGATAAAAGACCCTTGTACTCCTATACGCTTCTTTAACTGAAAGCAGTCTGATTTCACATGGAACTGCCTGATCAGGTAAATACTCATCCAGATTGCCGAGCTTATGATCCAACGAAAATGGCCGTTCGGACCTTACGGCAATCATCCCGACGACTTCATCACCCGCTTTTGCTATCACATATGTATTCTCATCGTGAAATTTATCCACCAGCATACTCGTATCATTTTCTTCATGCTGAGGGATTTCTTCCACGAACGTTTGATAATTTAACGAGTATATTTGTTGAAATTCATCCTGTTCGCATGCAATTTTATAGTGTAAAGTATCATTATTCATTCTCGTACCTCCTTTGTTTCGACTGAATGATGAAATGATCTGTTATGGAAAAAGAGGACAGTCATAAATAAAGCCCCCAGGCCAGCAGATATAGTGAATGAACCTTCAATCACATAGGCAGTTATCGGGATTGTACCCATTGAAAGAAGACCTGAGAATGTATATCTCCTAATGACGATGTATGCTCCGCCCATCATAATAGCGAAAACACCAATACTTAACGGGCAGAGAAATAATGCTGTAGCCAAATACGCTACAACCCCCTTCCCACCGTGAAACCCGAGTTGAATGGGAAACAGGTGCCCAATCATGATCAAGAACGAGCTTAAGATCAAATATGCCTCCCCATCAGTCAGGAGAGAAGTGAAGGATAATGCCAGTATTACTTTGCCTGCATCTACAACGAGAGTCAGTAAAAAACCTTTCTTACCTGTCGATCTACCTGCATTCGTTGCGCCGACATTGCCACTTCCGATCTTACGAATATCCTTGCCAGTGAATAATTTCACTATATAATAAGCTCCTGTTATACTGCCCAATCCGTAAGAAACAAGAACGATTACACTTAAGATTAATAGTTGAGTCATCAAACCTGCTCCCTGCTTTATATGTTAATAGACGAATGAAGTCAAAGGAAAGTTTCATATATTTACCTTTCACCTTTCCGATTCTTTTTAAAAAGATGAAAAGGAGCATAGAGAATTAAAAATAATACAACACTCACCCCTTCGAGTGAAAGGAGATACCAGGGATACTCCCCCAAATAATCGATCGGACTTGCGTTATACGGTTTATGCATAAGAAACATGTAATTGGCCCCGGCTACTTTATTAACAGCATAAGCTACGACTGCGATTACATTCAATGCCATAAATGCCCTGATCACCGATCCAAAAGACAACCTGTACCCTTCAATCCATACCATGTACAAACATGATAAAACTATCGATAAATGGGCCAGAAAAAATTGAAAAAAACGGAAATGAGGAAAGCCAAAAAATAATTCAGGTGTGACGATGGCGATAAACGCGCCGGACATACTGGAAAAGAAACTAATTTCAAACATTCTATAATTGCTGCTTATAAGCATGATGGTACAAAGATACAAAGACAAAGAGCATAATTGAAAAGGTAAGTTTATCGTTACATCCCACTGATCATTCAAACCATACCAAACCTGGAAAGACACTTCGCTCAATACAAGTAAAATAATCAGCACCCATTTCAGCAAACCCTTCACACTACCCTGTACACGCTCTCTAAAAATATATAACCCCACAATACATCCAACTGAAACCAAAATTGCAGCCAAATGAGAAGCGGAAAACAGCTCAAACGGATACTCCTCTTGCCTGAAATTCAAAACCTCACGAATCAAACCCTCAAACCCCCTAACATACACCCCACTATACTATATTCTCCCAACAGGCCCCCATTTCCTTTAAAGGGACGGACCCCGATTTTTCCTCTCACTTTCCTTCATTAGAGCCTTTTATCCGCCACCCTTTAGGGACGGACCTTTCATCCTGTTTCTGAACATTCAGTTGTGTATATTCCTTCCTATCCCACCAATCCAAATACAGGCACAAAAAACATCCCATTTCATTCAAGAAATGGGATGCATGCACGTTATTGAACCTTCTGCAGAGGAAGGACCTGTTTAGTATTAATGAAATCCAGTGCCAGACGATTAAATTCAGACGGTTTTTCTACATTGCAAACATGTCCGCAACCGTCAAGGAATACCTTCATAGCTGAAGGATCTCCTTCCGTATCTTCATCAAGCGAACGGACAAACAGATGATCTTCTTTTCCTGTAATGTAGAGTTTCGGGATGTGTGACGCCCTTTCCTGCACAGAGGCATAGGTCGATTTAACAAATGGGGTAAGTTGATACCACCCGAGAAAATCTTTCCGTTTCATTTTCTTTGCTTCCCGAATAAATAACTTCCTCGAAATTCTATGGTTTCTTTTGGGCATCATGACGTATGCGAATAATTTATATAACCACATGAAGGGAATCATGCCTTTCAGAGCATGACCCGCCTGCAGCAAAGTGTTTGAAAATAATGTAAACCGAGTGATGCAACCACCTAGTATCGCCGTTTGCACGCGATCGGGAACTTGTTGCATCAGTTCATGAATAACCACTGAACCAAGAGATATCCCGATAAAGTGAGCTTGTCCAATCCCAATCTCATCCAGGACTTTTACGATCTCACGGACAATTAAATTGATTGTGAACGGCTCATTATATGAATCGACCCCTGGTGAATCCCCATGACCAGGCAAGTGAACCGTCACTACATTATAATGATCCTTAAAGGTTTCCATTTGTTTACAGAAGATACTTGAGGTCCCCCCGATTCCATGAAGGAAAACCACATATTCTTTGCCGACTCCCTGATGTACGATGTATTCTAGCATCCATTTCTCCTTAAGAACAGCACAACCTACCAAAAGCTTGGAATGAATCAGGAGGTCAATCAAGCACCGCTTTCCTTCTATTATAATCTTCTTTAAAAGAGAAACCGTATTGTTTGACCAAATCATGTGTCACTCTCAACACTTTTGAAGCCTTACCTTGATGTCTTATATTCTATCCTATCCACACGTTCTTTGTCATTTAGAAACAAAAGAAATTCCGAACATTTTGTGATGATAGAAAAAATACTTTTAGAGATTCTTTAACTACTTAAATCTTTTCGGTCTTCCTGTTGTGGAGGCTGCTCCATCCACCCTCGCTCAACTAAAAGCTTAAGACCATCCGCACCATATTTCATGATTTCTGACACAAATAGCATGTAATGCACGGCTAAGTCCTTTCTTGTCGACATTGTGATGGCATGACACAGCGTAGAAAGGCCGACTGAATTAGAGGATGAAATGAAAAAGAGCATCAGCTTTTCTGAAAAAGGCGCAATACTGGAAGCCGTCACTTCCATAGATACAGGGTAAGTGGGAAACGTATCGTCTTTTACCAGAATGTGATTGAACGTTGTAATTTGCTTTTCACTAAGTTTTCTCCCTTTTTTAAGATACTCTTTTACTTCGTTGTCTCTGGAGGTTTGGATGAAACCCTTCAATAATATGATGCCTATACAATTGCGCTCAATCACAAAGAATAATTCGCTAAGTTCCAATGCATTAAGAGGTCTTGTTTCCCCTAACCAGGTTTCCAATAAAGAAGCCTGATGGGTAATATATTCGGTGGACTGAGGATAATTTATTTTTGGCGGACGATCATAAATCCCTTTTTTCAACATCAGTTGAAGTGATCGTTTATACAGGGACAGAGATTTCGTCAGACACTTCTCGAAAAAGTCATATACATCTGAACGGGCAACCGATGCTACGATTGTCGTAAAGTGGCTGTTAGTGACCTGTCCTCCCCGATAGACAAAGCTGAGAGCAAATAAATCCGTGTAAAGTGGTGGAGCAGACGTATCCACATCCTTGTCTGTAAAGCCTGAAGGGATGGGAAAGCCCTCTAAGATACATAGTTCCCCGATTTCTTGCATCGTCTCAAGGTTTGTGTTCAAGCTGTCTTCAATAAGGGATGTAACACTTTCATCTTCTAGATACGTAAGAAAATGAGTATAAAAACAATTCAATGCCGAGCATTTAATATACGTCGTCCATAAAGCGGAGATTTCTGATGTAGTCAATCTGATGTCCTGTTTCTCCATCTTTCGGCTCCTTTACTTTTTCTTATAGCATTTTCCTAATGCTGTAAATTATTCTACAAACTTTGGACATGCGCCTTTCGCCTCAACTGTCATATTCTATTCATCCAATTTTCACATTAGCTTTTCATTCGTCTGCATTTCTATTCACATTCATTTTATATCCTTTAATTGAGCTAAAATCAGAAGGGAGAAAATAAAATGAATACATTTATGAAGAATGTTTGTTTATCGGCAGCAATCATGGGCTTCGGAGCCGCGATCGTTCAGCCAGCCTCCGCTCAATCAGGTCACCCGTCAATGAATGATAATAAGATTCTAAACATTGCTCACAGAGGGGGATCAGGTTACGCCCCGGAACACACGCTGCCTTCCTATGAGTTGGGTGACGAAATTGGTGGGGACTACATAGAACTTGATCTGCAGATGACCAAAGATGGTGAATTGATTGCCATGCATGACGAAACACTTGATCGAACAACGAATGGGACGGGACTTGTTAAGGATTATACGTTGGATCAAATCAAAGAATTGGATGCGGGATCCTGGTTCAATGAAATGTACCCTGAAAAGGCTAATTCGGAATATAACGGCCTGCAAGTACAGACTCTTGAAGAAGTCATACAACATTTCGGAAAAAACAAACATTATTATATTGAAACAAAATCTCCTGAAGTATATCCCGGTATGGAAGAAAAATTACTTAAGATATTAAAAGACTATCATCTGATAAGACAAAACGGCCCTTCCAGTAAAGTGATCATTCAGTCTTTTAGTGAAGCAAGCCTTCAAAAAGTTCATGAAATGAATGAAGACATCCCTCTTGTCCAGTTAATTGACTATAAGAATAATGCAACCATCACGGACGAAGAGCTTGACCATTATGAGGAATATGCTGTTGGATTGGGTATGAGTTTTAAGAAAATCGATGAAGAATACGTAGATAAAGTGCGTGAACATGATCTTCTTATCCATCCTTATACTGTCCTCGAAAAAGAAGATATGAAAAGGCTGATTGAGTGGGGAGTGACAGGAATGTTCACCAACTACCCTGATCGATTGGAAGAAGTATTAAAGGAAATGAAAAAGAAATAGTGAATGTTTAAAAATGAGACTGGGAAACTAAATCCATTTCCTCTAAAGACGAACAATCAAATAATTTGTTAGGATCACTTGTTACACCGTTTTATACAGTGTATATGCTTTAGCAATCATATTATAATTCCAGGTTCATCATGGTTGTCTTTATTTATACACAGACTATAGTTTTCTAATGTTCTGCAATTGTGTTGGGTCTTAGCAGAATGGGTCATTCACATTAGGTAAGGAAAAGTATTCGTTTTATTAACTCTAATCTGTCACTGCAACTAATAGGATTAGAGTTGGTGTATGCAATGATGTAGCAATCTCGTCACTACACTGTTATAGTAAATCGCTTACGCTTAGAAAGTTGATTGGAGTGGAAGGTGCTCGACTCCTGCGGGAAACGCTGGACAGGTGAGACCCCGCAGGCTCAGCCGAGGAGGCTCACCGCCAGCCCCGCGGAAAGCGAGCACCTGGAGCGCAAATCAACCACTACTCACTATATCCAAAAGCAAGAGTATTTACTTAAACAGTTAAATGATAAAATCCGAACGACATCGATTTTCAAAAAAAAATTTCGATGATCGTTCGGATTTTCTTTTAACTAAACTCTTTTCCCAGCCTCTCTTCATCCTTGCTTATATTCATATTTAACGAATAACGGGAGGATAAGTGAAATAACAAATGCCATCAGGACGATGATTCCGAATGTCACCGGTTTTGATAGCCCTTGAGAAGGTGCAATCAATAAACCAAAAACTACTGCCGGGATAATAATCAAAAAGGAAACAATGAATTTTGAGACAAAATTGATTGCATGCCTTTTTCCACATTGACTACATTCAATTGGTTTATATGAAGCCCAAATTGAAAATAACAACTCTTTCCACTGAAATTGATTTTTACATACATTACATTTCTGCAAAACATTGCCCCCTATGTCAAACAACTACCTTTTCTCTAGTTTACCATTTTCGGCATACGAGTAATAGATGATATTTCAGGTCCGTCCCTAGAAAAGATGTAGATATTAGCAGGGATTTTCACATTTTATTCGAATATTGTACTATAACAATTTTTGGTGAGGAGTAACTGAGTTGATACAATCTTTCAAGTTAAGCGTTCAAACATTTGGTCAAAAAATGCCCGTTTATATTTTTAAAGTCGATGATGTTCTTATAGACACAGGACCATATAGTATGAAAAATGAAGTTCGTTCGATCTTCAGAGAGCTTCCCATCAAACGGGTCATTCACACTCATCACCATGAAGATCATACCGGCAATAGTGCTTGGATAGAACGCTTTTATTCTATTCCTCAATGGATCCACCCCCTGGGAGTCGACAAGTGCAATCAAGTTACCAAACTGCCTTTTTATCGTGCCATGTTTTGGCATAACCGTCCTTCGTTTCATCCTATGCCTCTTCAAGAGCCTGCATTTGAAACCGAACACCATTCGTTTCAAATCGTCCATACTCCCGGCCATGCTGATGATCATATTGTTCTTATCGATGAAGAGAAAGGAATCTGCTTTTCCGGAGATTTGTATTTGTTTCATTCTCCCACGTCTAATTTCTCGTTCGAATCTGTACCAGAACTGATTCGATCCATAAACAAAGTCCTGACATATTCCTTCGAAGAGGTGTATTGTTCTCATCAAGGGTACCTAAAGCACGGTAGAAAGCTGCTAGAGAAGAAGCGGGATTACCTTCTCCGCCTCCAGGATTCTGTCACGAAAGCCCACCAGGAAGGAAAATCAGCCAAGGAAATACGTAAAACCCTACTGCCAAAAAACAAATTGTTTCAATACATCTCTTTCTTTGAAAATTCTCCTACACATACCGTAAAATCAATCATCAAAGAAATATCCTAGATAAAAGGTCCGTCCCTCAGCTGAGGGACGGACCTTTTATTTAAACATTTTCAATATGTGTAAGTCTTCGCCTGAAGTCAAACTTGATGATGATATCCAAGATTCTTGTAGCGATAAATTGACACGCTATGGCGAATAGAATGATTTTCAGATCCACTACGATTCCAGTTAACAGTAATACACTACCATTTATTACGAATAATGTCTTCCCTGGTGAGTATCCTTTCAACTTTGAAATGATGAGGGCTAAAATGTCCATCCCCCCGGAGGAGGCACCCATCCTAAACAGAACTCCGACGCCGATTCCAAAAAGGATGCTTCCAATGAGAAGATCCACAAATACAAATGAAACAGTACCTGTCAGAAATGGCTCTGCCGCATCGACCATCCCTGATGTGACTGTTACGCAATACATGGTCCAGAAGGCATTTCCCTTCCCCAGCCACTTCACAGCGGCACCCAATAAACAGGCGTTCATTACCCACAAGGTGACCGCAAAAGGGATATGCAGTAAGTAGTTTAATAACACACTCACACTTGCTGCACCACCGGAAGGGATGAAGTGGGGAAACAAAAACACTGCCATAGCCAAACCTTGTATAGTTGATGCGAACCCTAAAATAACTGCTTTTCTCAACACATTCATATCTACATTGCTCCCGATTCTGTAAAGGACTCTATTTCATAGTCTAGTAGCTCTTATCAGAGTCTGCAACACCTATTTCCTTACGGTTGCATTGAAATCCTTCACTTATGAGGAACCATCTGCTGAACATCATAATACATGACCCTTCTTATTTGCCACCTTCCGTTCATGCTCAATCAACCACTTTTTCCGGTTAAGACCTCCTGCATATCCTGCTAGATCACCATTTGCCCTGATCACTCTGTGACAAGGTACGATGATGGCGAGCTGGTTACAGCCATTTGCCCTGGCAACTGCACGAACGGCTGTGGGATGATCAATGTGTTTGGCGACCTCGGTATAGGACCTTGTTTCTCCAATTGGAATCCTCTCAAGCTCCTTCCATACATTTAATTGGAATGGAGATCCACTCATATGCAAAGGAGTGCTAAACGCGGACAGGTTCCCGTCAAAATAAGCTTCCAGTTCCTTTTCTATGGAACGAAGTGGCTCTGATGTGCCTGGGATGATGGCTGACTTTGTTTTATGCCTCAACCTTTCCACTTCCCGTTCCAGGCCCCGTCTGTCAACAAACTCTAATAAATGTAATGCCTTTTCATCAGAAATCCCGATCATTGGCCCGAGTTTGGTATCGATCCACGCTGTTCTTAACACACGATTATGTTCCGAGGAAGCCGGTGCAGAACCCATGATTTTTGAAAAAGCGTCTCTAAATCCGCTTGCCGAGCCATAACCGGTTACGTGTTGAGCGTCAATGACTTTGGCACCAGATCTGATTTCCTTCATGGCAATCCCCATCCTGCGGGCTCTCGCATATTCAACAAATGTCATTCCAAATCTTTTCTTAAATTGGCGCCTGGCAGTGGACGCATCAATCGATAATTGCTGAAAATCCTTGTCCTTCCAACGCTTCTCCGGATTTTCCTCTACAGCCTCCACCAACATTTTCACAACTTCCGATACACTATTCGGATGAGATAATGGTTTACATCTCTTACAAGGACGATAAGAGGAAAGCAATGCTTGCTCTGCTGTCTGAAAGAATTCACAGTTTTCAAATTTTGGTTTTCTGGCTGGACAAGAAGGGCGGCAAAACACTCCCGTTGTTTTTACTCCGACGTAAAATACACCTTCATAGTCCGTTCTCTTGTCTACTAATGCCTTATAGTACTCCGTTTGCAATTTAAGCGAGATCATCCTCGAGTCCCCCTATATCCTTTTTATAATCCTATTATACATACATCAAAAAACGATGCCGCCGAAAATCAGGCATCAATTTTTCAAAAAAGAGGGTCGGACCCTTGAATTTATCACTTAATAAGCAGGGATTCCCCTTGCGAATAGATAATCTATTACTATAACCAATTATGCTTAAATAAGGAGTTTTTCATATGAACCTTTCCCCCGAGCAGTGGAACAAGGCAAAAGATTATATCCGCCAGAATGCAAGACCACTAGAACAGAAATTATTCAACTTTCATTTTGAAAAAGGAAGTAAAGAGGAAGCCATTCATGAGTTAGCTTGCTTCCAAAATGGTGACGGGGGTTTCGGCCGGTCAATTGAACCTGACTTTCGCCTGGACAGTTCCTCCCCACTTGCTACTACCGTTGGTTTACAAAAAGCTAAGGAATTAGAACTTTCCGCCAGTCATCCTATCGTTCAAAAGGCAATGAGTTATTTACAGAACGAATACGATGAAGAAATTGAGGGCTGGAATGCTGTACCTGAAGCGGTCAATTCAGTGCCTCACGCTCCGTGGTGGCATTTCGATCCTGAGAGAGGTCATTGCGGCGTCCAGACTACTTGGTCAAATCCAAATGCAGAGATTGTAGGATATTTCCATCGGTTTCAACCAGATCATCCCCGCCTTCAAGAATGGACTGAAAAAGCGGTCAGTGAACTTATTGGATTCATCGAGCCAATCGACATGCATGATTTCCTCTGTTACGAAAGGTTGTTAAATGAAGTGAGTGGGAAAACGAAAACCACTCTATTTAAAATCCTCTCGACTAATGTTCGTAAAACGGTTTGCACGGATCCTGCGAGGTGGAATGAATATGTGGCAAAACCGCTTCAGGTAGCAAGTGAACCTTCATCACCCTTTTATGAAATATTGGAGGATGTCATAGAGATACAATTGGGGAAGGAGTTAGAATCTCAACATCAAGACGGGTTCTGGCAGCCCACTTGGTCCTGGTTTGGGCACTACGAAGCAACATGGCAAGTTGCGGAAACGGAATGGCGGGGAATTTTGACCATGGAAATGTTAAGAGTTTTCCAGGCGTATCATAAGATTGGCATACCATTTGAAAGATAGGATTCTTCTATTGTATTCCACAAAAAACTCTGGAAGACAACTGTCTTCCAGAGTTTTCCAAATATCACTTAAAGTTCTTTTCAAACCATAATTTCGCTTCATCCACCTCTTCACGACGAAGCTCATGCCCTCCATCTGTCCAAAACTCAGTAACGGGAGAATTTGCTTTTTTCAGGTTTTCCACAAGTTCCTTAGTTTCATTCATTGGTATAAGGGGATCGCGCTTACCGGCACCAATAAAGACTGGGACATCGGATAAATCCGGGAGTTCGATCCCGCGTCTTGGTACCATGGCATGAAACAGGATACCGGCTTTTAGTGAGTCTTTTATATGATACATCATGCTTGCCGCGATGTTTGCTCCATTTGAATAGCCCAATGCAACGACATGATCACGGTCAAATTCATAGTCATTCGCGCTTTTATCGATGAATTGTTTCAATTCATTGGTACGGAAAATTAAATCCTCTTCATCAAAGACCCCTTCCCGTAAGCGGGCAAAAAAGCGGGCCATTCCATTCTCATTCACGTTCCCTTTCACACTTAAAACGGAAGCCTCCGGTGCAATCATTTCGGCAAGGGGCAGTAAATCGCGTTCATTTCCCCCTGTTCCATGCAGCAATAAAAGTGTAGGGAGATCTTTATTTCCTTGCTTGAAGATATGTTTCAAGAGATTGTCCTCCTTATTCTTTCGTATCCAATGGTTTCAGTTTCGCTTCAATGGATTCCCTTTGAGCTTCGAAATATGGTGGAAGAGATAAATTTTGTCCTAAAGCATCAAAGTCCTCATCAGTTTCAAAGCCCGGACCATCTGTTGCAAGTTCGAATAGAATACCATTTGGTTCCCGGAAATAGAGGGAACGGAAATAGTATCGCTCCACAAAACCTGAATTCGGCAGGCGGTTTTCTGTTATCCACCCTACCCATTTTTGCAACTCTGTTTCATCTTCCACCCTGAATGCCACGTGGTGAACACTTCCTCTTCCCGGTCTTTCCTGGGGCAGATCATTTCTTTCTTCAAGATACACTTCTCCACCGGTTCCGCCTTTCCCTGTTTCAAATACACGGATGTCAGCCTGGCCTTCTATATCAGAAGGAAAGCTCCCAATTTCTTTAAAGCCTAGGACATCTTTCAGCACACCAGCTGTACTCTCCCCACGTGCGACGGTTAAAGTGATGGGACCTAAACCGACAACCCCATGTTCAACTGGAACTGGACTCTTATCCCAGGGCTTACCACCCGGTACTCCTTCATTCGTTTCATCAGATACTAGCATCAACCGCTGACCTTCGAAATCACGGAAACGTAAAGTAGACCGTCCGGTGTAGTGAGAAATAGGGTCATGATCGACACCCTTCTCTTCAAAACGCTTTTTCCAATAAGACAATGCCTCATCTGTGTTCACCCTTAGTGCCGTCAATGAAATACTGTTCGTGCCTTTATACGTGTGTCCTGCATGTGGAATCTCAAAGAATGTAAGGTCCGTCCCTGGATTCCCTCTTTCATCTGCATAAAAAAGGTGATAAACAGAGGTATCGTCTTGATTTATGGATTTTTTCACTAATCTTAATCCCAGGGTTTTTGTATAAAATTCATAGTTTTTCTTTGCATTTGCTGTTATGGCAGAAACGTGATGCTGCCCTTTTAATGGTTTTAGGTTCATCTTTTTCACTCCTTAAGAGATAGTATTACCTTATAAATGTATCATACACGATAAATATCTTTAATTCAAGATATTTTATTTCAGAGTTTTATCATCTCATATTTAAGTGAATATGATTGATCCCAAAGTAAAAAAAGCATCCATACACAGTACTCAGTGTAAAGATGCTTTTAATCTGTTGGATTATACTTCATTGTTTTTGATTGTTAAAGCTTGTGACAAGGTGGAGGTAATGGTGAGGTTTTCAAAATTCAATCCAAGTTGAACCGCTGTTTGAGCAATTTCAGGTCGCAGTCCGGAAAGAATTGGTTTCACCCCAATCAATTGAAGTGCGTCGATTAGCTGAAAAATTTGATGGGCTACCATCGTATCAATTAAAACGACACCGGATAAATCGATGAACAATTGGGAAACTTCCATGTTCACACATTGGTCCAACGCATTTTCTAAAATCAGTTCTGCTCTTGAAGGGTCGATGTTACCTACAAGAGGCAACAAAGCAGTATGTGAATTCAAACTGATGACGGGCGAGCTTAGTTCATTTATGATTTCCTGTTGATTCTGGAGCTGCTGTTTCATGACTTCAGATTGTAGCTCGACAAAACGCATCATGACCCGGTCAAATGCTTCTATGATTACATTGCTCCACAAATTGAACTGATCGAATATCCCCTCATCCAAATGAGAATCCGCATATTCTTTTATGAAGTCCAGGTATTGATTTCTCACCCTCATAAATTCCTTGAGTATAAAATGGGTTGGCGTATTTAAATGTTCCTTATCATTTGCCAGTTTTGACACCCATTCATCAATTTTCTTACTAAACGTTTCTCTATCTTCCGCAAATATGTTGCAGAGGATTCCGTGGAAATCAAAGTTTTGTTGTTTCAATGCTTCAATCACTTTCGGGTCAGTGGAAGAGTAAACCCCGCCAGTTGTATTTTTATCCAATGAGTCATACCATTCATCTGTTAATTGACGAGCCTTACTCAATAAAAATGTATGTACTTCTTTGTTCCTATGCATGTATGATTCCTCCTATAATATCCATCAAAATGTTCCGTTTCCTCTTCCCTAACTGACGTTATGAGTAGTCGGGAAATCATACTCTTCTCAAGTAAAATTTTCAAAACTATCTTACATCTCCTTTTATTATATAACACATTCATGCAACAATGTCATTCAGAGCATACCCGGGGAATGAATACAATTTGAAATGTCAGGGTAAAAAAGCGGCTCATTTAATGAATAATATCAAAGTGTGAATAATGAGCATTTTCAAATAATATTACATTAAATTGTAAATACCCTCTACAATTCACAATATAAAGTGTATAATGGGGGTATTAGCAGAGAAACAGGCAGCAAGGGTATGTCTCGATATACTATATTGATGTATAGGGATCTCCTATTAGACACCAACCTCTGATCTTAATATGATGTCGTATTCTTACTACTGAGTCATATGTCAAAATAGTTGGGAGCTGATGAGAGAATGAATAACAAACTGACCAGGAAGTGTATCGAAACACTTGCTATCCAAAGTGCCTATCATTTTTGTGAGACAATAGGTCTCAAGCCCAGTTTACTTAATCTAACGATGATTACAGGATTTTCCGAAGAAAAGATCCTCGAAATACTTGAAACAAAGTTTAGTAATCAAAGTGTAAAAGCAGAAGATCACTCTTTCTAACTCTGTGGTTCCCCTTTATTACTCTACCAGCCGATTTCCCTTCATCTCTAACGTTCCGTTCTGTCATTGCCAAAATATCCTTCATTATTTTGAATAGCGGACTACCGTCTAACATAAAAAAATAAATTTAAAAAGGCAACTCCATTTTCCGGAAGTTGCCTTTTTAATTAGACGATCACAATACATTAAAATATCTTGCTTCCGGATGAGCGAAGACCATCGCTGTTACCGATGCTTCAGGTTCCATCATGCATCCGTCTGTTAGTTGGATCCCAATTTCTTCGGGTTGGATAAGCTTAAACAGCTTCTTCTGATCCTCCAGTTCGGGACACGCAGGATACCCAAATGAAAAACGTTGACCTTGATAATGGGTACGGAAACGGTCCTGCATCGTAAAGTCTACGGGATCCGGGAAACCCCATCTGCTTCTCATCATTTCATGAACTCTTTCAGCCAGTCCTTCTGCCGTTTCCAAGGCAATGGCCTGCAATGCGTGACTTTCCAGGAACCTCCCTTCTTCTTTCAACTCCTTGGCCCACTGCCTGATTTTCACGCCGGCCGTTACGGCGAAGAATCCGACATAATCCATTTCACCACTTTCAACTGATTTCAAGTAATCAGCTAAACACAGATGCTGATTCCCAGATTGCCTCGGGAAATGAAAGCGTTCCATTTCTGAAGATGGATGTTCCGGGTGATAAATAACTACATCTTCACCATCTGACTGGGCTGGAAAGAATTGATAACGTGCAGATGCATGGATCATTCCTTCTCTTTTTGCTTTTTGGAACAACTCATCCGTAACGGCTTTCAAGCTGATAGTTCGTTTATCCCCTTCTTCCAGCAATCTTGAAATCTTCCCTTTTATGCCTAAATGATGTCCAAGCAGCATTTGCTGATTGATATAGGGCTGGATTTGATCCAGAGAAAATTCTTTTATAGTATGTGGAATCAAGTCTGGCGGAACATGAACCTTAACATCAGTTGATATGGCGGAACGTGCTTTCACCGCAACGGATGATGAACCTCGACTAGGCGATTCGTCATGTACTACGAGCCTGCTTTGTTTCTCACGGCTTTCCTCTTCCAGTTGAAGCCTTGTTTCTTCATGTTGAATTCCATTCATAATACTCAACCCATCCATTGCATCCTTTGCATAAAGGACCAGCCCATCGTATTCCCTGCCGATTTTGTTTGTAGTGAACTTTCTGGTGAGGGCTGCACCTCCTACTACAAGAGGAACTGAAATACCGGCCAGCTTTAAATCTTGAGCAGTAATGACCATTTGTTGTGCAGACTTCACGAGGAGTCCGGACAAACCTACGATATCGGGCTTCTCTTCCCGTATGACTCCGATCAGTTCCTGAGGTGTTACTTTAATGCCTAAATCAATCACATTATATCCATTATTACTTAGGATAATATCTACGAGATTCTTACCGATATCATGAACATCCCCCTTAACCGTAGCTAAGATCACCTTGCCCTTCGAAGATGAACTTTCCGTTTGTTCCATATGCGGTTCCAAATGGGCAACGGACGCTTTCATGACTTCGGCACTCTGTAATACCTCCGCAACAATCAGCTGGTTATCATTAAATAATCTTCCGACTTCACTCATTCCGGCCATAAGGGGGCCATTGATGATTTCAAGAGGAGCGTCATATTTTTTCAAAGCGATGTTTAAATCAGGAATCAGTCCTTCCTTCGTCCCTTCCACCACATAATGAGCCAATCTTTCTTCTAGAGTCATAGTGTTGACAGGTACCTTTACTTCTTTCTTTTTCCCCCTATAGAATGCTGTAAATTCAGCAAGGGTTTCATCCGTCGTCTCAAATAGTAGTTTCTCAGCCATTCGGACTTCTTTTTGAGGAATAGAAGCAAAGCGCTCTAACTTTTCCGTGTTCACTATGGCATAGTCGAGCCCCGCCTTTGTACAGTGATAAAGATACACTGCATTAAGTACTTCTCTTCCTACAGGAGGCAGCCCGAATGAAACATTACTGACTCCAAGTATGTGAGGGCAGTCCGGTAATGCTTCTTTAATCTTTTTAATCCCTTCCACGGTGCTATTGGCCGACCCTATATATTGCTGATCGCCCGTGCCGACAGGGAATACGAGAGGGTCAAAGATGATGTCTTCAGAAGCTATCCCATATTTCTCCGTTAACAGTCTATGGGAACGAAGGGCAATGTCCACCTTACGCTCTACTGAGACACCCATTCCCTTTTCATCAATCGTCCCGACCACCACTGCAGCTCCGTAGGCTTTCATCAGTTTAGCGACCTTCTCAAATCTCTCTTCCCCGTCTTCCAGATTAATTGAATTAATAATCACTTTCACTTGAGAAAATTTTAAAGCTGCCTCCAGCACCTTCTCATCCGTTGAATCGATGACTAGTGGAACTTTCACTTTCTTCACAACTTCCTGAATAAAAACATTCATGTCCTCTACTTCTTCACGATCGGGGTCGGCAAGGCAGATGTCGATTACCTGTGCCCCATTTTTCACTTGTGCCCTTGCAATCTCTGACGCTTCCTCTATCTTATTCTCTGCAATCAATCGTTTGAATTTTCGGGAACCGATGACATTCGTGCGTTCTCCGACCAGAATCGGTCTTCTGTCTTCATCTTCATAGATGAAGGCTTCAATTCCCGAAACCGCATGGGGATGAGATTCTTTCGGTGTACGAGGCGGGAATCCCTTCACCACCTCTGAAAGAGCACGGATATGCTCCGGGGTCGTTCCACAGCACCCCCCAACAAGATTCAGCCAGCCTTTCTCTGCAAATCCTTTCATCTTAGCACTGAGTGAATCAGCTGTCTCATTATAATTCCCTTCTTCATCGGGGAGTCCGGCATTTGGATAACAGCTTACATAGGTGGTGGCTAAATCCGATAATGTACGGATATGGTCACGCATAAATTCTGGACCTGTTGCACAATTCAGACCAACGACCAAAGGGTTTAAATGTTCAAGTGATAAATAAAATGAGTCGATTGTTTGTCCGGCGAGTGTGGTGCCCATAGGCTCAATGGTACCGGATAACAAAATCGGGATTTCCTTCCCTCTGGATTCAAAAGCCCCTCGAATTCCGAGGTTCGCCGCTTTTACATTTAAAGCATCCTGACTTGTTTCAAGTAACAGAACATCAACCCCTCCATCGAGAAGACCCTCTGCTTGAACACGGTAGTTGTCTGCTAGTTCATCAAAGCTTACTCCACCTGTTACGGATAAGGTTTTCGTAGTGGGACCAAGCGATCCCGCGACGAATCTTGGCCATTCGGAAGTTGAGACATCTTCTACTGCTTTCCTGGCGATTTCAGCCGCTACTTTGTTTATTTCGTATGCTTTATACCCTAAATCATATTCGTCCAGAACGATCGGGGTTGCGCCAAATGTATTCGTTTCAATCATATCAGCCCCTGCTTTCAAATATTCCAGGTGAATCTGATAGATTACTTCCGGCGCTGTTAATACAAGGTTTTCATTACACCCTTCAAGTTCCTCTCCACCGAAATCCTCTGGGGATAAGTTCGCTTGTTGAAGCATCGTCCCCATTGCTCCATCAAGTACGAGTATTTTTTTTCTAAGCTGTTCTTCAAACAATGTGATGGCCATAGGGAACCTCTCTTTCTGTGTTGGTTTTCTCCTGTATATGATGAATCAGTTCAATGCTCATATCAAATCGAACAAAAGGTGTGATGAGATAAATGCCATTAAACAGTTCTATTGCAGTATCCAGTAAGCCTTTGGCTATCTCCATTCCGACTGATCTGGCTATGACAGGATCATTTCCAGCATCCTTCATTCTTTGTCTCGTTTCTTCCGGCACGTTGATTCCAGGCACTTCATGATGGAGAAATTCTGCATTTCTTGAGCTGATCAACGGCATGATTCCGATGAAGACCGGAACATCCAGATGCTTTGTCGCTTCATGTACTTGAATCAGCTGCTCCTTCCCAAATATCGGTTGAGAAATGAAATAGTCGGCACCGGCTTTCTTTTTCTTCTCAAGCCTTTTTACAGAAGCGTCTAAATGCCGGAAGTTCGGATTAAAGGCTGCCCCTACTGAAAATTGAGTGCGTTCCCGGAGTGATTTGCCGGAAAACGATATCCCCTCATTGTTCTGTTTAATGAGTTCAATTAGTTCCAGGGAAGAAAGATCATATACAGATGCAGCACCGGGAAAATCACCGATCTTGGCAGGATCACCGGTTATCGCTAATAGATTGTGGATTCCTAATGTGTGTAAGCCCATTAAATGGGATTGAAGACCGATCAGGTTTCGATCACGGCAAGTGATGTGAACGAGAGGTGTAAGATCGTGTTTCGACTTCACCAGGCTCCCGATCGCGTCATTACTAATTCGCGGCGATGCCAACGGATTGTCTGCAAGGGTGAGCGCGTCAATGCCGGCTTCTTTAAGTGCAGCCGCTCCCTGGAAGAACAATTTCGTGTCGAGATGCTTTGGTGGGTCGAGTTCAACGATGATCGTTTTCTTTTCTCTTACTTGCTTATGCAGTAAACTTCCATTGATGGATGGGGAAGATAACTGAACTACTTTTTTCTTTTTTACCTCTTTTTCTATTACAGGCTCCCTGCTTTTCAACCGGGAAGCTACAGAACGAATGTGATCGGGAGTGGTTCCACAACAACCCCCAATGATTCTCGCACCCTGGAGCCGCAGTTCATTACTGATATCCCCAAAGTAATCTGGCTCAGCAGAGTAATAGAATCGGCCTTCTTCATAGTTTGGCAGACTTGCGTTCGGATAAACGGATAGAAATGCCCTTTTCGGTATGAGAACTTCCTCTAATGAATTCACCATATGAAATGGTCCCATTCGGCAATTGATGCCGACAACATCTGCCCCCAGTAACTCCAATTGCTGAAGAGCCTCTTTGAGTTCCATTCCATTTTGAAGCACCCCCGTTTCGTGCAGGGAAACTTGGGCAATGACAGGAATATCGGCTTCACGTTTGACAATGTTCAGCACGGTGGTCAGTTCCTCGAAATCATAATAGGTTTCTAACAGAATGCCGTCGACGCCCTCTAATAATAAACAGTAAAGTTGTTCCCTAAAGCTCCTCTTGATCTCTTCCAGCGACACATTTTGTTTAATGCCTCTGATGCCACCTATGGTGCCGAGAATATAAATGCTTTCACCTGCAGCTTTTTTAGCGAGACGAACTGCAGCTGTATTTATTTCTTTAACGGAATCCTCCAGTCCGTATCTCGAAAGCTTTTGATAATTGGCCCCATACGTATTGGTCTGGATAATCTCTGCTCCTGCTTGGATATACTCTTTATGGACTTTCAACACTTCATTTGGATGAGAAAGATTCAGTTCTTCAAAGCATCTGTCCACTCCATATGAATACAACAATGTTCCAATTGCTCCATCTGCAATCAAGATCCTCTCTTTCAATGCTTCCAGCAACGGCTTCATTGGCTTCCTCCCCCTTTACAAATTTATCACGTTGTTTCGATTGATTTTTTGTATACTATCCAAACCGTTTTGAAGGTCCTTCACTAATTCATCCACGTTTTCAAGGCCGACGGATAAGCGCAGTAATCCATCTGTAATCCCCCTTCTTTCCCTTTCAGCCTCAGGCATAGAAGCATGTGACATTCTTGATGGATAGGAGAGGATCGATTCAACAGCTCCTAAACTGACGGCAAATACGGGAATGTTTACATTTTTGATGAGCTGCTTCACTTCCGCTTCCCCTTTTAACCGGAAGGAAAGAACCGCTCCGGGACCCTCTGCTTGCCGTACTTGAATTTCACGACCTGGATGATAGCTTAAGCCCGGGTAATACACCTCTTCTACTTCCTTTCTACCTTCTAAGAAGCTTGCAATTTTATAAGCCGACTCTGACGATTCCTTCAATCGAACATGCAATGTTTTCAGACCTCTTAAGAGCAGCCAGCAATCCTGTACCCCGAGCACCGCCCCAAAGGAATTCTGCAGAAAAGCAAGTTTCCCCGCAATCTCTTCATTTCCCGTTACTGCTAGACCCGCTAAGACGTCACTATGACCGGCAAGAAACTTCGTCGCACTGTGCAGGACAACATCCACCCCGAGACTGATTGGCCTTTGCAGCAGTGGCGTCATGAAGGTATTATCTAGAAATGTTAAACAGTCATTTGCCTTAGCGAGCTTCACGACCCCTTCAATATCCGTAATATTCAATAACGGGTTCGAAGGGGTTTCCATATAAATCACCTTCGTATTGTGCTTAATTGCACAAGCCACTTCATGCAAGTCCTTCATATTCACAAAGGAGTATTCTATACCAAACTTAGTAAGGACCTCTGTGATCATCCTATAAGTCCCCCCGTAGACTTCCTCCGAGACTAGAACGTGATCGCCACTCGATAATAAAAGAAAGCTTGTGGAGATTGCCGCCATACCGGATGAAAAGGCAAAGCCCCTTACCCCGCCTTCTAATTCCGCAATTGTTTCTTCGACAGTTTCCCTCGTTGGATTGCCTGAACGGCTGTAGTCGTACGTTCCGTATTGATCAAAATCCTGTTGATGAAAAGTTGTTGCATGATGAATCGGCGTAGAAACAGCACCTGTCTCTTTATCAAATCCGCGGGAATGAATGAGTGACGTCTGAAGTGAAAATGGTTTTTTACTCATACGTGAACACCTCTTTTTCCAATTGATGAAAAACATTCTCCAAGTCTTCAATCAGGTCATCAATAAATTCAATTCCTACAGAGAATCTGAGCAGTCTGTTGCAGATACCAAGTCTTTTCCGCTCTTCTTCAGGAATATCGGCATGTGTCTGGGTCGCAGGATAAGTGATAAAGCTCTCTACTCCCCCTAAACTTTCAGCAAACGTAATGACTTTCAGATGTTTAAGGAAGGGACCGACCCATTCTTCCTTTGCTATACGAAATGAAAGCATGCCCCCTTTACCGGGATATAAGACGTCTGCTACACAATCATGCCCTTTAAGATATTGGGCTAATTCTCTTGCATTTTTTTCATGCTGAGCCATTCTGAGACTAAGGGTTTTCATCCCTCTTATTAAGAGCCAACAATCAAAAGGTGCCAGAACTGCCCCGATCGAATTTTGTATCGTATAGATTCTCTCAGCCAATTCTTCTGAGTTTACAACGACAACTCCTGCCAGAACGTCATTATGGCCGCCTAAGTATTTGGTGGCGCTGTGAACAACCAGGTCCGCACCCTCTTTGAGCGGTTTTTGCAGGACAGGAGTGTAAAAGGTATTATCGACGATCAAGAGCAATCCATTCCTCTTTGAAATGCCGGCAATCTCAGAAATATTTGCTTCATTCATTAATGGATTGGTTGGTGTTTCAAGAAAAATAGCCTTGGTTCCCTTCGATATTCGCTCTTCTATGGAGCCTGTATCACTTGTATCAACGAAATGAAATTTTATTTTGTATTGGGCTTCATACTGAACAAATAAGCGGTAGCTTCCTCCGTAAAGATCCTTCGATACAATCAATTCATCGCCACTTGCGAATAAACCCAGGATCGCCTGAATCGCAGCCATTCCCGAACTGAATGCAAATCCTCTATGACCCTCTTCCAATTGAGCCAGTGTTTCTTCGAGGGTAGTCCTGGTTGGATTTCCTGTTCTCGTATAATCATAACCGGTGGATTCACCGATCCCTTTATGTTCATATGCTGTCGATAAATGAATGGGCAGGCTGACGGCACCTGTAGCAGGATCCCTCCGAGTGCCTGCCTGGACAAGCAAAGTATCAATATGTTTTTTCAACATTCTTCTCTCCTTTTCTCTCTGCGAATACGAAAAGGGAATAAACAAAAAAACCTTCTTAATGAAAATAAGAAGGTTTTGTACGTTCGTTCTCCCTCTTATCGTCCAAGTTGATATCAACTTGCTGGAATTAGCACCATACCTAAAACGTTGGCTGGTTGCTGAGGTGTCTTCGGGCCAGTCCCTCTACCTCTCTTGATAAGAAACAATATGAATTTGTAAAGTGCTTTCCCATAACTTATAACAAACAGAGGAGGCTGTCAATAAAAAGTAAGAATTTTTCATTTATTTCTTCATTTATCTAAATTCCCTTCGTTCATGCGCTTGAATAAATAGTGGTAATTAAATCCAATCAATATTTGATGGAGTATTGCTCAAACAAGATTTTCTATTAAGACATCCTCATCGGTTTCTTCAGTTTTTCAAAATTGGGAAGCCTGAATGTTTAACTCACTCCAAAAGAGTTTAAACACATAGAAGAATCTTACAAAAATTACAGGAGTGATGATAGTGAAGGGTGTTACGTTCCAAGGAAAAGAAAAGATGGTCGTGAAAGAAGTAGCGAATCCAGCCATTCAGGTAAATACTGATATCATCGTAAGGATTACTGCAAGCGGAATTTGCGGTTCAGATTTACATTTATACAAAGGAGGAATCGAACCGGAACAAGATTACGTTGTGGGACATGAACCGATGGGTATCGTCGAAGAGGTCGGATCGGAAGTGAGGACCCTAAAAAAAGGCGATCGCGTCGTTATCCCTTTTAATATTGGCTGTGGGAAATGTTTTTTCTGTGAGAACCAAATGGAAAGTCAATGTGATGAATCCAATCCCCATGGAGAAGTTGGCGGTCTTTTCGGATTCACTGAGATGAATGGCGGGTATCCGGGTGGTCAAGCGGAGTATCTGCGGGTGCCGTATGCAGACTTCACCTCATTTAAAGTCCCTGAATCAAGTGAGCTGGAGGATGAAAGTGTTCTCTTCCTTTCCGATGTTATACCGACTGCTTACTGGAGCGTAGAAAACAGTGGTGTAAAAAAAGGCGATACGGTCATTGTGTTAGGTAGCGGTCCAATTGGATTGATGGTCCAGAAATTCGCTAAATTGAAAGGCGCCGAAAGAGTCATCGCGGTAGACCAGGTGGATCATAGACTTGCGCATGCAAAACGTACCAATCAAGCAGAAATATTTAACTTTCAAAATCATAATGATATCGGGTCACTCCTGCATGAAGAAACAAAAGGGGGTGCTGATGTTGTGATTGACTGTGTGGGAATGGATGGGACCGTTCAGCCAAATGAATCGTTCGGTTCTGACTTTGATAATCAATTTGGGACAATAAGTCCGATCAAGACAGCATCAGAAGCGGTCCGGAAGTTCGGAACTGTTCAATTGACGGGTGTATATGCAACAGAAGCAAACCGATTTCCCTTAGGGGACTTTTTCAGCAGGAATGTTTCCATTAAAATGGGCCAAGCACCGGTGATTCATTTGATGCCAAAATTATACGATATGATTGAAGAGAAGCAATTTGACCCAACCGACATCATCACCCATACCTTTTCAATTGAAGAAGCGGCCAAAGGGTATGACATTTTCGATAAGAAGTCCGATGGAAATATTAAAGTAATCCTCAAACCTTAAAAGGAAGAAGAAAGCCGCATTCTGATATAGATGCGGCTTTTTCAATACTTTCTTTCGATACATTTTCTATAACAAGTGTATTGATCAATGATACAAACCAATCCTTTGTTTGATTTCTTTCATAAAAGGGATGATTTTTTTTCTTGCCTTTTCGGCACCATTCTGCAGAATCTGATCCATTGCCTCTGTATCACTTAATAATTCGTTGTACCTGTCACGTGGTTCTTTCATAAACGAGTTCATCACAGAAAACAATTCTGCTTTTGCGGCGCCCCAGCCAATTCCGGAATGAAGCCTCTTTCTCATGATTTCGGTTTGTTCTGATGATGAGAATTCTTTATACAACGAAAAAATGGCAGATGAGTCGGGATCCTTTGGTTCTTCAGGTAGAGAGGAATCCGTTTTGATTTTATTGATTAGTTTTCGAAGCTTGTTTGGTTCCTCGAATAATGGAATTGTGTTGTTATAGCTTTTACTCATTTTTCGTCCATCAAGTCCAGGGAGGACAGATGTCCCTTCCTGTATGACATATTCTGGAACAACAAACGTTTCACCATATTGTTTATTAAAATTTTCTGCTATATCCCTTGCAATTTCAACATGCTGAATTTGATCCTTTCCAACCGGAACCAATTCAGTTTGAAATAAGAGGATGTCCGCTGCCATCAATATCGGGTAGGTGAATACTCCCATATTGACTCCTGAATCCAGATCTCTGCCACCATTTTGATTATCTTCCACCATGGATTTATATGCGTGAGCACGGTTCATTAACCCTTTAGGTGCAAAACAAGATAAGATCCAACTCAGTTCAAAGATTTCAGGTATATCAGATTGACGGTAAAAAATCGCTCGATCTGGATTCAACCCTAAAGCTAACCACGCTGCAGCCACTCCGTAGGAAAGTTCATTCATTTCAAGTGGATCATGGATTTTTGTTAAACCATGGTAATCCGCAACAAAATATGCAATGTTATAAGATTGATTCTCTGCCAATCCCAATGCCGGTTTAATCGCGCCAATATAATTCCCCAAATGTATACGACCAGTTGGTTTGATACCAGTCAGAACTTGTTTTTTCATCCCCATCATACCCTCCGTTTTAAAATAATAAAAAACACAAAAAGGGCTTCCCATCCTCTAAAAAAGGACGGGAAACCCGTGGTGCCACCTTCATTCGCTTACACTTTAGTAAACGCACTCATCTGTACAGAAGTCGCCTTCGATACATCGTCCCTTTTATCGGTGAGACCTTCCGCCAAAACCTACTTCATTTCAGCCTGGATGCTCAAAAGCCCATTCAACGATTCCACATACTGATTCTCACCAGCCACCAGCTCTCTTAAATGTTTCAATCGTCTACTCTTCTTCTTCATCGCACTTAACCATTTATAGTGTTTCCATTATTTTAATGTATAGGAAAATAATGGTCAAGTAGGAATAAACACATTTTAAATTTCTTTAGACGAAAGGGGAAGGAAGAGCTTTATGCCTCTCTTATTAAAAGGAAGAACCTTCATATCCGCGATCAAATGACTCGCATATCCGATGAGACATGCTTCAAACACTCCATCAATCAAGATAGAGGACTCGAGATAACGAGCGATGATGGCATAATATATCACTCCCAGTATGGAGTGGGTATAACTGCGATGTGACACGAATGAAGCAATAAGTATATAAATGCCTAGCAGCCATAACCATATTTCATTCAATTGCCAACCACATGCCGTCACACCTATGCCAGTAATCATCAGCATCCTTCTCTGGGTAATGAAGCTTGTGAGAACCATCATCCCTGCCCCATAGCCAATCCCAAGCCACCGTTCTTTCCCACTGCCTTCAAGGTAGCTGTACACCATCATGAGAAAGCCGATGATTTGCGCCACCGACCTGATCATTTTGGGGGAGAAAGTAACTTTGTTACTAAGCTTCCCGTCAATATCCAAATCCGGCATGAGTCCTGATACCCCGCCAATTGCTACAAGTGCGGCTGTCGCACCCGGGCCGGATCCAAATGAGTTCGCCACGATAAAACCTGTTGCTGCTCCAATTGCCATGTGCGCTGTGCCGTTCAATGTTTCTCCTACTCTCTTTCACAGTATGTATGTACCAAATATTCATGATAGCCTTAATTATCCATTCTGGCTATGGGAAAGAGGCATTACTTTCTTACATTTTCCGTTCTATTCGAACAATGATTTCTAATAGGTAGGACCTTGCATGGGGGACAAAATGATGATAACCCACCTTATGAATGAAATGGTTCTTAACCCCTTCTTGGGTGACAACAAATCCTTCCAATTCGATTTCGGCTTTATCTTGTTGAATCAACGATTTGAAATCAGCCAGGGTAGAACGGAAGATCCCTGCTACTTCCTCCGGCTGAAGCTGAAATTCATCGTATGAGACCGGCTTCGTATAAAGGAACACATTTGTATGCTCCCTGTCTATCATTTCTGCTTGAATGAGTTCCCCTTTTACAATTCCCAGATCCTCCAGTTCCTCAAACAGGACGTTGATTCCCAGCTCTTCATGGACTTCCCTCACCCCGTCTTCCATCTTTTCATCCGACAAGATATGTCCGGCGGCAGTAACGTCCAAAAGTCCAGGAAAATCCTTCTTATTGTCACTTCTTAATTGAAAATAGATGAAACTTTCCTTCAAATCGGCATTATAACCTGCAAACCAGCAGTGAAAGGTCTCGTGCCAATACCCTTTCGCGTGGATCTCCGAACGGCTCCTAACCCCTATCCTTTCTCCTGATTCATTCAAAACGGCCAGTTTTTCCTGCTCCACCTGATCACTCCTGTTCTTATTTCTTCATTTCACTTTCTCCAAGTAGTCTCTGATTTCTATCAGATCACCGACCACTATATCGGCATCTTGCAATTCATTTTCCTGTGAAAAATCAAACGCACATCCGATGGAAAGGAACTCATTCTCCTTGGCTCCTTTGAAGTCCGATCCTCTGTCTCCTATCACAATTCCGTGACTGAGATAATGATCCTCCTTCACTTTCCTTATTAACTCACCCTTTTCCTCAGAGTCAATTTCTTCAATACTATAGCAGGATAAGATCCATCGATCCAACGCGTAATACTCCACGATTGTCTGCAGATAACGGGGATAGCCGTTACTTGCCACAAAAATCGGAAATCCCCTTTTGCACAAATAGGCTAAGAGGTCCTCTGTATGGGGATAGAGGGCACCCATTCCACCCAAGATATTTTGAATCAATTTATCCTGAAATACTTCATTCACTCTTTCATGTATGTGAAAGGGATGTAGAGGCAATAGAGTCTTCCACACTTTCGAAAGAGGGACTCCCATTATTTCTCTATATGTTTCAAGAGGCGTATCCCCTTCCCACATTTCTTCGTCCCTAAGTAATTGGAAGGTATCATGAAGTGAAGCCTCAAGTATACGGTTTGTTTGAAATAATGTACCATCCATATCAAAAATCATTGCTGCTTTCATCTTGATTCTCCTTTATTTCCATACGCACAGTCAGTATCCATGATGATTTGATCTTTCCTCGAGCTTTAATAAAGTCATATCTAATCATACCAAATTCACGCCCGCTTAGAAGCAAACAATCTATAAAGAAGATTAAATGGGTTCTCAAATCCAGGGTCATAAAAAAAGACACGTGAGACCTTCCTCTTGTGTCTTTTGCTTTTACAGTATTCTCCGTTTTCTAAGAAGCGTTCGGAAGGTAGATAAGGACCGCCAACATCATTCCTATCACAGAGAAGATGACAATGGTGACTGCTATCGACCTGTGATTCTTTGAAACATGTTTCTTCTTTGACACATTAAAAAACGTAAATGCCATTAACGAAAGAACAAACAAAGCTATAAACAAGAGCTCGCTCATGGACAATCCCTTTCTTTAATAAGGTGTTTACATCTAAACTATATGAAAACACTTTACCATAATTTCTTATTCAACAAAAATTTTTACATCCGTACACGTTGAATCGAAGACGCGACTAAAAGTAATAATAAACCCACCGCGGTGTCTTTTGTAACGCTTTTTCCCAGAACGGGAGGTCATCAAAAGCTGTCCTGGTCAGCTTTTCACTATCCTTCATATCCTTTTCGATAAGGGATTCCAAGTGTCTCGCCACTTTTTCATCCCGAATGATGCAGTTGCTCTCGTCATTTAAGTAAAAGCTGCGCGGATCCCAATTGGCTGTTCCCACGTCGGCCCATGCATGATCAACTACCATTACCTTCCCATGAAAAAATCCCTTCTGATAAAGATATAGATTCACCCCCTCTTCTAAGAGGCTCTTTTCTATCCGGTAGCTGACAGGTTTGGTGAACCAAGCATCCGTATTATCGGGTAGAAGGATATTCACCTCGACCCCTCTCGTCACTGCTTCTTTCAATGCAGAGATAAGCTTATTATTTGGGATAAAGTATGGGGTCGTGATGGTCACACTCTTTTCTGCTTCATTAATCCAATCAATGGTTCTTTCAAGGAGAGGATTTCCGGTGGAGAAGATGAAATGAATATCCCCTCCAGTGCGAGTTGACGTGTATGGAGGAAGATCACTCTTTATCTTCTCACCACCGTCCTCCGTCCAATCTCTTTTGAACTGTTTATACACTTCCTTTCCCGCATCGCCTGCCAACCGAATATGATAATCCCTCCAGTAGCCAAGCTTTGGATCTTTTCCCAGATACTCATCACCCATGTTGAATCCTCCAATATAGGCAATGTTGTCATCTATGGAAATAAGTCTGCGATGGTTACGGTGGTGAAGGGAATAGAAAGCATTCTTGAAAATAATGGGTCTACTTTTGACAATCTTTACTCCTGCCTTTTCCATTTTCTTGATGGTCTTCTTATGGATGTCCGATCCAATAAAGTCTACAGATAAACGAACATCCACACCCTGTTGAGCTTTTTTCATCAGTAAATCAAAGAACTCATGAGAAACATCGTCATCCCGAATAATAAAAAAGTGTATCCACACATAATGTTCAGCTGTCTCAATGTCATGAAAAAGGTTTTCATAAAAGTTTTTTCCGGTATTAAAAATGTCAATGGAAGCATTGCTTGAAAGGGTTTCTGTCATCGGGTGGGTTCTCGTATAGTTTTTCACCCCTTGTCTTACATCCCATTGCATGATGAGGATCAATACCACGGATAACCCGGTGATGACCATGATTGTTATTATTGCTTTTTTTAACAAGAGAATCCCCCCTTTCATAGTATTGTTAGCTTTTGTTTAAGGGGAAGGACTATACATCCACTGTCAAAGTTTATCGAAGAACAAGCTAAATGAGAAGCAATAAAAAGGCTGGGAAAAATGTATTTAGTTAAAAGAAAATCCGAACGATATTCGAGATTCATTTTTTGAAAATCGAATTCGTTCGGATTTATCAGTTTACGAAAATATTGTTACTTTAAATGGAGTGAGTGATGGTTGATTTCCGCTGCGATTGTTCGTCTTTTGAAATGGAATTAGTTATATTCCAGCCACTTACTTGATTTTCTTATTGATTTTCAACAATGTATAGATATAGCGAGCGGTGACGAATAAAATACCACCCATGAACGATCCCATTGTATTCATCATCCAATCATCAATATCCGTTGCTCTTCCCAAAGCCAAGTAGTATTGAGCAAACTCAATTCCAAATGAAAAGATCCCTCCAAGAAATGTGACCATCAATATCAATTGTTTCGAATGTCTCATCCACCATGCGAGAAAAAAGGTGAAAGGAATAAACAATATTATATTGGCAAGGAGATTACGGATCGGCACATCCAAATGATTACGATACAATAAATTTAACTTCAAATTGGAGAAAGGATCGAAATTCACAGAACCCTCTGAAACGTTTTCCAGGGGAGTCAAGGTAATCAAACAGATGCCGCCAATTGAAATACACGTAAATAATACAGGAAGTAAGTTCAGCCACCTGCCCTTCCCCCTTTTTTTCTTCCAAAAGGAGATCGCAAAGATAAGGGTAACCGTCACAATGATCATAATCGGAAGAACCCAGCCAAATGCGCTCCATAATTCTTTCATAATTTCCTATCCTACTTTCTACTATGCCACAGAATGAATAGCAGCAATTTGTACTTTATTTATTTTGATCAAGCGAAATATACTTCCTTCCTATTCAATCTTTATCAATATTGCCAATCCATTTTCGTTTACCTTCTATGCGAAGCGTCAACCCTTCTTTATCCAGCTTTTCTAAAAAAGGAATCATATATTTTCTGGATAATCCCAGCACTTCTTTCGCTTCACCTACCTGAAATGTAGCATCTGTATGCTTCCTCAAGCGAATGATTGCGTCGTTAAAAACACCAATGGAATAAGCTTTCTTTTCGTCGAGAGGTACTATTTTCTTTTCCTGTACGAAAAACCGAGTGAAGTCAGAATGCCACTTCTCCGGTATTCCCACCTTCTTAAAATACTCCTCCATGTCCCTTACCTGTGTACCGTCCATTTCCAGTAAATCGAGAAGCTCAATGCACCGTTTCTCCCATGCAGTTGGCAGATGGGGGGTGAAGTCACCTAACCGCACGTGGCCATTTCCATGGACCCAATCCCCTTGCTCCAACACATAATCTATCAGACTTCCAGGATATTCATTCAAGTGCTGCTTTAATTCTCCACGATTGGCTCCCTTCAATAAAGGGGAATTCTCATGAAACGTAAAGAGGAAATGTTTTATTGCATTTCGACATTCTTTCAAGATCTTACAATGGGATATAGTCAAATCAGAAAGTTGAATCCATTCCTCATCCTCAAGTAATACATTCAAATTTCCCACTGAAAGGGATCCTTCCTTTTTCAAACTTTCCCTATCAAGGGATTTATATCGCTCAAGTACTTTTAGTGCCCGTTCACCTGGAGTTCCTTCAATCAGGGATCTGAGGTAGCCAATCGTTTCTTCTCCAAACCGGTAATTGCCCCCGTTTGGCTGAATGATCCAACCTCCACCGATGGTTTCAACCGGTGAGGGTCTCCTGACAATAAAACGATCCCCCCGTTTAACCATTAGGGATTCATCAAGGTGAATCTGGCATAGGATCGTGTCTGTGCCTGCTTCCACTTTATTTCGGTCAAAGAGCACAAGCTTCCCCATGACCTCAGACGTTCCTGTATGAATCATGACCCGCATTCTCTGCTTAATATCATGTCGGACAGTATGTAGCACATGTAGGCAAACGTCAATTGTCTTCGTCACTAAATGGTGAGGGGACGAGACAAGTACATTTCCCCGTTTAAGGGATTTATAGTCCACTCCGGGGAGATTGACAGCAGCCCGTTGACCGGCAAATCCCTTTTCTGCCTTACGGTGGTGAACCTGAATTTGTTTCGCTTTCGTATGTATCCCAAGTGGGAGAATGAACAGATCCTGACCCGTTTCCAGACTTCCTTCATAAATCGTCCCTCTCACCACCGTTCCCTGCCCCTTTACAGTAAAGACCTGATCAACAGGTAATCGAAATTCCCCGGAAGTATTCCTTGAGGGAAGACTTTTTAAGGAGGAAATGATGGTTTCTTTAAGAGTCGTCACTCCTTCGCCTGTTAAACCATCTGCCGTTAGAACAAGAGAGCCTTCAAATACGGTGTCCTTCAATTCTTCAATGACTTCTTGCCGGGCGATCTCTATTAAATCTTCTTCGACTTTAGAAATTTTCGTCAAGACGACAAGGCATTGACTTATTCCAAGAACTGAAAGAATATCAAGATGCTCTTTTGTTTGCGGCATTACTCCTTCATCTGCGGCGACTGTCAAGACAACAAGATCGATTCCCGCTATACCTGCGATCATTTGACGAATGAAGCGCTCATGACCCGGCACATCCACTACAGAAATCTCAACCGTATCATCCTCATACAAAGGAGCAAATCCGGGTTCAATTGAGATATTCCGCTCCTTTTCTTCTTTAAGGCGATCGGTGTCAACCGACGTCAGAGCCTTTGTGAGAGTGGTTTTCCCATGATCGATATGTCCGGCCATCCCAATCGTGTAATGGTCCTTTCTCATCCTCTCACCGCTTTCTATCTTTTCGTCTTGAATCGGAAAAGCAGTACTCCTGCCATGATGGCAAAACAGACTGCAAACAGAACTCCTTTCCATACTTCCCCATCTAAAAAGGACTTCACTACCCATATGGAAATGAATAATGTAATCAATATATCAAATATCAGCATTGCCTTAGAATTTCGAATATGCCCTCACCTGCTATCCTATCATTTTGCTGTAGATTCCTTTACATTATCATATTCCCGCTTAACAGTACCACCCGGACGAAATCTCGCCATGCAATGTTCGCCCGCAAAACGGCCATTCTGGACAATGGTGCCATGTTTAAATCCCTCATCCTGAAATCCCAATTTCTCATATAATGCTTTTGCTTTGGTGTTAACGTCTATGACAGTCAACTCAATACGCTCTATCATCAACCAGTTATCCGCTAAATCAATCGCATTTTGAATAAGGCTGGTGCCGATTCCCCTGCCATGATATTGCTCATCTATAAATATGAATAAACTTCCCGTGTGAGCACGCCTGCCTAGACCTTGACTTAATCCACAAAGCCCCACTACGATTCCATCCACTTCTGCTATAAAATCATGCTGATTGGAGGAAGGGTTCTTCAATCTCGATTCAAATTTTTCTACCCTTAAGCTCGGTAAAGAGATGATATTGGGTAAAACCGTTTTTTGGCGCATGATTTCTACTATTCTTCCAGCATCTTTTATTTCTATCGGACGAATTTTCATTGTTTCAGTCCCCCAGTCCTTTTCATCATTATAATCGTAAGCATCCTAATATTGGAATGGGAAATCACAAAAAAAAAGAGAATCACGCATCCTGTGATTCTCGTAGAAGGATTTATTCAGATCCTTCCTTGATTAATGTTTCCATATCCTGAACGATTTCATCATATGGAACGTCACTATTGCCACTGTACGTTTTAACGACGGTTCCCTCCTGGTTGACCAGGTAGAAACTGGTCCCATGAATCATCTGATCGGAATTGGGGTCGTCTGCTACGATTGAACGGAAGGAATGTTCCGCAAGGTTCTTCACTTCGTCGAATTCATAACCGGTCAAAAGCTCCCATTTACTTGTGTCTGCTTCGAAGTTAGATATGTACTCTTTTAATGCGTCTGGTGTATCTGTTTCCGGATCCACACTGAAGGAAACGATTTTATAATCCTTTACCCCTTCTTCTTTTAACTTCTTTTGCAGCTTTGTCAAGTTGAAGGTCATTGGCGGGCAAACTGTTTCGCAGCTGGTAAAGATGAAATCGGCGATCCAGACCTTCCCCTTTAAATCTTTTAGGCTGACTTGTTTATTATTCTGATTCGTATAGGAAAATTCTTTCACTTCATAATCCGTTTCTGCTTGAAAGTCACTATTGCTGCAACCTGCAAGGAGTACCCCGATGATGGCCATCACCACAATGAATGTTTTGGTTTTTGACATCTTTATCTCCTCCGACTTTATCTGTCTCTCCCATCTATGTTAGTAAAAAGAGGATGAAAAAACAATTCCTGCAGAAAGGATTCATTGTCTATTTTGTGAAACCTCTATTCCTTGGCATATTTCCTGAAGGATGTAAAAATCACATTCCGACCTCAATAGCATTCAATCTTCCCGCTCCTTCAGCTTCTTCTTTGAAAAGAGATAATGCAGGGTGAACCCATGAACGACCATAATCGTTAGGAAGGCAAGGAAATAATAGAATACCCCCATCACCCCTTTCGAAATATCCTCGGTTATAAGCCACCATACAGAAGCAAAGACAAGAAAAACAAATTGCAGGGCGACTCCTTCTAAAAATGGTTTCTTATAAGAATTGAAATCCAATAATCTCTTCCAGCTCCAACCGATCGCAATAACTGCAGATACTACTAATAACATGATATAAATGCTTATTTGCACAGTGATTGTTCCTCCATTCCCCTTAGACCTACCTTCATGTTATGCAATTCAAGTGGAAAAAGAAAGAGAAAAAGGAAATTCATTTGGTGATTCCTCTTTCTCTTTTGCTATTATCTCGTTTCTTTAATATATCGATAGGCATTGAAATGTTTAATATCGACTGTCACCTTTACTTGTTTTAGTGAAGTGTCTGTAAGGTAAAACCTGTCACCACTATTATCCAGCTCGTTAAATTTTTCTGGATGGGAGCGATACCATCGTTCACCGACATCAAGTAGATCCATTTTTTTCTCAATTCCCTTTGTATAAACCTTTGCTATTTTTTCTTCTAACGATTTTTGAAGCTTACCATGTAGTTCTTGGAAGGGGATATCCTTAATCTTTTCTAACAATTCTGCTTCCACGCTTACTTCCAATGAGAATGTCGGGAAATTCGCGTGATCATTATTATATTTCACTTTAGGTTCATCTGATGTTAATTTAAATGTTGACAGGATCTCGCCATCTTCATAAAGGGCATAATCAAGAGAATTTTTCTTATTTTGAAGCCAATCCACAGTCATGGAATCATTTGCCGGAATATCACCTTTTAACGTTTTATCTTGAAAGACGCTATATCCATCCAGATAAAGAGAAGCGACTTCCCCATCCGCCTGCCATGATTGACGGTCGATTTTGACATTTGGAATCAATGCGGTTCCCATCGGTTCATAATATTCCCTTAAGAAATGCATCATGCTCGTTGAATCGATGTCATTTTGGATTCCCTCTGATTTTTCTTCGGTCAGAAGAACCGTGTAAACAGGCGGGTAGTCAAATAATCCCTTCGCACTAAAAATATCTCCTACACTCTCGTCCGTAACAAAAAGTTCAAGGCTTGGTCGCAGGGAACGGTTCCTGCCAACATCCTCCAAGACTTCTTTGAACTTATACTTCAATAGGTTCTTGGACAAGACAAGCGTTTTCGTATGACCAAAAAACAAGGGTGGTCTCGATACTTTATATAGGTTACTGACTGCCATGTTCAAGGTCTTTCCTTTTGCAGAACCTACAAACGGTGGAATCGGATCAGTTGACCTGCTTCCTTCCTGCTTCGCAACATTTGCAAAATTCAATCCTTGAACATAGGCCGTATATTCGTCTTTCCCTTCATCGTAATCTAGTCCAATCGCGACAATGTATGTTAAGTCCTGGATATTTTTTGACCCTGTACAGCCTGATAATATAAAAATCGAGAGAATGACCATGAATTTACTCATCTTGCTGTTCATATGGTCCCATACCTTTCCTCGTCTGGTCTTCTGGATTAGTAGAAGACGTCCTCTGTTGATAGAATTGGATCGGCAGCCTCAAAAAGGATCGTATAGCTTCCTTCCAGCCAATAGGCGCAACCGTTCCTAAATACGGAGCACCGAAAGATGAGATGGTGGATAAGTAAATGACCGTCAGGATAAAGATCATGACCACACCAAACAACCCGAAAAATGTACTTACCAGTAACACAATGAACCTCAGTACCGTGGTACCATATTTCAGGGATTGATTGACGAGAGTAAAGGACGAAATATATGTAATGGCGCCAATGACCAGCATGGTGGGAGAGGTCAGCCCCGCCCGTATGGCAGCATCCCCTACAATCAAACCGCCCAAGACCGAAACGGTTTGTCCAATCGCCCTCGGAAGCCGTACACCCGCTTCATTGAAAAACTCGAACAAAAACAACACGATAAACATTTCCACCGGTGCTGACAGAGGGAGTCCGAATCGAGACATCGAGATGGTTGCCACTAGTAGATAAGGGATTTGTTCAATGTTATAGGCGGAGAAAGCCACCCATAAACCAGGTAAGAATGCAGAAATTAATATTCCCACCATCCTTATGATTCTTTCAAGGGACACATACATATAATTGATGCTTGAGTCTTCCGGCGACTTAATCTGCAACAATAAGTTGACCGGTGCTAAAGATATTGTCGGAAAACCGTCTACAATCAGAGCAAACCTGCCCTGATTTAACGAGTCTACAATGAAATCGGGTCTGCCTGTGTAGTCGAAACTTGTGAATATCGAATAAGGATTATCATCAATAAGGGATTCAAGATGTTGATTCCCTGTCAACACGTCGATGTCTAACTTATCAATCCTGCTGTATAATTCATTCAGCACACTCTTATCGATGACATCATCCAGATACAAAACCGCAATTTCAGTGTGAGACCTTGTTCCAATTTTATATTTTTCCACACAAAGGGAAGGAGTGAACAATCTCCTTCTAATTAAAGAAATATTGGTATTCAAGTCTTCAACGAATCCGTCTTTAGGTCCGCGGATCGATGTTTCCAAAGATGATTCTTCCGGCAATCTTTTCGGTAAATTCCCGGCGTGGATGGATAAGACCTTTTCTTCAACAAAGAAAAGGACAAACCCTGAAAATAGTGCCGAAGCCAATTCTTCAATGGATTTCTGCGTGATTTCCTCTGCCTGAAATAAACTCATGAGTTGTTCTGCAAAGGTTTCATGTGGAGCTTCTTTAACCTTTGGAAAAATAAATTGATCTAAATAATGGCGATCCACTAGACTATCAAAATAAACGATGGTCGTTTCCGTTCCATTAAAGAAATGGACCTTTATCAATAGATCCTGACTGTGTGAGAATAATTCTCTCAATTCTTCCAGGGGGGCTCCAATGGATTCCTTACTAGTTGTCTTTTCTTTAGAGGCTTTCTTCATTGAGAACATCCTTTACTTAACTCGCTCTGTTTTTATTCGTGGTGAATCCACCATTTTATTTTACTAACCGTAAAATGATGGCTGAAACGATGATTTGTACCATGAAGAGGATGACCGTCAGTGGAAAAAATATATTAAACAAAAATATATAAAAATCATATGTATCAATTTTGAACAGGGCCAGTCCAAAAAAGACGATGAAAATCGGTAACAATACCTTTAAAGAGATCCGATGTTGATTCTTCTTTTTAATGAGTAGTGCCCCCAATAGGAACATAAACAGACTGATCCTAATTAGTGCCCCACTCAGCCACTGATAAAGGGCAAAGAAATCCAGATGAGTGATGAACTCTCCTATGGAGAGAATCCTCCATTGCTCATACGCAGGGTATCTCAAGTTCGCCGATTCCACTGGACCGAATTCCATGATGGATGCTGTGAGTGGACCGAACATCAACCCCAGAAAGATTAAGCCAAGTACGATTAAATGATGAAACTTTATTTTCCCTTCACTATATGGCTGTATCAAGACAATCAAATAAAGTTCGAGCAGTCCGCTCAATACATAAATCATTCCTTTTATAACCGGCTCATATCCATTGCTCATAATTGGAAACAATAAGCTTGGATCCTTTAAATTCGTATTCGTAATCGCAATGAAAAACCCGAAGATCATGACAAGGGGTAACAATATCCCGCTAGCGATCGCCATGTGTTTAATCCCGGCCCATGTGATCAGGAAACAGATGATGAAAATACCTCCCCAGACAATGAAAGAAGGTACATCAGCAAGGAAATAAGCACTTAGCCATAGTATTAAATCAATAAAGGTTATGTATGCACTTGAAAGTAAAAATAATCCGATGGGTAGAGAAAATAATAAGACCGCCCATCTCGGCCATTTCTGTTGAAGCAAATGAAAGAAGCCTTCCTTAGGGGAATGCTTGATGATGTAAAAGATTAAAAACGTCATGAGGAGGAATATGGGATAGGCAGCAAGGATACTGATCCACCCATCCCGGCCCGCTGCCTGAAAGATACTCGGTATCAACATGACATGATTCAATAAGCCTGTTGAGAGGATTAACAACAACAGTAACTGTCTAGGGATTAAGATTTTGCGGATACTTTTCATTTGAACTCTCCACTTGATTAGTCGTTTTACCTCTATTTATGTCCCAGTTATCGTGTTTAAAAACATCGTAGAAGGATCGACCGCTCAAATTTCATATAAAAAAGGTCAAGGGTGAAGATCCTTGACCTTTTTTAGGAGTGGCATTGTCTTAAACTAAAAATTGGAATTCCGTCCTGCTTCCACTTTGTGATGAAATGACTTCCAGTCGTGCATCAATTCTCTCTTTCAGCTCAGGTACATGTGATATCAACCCTACTAAACGCCCGCTGCTTTGGATATCCATCAATGCTTCGATTGCCTGATCAAGCGATTCTGGATCGAGTGTCCCGAACCCTTCATCAATGAACATCGTCTCTAATGATACCCCGCCTGCATATTGCTGTACCACATCAGCAAGTCCAAGGGCTAATGCCAAGGATGCCTTGAAGCTTTCCCCTCCGGATAATGTTTTGACATGTCTTTCCTGCCCTGTATATTGATCAAAGACCAGGAGTTCTAAACCACTTTGTACATTTCCCTTGCTTCGGTCCGTTTTTCGAATCAACTGATACCGGCCTGAAGTCATTTTGATTAATCTCTCATTCGCCACTTGAAGGATGTCTTCGAGGAATGATGCCAGAACATATCGTTCAAATGTGATCCGGTTCGCGTTCTGCCCCCTTGCAACTTCTGCTAAATGTCCGACCGTTTGATATCTTGATTCTAAATCCCTGATCCCCTCATTTATGGCTGTCACCCTGGTGAGGATAAGTTCATTTTCCTTTCTATTCGTCATGACCCTATTCAGATGATCATTTACCATTTTTAATTCTTCTGTAACCTTGATGATGTCTTCTTCGATCTTTTGCAGGTCCGGCCGCATTTTATCTTTTAAGATTTGATCAATATCTGTCAGACGATCAGTAACTGAACGAAGATCCTCCCCGAACTTCTTCACTTTTTCTTGAAGAACCGAGACCTCCGCTTCCGACTTTTTCGCTTTCAGAAAGGCATTATAATGGGAGAAACCCTGTTCTTTAAGTAGGGATAGGAAAGCATCTCTTTCAGCTTTCATCTCCACATTCACATTCTCTATATGGTTCTCTTTATCTCTGACTTGAGACTCCTTTACACTGTTTTGGTTCATCAGATCATAATACTGCTTTTGAGCCTGTTCAAAAGACGCCTTTAAATCTTGCAGTCTTTGTTTCTCTTTCTGCAACACTTGTTCAAATTGAGTTTTTGTCCTGAGTTCACGGGGAATGGATTCCATTACCTTTTCCAGCGTTGTATTCTTAGTGTGAAAAAGAGTATTGAGTTCTTGGAGCATGTCTTGATTCTTCCCTCTTGCCCCTTCAAGTTCTTCTAGCTTTTCTCTTCCCTTTCTAATTTCTTCTCCCATGACTCTTACCTGCTCCACTTCTTTCCTCTTCGAATCGATGTCCGACTTCAACGATTCGATTTCTTTCATTAGCAACGAACGTGTCTCCCCGATTTCAACCTGATTGAAGTCAGGTTTCTTTTCAATTATTTTCTTTCTGATATTCTCGATTTGCTCTTGAATGCTTTGGATTTTTGTTTCCTCCTGGGCAATGACGAGGCTTAATTTCTTCTCTTCCGTTTCCAATTCCTGTTGCTTAGCTTTAGCCATCTTAATATCTTCCCCGGAAGGGATGGAATCTGCCTCTAAGGCAGGGTTTGGATGATGTTCTGATCCGCAGACCGGACATGGAGCATCATCTGATAATCCTTTCGCGAGCAATGACGCCTGAGCAGAACTCCACTTCCCCTCCAAAAATGCCAGCGTTTCGGACGCATCCTGAAGACGATCCTCAAGTTGACCATATTGAGTCTTTAATTGATCACGCTCCGATTTGACACGATGAAGATTTTGTTCCAATTGAATCATTTCATTTATCTGCTCCAGCAAAAATTGTTTCTCTTGTACGTTTTTTTCAAATTGAAACAAAGTTTCCTGACCATCTTCTCCTGCCTTCACACGTACTTCCCGTTCTTTTATTCCTTTTTGTAATAATGAGACCTGCTCGTTCTGTTTTGTTACAATATCCTGCTGTTTTTCGTACCTTTTTTTCACTTCATCCGTTTCTTTCATCAACGTATGTAACGAATCTATATCTTTTTCCATATTTTCAAGTTGAGTGACTCTTTTGGAGGCTTGCTCCCTGAGATGTTCATTTTTTGTTTCTTCTTCAAAAATCTTTGTTGCTGTCATTAGCTTTTCAGAGATTGTTTGTTTTTCTTGTGATAGTTTTGCTAATTGATTTTTCAATTCACTGAGATTCCGATTAAGTTTGTGGCAATATTCATCTTGTTGAACCAAATGGGAGGCTCTCCTGGCCAATACAATTTCGTGATCGATCGATTCGATTTCAGGCTTTAAGGCTAAAAGGGATTCTTTCTGAATTCTAAGCTTTTCCTGAAGATCGTATTGATCAACCAGACTTTTAGCCTCTGCGAGATCCTTTTGATAGGCATCCCGCTTTTCCTGAACGTCCTCATACTGTTGTCTGAGATTCTTCTCCTTCTTTTCCATTTCTTCAATCTGAGGGGATAGAAGGTGCAGAATGCGATGATCATTCAAGGGATTCTCCAATAAAAGAGATTGAAGTTCTTCATTTTCTTCAAAATGGATTCTTACTAATTCCCTTGTTCGTTCTTCTATGGAAGATTCCACAGACCTTTTCAACTCGTCAGCTTCGGATTTCAGTTTTTCCTGAATTGTCTTGTAAAGTTCTGTATGAAACAGGCGCTGCAATATGAGTTCTTTATCTTTACTGTCTGATGTAAGGAGTTTCCGAAACTCGCCCTGGGGAATCATAAGGATCTGTCTGAATTGATTGGCATCAAGTTGTATCAACTCTTTGATTTTCTCATCCACTTCTCTCACATTTGCCGCAAGAAGCTGTTCTTTCCCATCTTCATCGTATACATATAATTCAGATCGCGCATTGATGGTAGTAAATCCCTCACCCCTTGCTTTCTTTTTTTCCTGCTGGGGTGAACGCCAAATACGATACGTCCTCCCACGTAAACTGAATAGAAGATCTACTTCAGTACTATCATCATTATTGGCAAATTGGCTTCTTAATTCTGTCGGATTTCGGTCTTCTCCGCTGGCCTTCCCGTAGATCGCGTAGGAAATCCCATCGAAAATCGTGGTCTTTCCCGCCCCTGTTTTACCGGAAATCACGAACATGGTGCGGTTATCCAGCTCTCGGAAATCAATGGTTTCTCTGCCGGCATATGGTCCAAACGCCTGCATTACTAATTTAAGTGGTTTCAAGCAGGATCAACCTCCCTTCTTGCTATATCAATCACATTCCGTACCACATTTTCCTTTTCACCAGTGAATTCACCCGTCGTCATGTCTTTGTAAAATTCTTTAAACAAGTCCAGTTCTGATCGTTTTTTATCCTCCAATACTTGGAATGAAGTTTTCTTTTTGGCATCAGTCAAATCTCTCTTTCGCTCAAGATGAAGGACGTTTGGATAGACTTGTCTCAGTTGATTGATCGGATCGATTAACGTTCCTTCATCATGAAGTGTAATTTTCAAATAGTCATTCACCTTTTGCGACTGATAAAAAGCCGGATCGAGCAACTCATCCATATGCCCCTGCAGTTCCCTCATATCCTGTTTAGGCTGAAGTATCTTTTCCCTCAATTCAAAGGTCCCATCTTCCCCCATTTCTACAATGGTGACAGATTTCCTCTGGGCAGCTTCTGAAAAGGAGTATTTCATCAGGGAACCCGAATACCTGATTGTGTCATGCTTAATGGCATCGGGGCTGTGAAGGTGACCGAGGGCAGTGTAATGGAATGGTCTGAATACGTCTGCCCCCACACAACCCGATCCCCCTACTGAAAGTGTCCGCTCCGAATCCGTCGTTTTCCCTCCCAGTACAAATGCATGCCCAACAAACACATGGGGTTCATCCGGGTTCATTTGTGCTTCGATTCTCTTAACGATGGCTTCCATTGCTGCATGATGACTATTGATCGAGTCATCATCAAGTAATTGTCTCACTGTACCAGGCTCAGCGTAGGGAACGCAGTGGAAGTTCACCCCTTTTATATGGATGGGTGTAAAATCTGCCGAGACCTTCCCTTTTAAATAAAATCGACTATGTTTGTACCATGAAGATCCAAATGAGAGCCTCTCTGCACTATCATGGTTGCCTGAAACGGCTACAATCGGTGTATCGAGCTCTACATTTATCCGGAATAATACTTCATCTAATAGCTCAACTGCTTCTGTAGGTGGCACAGATCGATCATAGAGATCGCCGGCAATGACGACTGCATCGGGTTCTTCCTCTTTCACAAGTTCTATGAATTCCTCCAATATGTATCTTTGTTCTTCTGTCATATATATGCCATGCACCAACTTACCCAGGTGCCAATCAGCGGTATGAATGAATTTCACTACTGTTTTCTCCTCTCCGGACATTCTTGTTTTCTAACTGAATTATATCAAATTCACAAGGTTTCCGTGTAAGGAAAACATTGAAAGGACATCAGGCGCTTCTCTATTGTAAAACTATATAAAAAGTAGGACCACATAGAGCGGTCCCATTTCCATTATTCTTTGAGTTGCTGAGGCAGTGTTTGAATCGAAGTGATGACAGCATCAAGCTTTGTCTCGATTCGATAAAGAAGATACATCGTGACCACAATCGGAAACCCTACTTCAGAAACTAATGAAATAAACGACTCCATCCTTTCCCTCCTCTCATCCTATATATAGGTAGTTGGAGAGAAAATGGATACATGGACAGAAAAAAAGCGAATCCCGGATAATACGGACTCGCTTTCCCCAACTATATGTGGTCGTAATAGACCTTTATACTTTAGAATTAACCGTTTAAATCGCTGATCAAGCTTGAACTTACCAGGCCAGCTTCATCAAGGATTTCTTTGATTTGATTTTCTGCATCGTTCAATTTTTCATCAGCTGCCGTGAAGTCTGCTTCGCCTTCTTTAGCCAGTTCATCAGCTTTCATGGTATACGATTCTGCCAGTGTAGATTGGAAAGATTCAACTGCATCCTTTTGGTCCCCAAGACCCTCAGGGATCTTCATTCCTTCTACTGCTTCTGCAGATGATTTCGCTGATGCTTGAGCAGATTCTTTCATTGCTGCCAATTCGTCTCCAGTAGGAGGCTCTTCACCTGCCATTGCTGCTTCATAACCATTTAAATCAATATCAACACCATTAACGGTCGTTGTTAAATTCAAGTAATAATCCATTAATTCCCCAGCGGTATCCGTGTTCTCTTCAGCACTTGACGCCTCATCCTTTTTCTCTTTGTCAGAACCAGAGTCAGAACATCCTGCGAGTGCCAATGATAAACCAAGACCTAATACCCATATTTTTTTCATACTTGTTTCCCCTCTCTGTCTATATCTATATGTTCAAGTACAATAAGCAGCTCCCATAGGAAACGCTTACTTCGTCTATAAAAAGCCGGCAAAAAGTATCTTATCATGGAGATAAACCAATGGTAAAGAAATATTTGCAGATTTCTACAAAGTTTAAATCTTGTAAATATTTCAAATAAACAGCTTTCAATATCCTGAGGACTGGTATATAACCAGGACATTTGTATGACTCCACTTTTAAAACAATTGAACAAGTTTTCGTCCCGTGGTATAACTTATATATCCTTATCTTACGGGGCTGATTGTTGAGCTGGTGCTTGCCTTAGTCTTCAAAACTTTCGGGAGGCGCGTGTCGTCTCCGCTGGGTTCGATTCCCAGGCAGTCCCGCCATTTTGAAGAACTCATCCCTAACCATACAAAAGAACCCTTACATTATCCATAAGGGTTCTTTTTCTCTATTTCTGCAGCGCTTCCCGTTTCTTTCTCTCTGACGCCTGTACGCCGTCAAACATTATATGAAAGGTTGTACCTTCTCCCTGTTCACTTTGTACCCGGATATCTGCACCATGATCTCGAAGGATCCTTAAGCATATAGTAAGGCCGAGACCTGTTCCTTTTGTTTTTGTCGTAAAGAAAGGCTCTCCCAGTTTATCCAGGGCTTCCTTCTTCATTCCTACACCTTCATCCTTAAACATCAATTGCACTTTATTATGAGAATTGAAATCTGCATGAATGGTAATCGTCCCGCCATGAGGCATCGCCTCTATCGCATTTTTTAATAAATTGATAAAAACCTGCTTTAATTGGTTTTCATCACCGCGTATAAACAGCTCTCTCTCATTAAACTCCGTTTGAATCTCGATATTATATAAGATGGCATTTGTATTCAGTAATTTAGAAACATGATCAAGTGTTTCGATGATATTAATTCGTTTATACGTAACAGATTGGGGTTTCGCAAGAATCAACAACTCGCTCAGTACAAGTTCGATCCGCTTGATTTCAGAAAAGACAATTCCTAAGTATTCCTTCGTTTTTTCATCGGCGTCATCTCTTAACAGCTGCAGAAATCCATTTATTGATGTCAATGGATTACGGACCTCATGAGCAATCCCAGCAGCTAATTGACCGGCAACAGAAAGTTTTTGAGATTCAATAGCCAGTGTTTCATTCATTTCCATCAATTCTTCTTCGTTATGTACTCTCTCAGTAATATCTGAAATGGTTCCCACTGTACCCAGCAGCTCACCATTTCCATTATAGTTGAGCTTAATGTTAACCTCTCCCCAACGAAATTGACCGTCCCTTTTTTGATAGGATAAATCCATCCTGGTTTTCTCCCTCTGTAATCCGATGCTTTGCCTTACCAGGCGAAGGATTTCATGACGTTCATGGAGGGAAATGAAATGGAGGGCATTCTTATGCAGGCTTTCTTTGACCGTATATCCCGTAAATTCTTCCCAGGATTGATTGAGGAACTGGAATTCTCCCTTGGCATTTGTGTGAAAAACCACTTCATCAATACTTTGAAGGACGTGCTGCATTTCTTCATTAAGCACCTTTACCCTTTCCTCACTCGTTCTAAGAGCTGCCAACGTCTTATGGCTGATATCGTAACTTTTTCCCATATAATAACTGATAAAAAGGATCAATAGAGTGAATACCATATCCACCTTTAAATCCACCGGATAATGGAGAACAAAGTAATAAATAAAATCCCACGTAATGACTAATAAAAGTCCAGTAAATAACGATACGATCCTGCCAGTATATTTCATCCTGCTAGCCTCCTATTAGCACAAGCTTAAAAACAATCGAAATAGAAAGAATTTTCACGATATTTGTTATTTATTAGTATATCATTTCTAATTAAGAACAGTATAGAGATCTTTTATAAAATCGATGATATTCTTGTCACGGGCAAAGTCCTTGTCTATAATTGAGTAGGATATGCTTTTAAACTGAGGTGAAAAATATGCTTGAAGGTTGGTTCTTATATTTCATCCTTTTTTGGGTCGTTTTTTTGGTGGCTTCATTTGCAATCGGTGGATTCTTCATGTTCCGGAAATTTTTAAAGAGATTCCCAAAGGAAGATGGCAAATCTGATTTGGATTGGGAAGAGCATTATGTGAACGAAACCATCCATTTATGGGGTGAAGACGAAAAGAAGATGCTGAATGAGCTGGTTACCCCGGTTCCAGAATTATTCAGGGACGTTGCAAAACAGAAAATCGCCGGAAAAATTGGTGAATTAGCTTTAAAAGAAAGAGCTGCAGCCATAACGAAAGAATTAGTCATCAGAGGATATATTTTGGCAACTCCAAAGCGGGATCATAAATTTCTAAGAAAAAAACTCGACGAAATGCAGATAGAAGTTACACCCTACGAACATTTATTCTAATAAAACAGGCAGGGAATAGAATGGGCTCGATACTTGTCATTCCAATTGTATTATATTTAATCTTCATTGTTGGGGCTGCTATATTGTACGTAAAATGGAAGAATGCAAAAAAAGGTAAACGTTAATCGTTTACCTTTTTTATATGGGCAATTAATCAATGGGATCCTCTGCTTTGCCAAATCGAATGACATCAAGAATAGCTTGGCCATCACTCGGCTTTCCGTCTCCATTCCTGTAAGGAAACAACGAGAAAAAGATAAAGTAAACCGAGAAATACACAAATTGGTAGAAAAAGATGTGAACAGGAATCACACCTTCATAAATGAGATAGTTAATGAATAAAATCGCCGCAAGGTTGAATAAACTTCCTGATAAATAGATAAGCACATGCACCCAAACCTTGTTGTACTTCAAATCCCGATATTGACACCATCCTTCCATGAAGTACATTCTCTTCACTTCTAAAGGGCCAATATTTATCAGGTGTTTGCCGGTTCCAATGGCAAATTTAATCTTGGCTCCAAATATGCGCGCAATCAAGATATGACCCAATTCGTGTAGAATGGTGACCAATGGCAATGTAAAAAAGAAGGCCAGGAAAAAAGTCCAAATATCTGCTAATGTAAACAATCGTAATCCCACCAATATCATTTGTTATTAATTCATCTTCTCCCTCTTTGCCCTAAAACATTTACTCTTATGCATATTCCTCTCTTTTGTCACAAAACCGTCATCTTTCAGTAAGATGGACAAAATAAAAAAGCAGGAGTTACCTCCCTGCTTTTTAAAGGTGTATTAAATTGAATTCGTCGTTAAATCCTGATTTTCCTGGTGCAGCTTTCTATATTGAAAATACATGGTTATCCTCCATGGCACGATCATGCCAAAAGCAAGTAACCAGAACATCCCGCTCAGTTCTCCGTAATCAATTGAAGTACTAAGGATCGACTTTGCTACAATTCGAATTAACAGAAGGCCGATCAAAATGAAGGCAAACGCTTTCGAACGCTTTAAATAAATATCATTTTCTCGAATTTCAAACTTGGATGTTTTGATTAACAACAGAGAAAATACCATCCCGACAGTAACGGCCTCAAGAAACTCACTCACATTGACCCGAAAGACAGGAAATAAGAACATCAACGCACCCGTACTCATAAAGAGAGGTGGTAAAATAATCTTCTTACCGCTTACCGGCCTTTTCTGAGCCTTCATCCTGATAAATATCACCATAAATCCCATGCAAATCGCTACAATGGATGAAGCAATCATCATAAAGCATCATCATCCTTTTATAATCTACTTTCATACCTTCCCTTATTATAGCCCAAATGCAGGAAAAACGAAAACAGAAAAAAGAGAGAATGAATGGAAGATTCAATCTCTCTCGGTTTATCACCCTAACACTCTTTTGATGGCTTCTTCTACTCGCACTTCATCAAAGGGTTTAACAATGAAGTCCTTCGCCCCCGCTTCAATTGCTTCCACTACCACTTTTTGTTGTCCCATTGCAGAACACATGATAATCTTGGCTTGAGGGAATTCGATAAGGATTCTCTTAACCGCCTCGATTCCATTCATATCCGGCATGGTGATATCCATCGTTACCAGGTCAGGGTGAAGCTCACGATACTTCTCCACGGCAATATGGCCATTCTCAGCTTCACCAACGACTACATGCCCGCTGGATGAAAGCATGTTTCCAAGAGTCAATCTCATAAATTTCGCATCATCCACTACAAGTATCGTTGCCACAGATGTTTCCTCCTCGTACACACTATCGATGTCAATTGAGTCTATTTACCTAATTCACCCAATTAAACTATACCATAAATCGTAATATATATTCAATTTATTCTGTTAATTATCACCTGATTGTTATTAAAATCCTTTAAAGCCTCCAAACACAGTCGTAAAGTAAGCAAGTATGACAGTCATCCAGTCAAAGAACAGCATGATCCCAACTGCAATCATGACGTATCCCCCTACTTTTACAATTCTTCCACTGTTCTTTCTGATCCACTGCATTCGTCCAATAAAGAATGACAGAATGAAGAAAGGGATGGCAAAGCCTAATACGTATGCTGTCATGTACATGACACCTGAACCCGGATTAGTTGCGGCAAGCGCGAGAACTGAAGCAAGGATCGGACCGGTACAGGGTGTCCATCCTGCTGCGAATGCCATTCCGATCAAGATCGAACCGATAAAGCCCGCCGGCCTATTCTTGAATTCAAATCTTCGATCCTTCATCAAGGATTCCGGGGTGAACACACCAATGACGACCAGGCCAAAGATGACGATAAAAATAGCCCCAAGCTGTCGAATAAGATCTTTATAATTTAAAAAGAAGTTTCCTATAAAAGAAGCCCCGAAACCAATCGCGATAAAAATAGCTGAGAAACCAACCAAGAAGAATAATGTATGCAGCAGACTTCTTCTCTGCAACATGGCATTATCCGTTTTCAATTCACTGACACTCATCCCGGTTATGTATGAAAGAAAGGCGGGATACAAAGGTAAGCAGCATGGGGATATGAAGCTTAAGAACCCTGCCCCGAATGCTAAAAAAAGATTAATATCAGACATTTCCACATCTCCTACATTTCAGTATATATGTCTATTCTATCAAACAATGCTTCAAACTATGAGGAATGTTTATGTGAAAGATTTGTGACCATCTTATTACAATCACCTTTTACTCTTTCATTTGTATTAAAGTCTCTTTTCTTTTTTTTAAATCCATTAATTTTACTTTGAAAAAATGTGCTATTTTCGTTATACTAATGAAAAGTTACAGTTATTACTAGTTTTGTATTCCACTTGTCAGGACATACAAAAGAAAGGAAACAGCCGTGTCTAAAAAAGAGCTTCTAGAACGAATTGAAAAAAAGCGTGCTCAATTAATTGATATTGTTGCTGAAAATGGACTGACGTCACCTCAAGCTATTCAATTTAGTCAGGAACTTGATCGTCTGTTAAATAGCTACAACTCTCAATACATAAAAAAATGTTACACACCACAAATGAGCTGAAGTAAACATTCCATACCAATAAATGATACTAATATAATGCTAAATATGAACAGGGAGACCCGAATCAGGGTCTCCCTGTTGCATGAGCATCCCTTTTCAGCTTTCTGATGTGGCATTCTCCATATCATCGACCAAACCATTCTGCAGAAGATACATTTAATGAAAAATCCCTTTCTGATGAAGTGAATCCTGGTGGCTGCCACGCTAACTACTTCCCCGTGCTGCAAAACCAGGATGAGATTCGTATCCGGTATGGTTGATAGTCTGTGAGCAATGGCGAGGGTCGTTCTGCCTTTCCTCATTTCCCTCAAGGCATTTGGATCTGTTCTTCCGTTTCTGTATTGGCAAGGTTATTTCCCCTTTTTCGATCGTTGCGTTCTTTTCGTTAACAGTAGTCTCGTTGGGGCTTGCTCTAATCCCCCCATATCCTGGAAATCTTTTTGTGCTTTTAAAAACGACTATATAAAAAGAGCCTCTCTAATTTTGAACTGCGCCCCTAATAATGGACAGTTTATAAAAAAGGACCTATGCTGCTAGTAAATGACCCCGGTATTGCGCTGGGGTCATTTTTTTCAAGCCCCATTGATAACGA
>NZ_JANIOC010000014.1 GCF_024733565.1 Rossellomorea sp. SC111 | reverse complement strand
TTCCGCAGTAGCTCAGTGGTAGAGCTATCGGCTGTTAACCGATCGGTCGCAAGTTCGAATCTTGCCTGCGGAGCCATATTTGGAGAAGTACTCAAGTGGCTGAAGAGGCGCCCCTGCTAAGGGTGTAGGTCGGGCAACTGGCGCGAGGGTTCAAATCCCTCCTTCTCCGCCATTAAGGCCCATTGGTCAAGCGGTTAAGACACCGCCCTTTCACGGCGGTAACACGGGTTCGAATCCCGTATGGGTCATTCTGTAGAGACTATCATTGTTGATAGTCTTTTTTTGTTGTGCGAAGCTTGGATATGCATGCTCCATATGCAAAACTATATCCCTGGTTACTGAGGAGAGGGGTGTATTATCGACTTCTATCAACTTCTTCATTATTCCATTCAAATCATATTTTCCAATTAAGCAGATAAGGTCAGTGACCATAAGACAAAGCCATTCTCCTTCCTTCATTCGACACCACTGTTTCATCTTCCAACCAACCAAAAATCTATACAAAATACCGGAATCCCTTTATATTTCCCACTAATTTTAGATTTTTTTATATAAAAACTTTCGACAAATTCCGCTACGAATTCATCGTATTTCCCCTATGTTTTTACAATGTAAACCTTACCATTTAGAATAAGTTACCAAATAGGCAGTTTTTATATATAAGTATGTAGTAAATTGTCGGAATTGAACGACGATAATATAAAGGATTTTGGTGATGTTGTTAGAAAGTAGTTAAGTAGATTGAAAAAATGTAGGTGAGATGATGAACGCAATGACCATAACAGATTACGATGTGTTTTTGTTTCATGAGGGGAATTTGCAGCAGGCCTATCAGTTTATGGGTGCACATGTGAGAAGGGATTCCACTGGGACCTATACAGAATTTTGCGTTTGGGCACCGAAAGCAAGGCAGGTTTCATTGGTGGGTTCCTTTAATCAATGGAATGGGAATGGATATGATTTAAAAAAACGGAACAGTGAAGGCCTGTGGACAATTCGAGTCGATAAGGATCTAAAGGGAGAAACGTATAAGTATGAAATTACGACTCCCCTGGGGGCAAAGAAGCTGAAGGCGGATCCGTACGGGTTTGCCTCTGAAAGGCGCCCTCATACGGCAAGCGTCGTGTATGAGCTGGAGGGCTTTCGATGGGAAGATGAGAAGTGGATCGAGGAACGTTCATCCACTACGATCTACGACCAACCTATGGCGATTTATGAAGTACATTTAGGCACGTGGAAGAAGAAAGCTGGAAAGTTTCTTCCATATAAGGAATTAGCACAGCAATTGATTCCCTATGTGAAAGAGCATGGATTCACCCATATCGAGCTGCTGCCTGTCACGGAGCATCCATTTGACCGTTCCTGGGGTTATCAAGGTACGGGGTATTACTCCCCTACCAGTCGCTACGGCTCACCACATGATTTGATGACATTTGTGAATGAATGTCATTTACATAATATTGGCGTGATCCTGGATTGGGTCCCAGGTCATTTTTGTAAGGATGCGCATGGGTTATATGAGTTTGATGGTTCGTTTGCTTATGAGTACAGTGAGGAAAGAGACCGTGAGAACTATACGTGGGGTACGGCGAATTTTGATTTGGGCAAGGGGGAAGTGAGAAGCTTCCTGATTTCCAATGCCCGTTTCTGGATGGATCAGTATCATATCGATGGCTTCAGGATCGATGCAGTGGCGAACATCATCTATTGGGCGAATCAAGGTGAGCTTTCGCCGAATGAAGGGGCCATACAGTTTTTGAAAAACTTGAACAAGGCCGTTTTTGAGTTTGATTCTTCGATTCTGATGATTGCAGAGGATTCTACGGACTGGCCACAGGTGACGTCTCCTGTTCATTATGGAGGACTTGGATTTAATTATAAGTGGAATATGGGATGGATGAATGACGTCCTTAAATATATGGAAACCGATCCATCTGAACGAAAACATGTGCATTCTCTCATTACGTTTTCGTTGTTATATGCCTTTTCAGAGAATTATGTGCTTCCTTTCTCCCATGATGAAGTGGTGCATGGGAAGAAGTCGCTATTAAACAAAATGCCGGGGGATTACTGGCAGAAATTCGCTCAATACCGGTTGCTCCTCGGCTTCATGATGGCTCATCCAGGTAAAAAACTTCTGTTCATGGGAAGTGAACTGGCCCCGTTTTCAGAATGGAAGGATCTTGAGGAGTTAGATTGGCATCTACTGGATTACGACTTTCATCACAAATTCAATTCATATTTTAAAGAGCTAATGCATTTATATAAAGGTGCTGAACCATTATTTCAAATGGATCATCGTTCAGACGGATTCCAGTGGGTTGATGTAAATAATGCTGCGCAGCAGATTTTCTCTTTTATCCGTTATGGGATAGAAAAGGGAGATCATCTTGTGGTGATCTGCAATTTCAGTCCCCATGTGTATCACCAGTATAAGGTGGGGGTAGATAAGGCTTCTTCTTATGAAGAGATTTGGAATAGTGATGATGAAAGGTTTGGAGGTTCCCATCAGGTGAATCCCAACCCGCTTACCGTGCACAATGAACCGTATCATGGAAGAAATGGTTATGTGGAAATGACGATTCCACCATACGCAGCCGTTTATTTAAGACCAATCGAGTGAAAGGGGAGAAGAGTAATGGCAAAAGGTAGATGTGTGGCCATGTTATTAGCAGGTGGAAAAGGGAGCAGGTTAAGTTCATTGACGAAAAGTCTGGCTAAGCCCGCCGTACCATTTGGAGGAAAGTACCGTATCATTGATTTTACCCTGAGCAATTGTACGAACTCAGGCATCGACACTGTCGGTGTTCTTACCCAGTACCAGCCCCTCGTATTGAATTCCTATATCGGGATCGGGAGCGCGTGGGATCTTGACCGCAAGAACGGTGGTGTAACGGTGCTGCCCCCATATGCTGAATCATCCGAAATGCGCTGGTATACGGGGACGGCAAGCGCCATTTATCAAAATATGAATTACCTTGAGCAATATGATCCCGAGTACGTATTGATTCTATCGGGGGATCACATTTACAAAATGGATTATAGTAAAATGCTTGATTATCATATCGAGAAAAAAGCAGATGTCTCGATTTCTGTCATTGAAGTGGGATGGGATGAAGCAAGCCGTTTCGGACTGATGAACACGAATGAGGATATGCGTGTCACAGAGTTTGAAGAAAAACCGCCTTTCCCGAAAAGCAATCTTGCTTCGATGGGCATTTACATCTTTAATTTTTCCGTACTGAAGGATTATCTCGAGATGGATGAACGGAATCCTGATTCAAGCCATGACTTCGGTAAGGATGTCATTCCTCTCCTCCTTGATGAAAAGAAGAAACTGATGGCTTATCCATTTGAAGGTTATTGGAAGGATGTCGGTACGGTCAAGAGCCTTTGGGAAGCAAATATGGATCTGATAGATGAGCAGAATGAACTGAACCTGTTCGATCATGATTGGAGAGTGTATTCGGTTAATCCGAATGAGCCGCCACAATATATTTCAGAAGAAGCCATTGTGGAGGGTTCTCTTGTAAATGAAGGATGTACGATTGAAGGAACGATTCAAAAGTCCGTACTCTTCCAGGGAACAACGGTGAAAAAGGGAGCGCATGTCAGTCGTTCTGTCATCATGCCGGACGCCGTCATTGAAGAAAATGCTTATATCGAGCAGGCAATCGTGCCGCCGGATGTAAAGGTTCCAAAGGGCTTGTGCATCATGCCGGAAGAGGGATCCGATGAAATCATCCTGGTGACGGAATCATTCATTGAAGCACTGTTGGAACAGGAAAGAGTGTAAGATTCAAGACCATCTTAACAACATTAGAGGAGGAGAAGTGTTTTGAAAAATACAATGCTTGGTGTTATTGATGCTACGAGTTACTACGATTCCTTGGAGGATTTATTGCTGCATCGCTCATTGGCGGCCCTTCCCATAGCCGGCAGATACCGATTGATTGACTTTGTCCTTTCCAATATGGTGAATTCCGATATCGGCAGTGTAGCAATCTTTCCAAAGTTTCAATACAGATCTCTGATGGATCACCTCGGATCAGGGAAGAACTGGGACCTGAACCGGAAGCGGGATGGCTTGTTTTTCTTTCCCGCTCCTGGATTGGAAGCGAATGAAGAGGGTGTCGGGTCCTTCAATCACTTTGCCCATCATATGGATTATTTCAGACGCAGTACACAGGAATACGCCCTGATCAGCAATTGCTTTACGTTATGTAACATCGATTATCAGCCCGTACTGGAACGTCATATCCGTATCGGTTGTGATATCACGGAAATGCGTCACAATGGCAGCTCCTTAGACATGTACCTAGTAAAAACATCTACACTGATTGATTTGATCGGGCACAGGCGTGAAACGGGCTATACATGTATGCAGGATGTGGTGGATGACATGGATAGCGGATTCAAGGTGTGCGGATATGAGCATGAAGGATTTGTTCAAACAATTGATTCCATTGAAGAATACTATGAGGCCAGCATGAAGCTTATGAACTTATCCTATTGGAAAGAGCTGTTCAAAAAAGATATGCCCATTTATACGAAAGTGAAGGATGAGCCGCCGACACGCTACACATCAGCGGCAAGTGTGAAGAACAGCATCATCGCCAATGGATGCTTCATTGAGGGCAAAGTGAAAAATTCTACAATGTTCAGAGCGGTGAAGGTCGGCAAGAATACTGCTATTTCTAACAGCATCATTATGCAGAAGAGTCAAATTGGAGATAACTGTGTACTAGAGAATGTGATTCTGGATAAAGATGTGAGAATTGAAGATGGCGTCAAGCTTATCGGAGAAGCAAACAATCCAATTGTCATTCGCAAAGGGATGATTCAAGGAGCGCTGATGAATTCGTGAAAGTGTTATTTGTAGTATCTGAGTGTGTCCCATTTATTAAATCCGGGGGCTTGGCGGACGTTGCAGGCGCACTGCCCAAGGAGTTAAGAAGTTTAGGCACGGATGTCAGGGTGATTCTGCCTAAATACGGCGGGATCCCTCAAGAATTCCGTTCAAAAATGAAACGGAAGAAAGAGTTTTTCGTGTCAGTAGGCTGGAGAGATCAGTATTGTGGAATTGAAGAGTACAGTGAAAATGGTGTGACATATTATTTTGTGGACAATGAATATTATTTTAACCGGGAGCGATTATACGGATACTTTGACGATGGAGAGAGGTTCTCCTACTTTACAAGGGCTGTTTTGGAAAGTATTGCTGTTCTCGATTTCTATCCCGATGTGATTCACTGTCACGATTGGCATACGGGCATGGTTCCTTTCTTACTCCGAAGCGAGTATCAGGAAAGACCCGGTTATTCATTTATCCGCAGCGTATTCACGATTCATAATCTGCAATTTCAAGGCATCTACCCTAAAGAGGTGATGACGGACTTATTAGCTATCCCTGAGAAGTATTTTCATCATGAATACCTCGAGTTTTATGGGAATATCAATTTCATGAAAGGCGCGCTCATCTCTTCGGACTTCGTCACAACGGTGAGTCCTACGTATAAAGAAGAAATCCTCACGCCTTACTACGGGGAAAAGCTTCATAATATACTTGGCCAGCGGTACAACCAATTATTGGGGATCCTCAATGGGATAGATGATGAAGTGTATAATCCTGATGACGGGGAGTTTCCTTTCTTCAGCGGGAATCTTCAAGGAAAGAAGCAGTCGAAGCAGCACCTGCAAAGAAGTCTGGGCCTCGAGGAGAATGAAGGAATCCCACTGGTGTCCATCATTTCGAGACTGACGAACCAAAAGGGTCTTGAACTCATCAGGGGCGTCTTTCATGAGATGATCCAGGAAAATGTCCAGTTTGTCCTGTTGGGGACAGGGGATTGGGAGTTTGAACAATTCTTCAGGGAAATGGAGTGGACGTATCCAGATAAGGTCAGAGTACAGATCGGCTTCAATGAAGAATTGGCAAAACAGATTTATTCCGCCAGTGATTTGTTCCTGATGCCTTCCAAGTTCGAGCCTTGCGGGCTGGGACAGTTAATTGCCATGAGATACGGAGCACTGCCACTTGTTAGGGAGACAGGCGGACTGAACGATACCGTTGAATCTTACAATGAGGAGACGAAGAGCGGAAACGGCTTCTCATTCAAAAACTTTAATGCTCACGATATGCTTTACACCTACCGGAGAGCCCTATCATATTTCCACGAAGATCCGGAAACATGGAACCATATTGTACGTAATGCAATGAATAAAGATTATAGTTGGGCCCAATCGGCCTTTAAGTATAATCAACTATACGCTGACCTGGTATCAAGGAGTGAAAGCCATGTTTTCTGATCCGATTGAATTCAAAGAATTGTTTCTGAAGAAGCTAGAAATGATGTATGGAAAGACGTTCCCTGAGTCCACAAGCCAGGATCAGTTTTTCACATTGGGCCACTTGATACGTGAATATATTTCGATGAACTGGATCCATACGAATGAGCAATACCGGTTCAATAAACAAAAGCAAGTGTACTATTTATCCATCGAATTTCTACTGGGGCGTCTGCTCAGGCAAAATCTTACGAATCTGGGAATTTACGATATCGTGGATAAAGGACTCCAGGATCTTGGAATCGACCTTGCGGAAATGGAAGAGGTTGAGCACGATGCAGGACTTGGAAATGGAGGCCTTGGCCGTTTAGCTGCCTGTTTTCTGGATTCCCTGGCTTCCCTTAATTTACCTGGCCATGGATATGGAATCCGTTATAAGCATGGATTGTTTGAACAAAAGATCGTGAACGGATTTCAGATGGAGCTTCCGGAACAGTGGCTGCGTCATGGTCATGTGTGGGAGGTCCGTAAATCAGACCTGACCGTCGAAGTTCCATTCTGGGGGAAGGTGGAATCATATAGGGAAAAGGATGTCTTAAGGTTTCGACATGTAGATGCAGAAGTCGTCGCGGCGGTTCCTTATGATATGCCTGTAGTGGGATTCGAGACGTCGACGGTCAATACTCTTCGTTTATGGAGTGCCGAACCTGCCGCCTATAAAGCGGGTAAAGATATGATGAAGTACAAACGTGATACGGAAGCCATCACAGAATTTCTATATCCTGACGATACTCATGAAGAAGGGAAGATCCTGCGCCTGAAGCAGCAATACTTCCTTGTGTCAGCAAGCATCCGCTCGATTCTGGATTCGTACCTTTACCGAAATGGGAATCTGAAGGAACTGCATGAGAATATTTCAATCCATATCAATGATACCCATCCGGTTCTTGCCATCCCGGAACTGATGAGGGTCCTTCTGGATGAATACTCCTTTGAATGGGAAGAAGCATGGGAAATCACGACGAATACATTCGCCTATACAAACCATACGACTCTGTCAGAAGCACTGGAGAGATGGCCGATCCGTATATTCCAGCCCCTCCTGCCCCGCATCCACATGATTGTGAATGAAATCAATGAACGGTTCTGCAGGGAATTATGGAAAGAGTATCCCGGTGAGTGGAAGAGGATAGAAGACATGGCGATCATCTCACATGATGAAGTCAAAATGGCCCATCTTGCCATTGTAGGAAGCTTCAGTGTGAACGGTGTGGCAAAGATCCACACGGAAATTTTGAAGCAACGGGAAATGAACTTATTTTATCAATATTATCCTGGTAAATTTAATAGCAAGACAAATGGAATCACCCATAGAAGGTGGCTCCTTAACAGCAATCCATCCCTTTCGAATCTGATTACCTCTTCGATCGGTGATGAGTGGATCAAAGACCCTTCCAAACTGGTGAAGCTGAAGGAGTATCACCATGATACGGCATTCCTGAAAGACCTGTATGATGTGAAGCAGGGAAATAAGCAAAAGCTTGCCGGTCTGATATATGAAAGCAATGGAATCATTGTCGATCCGTCTTCGATATTTGATATCCAGGTGAAGCGGCTTCATGCGTATAAACGTCAGTTAATGAATGTGTTGCATATCCTCCACCTGTATAATCGCTGTGTGGAAGATCCGGGATTCGATTTTCATCCACGTACATTCATTTTTGGGGCAAAGGCGTCCCCGGGTTACTACTATGCCAAAAAAATCATTAAATTGATCCACTCTGTAGCAGATCTTGTTAATGATCATCCGCTTGTGAAGGGGCGCATTAAAGTCGTGTTCCTTGAAAATTACCGGGTGTCCCTTGCAGAAGAGATCATCCCGGCAGCCGACTTGTCCGAGCAGATCTCAACGGCCAGTAAGGAAGCGTCTGGTACGGGGAATATGAAGTTCATGATGAACGGTGCTTTGACCCTTGGGACACTTGACGGTGCCAATATTGAGATCCTGGAACAGGTCGGAAGAGACAATATCTTCATATTCGGATTAACGGCTGAGGAAGTGATGAAATATCAGCACCATGGAGGCTATTACGCCATGGAGTACTTCCATTACGATACAAGGATCAAAAAGGTGTTGAACCAACTAATAGATGATACCCTGCCGGATGCAGGTGATCATTTCGAGACCATTTATGACTCGTTACTGACTGAGAATGATCAATTCTTTGTCCTAAGGGATTTCGATTCCTACGTAAGGGTTCATGAACAGGCAGGAAAGGCGTATGAAAACAAAGAGCACTGGTCACGGATGTGCCTGCAGAACATTGCCAATTCCGGCTATTTCTCCAGCGACCGGACAATCGAGCAATATGCGAAAGACATATGGGGCATTGCACAGGGGAGTTTAATGAAATAGAAAAAACGCTTGGGAATCGAATCCCAAGCGTTTTTTCTATTTTTTCTTCTTGTCTGAAACGTAGCTATCTCCATCTTTATAGGGGATGTCCCCCAGTGGAGATTCCATATCGTTCTCATCGAGCATGTCCTCATACTCTTCATGTGTCTTCGACGGATAGGCTTTACGGTTTGATCCTTCCATGTCGGTCCCGACGAATGATTCATAATCCTCGGTGAACCCTTCCGATGTGTCCTCATCCTGATACAGATCTGAGTAATCCTCATGATCTCCTTCAAAGTCGGATGGGGTTTCAGAAGTCCCGAAACGGCCGACCTCCTGGAAGCTGTCCTGGTCGTCACGCACATTTCCATCTGTTTCATGTCTGAATTCATTATCGACGGGCGGCTGCAGCACATCTTCTTCCACTGGTCGATCCTGGGGTGTCGACTTCTCCGGTGTATGGTCCTTACAATAAAGGGTCGTCGGAATGACTTCGAGACGCTCGTAAGGGATATCCTGTCCGCATTCTTTACATTGACCGTAAGTACCGGCTTCGATCGCATGCAGGGCTTGTTGGATTTTATCCAGTTCAAGCTTCGCATGATCGTCGATGGCGAAATCCTTTTCCCGTTCATATAACTCTGTACCCATATCGGCCGGATGGTTATCATAAAGGGAAAGTTCTCCTGAATTATCTCGTTCGTTTGTATGGTGAAGATTATCTAAATCCTGATGTAAATGTTCTTTTAACTGCTTTTCCTGTTGAACCAATTCTTGTTTTAATGTCTGTTTTTGGCTGTCTGTTAGCAATTTCTTCACATCCTTCATAATGTTCGCTTAAATCTTGTCCTAACCATACTTTATCCGAAAGTGGGATGGTTAAAACATAAAAGGTTTTTTCGTGAACAATAATTCCATTAGCGAGTGGTGGTTGATTTCCGCTGCAGGTGCTCGCTTTCCGCGGGGCGTGAGTTGAGCCTCCTCGGCTGCATGTGGTGTCCTACCCTTGTCCAGCTCCGGCGGCTAGCCCCTCGAGGTCATAAGCTAAATGGTCCAAGAAGGCAAAAAACGCCTTATTAGGCCCATTCATCTTATGCTTGTCGGGGCTGAACAAGCCGCCTCCGCTTTTCGTTGTTTCCCGCAGGAGTCGAGCACCTTCCGCTTCAATCAACATTGGTTTTATAATTTTTAAAAGGATAAGCATCAGAAAAAGATTCTTAACAATTATAATGGATGAGTGCCAAAAGGAGCTGGTTTAGTCAAAACAAAATCCGAACGATCATTCGATATTCTTAATTTGAAAATCGAATGATCGTTCGGATTTATTGTTTTTGTAAAAGCATATAAAAGGTATTTAAACGGTTCTAGCTGTTGATTGGAGTGCAAGACGAAGACTCCTACGGGAAAAGCGGAGTAGGTGAGACCCAGCAGGAGCGACCGCGACGAGGAGGCTAGCCGAACGCCCGAGGAAAGCGAAGTCTTGCACGGAAATCAACAGCGGTTTAACAAGGGAACCTAGATCTTTTTACAATATATAAGCAAGTAATAATCCAATGGTTAACAGGAAACCAAAGATGGTGTTAGTTTGAGCTGTTGCTTTCATCGCGGGCATCATTTCGATGGGTTGTGTTTTGCCGATGAATCCGGTTGTTGCTTTGATTGCTTTAGGGATGCTTAAAAAGGCTACGAACAGCCATGGTGATGAGATCCCCGTTACGACCAATCCGATGATCCAGGCGTAGGAAACGACAAACATACTGCCTAAGAGGATGATGGCCCCTTTTTTTCCTAACAGGATCGCGATGGTCTTGCGGCCGTTTTCTTTGTCTCCATCGAGGTCACGGATATTGTTGGCCAATAATATGGAACCTACCAATATGGAAACCGGAATCGAGATGAGGACGCAGTCCCCATTGATGTAGTCTGTCTGGATATAAAATGAGATGAGGATGATCACAAATCCCATGAAAAATCCGGCTACGATTTCGCCGAATGGTGTGTAAGCAATTGGCATTGGTCCCCCAGTATAAAAGTACCCCGCTGCCATGCACACTATTCCTATGAGAGCCAGCCACCAAGTACTGTTAAGACAGATATAAATCCCTAACAGAAGGGCCATTCCGTATAGTGAAAAGGCAAGGTTGATGACCGTTGATGGTTTGACACCATTACGGACGATCGCTCCGCCGATCCCGACCGAGTGTTCTGTATCAAGGCCCCTTTTATAATCATAATATTCGTTGAACATATTTGTAGCCGCCTGGATCAACAGGCAGGCAACCAGCATGGCTGCAAACAGCCAAAAGTCCACTTTCGTAAATTGCAGCGCTAGTACCGTCCCTAATAGTACAGGTACAAATGCCGCTGTAAGAGTGTGGGGGCGAGTCAATTGCCACCAAATCTTCCACCCTTTATCTGATTCCAACACGTTGGATGCTTCTTGTTCCATCATTCTCTCTCCCTTACGCAATAAGGAATTTTCAGAAAACATTACAATTCCTTTACAGATTAAAGTGTAGGTAAAGGGAAGGGGACTGTCAATCATTTTCTACAAATTCGTGAAGGTTCTATTTTCCAGTAATTGAGGACTTTTACAAAGCTTTTGGTTTCTCAAAAGAAGAAAAAGGGTTTATTATATATATAATAAGAATAAATAGTGTAAACATGTCTTGAACTCCGTTGACACACCATAAGTACAGGTGTATCTTATAGTAAGTTTGACTATTGTACGTGATTTTGTTTGGGGGAATTCAATTGGTTACCATCCATAAGACCAATATTGAAAAAGCATATGATACAGCCAGAATGAAGGCTAAACAAATACATCGCCCCGTCCTTCTCAGCATAGTGGAGGAAGTGGATGCAGTGGATCCTCTTTCTTTTTATTATGGAGGAAACTCTTTTCATGGAGAGCGCTTTCTATGGAAGGACCGTGATCATACCATCACGCTGGTAGGGATCGGAGCGGCTCATATTCTGTCTACAGATGAAAAAGCAGAGCGCTTTTTTACGGTTGAGAACGAGTGGAAGCGCTTTATTGAAGAAGCTGTTATTGTGACAGGGGAAAAATGGGCAGGAACCGGTCCACTATTATATGGTGGGTTTCGTTTCGACCCGATGAACGATAACAGTGAAGAGTGGAGTGAATTCTCTGCAGGTACATTCCAACTCCCGATGTTCATGTTAACAAAGCCTGAAAAAACGAATTATTTGACGATGAATGTCATCTGTCATCCGGATGAGGATGACAGCTTATTCCATGAACGTATCGGTTTGAAAGAAGAGCTTCTTGCAAACGCCAGAAAGACCATCATACCTGAACGCCCTGAATGGATCGGGAACCGTGATGTAAAACCTGATGAATGGAAGGAATCCGTCCAGAGTGTGGTGAATCGCCTGCAAAAGGGTGAGATGGATAAAGTAGTCCTTGCGAGAAAATGTGAAGTGTCATTCGATCAACAGGTGTCCTCTGATTTCGTATTGGACAATCTGTGGAAACAGCAGCCTGACAGCTTCGTCTTCAGCTTTGAATGGGAAGGAAGCTGTTTCATCGGCGCAACTCCGGAACGACTCGTAAAGAAAACAGGGGAAGAAATCCTTTCCACCTGCCTTGCGGGTTCGATTGCCAGGGGGGATACCTTGGAAAGCGATGAGAAACTTGGGGAAGAACTGCTCGAGGATGAAAAGAACCGGTATGAACATCATCTTGTTGTGGACAGCATCCAACATGCCCTCAACCCATTTTGTGACACACTTTCGATCCCTTCTACACCACAGCTTATGAAGCTCAAGGATATCCAGCATCTCTATACACCGGTCATCGGACAGGCATCTGAGCATACTTCGCTTTTGAACCTTGTTGGAAAATTGCATCCCACTCCTGCACTGGGTGGCGTCCCTAGGGACAAAGCGATGCACGTGATCAGGCAGGAGGAAGACATGGACCGTGGACTTTATGCCGCTCCTATCGGTTGGATCGATGCCTATGGAAATGGTGAATATGCCGTCGCCCTTCGCTCGGGCCTCCTCCAGGGAGACAAGGCCTACTTGTATGCAGGTTGCGGAATCGTAGCAGATTCAGAACCTGAAAGTGAGTTTAAGGAAACACAGATGAAATTTCGGCCGATGCTCCGGGCATTAGGGGGAAGCGTACATGAATGATGAACATCAGAAGAAACTTACAGATTATTTAGCTGCCTTCATTGAAGAATTGGTAGGAAATGGAGTAGACGAAGTCGTCATCAGTCCCGGCTCTCGTTCTACTCCTTTAGCGTTGCTATTCGCCCACCATCCCGGAGTGAAGACGTATATCAATGTGGATGAACGCTCTGCGGCCTTTTTTGCATTGGGTATCGCCAAGGCAAAGAAAAAGCCCGTCGCCATCCTTTGCAGTTCCGGAACGGCTGGAGCCAATTACTATCCTTCTGTCATTGAAGCCCGCTATGCAAGGGTGCCCCTCATTGTGCTGACTGCTGATCGACCACATGAACTGAGGGAAGTGGGGGCACCTCAAGCCATTGATCAAATCGATCTTTACGGAAAACACGTGAAATGGTCCATCGACATGGCCTTGCCTGAAAGCATCCCGTCCATGCTGCAATATGCTCGTTCATCTGCTGTCAGGGGCGTAGCTCTTTCAACAGGAAATCCGGAAGGGCCGGTTCATTATAACTTTCCATTTAGGGAACCGTTGATCCCGGATTTGCAAAAGGTTGAATTTACAATCGGGAAAACGGGAAAAAGAGTCCTTCAAGGAGATAGGCAGTTATCTCCCGACATCAAGTATGAACTTCAGGAAACATTACTAAAATCAGAGCGCGCCCTCATCGTATGCGGCCCCGGCCTAAGTGAAGAGGCTGTTCCGTCCATCGTACGATTTGCCGAAGAATATGCGCTGCCGATCGTTGCAGATCCACTGTCCTTCGTCCGGAGTGGGAAACATTCAAAAGATACTATCATTGACTGCTACGACACGTTCTTAAGAATTGATGAACTCAAAGAATCACTTCAACCAGATCTCATTATCCGTTTCGGTGCCATGCCGGTATCAAAAGCACTTATGCTGTTTCTGAAAGGCCTCCCGGATATTCCGGCGTGGGTTGTGAGTAAAGGGGAAGAGTGGCAGGACCCGACGGCACGCGGTACTGACTTTATTCACTGCGGGGAAAACCTGTTCTGTCAAAGCTTTATGGAGCAAAGTGGGCAAAGAAATATGGACTGGCTGATTGAGTGGAAGCGGGTCAATAAGGAAACGAAGGATTTACTCGTCAAGGGTCACCAATCCTGGGATGAGGGAATGGCGGTCCATCAGTTGATACAGCATTTGCCGGAAGGAGCCACCCTGTTTTCCAGTAACAGCATGCCGATCCGTGATTTGGATACATACTTTTTCACCAATGACCGGTCCCAGCGGATTTTTGCCAACCGCGGAGCTAACGGGATTGACGGAGTTGTATCCACGGCTCTCGGGATGAGTACGGTATCCCATCCAATGTATCTCCTGATCGGGGATCTCGCCTTTTTCCATGATCTCAATGGGTTATTGACAGCGAGGAAATATCAATTGGATATGACGATTGTGGTGATGAACAATAATGGGGGCGGGATCTTTTCCTATCTGCCCCAAGCAGGTGACCAGACCCATTTCGAAGACCTGTTCGGAACCCCGATGGACTTGGAATTTGCTCATGCAGCCAAACTATACGGTGCTCATTATTTCCATGTTGGAACCCAGGAAGAATTCATTCCGGCTCTCCAGGAAGCAGAGCAAAGCAAAGGAATAAAGATCATTGAGATAGTGACCAATCGGGAAGAAAATGTAGCAAATCATCGTAAATTGTGGAATTTTGTTTCCCGGGAAATGACGCAGAACCTAAAGGGTGAAGATCGTGATTCTTCAAGTAGATGATATCCGTTATTTTGTAGAAGTGAAAGGGGAGGGAGAGCCTTTGGTTTTCCTTCACGGCTTCACAGGCGACACCACAACGTGGTCCGGGGTCACCGATCAGTTGTCTGCTACAAATCGATGTGTCAGCATTGATTTGATTGGTCATGGCCGTACGGAATCCCCGAAAGACGTCACAAGATACACCATGGACCGGGTTGCAGCAGATATATCCAGCCTCCTGGATGAACTCGACATCGACAACACAGTGTTGGTCGGGTATTCAATGGGTGGACGTATGGCCCTTCACTTCAGCTTGACGTATCCTGAAAAAGTGAAGGCATTGATATTGGAAAGCGCCTCTCCCGGATTGAGGACGAGTGAAGAAAGAAAAGAGCGACGGAAGAACGATCATGCACTGGCGGACAGAATAGAGAGGGAAGGCATCGAAGAATTTGTCGACTTCTGGCAGGAGATTCCCTTGTTCGCGTCTCAGAAAAGGCTCCCGGATAAAGTGCGTTCCGAAATCAGGCAACAGCGCATGAGCCAATCGGCCACAGGCCTATCCAACAGCTTGAAAGGGATGGGGACCGGGGCACAGAATTCTTTATGGGACAGGCTTGATGAACTAACATTCCCAGTCCGGTTACTCGTGGGAGAGCTGGATCATAAGTTCGTTCATATTGCAGAAGAGATGAAAAAGCTCAACCCGGACTTTCAAATCTTGACATTTTCCAACACCGGTCATGCAATTCATGTGGAAGAATCGCGAAAGTTTGGTACAATAATAGAGGAACTACTGTTAATTACATAAAGGAGGAACAAACCAATGGCTTTTGAATGGGTTTCAGAAAGAAATTACGAAGATATTTTATACGAAACATATAATGGAATCGCTAAGATTACGATCAATCGACCAGAAGTTCGTAACGCATTCCGTCCTAAAACCGTCATGGAACTAATCGACGCATTTGCTTATGCACGCGACGATTCCAAGGTTGGTGTCATCGTTTTAACAGGCGCAGGTGAGAAAGCATTCTGTTCAGGCGGAGACCAACGTGTACGCGGTCATGGCGGATATGTAGGGGAAGATGAAATTCCTCGCTTGAACGTATTGGACTTACAACGTCTGATCCGCGTGATTCCTAAGCCGGTCATTGCAATGGTAGCCGGTTATGCAATTGGTGGCGGACACGTCCTTCATGTCGTATGTGATATTACGATTGCAGCAGACAATGCAATCTTCGGACAAACAGGTCCTAAAGTGGGGAGCTTTGATGCTGGATACGGTGCAGGATATCTTGCACGCATCATCGGTCACAAGAAAGCGAAAGAAATCTGGTACCTATGCCGTCAGTACAATGCCCAGGAAGCGCTTGAAATGGGTCTTGTGAATACAGTGGTGCCATATGAGCAGCTGGAAGCGGAAACGGTTCAATGGGCTTCAGAGATGCTTGAGAAAAGTCCGACTGCCCTTCGTTTCCTGAAAGCTTCATTCAACGCAGATACAGATGGGCTGGCAGGTCTGCAACAGCTTGCAGGTGACGCAACCCTTCTCTACTACACAACGGAAGAAGCGAAAGAAGGACGCGACGCATTCAAAGAAAAGCGTAAGCCGGACTTCGGACAATTCCCTCGTTTCCCTTGATTTGAGGGCAGCCTGATGAATCTGATATGGATTCATCGGGCTTTTTTAAAATAATCTAACCAATACGAAAGGAATGGAGAATGACAGGATGACAACACAGGAATTGCCTAACTGGCTGAAACAACGAGCATTTTTAACCCCTGACCGAATGGCTTTAAGCAATGGTGATGTAGAGTTTACATTTGGTGAGCTTTGGGAAAAAGTCATTTCTATCGGGGAACAACTACATACCATTGTAAAACATTCGTCTCATCCTTTTTTGGGAATCATGATTAAAAACAAAGTGGAGTCTGTCTTTCTTGTTCATGCCATTCAACAGCTAGGTTTCACGACTGTACTGTTAAACAATAAGTTAAGTGAAAATGAACTTACTTTCCAGATTCAAGATATGGGATTGTCGACGGTCATATATGATGATGAATTTGCAGGGAAGCTTGATTTTTTAGGGGATGACGTGGTTGGAGTCTCTTTCTCACAATTATTCGACACTGCCCCGACAATATTTGATGGGAAGGATCATTTTCAGTTAGATCAAGCATGCTCGGTCATGTACACTTCCGGTACGACGGGAGCGCCAAAGGGAGTCCTTCAATCCTACGGAAACCATTGGTGGAGCGCCATTGGGTCTGCCCTGAATCTTGGTATAAATGAAAATGATACATGGCTTTGTTCCGTTCCCCTTTTTCATATCAGTGGTTACTCAATCCTGATGAGAAGTGTTATTTACGGAATGAACGTGCGTCTGTTTGAAACTTTCGACGTGGAAGGGATCAACTGTGAATTGACGTCAGGGAAGGTCACCATCATGTCGGTTGTCAGCAATATGCTCTCCCGTTTGATGAAAGGATTGGGGGATGAAACCTATCATCCAAGTTTCCGCTGCATGCTGTTGGGCGGCGGTCCTGCCCCACTTCCATTACTGCAGAAGTGTAAAGAAAAAGGAGTACCGGTCTTCCAAACCTATGGTATGACAGAAACGGCCTCACAGATTGTGACGTTGTCACCTGAATACAGTATGTCGAAGTTAGGCTCGGCCGGAAAGCCACTCTTTCCTTCTGAATTAATGATCAAGCGTGAAGAAGGTGCGAACCAGGAAGGGGAAATCCTTGTGAAAGGTCCAAATGTGACCAATGGATATTACCGGAGAGAGGAAGCAAACGCCAGAAGCTTTGAATCCGGCTGGTTTCATACAGGAGACATCGGATATGTGGATGAAGACGGGTTCTTATTTGTACTGGACCGGCGCTCGGACCTGATCATCTCCGGGGGAGAAAATGTGTATCCGGCTGAACTCGAGAGTGTCCTCCTCAGCTGTGACGGGGTGGAGGATGCAGGAGTGACAGGCATCACAAGTGACGAATGGGGGCAGATTCCGTGTGCCTTCATTGTAAAGAAAGATCATCTGACAAAAGAGGAGATCATCGCACACTGCAAAAAGAACCTGGCGTCTTATAAACGTCCGAAAAAAATCGTGTTTGTGGATGAACTTCCACGAAATGCGTCAAACAAACTGCTGAGGAGAGTTTTAAGAGAGCAGTGGGAAAAAGGAATGGTTGCTGATGAAGATTAAATCCATCACCCTTCACGTTATTTCCATGCCTTTAAAAAGTCCCTTTGTGACCCATCTTCAAACAGTTAAAGACCGCGAAGGCATCATCGTCGAGGTCAAGGACAGAGAGGGATTGTGTGGACTGGGAGAAGGAGTCGCCTTTTCCACACCATGGTATACAGAAGAGACGGTCAAAACATCCTATCATATGCTGAAGGACGTCTTGATCCCCCTTTTGAACAGTAAACCATTTCACCATCCTGAGGAAATCGGGAAGCGGTTTGAAGACGTTCGTGGAAATGCAATGGCGAAGGCTGCCCTTGAAATGGCCTTATGGGATCTTTATGCAAGGCAGCAAGATATGCCATTATGGAATTTGATCGGCGGGACTCGTAAAGAAGTTCTTGCCGGGGCCGTGGTCGGAGCAGGCTCGATTCCAGGGATGGTCGCCCAGGCTGAAGAGCTTGTGAAAGAAGGATATCAACGGATAAAGCTGAAGATATCCCCAGGTGCCGATGTGGAAGTCGTAAAGGAATTGAGATCCCATTTTCCAAACCTTTCCCTGTTGGCTGATGCGAATTCAGTGTATAGTCTTGGAGATATTTCGCGGCTTCAAGCATTGGATGAGTTCGATTTAGAGATGATCGAGCAGCCCCTTGGCGTCGATGATTTAGTAGAACATTCTCTATTACAGAAGGAGATATCGACTCCCATCTGTCTTGATGAAAGCATCGTCACGCCTCATGACATGAGGAGTGCCATTCATTTGAATAGCTGTGGAGTGGTCAACATCAAGCTTGGCAGAGTAGGTGGATATTCGAGTGCGTTGGAAATCTACCATTTGTGCCGGGAAAACGAGATCAAGGTATGGTGCGGGGGAATGATTGAATTCGGGGTATCCAGGGCTCATAATCTGGCGCTTTCTACCCTTGAAGGATTCTCCATTCCAGGTGACATTTCATCATCCTCAAAGTACTGGGAGGAGGACATCATCACAGTACCGATAGTGGTGAAGAATGGAGTGGTGGAACGATTGGAGGGAAGCGGGATAGGCGTGGAACTCAATAGAAAGCGTTTGAGTGCCGTGACACAGTTTAAGGAATCCTTTCCATTTGATGAAACGCATCTTTAATTTCCTAGTCAATCAACACAGATAATAAGCCAGAGAGCACATGCTCCCTGGCTTTCTTTCATTTAAAACGGATTCGTCGCCCACTGAAGGGATTGTTTGATGAAGATCCTCTGGTGTAATTTCAGCTGGGAAACCATATGCTCTGCCAAATCCTCGGGCTGCATATACTTTTCTTTGTCAGCTTCTTCAAGCTTATCTCCAAAAGTAAGGTCTGTTGCCACCAGGCTGGGATTCAGGGTCATGACACGGATGTTATGTTTTCGGACTTCCTGCATCAGTGCCTCTGTCATCCCTTGGACGGCAAACTTTGATCCACTGTATGCCGTGCTTCCTTCAGTCCCTTTCAAGCCGCTGCTGGATGAGATATTGATGATGTCCCCCCTGTTCTTCTCGATGAGCTGGGGCAGGACGGCACGGGTTACATAGTAGGTTCCGAATACATTGACTTCAAAGGTCCGTTTCCATTCTTCCGGATCGATCTCAAGGAACGAACCGTACGTTCCGATACCGGCATTATTGATTAAGATGTCAGCCGGTCCGAGTTCATGTTCAAGTTTTGAAACGGCCCTATCCACCTGTTCCATATGGGAAATATCAGCTACAGCCACACTGGCTTTCACTCCAAGGGATCGTGCTACCTCTGCCACTTTTGCCAGGGTGCTTTCTGTGCGTGCAATCAACCCGACATGAACGCCTTCACGGGCAAGCTCTAATGCGGTCGCCTTCCCGATTCCGCGGGCAGCACCCGTAATATAAGCGGTTTTGCCTTTAATCGATTGTGCCATCTTCCATCATCCTTTCAATTAGGTTCTATCGTAAGTGTAAAGTGTAGGAATGCGGATAGGCAACTAATCTACCTGACGGATAGGAAAGAAAAAAGCCCCGGGAGTCCCGGAGCGAATTCATTCACCTTTTTGACGTAAGTACCGTTTATCATTCATGAATAAACTCCAGAAGTAGACAAAGCCGGGGAACAGGATGATGAACCCGACGATATAGGTGAGGAATACAGCCTTAAAGGAGTTGGGATCGGTAAATCCCGATTGGATCGTAACCTCAGGGTAGATGATATAAGGTAAATGTGCCTTACCGTATACATAACTCGCCAGTACATATTGAAAGGTAACAGCAATGACGGCCACCCGGGGCATCCCTTTCATCCCTTCCTTGTTCGTCGGCAGGAACAAGGCCCCCCCCGCGACGAGGAACCCGAGAAGGGAGACGAGTAGAATCGGCAGGTCGTCCATCATACGATCGTAAATCCATCTTGCCTCATTTTTCATGGTGAACATGATGAGAAAGGCCATGACAACCGATATGGGACCGATGATCAGAGCGTCCCTGCGATAGACTTTAAAGGCTTCGAATTCCTTTGAAGCCTTGGAATAGTCAGCAAGAAGCAGAGATGACAGAAATAACGTACTTGCGACGGCGAATCCGAAGAAAGCATATTCATGTGGACTACTGAACAATTTTCCCAGATGAAGGGTCTGTCCGTCGCTGAAGTCAATATAAGGTCCATGGGAAATGGGCAGCACACTGATGAGCAGGCCAGGAATCAATAAGCCGGTGATCCCCGTTACGTAGGTCAACGGCTTCCTGTAGTCATCTGCTACGTGAGAGAATACAAGGAAAGCACTCCGCAGGGCCAGAAGCAAAAGAATCAAGCTTCCGGGAACGAGCAGAACGGTTCCTAATGAATACGCGGCTCCAGGGAACATACTGTACACGGCGACGACTAAGGCGACGATGAATGTATTGGTGACCTCCCAGGTAGGGGACAGATAGCGATTGGCAATGTTCGTCGCTTTCGTTTTGTCATGATTGATATAGATCATCGACCAGAAACCTGCGCCGAAATCCATTGTCGCCATGACGGCATAGATAAAGACGAATCCCCATAGGATCGTGATGGCAATCAATGATTGTGTCATATCTTCACCTCCTGCTGTTTAGGTTGTTAAAGGAATATCCTTATGACTCGCTTCCGCCTTGTTAATATCCTTTTCAGGTGGATTCCGTTTGAAATAATAGAGAAGGACCAGAACGACGGACACGGCCAAAATCGCATAAACGGAAACGAATAGAATGAAAAGAGTTCCTAAGTTCCCTGAAGTGGTCACCGAGTCTTCCGTACTGAGAATACGGTAGATCGTCCAAGGCTGTCGGCCTGTACAGGCAAAGATCCAACCGAATTCGATGGCCATGATCGACAGCGGCCCACCAGCGACGAATGCCCACATCAGCCATTTCGGGAATCGCTCTTTCTTCAGTAACTTGTTCCATACATAGGCGACCAGTGACAGTAAAATAAGCAGTGAGCCGATCCCAACCATCGCGTTGAAAAGTGTATGGACGAAAAGAGGCGGCCAATATTCTTCAGGGAAGTCGTTCAATCCGATCACTTCCGTATCGAAACTGTTACCGGCAAGGAAACTGAGTGCCCACGGAATTTCAATCCCCCACTTTACTTCTTGAGTGACAGGGTCGGTGAATCCTCCAACGGAAAGTGGAGCATGAGTCTGGGTTTCAAACAGTCCTTCGGCGGCTGCCAATTTCTCAGGCTGATACTCATGGAGCTTTTGGGCCGATTCATGTCCATTGATTGCAGTAAGAAATGCAAATACACCCCCGACTAATAAACAAATCATGAGCGACTTTCGGTGAAAGGCATAAATCCTCGATCCGAAAGAAGATCGGAGCATTTTAAAAGCGGATACGGTTGCAATCGTAAACGACCCCACAACATAGGCCGATAATGCCACGTGTCCGGCTGTTACGAAGAAACTCGGATTAAAGAATGCTTTCCACGGATCTACGTTGGTAATTTGCCCGTTTATGATTTCAAATCCGGCAGGCGTTCCTTCAAACGCATGCACATTGGTGATGAGTACAGCTGAAGCAAGACCGCCGATGGCGACAAGGACCAGGCTCACAATCCTCATCCATGGCGCAATGCGGCTGGCTGCATACACATAAATGGACATAAACAATGCTTCAACAAAGAAAGCATAGATTTCAATTTGAAACGGCAGGGCCATGACGCGCCCGATGACCTCCATAAATCCCGGCCAAAGGAGTGACAATTGAACGCCGGCAATCGTCCCTGTTGGGATACCCACCCCTAACAGAACGGCAAACGCCTTGGTCCAGCGCTTCGCCATCACGGAATAATCAAGGTCATTGGTCCGTTGAAACATAATTTCGGCAACGAGGATCATTAACGGAATACCCACTCCAAGTGTGGCAAAAATGATATGAAACCCCATTGTGATCCCAAACATGGAACGAGCGATTACTAATTCATCCATTTTTAAATCTCCCTTACTAGTCTTTAACATTTCCTTATTGTCCACTTAATGGAAAATAATATTCATGTTTTTTAGGAGGAAGGGTTTTGTATTCCACATGAAAAAAGAGCAGCCACGGAGGCTGCTCTTATTGCAATGCTTTTTTCAACGTTTCAATGTTTCTTTTCATCAATGAAAAGTAATCCTCATCCTTTTTTCGATCATCTGCTGTAAGGACGGATAAATTATGAAGTGTCAGTGATTTCGCACCCAATTCATTTTGAACGACTTCTGTCAGGCGTGAAGAGACGTTCTGTTCAAAGAGAATGTATTGAACGTTGTCTTTTTTTCCTTTTTCAATGATTTCTTTCAGCTCCTGCTGCGACGGTTCATTGGCAGTGTTTAAGCCGGCGATGGCTTCCTGGTGAAGTCCGTAGCGTTCTTCCCAATAACTGTAGGCTGCGTGGGACACGTAAAAGGTTTTCTTTGGTGCGTTGTCAGCCATCTTTTTGAACTCAGAGTCTAACTCGTCCAGGTCACTCGACAATTCTTCAAGATTCGCCTGGAACTCATCCTTATGCTCGGGCATTTCCTTTGAGAGGGTGTCGGCGATATTCTTGGCCATTTGCTTCGAATACACGGGATCCAGCCAAATATGTGGATTCACATCGTGATGATGGCCATCTTCATGGTCGTGTTCATCAGCACCCTCTTCATGAGGCACTTCGATTCCTGTACTTGTCGGTACCACAGTAACGTCTTCATTTTCTAATAAAGATTTAGATTTTTCAACGAAACCCTCTAGGCCCATCCCGACGTAGAAGAAAACATCCCCATCGGCCATCTTCATCATATCTTTCTGAGATGGTTCGAAAGTGTGTTCATCAGCACCTGGAGGGTAGATGCTTTCGACGTCCACATAGTCCCCGCCGATTTTTTCCGTGAAATCCTCCAGTGGATAGACGGTCGTGTAAACCTCTAATTCATCTTTCTTTTTGCCGTCCTGACCGGAGTCGGCTCCGCAGGCAGACAATACGAAAATCAATAATAATAGCAAACTCATGCGAATATAGTTCAAGAGGAATCCTCCTTTTTAAGTCATGTTCTTCCCTTAACTGTAATGATTACGATTTAGCACAAAGGTTATTTTACTACCGATATGGGGAATAAGCAAGACAAATGGATGATTTTTATAAAAAAAGACTGCCTCCTAAATTTGGAGCCAGTCCCAATCATTTATCTTTTTGCCGCGGCCATTCTTCCGGCACGTGGTCGATGCCTCCAGGATGAAATGGATGGCATTTCACAATCCGCTTGATCGTCAGCCAGCCGCCCCTGAGTGCGCCAAACCGGCTCACGGCCTCGACACCGTAATGGGAGCAGGTAGGATAAAAGCGGCAAGTAGGGGGTTTAAGAGGGGAAATGACGCGCTGGTAAAGCTTGAACAATACTAACAATACTCGTTTCATGATCCGTCTCCCCGTTGAATTTTCTTTTACTATATCAGAATCTCGAGGTGGATTGAAAGGTTTTGGCCTGTCATCCCGGGTGCGGAAATAGGTTTTTTGCCTAATTCAGATTAAGTTGATGAAATAACTATGAATTTACGTTATACTATGAAGTAGAAACTAAATGGGAGTGATTTTAATGCCTTCAGTAGAAAGCTTTGAATTAGATCATAATGCAGTGAAAGCACCATTTGTCAGACATTGTGGTGTGCATAAAGTAGGAAGCGACGGACTTGTGAATAAGTTTGATATCCGTTTCTGTCAGCCGAACAAGCAAGCGATGAAGCCTGATTCCATTCATACTCTTGAGCATTTATTAGCCTTCACGATCCGTAAATATGCAGAGCCTTATGCTCATTTTGATATCATTGATATTTCCCCGATGGGTTGCCAAACGGGTTATTATTTAGTCGTCAGCGGGGAGCCGAAAGTGGAAGAAATCATCGACCTGTTGAACGCTACGATGAAAGAAGCGGTAGAAATCGAGGAAATCCCTGCAGCCAACGAAAAACAATGCGGGCAGGCGAAGCTTCATGATTTAGAAGGGGCCAAGAAACTGATGCGTTTCTGGTTGAATCAAAGCAACGAAGATTTGAAGCAAGTATTCGCATAAAAAAAAACCACCGTTCATATATTTGAACGGTGGTTTTTCTGTTTACTCCTTATGTTCCTTTTCCTCATCCTGTTTCATCTGTTCGAGGTGAGGATTGTTTTCGAGTGGATCAACTGTATGTTTAACGGTTGTATAGGCTTTGGACGTTGTAAGGGCACTGACGAAAATCACCAGGATACATATGACAACCGCAATAATCAGGACAAGAGTCATTGACATCATGGAACCCCCCTTTTTTCACTATTTTACCATAGAAGGATCGGCCATATGGGAGTAAAAACAACATTTTTATGACGTTTCCTATGTTTTCCATCGGATGTTTGTTATTCTGAGTATAGTATGCACTATTCTTGACAAACGAAGCGAGGGGGAATATGCCATGGAAATGTCTTCTATTATGGGGAAACAGGTGGCGGAACTTCAGAGGACGCTCAGCATGAATCTGCTTAAGAGCCAGATGGCGACTCAAACGGCACAAGTCACGGTGATGATGAGGGATATGCAGGCAAGTCAACCTGCTCCTCATCCAAGTAAAGGACATGCAGTGGATATAAAAGGATGAAAAAAGCGTTGCTCCGGATAGTCGGAGCAACGCTTTTTTTTGCGAAAAGAACTCGGCTTAATGCAGACTTTTCTTCTCAAGCCTGACCCGTTCTTCACTGTTGGACCATTTTTCTTTCAATGTTTCGAATATGTATAAGCGGAAGAAGTATTGCAATTCTTCTGTTTCCATTTCCTGGATCATTTCCAATAGTTCATTCCTGGATGTATCTTCTAAGATTGTAAGGGCAATGAGGTCTAAGTCTTCGTCGGTACCTTTGATTCTTCCACGGTACATTTCATAGATCTCTTCGATCAACTTCATGCACTTCACCTCCCTTTAGTTTCATTTTAACATGAACGTTTATGAATTACTCTACATATTATGCTAGGACAACTCTTATTTGTCTTTACCCTTTTATCGGACTTTTTAACCACGGAGAGGCGTTCTGCCTCAGCCGATGCGGCGTCGCTCCAGTGGTGGTTGTCTGCGATAAACCAGCCACTATGAAAAGGAGATGCTTTATTTGGAGAAAAGTATGCTGTTTGTTGGGTCGGGTCTTAGTGCCATTATTCTTAACTTATTCGGAGAGTGGGACATGTTGATTACGTTTCTGTTGATCGCCGTGACCCTTGATTACTTCACGGGGATGATTGCAAGCGGGCTCGAAGGTAAGCTGTCAAGCAAATTCGGGGCGAAAAGGATCGGCCGGAAAGTGCTGATCTTCTCGCTTGTCACTGTTGCTCACCTTATTGATACTATACTAACAAATCAACACTTTATTCGTAATGCGACGATTATTTTTTATTTATGTAATGAGATGATTTCGATCATTGAGAATGTCGGGAGAGCAGGAGTGCCCGTACCCGAATTTTTACGAAAAGCGGTTGAAGTGTTGAAGAAGAAATCGAAGTGAATAGAATTTCGTCAATTGAGGAAAATGAAGGATAAGTACAGTGAAGGAGTGGGAAGATGAGCGAAGAAAGACATGATTATTATATTGAAGTGGCCACCGGTGAAATTTCAAGAAGCTCGACGGATTCCGAATGGAACTTTAAAATATCTGCGACGGATGAAGAAATCACCCAGCTACGGGAAGTATTCGATTCCAATCACTCGGTCGACTGGCAAGGTTTCTACCGGTCTCACGTTCCCTATGTTCAATATCACTTTGACCGGGAAAATGATGCCTATGATGAAAACCTGCATCAGGTGTATGAGATGCTCCACCGGCTGGGAGATGAAGACGTAAAGACATTCATCGAAAGCATAGGCATCCTCGATTCTAAGCCTCATGAAAACCACGAGTAATGATAAAAGTGTTGGTTCAGAAGTGATATCTGTGGACCAATGCTTTTTATTTGTGGTTAGATGAAAGAAAGCGTGTACGGATGAGGTGACGTAAATGGTACAGTTTACAGATGAAAATGGCTTAAAAGTAGAATTATCTTTTCATAAGGCGAAGTTTCAACAGGAATCCTATCATGTCCTCGTGATCTGCCGCTATAAAGGCAAATGGTTATTGACCCGTCATAAAAAAAGGGGCCTTGAGTTTCCAGGGGGGAAGAGGGAACAGGGTGAGACCCTCGAGGAAGCAGCGACCCGTGAAACGTTTGAAGAGACGGGGGGAGTGATCAAAGAGCCTGTATTCATTGGGGAATATAAGGTGTTTGACCGCACTCCGTTTGTTAAAACGATTTTCTTTGCGGAAGCAGTGGAGCTTATCCGCAAAGATGATTACTTGGAAACAGAAGGAGCCGTGCTATGGAACGGTGATTTCTCACAGATTCACGAAGACCCTTCCTTTAGCTTCATTATGAAGGATCGGGTGGTGGAATCGGCACTGAAAAGAGTAAGAGATCTCGATCTTATGACTTGATCCATTTTTTCTCAAGCTGCTCCACGAGTTTATACATAATGGTTGCGAATACGGCAATAACGAGAAGAGAGAGAAGGACCAGGGTAAAGTTAAACACCTGGAATCCGTAGATGATCATGTAGCCGAGACCCTTGGCGGAGACAAGGAATTCCCCTACGATGACGCCGACCCACGATAGCCCTACATTGACCTTTAAGGTCGAAATGATGGTAGGGAAGGAGGCGGGAAGGACGACTTCTTTAAACATCTGTCCCCGTTTTGCCCCGAATGTCTGCATCACCTTTAAGTAATTCGGGTCGACTTCCCGAAAGGATGTATAGACTACGATGGTGGTGATGATTACAGAGATGACGGTTCCCATAGCGATGATAGACGTGAAGCCCGGTCCAAGTCCTACAATCAAGATCGGCCCGAGGGCGACCTTTGGCATGGCGTTCAGGATGACAAGGTAGGGGTCCAATACTTTCGAGAGAAATGGTGACCACCAAAGTAAAGCGGCAAGCAGGGTGCCGAGCAGGGTGCCGAGGATGAATCCGATGACGGTTTCACCAAGGGTCACGGACAGATTGGCTAAGAGGCTCCCGTCCCCCAACTTCACGAGGAAAAGTTTCCATATTTTCGAAGGTGAGCTGAAGATGAGGGGGTCCACCCAGCTGTTTCGACTGGCAATCTCCCACAGTGAGAAGAAGACGGTGAAAATAAGGGCTTGATAAAACCAAACCCATCGCTGCTCTCTTTTCAATGAGTGAATGTATTCCTGGTGTTTTTGTTTAATCGATTCGTGATTCAAGTTTCTCAAGCTCCTTCCAAATGGTCTGGAAAAATTCCGGATATGCTTCGTGATTCCTGACTTCGAAGGGCATCAATCCTTTTAACGGTTGGGGTACGTCGAATATGACATGGACACGCCCCGGTTTCGAACCAAATAGAATGATGCGGTCGCTCATGGAGATCGCTTCCCCGATATCATGAGTGACGAGGATGGCCGTTTTTCCGAAGGACTTTAAAGTGGAAAACACCAGATCCTCTAACTTCAATTTCGTTTGATAATCAAGTGCAGAGAAAGGTTCATCCAGGAGAAGCAATTGAGGCTCGGTGACGAGGGTCCGGATCAGTGCGACCCGTTGACGCATCCCCCCTGATAATTCCCGGGGGTAAGAGGTCTCTACACCCTCAAGGCCCATTTCCCTCAATAAAGCATATGCTTCTTTTCTTTTATCCTCTGTCAGGTTCCCCATAATGGCCAAGCCGAGAAAAATATTCTCTTCAATTGTCTTCCATGGAAAGAGATAGTCCTGTTGAAGCATATATCCCAATTTCTTCTTCATATTCCTGATGGGCTTATCATTTAATGTTACAGCTCCTTCTGTCGGCTGAATGAGCCCGGCGACAATGGAAAGCAGCGTCGTCTTGCCGCATCCCGATGGTCCGATGAACGAGACGAATTCGCCTTCTTCCACCTGCAATGAAATATCTGTGAGGGCATGGGTGGCCGTTTTCGGTGAGAAGTAGGTGTGGTGGACGGAATCGATCGATAGAAAGTTCACTGTTTTAAGCCTCCATATTCAAATTTTTTACAACGGAAGGGCTGACGTGTGTCAGCCCCCGGGAATAGCTACTTTGATGCTTTTTCAGCAATGGAAGTGTTTACAAGCGTTTTGTGATCGATGGCCTGAGGGAGTTCTCCTGCTTCATCCATGATGGCTTGAAGATTGTTCCACTCTTCTTCATCCAGGATCGGGTCAGTTGCGAAGGAGCCTTGTGATTTATACCGGTCGACAACCGTTTCGATTAAATCCACTTCCGTATCTTCGAAGTAAGGCTCAATTACTTTGGCGATGTCGGCCGCTGAATGTTCTTCCACCCATTGCTGAGCTTTGTAAAGGGCTTTCGTGAATTTCTCCACCGTTTCTTTGTTTTCTTTCATGTAACTGTCTTTCGCCATGAAGGTCGTGTACGGCACATGCCCTGATTCCGTGCCAAAGGAAGCGACAATATGGCCTTTTCCTTCTTGTTCAAAGATCGAGGCAGTCGGTTCGAACAATTGGACGTAGTCGCCGGTACCGGATGCGAAGGCATTGGCAACATTGGCGAAATCAATGTTTTGGATCAGGTTTAAATCGTTCTGCGGATCAATATCGTGGTTCTTCAATACGAATTCCCCGACCATTTGCGGCATGCCGCCTTTACGCTGGCCAAGGAAGGTTGAACCCTTCAGTTGATCCCATTCGAAGTTCTCCACCCTTTCCCTGGAGACGAGGAACGTACCGTCGGTTTGAGTCAATTGAGCAAAGTTGATGACAGGATCATCCGACCCTTGCGCATGGACATAGATGGATGTTTCGGAGCCGACCAATGCGACATCCGCACCGTTTGATAAGAGAGTCGTCATCGTCTTATCCCCACCCCATGTGGTGGTCAGTTCAATGTTGAGCCCTTCTTCTTTAAAGAATCCTTTTTCGATAGCTACGTATTCAGGTGCGTAAAAAATCGAGCGGGTCACTTCCGCTACGCGCACTTTTTGGACAGCCTCCTCTTTTTCTCCACATGCAGTCAATCCGATGGTCAACATGAGAATGAGGACTACACCTAGACCATTTTTAAGCCATTTTTTCAAGTCAATCTTCCTCCTTTAATCCTTGCGGGTAATCAATATAGGGATGAGTGCAGCTCTCTTCGCTTTGTTTATCTATCCGGCGGAAGGGTAGGATGGTCATAAAGCTCTTTCGCATCGCCTTATTTAGATTTGCTAAAATATTCTATGTACAGTATAAAAAATGTGTGAATACCCATTGCACGAGTTGAAAGGAAGAGAATATGAAGAACGGAACGATTGTGAAGAAAACCCTGTTTCCATCTCCGAATCCACATGTTGAATTATATGAAGTCACCTATATATCCTCGGGACTGAGGGTGAAGGGCTTACTGGCCGAGCCTGCTGCAAGGGGGACGTACGACGGTTTCCTCTATTTAAGAGGGGGGATCAAAGGTGTGGGGATGGTAAGGCCAGCCAGGATCGCTCAATTCGCTTCTCACGGATTCATCGTGTTTGCGCCATATTACAGGGGGAACCTGGGAGGAGAAGGGAATGAGGATTTTGCGGGGAATGACCGGGAGGATGCTGTTTCCGGCGTGGAGCTATTGAAAGATCACCCCCGGTTGGAAAAGAATCGCATCCATGTATTCGGCTTTTCAAGAGGCGGAGTCATGGCCCTGATGGCAGGGATCGAGTCGAGTGATGTGACGTCCATCGTCACATGGGGAGGCGTGTCTGACATGTTTTTGACGTATGATGAACGAAAGGACATGCGCAGAATGATGAAAAGAGTGATCGGTGGGAGTCCTAATAAAGTTCCCGAAAGATACGAATGGAGGACCCCCTTATATTCACTTGAAAATCTTGAGGCACCGGTCTTGATCATTCATGGGGAAAAAGATCAGAACGTTTCCGTCGAGCATGCATATAGATTAGAAAAAAGATTGAAAGAGCTCGGGAAGCAGGTCTCGTCCCATTACTTCAAAGAGTTTACGCACTACTTTCCGCAGAGAAAGAACCAGCAAATCGTTTCCCTGCTCTGCTCCTGGATGAAGGACCAATAGTCAGTGGTGTATGATGAGATTAAAAAGGATTGAGGTCATACAAAATGGGCATGGGTTTAGAGCTTAACACGATGATCGTGACAAAAGGGAAAGAACTAAGAAAAGAAGGGAATCTCTTTCATCTTCAAAAATCTGGATATCGTCTATATCCGATGCATATCCCCATTGATGTGCGAAAGAGTAAGCATAGTGATCCGATTGGTTTTGGAAAGATTGAGAAGCTCGAGTGGAAGGATGGGGTCACGACAATCTTCTACCGATTGATCTCCCTGAACAGGACGAATTAAATAAAACGAGGGGCTGCAGGCAGCCCCTCGTTTTATTTAATTTCCTCATACAATAGATAACGGTTATCCTTCGTTTGAGCAATAAGATAGTTCTTATGATCTTTCACACTATAAAGGGGTGTCCCTTCTGCCAATGTATTTGCCGTAAAGTCATTCACCGGATGATACTTGGTTTCGATCTTTTCTTTGATGGATCCGATCTTTTCATCGAGGGTTAACTTTTTCTCTACGGCAACTTTCACATACTCTTTGTCGTTCACCACCATCATATCCCCATATCCGCATAACTCATAGGATGCAGGCTTTTTTTCCCCACACGCACTCAATACAAATACGCATAATAGCAATACAATCAGACGTTTCATTTTCTTCCCCCTTTTCCTTTTTGCACATATTCAAAAGATATTCAAGCTTGTACACGAACATGTTTGTTTTTTTAGTCGGCTCTGTTTTTCCTTTGTGATAAAGTATAGGCATCAACAACCAATGATAGGAGTGGTCAACATGAGTAAACTGGAAGTCATTGTCTTAAATGAAGAGGATGCCAGGTTAGCAGAAGCGTCTGGAGCGGATCGACTTGAATTAGTATCCGCCATACATACGGGAGGATTGACACCAGAGTACCAGGTCATAGAAAAGATATTGAAGGCTGTATCGATTCCTGTTCAGATCATGATCCGCCTGCATTCTTCCTCCTTCCGTTATTCCATGGATGAAGTAAAAGCCATGGCAGAACAGGTTCGGACGATTGAGGAAATAGGTGGTAGAGGAATCGTTTTTGGTGCTTTAACACATGAGGGGAAACTGGATATGAATGCGTTAAAGGAAATCGTTCAAACAGCAGACGGGCAATCGATCACATTTCACAGGGCTATCGACGAAGCTTTGGACCCGGCAGTCCTTTGTAAAGAAATACATCAATCGGAGCTGGCAGTAGAGAGGATTCTTACATCAGGAGGAAGGTCGGTGGTGAGTGAAGGAATTGAAACTATAAAAAGAATGATGGAAGTAGAGAAGGCAGGCGGTCCCATTATCATGCCCGGTTCTGGTTTAACGGTTGATAACATCAATGAAATACACAGTGAGCTACATGCAGGGGAATACCATGTAGGGGCCGGTGTACGTCACCAGGGAAGATACGATATGGCAATAGACCCGGAAAAAGTAGCAGCATTCAAAAAAGTGATCACGTCCTAAATTGATTCTTTCAACCTATATGAAACGAAATGTCAGTATGGTAAAAATAGTATGTAACAACTGAATATTCTTATTTCTACTGGGGGAGTCCGATACAGGCTTGGACTGAGAGAAGAACGCAGGAGTTCTTTGACCCTTTGAACCTGATCTGGATGATACCAGCGGAGGGAAGTAGTGAAGAAGCGCTAAATGTTTTTATTTGAGGCGCTTACTACTTTTTGACATGTCGGGTTCTGATCATTCAGGACCCTTTTTTGTGTCTTCATTTTCACTGAAGGATAAGTGAACTGCCTGACGAGGTACCCTTCCGGATCCAATCACAAGGAGGAGAAGGTAGATGGCAATCGAGTTAAAATCTCAATTTTCAAACAGTAAAAAAGTGTACGTCAGAGGATCACGGCAGGACATAAATGTTCCGATGAGAGAAATTGAATTAAGTAAGACGAAGGCAGCCTTTGGAGAAGAAGAGAATGACCCTGTTCGTATATACGATACGAGTGGACCGTATACAGACCCACAATATCATGTGGATATCAATAAAGGATTGCCTTCCGTGCGAAAGAATTGGATTATGGAACGAGGAGATGTGGACGTCTACAAAGGACGTGAAGTCGTTCCGGAAGATAACGGGTATAGAAGTAAAGACCCCGGTGCCGAGCTGAAATGGTTCTCTCATTCAAACCGACATCCTTTACAGGCAAAAAAGGGCAGTATCGTCACTCAAATGCACTACGCAAAAAAAGGAATAATTACACCGGAAATGGAGTTCATTTCGATCCGGGAAAATGTGGATCCTGGATTTGTCCGTGATGAGGTGGCAAGGGGAAGGGCCATCATACCTGCTAATATCAATCATCCTGAAGTTGAGCCGATGATCATCGGCCGTCACTTCCATGTGAAGATCAATGGGAATATCGGCAATTCCGCCGTATCTTCCTCGATTGAAGAAGAAGTGGAGAAGATGACATGGGCGACTAGGTGGGGGGCAGATACCATCATGGACTTATCGACTGGGAAAGACATTCATACTACACGTGAGTGGGTGATTCGGAATTCCCCTGTCCCTGTAGGTACGGTGCCGATCTATCAAGCTCTGGAAAAGGTAAAAGGGGTAGCTGAAGATCTCTCTTGGGAAGTGTACCGGGATACGCTGATTGAACAGGCGGAGCAGGGTGTTGATTATTTTACCATCCATGCGGGACTGCGATTGAGATATATTCACTTAACTGCTGATCGAACTACCGGGATTGTGTCACGGGGAGGTTCGATCATGGCCCAGTGGTGTCTGGCTCATCATAAGGAAAATTTCCTCTATACACATTTCGAAGACATATGTGAAATCGCAAAGATCTATGATATTTCCATTTCATTGGGGGATGGATTGAGGCCGGGATCAATCGCGGATGCCAATGATGAAGCACAATTTGCTGAGCTTGAGACATTGGGTGAGTTGACGAAAATGGCATGGGATCATGATGTCCAGGTGATGATCGAAGGTCCTGGGCATGTACCGATGCATATGATTAAAGAAAACGTAGATAAGCAGATGGAAATCTGTCATGAAGCCCCTTTCTATACGTTGGGACCATTAACGACAGATATTGCGCCGGGATACGATCATATTACTTCTGCCATAGGGGCTGCGATGATCGGCTGGTTCGGGACGGCGATGCTCTGTTATGTAACCCCAAAGGAACATCTCGGGCTTCCGAATAAAGACGATGTACAAGAAGGCGTCATTGCATACAAGATTGCCGCTCATGCAGCTGATTTAGCGAAGGGGCATCCAGGTGCACGCATAAGAGACAACGCCCTTTCCAAAGCACGATTCGAGTTTAGATGGAATGATCAATTCAATCTCTCCCTGGACCCTGAACGGGCAAGGGAGTATCATGATGAAACCCTCCCTGCAGAAGGGGCAAAGACAGCCCATTTCTGTTCTATGTGCGGGCCGAAATTTTGTTCTATGAAAATCTCCCATGATATAAGGGGGATGAAGGACAGAACTGTAGACTCACAGTTTGAGAGGGAAAAAGGATTGAAAGAAAAGGCGAAGGAGTTCCTTGAAAATGGATCAAACCTCTACCGGTAATCAAGGTTCGCATATACGTATGTTGAAGAAAGAAATGTTGATTCTGCACGAAAGGATCATGGATCTTGAGAAAGAAGTGAAGGGCATTCAGGGCCGGTGCAAACATGTCTTTTATGAAAAGGCAGCGTCGCGGACATGCATTAAATGTCATTATGCAGAAAGTACCTACTATTAAGGAGAATGAACAAAAGGTGATATTTTCTTTTGACAGCCAGTCTTTCCCGTGCTACGATAAGTACTAATTTCCGAATAGTGAAAATATAAGCGTTTAACTCTTATGTAGAGAGGTGGAGGGACTGGCCCTGTGAAACCCGGCAACCGTTCAACTTTGTTGAAAAGGTGCTAATTCCTGCAAAGCCTTTGCTTTGGAAAATAAGAGGGGATTCCACTAAATATGAAGCCCTCTCTTTCTTTGAATGAGAGGGCTTTTCTAGTATTAGGACAATTAAATAGACAAATGCAATAGGTGCTGAGTCTTACTCAGCTAAGAGGGAAGACCGGTGAAAATCCGGCGCGGTCCCGCCACTGTAAAGGGGAGCAACTTATCACATAACCACTATTTCATCTGAAATGGGAAGGGATAAGAAGCGACGATCCTAAGTCAGGAGACCTGCCTGTTGTATGCACTTATGCTCTACGTGGATATAGAGAGGGGTGAGGAATGCGTGTTGAGAAAACCGGTCGGTCTCGACTCTAGTTAAGTATGCGTATGAATCTCTCTTTCTTTTTGAAAGAGAGATTTTTTTGTTGGGACTACGATAACCATTTTGAAAAGACGGGGAGTGTGTTAATTGAGTAAGGTCATGAGTTCAAATTTAGGGTATCCGAGAATAGGGGAAAATCGTGAGTGGAAAAAATTATTGGAACAATATTGGTCCAAAAAAGTAGACGTAGAGTCGTTCGAGAAACAAATGGAGGACATTCGTCTCAATCATGTGAAGAAACAGGGGGATCTGGGAGTGGATTTGATTCCCCTTGGAGATTTCTCGCTTTATGATCATGTACTCGATACTGCGGTGATGTTCGGAGTCGTTCCCTGCAGGTTTCACTATCACGGAGGGAAAGTGCCTCTTGATACGTATTTTGGTATAGCAAGGGGGATGAAGGATGCCTCAGCATCGGAAATGACGAAATGGTTTAATACCAACTATCATTATATCGTCCCTGAATTTTCCGGATCGGAACCTGAGCTGGTGGAAAATCGTCCGTTGGCCTTGTACCGTGAAGCGAAAGAAAAGCTTGGTATCAAGGGGAAGCCTGTGATCATAGGACCATTCACCTTCGTAAGATTGTCTAAAGGGTATGATGAAGCGGATGAATACGCAATTATAGAAAAAATGGTCCCTCTATATGCCCAGGTCTTAAAGGAATTGCAGGAGGAGGGCGTAGATTGGGTGCAAATGGACGAGCCGATCTTATGTACCTCCATCTCAAAACAAGAGGTAGAACATTTTAAAGAGGTCTACAAGGTTTTAAAGCAATCTGCGCCTGAAGTGAAGGTTATCCTTCAAACGTATTTCGATCGATTGGAGCATTATAAAGAGGTGATGGCTATACCTGTGGACGGGATTGGAATGGACTTTATACATGATCGGGGTGAAAATTGGGATGCCCTGAGGAGGAACGGGTTTCCTGAAGATAAGTTCCTTGCTGCCGGGGTGGTGGACGGCCGGAATATTTGGAGAAGGAATCTTGTTGATGCCCATTCATTTGTGACGTTATTGACTGACCATGTAGCAAAGGACCGATTAATCATTCAGCCGTCCTCCAGCTTGCTACACGTACCGGTGACCGTGAGGAAGGAAGACGCGTTGGATCAAGCCCTTAAAAAAGGTATATCATTTGCTGACGAGAAATTGAAGGAAGTGGTCATCCTTACGAAAGCGCTCGGGGAAGGAGCATGGGGCGTCCAGAAGGAGTTGGATGAAAGTGTGAAATCCATCGCTGCCCTTCATGAATCATCAGGAAATAAAAGTGATGTAGGTGAAGAAAGCCCATTGAATGTCAGGAGGGGGTCCCCTTACTCCATCCGCCGGAAGGTACAACCTCATCTCCCCCTTCTCCCTACGACTACAATCGGGAGCTTTCCTCAGACAAGTGAGGTAAGAAGGCAGAGAATGAAGTGGCGAAAGGGTGAGATTGGTGACGACGCATATCAGCAGTTCATTCGCGGAGAAATAAAACGGTGGATCACTATCCAGGAAGAAGTCGGATTGGATGTGTTGGTCCACGGAGAATTTGAGCGGACGGATATGGTCGAATTTTTCGGAGGGAAATTGGAGGGCTTTCAGTTCACCACATTTGGCTGGGTACAGTCCTATGGCTCACGATGTGTGAAACCTCCCATCATATTCAAAGATGTGAACTTTATAGAAGCGATGACGGTGGATGAAACGGTCTATGCCCAGTCGTTAACTGCTAAGCCGGTCAAAGGGATGTTAACAGGGCCGATCACCATTCTAAACTGGTCATTCGTTAGGGAGGATCTATCACGTTACACAGTGGCTAACCAGATTGCCCTCTCTCTCCGGAAAGAGATTGAAGCCCTGGAAGCAGAGGGGATACGGATGATTCAGGTTGATGAACCTGCTCTCAGAGAGGGATTACCATTGAAGAAGGAACGGTGGGATGAATATTTACAGGCAGCAGTTCATTCATTTAAGTTAGCCACTTCGTCAGTTCAGGATGAAACGCAAATCCACACCCATATGTGCTACTCCGATTTTGAGGAAATCATGGAAGCCATCAGTGATCTTGATGCCGATATCATCTCAATCGAGACGTCGCGGAGCCATGGTCAACTGATCCACATATTTGAGGAAAGCATATACGACAAAGGGATAGGCTTGGGTGTGTATGACATTCATAGTCCCCATATACCAGAGCGTGAGGAAATCATCACGCATATTAAGCGTTCTTTAAAGGTATTGAACCCAAAACAATTTTGGATCAATCCTGACTGCGGCTTGAAAACAAGGGGGATAACGGAGACGATTTCATCGCTTAAAGTGATGGTGGAAGCAGCAGAACATGTTCGGACAGAACTTCTGGTAAAGAATGAAAGATAAACTGTGTCATAGAATGAACTTCATGGAAGGAGCGGAAAATGTCCTGCATAGCTATTGGAAGAATCATACAGGTGTACAACGAGCAATATCCCCATTATACATTCCTCTATATGATCAGTGACAAAGAGGAAGATGAGTTAGAGAAAGGGAGAATATCATTAAAATCTGCTCTGGGGCTAATGACAAGTGAAAAGATATGTAATATATATGCCCCCCAATAATTGAGGATAGTGTATGTAATCAAAAAAGACAGTGAAAATATCTTCCCCAATACCTGTGATATGTGTTAACTTATTTATATATAGAGTTTACATACAGAGGGGGATTAGAACATGAATGGAGAAAAATTACGGATGATCATCCACTGTGCCATCTTTGCCGCGATGACAGGGATTTTCGCACAGATTGAAATACCACTGCCACTCGTTCCCATCAGCGGGCAGACACTGGCTGTCGGAATCACGGCTACGATCCTTGGAAGCAGGTATGGAGCACTGTCGTTGATTTGTTATGCGGCACTAGGTGCTGTCGGGGTACCCGTTTTCGCAGGGTTTAGCGGGGGTGCACAAGTGCTTGTTGGTCCGACTGGGGGATATATCTTCGGATTTATCGTAGCAGCTTTCTTTACAGGTTACATTCTTGAAAAGACAAAGTTCACCATCCCTATGGCGATGATCGCCAACACGGTCGGCATGATCATCACCTTGATCCTGGGGACCATCCAATTGAAATATGTGGCGGATCTTGGCTGGAGTCAGGCGATGGCAGCGGGGGTTTATCCGTTTATCGTCGTTGGACTTATTAAAGCATTCCTGGCGAGCTGGATCGGCATTACCGTAAGAAAACGGTTGGTACAGGCGAAATTGATCCAGAACCGGAAAGTGGCAGCATAATAGAAAAGTGGACTCCTATTTTTAGTAGGACTCCACTTTTTTTATTTAGAATTTATACATTGACCAGTAACCGATATCTTTAAATCCGATACGTTTATAAATCTTTCCTGCTTCAGGATTATCATAGAAAAGGCAAAGCTCTTTCCCTTCGTTTAATACGTCTCGGCAAAGCTTCGTCATGCACTCTGTGGCATATCCCTTTTTCTTATACTCAGGGTGGGTACATACAGCGACGATCATGGCGGACATGCTATTTTCAGCCGTAGTGGACGCGGAAGAAAAAAATTTTCCATCTTGTTCGACGAAGTAGCTGCGGGCAACCCCTTTTTCCATCCCGTGCTTTCGTTTCTCCACTGTAAAACTTCCTCCGCTGAATTCAGGGATGGCGTTTAAAAGCTCTACCAGTTGTGGTAAATCAGTGATCGTGGCCTCTTTTACATGGGGCAGGTCGTGGTCATCCATGGAAGAGGTATTGTCGCATTTGGCATAATACATATGTCTCTTCGAAGCGATCTTCCTTGATAAGTAGGGTTCAACTTCAGTGACAATCCGTTTCAAACCTGAAACGATGCTGTAGTCATCCGTCCCGTTGATGATAGCTGCAAATCCTTTTGCATCAAATTTCCCCATGGAATACGGAATGAAGTTTTCCCGGTATTTAAGGAGGATCCCCCTTAAGTTCCCTTCCTCATCAAAATCGCCCCAGATCTTCTGAAAATCCTGCTCATAGCCGAATGCTTCTATATCCCCGATGATGAATAAATTCTCAGCAGGCTGCTGCTGAATGAGTTGCTGACATATAGCATGATCTTTCTCTGTAAGCTGTCTGATCATTTCTATTCCCCCTGTGAAATTTAATCATAATCATACCAAAATTAGTAATATTTAGTAAAGTATTATTTTTCAATGGATTCATATGAAAAGAATAGGGAAATGGTAATGGTTTTAAAATTCATCTTTTAGGGAAACTTATGAGCAATAACAGTTTTAAGGAGGAGCACACATGCTTTGGACCATCATCGGAATCTTATTAGTTCTTTGGTTACTTGGATTGATCTTTAAAATCGGTGGAGCCGTCATCCATGTTCTACTGATCATCGCCGTTGTCGTATTCTTATTTAACAGAATCACCGGCCGTAAAAAAGGGCTATAACGATAAACAAAGGTCCGTCCCTCCTAAGTGAGGGACGGACCTTTGTATGTGAGTTGATCTATTTAACGGTCGGACCGCCTTTTTGTTCGATGTCAGAAGGGACGTTCGAGAATTTCTTGAAGTTCTCGTTGAATTTGTGAGCAAGTTCTTTTGCCTTTACTTCATAGGCCGCTTCATTTGACCATGTCTTCTTAGGTTGAAGCACTTCGTCAGGGACACCAGGAACATGAACCGGGATGTTCAGACCGAAAATCTCGTCTGTTGCCGTTTCGACATTCGTAAGCTCACCCTCAAGGGCTGCCTGGATCATGGCGCGGGTGTAGGAAAGCTTCATGCGGTTCCCGACTCCGTACTCTCCGCCGGTCCAACCAGTATTCACGAGGAATACCTGTGCATTGTGTTCGTCGATCTTCTTACCAAGCATCTCTGCATAGCGAGTAGCAGGAAGCGGAAGGAACGGTGAACCGAAGCATGTCGAGAATGTTGCCTGTGGTGACGTGATTCCACGTTCTGTACCTGCAAGCTTTGACGTATATCCGCTTAAGAAATGATACATTGCCTGTTCTTTTGTCAGCTTGCTGATCGGAGGCAGTACCCCGAATGCGTCTGCCGTCAGGAATACAATCGTATTGGGATGTCCTGCGATACTTGGCTCCACGATGTTTTCCATCGCCTGAAGGGGGTAGGCAGCACGCGTGTTTTCTGTTAAAGTGTTATCATCATAATCCGCGATGCGGGACATATCATCAAGAACGACATTTTCAAGGACCGAACCGAAACGGATCGCATCAAAGATCTGAGGTTCTTTTTCACGTGTCAGCCCGATGCACTTAGCGTAGCAGCCGCCTTCGATATTGAATACACCGTTCGGTGACCAGCCGTGCTCATCATCCCCGATCAAGCGGCGGTTGGGATCTGCGGATAAAGTCGTTTTCCCTGTACCGGACAATCCGAAGAACAACGCTACATCGCCTTCACGACCGACGTTCGAAGAGCAGTGCATGGAAAGGATATCGGATTCAGGAAGTACATAGTTCATGACCGAGAAGATTGATTTCTTCATTTCACCGGCATATTCCGTACCTCCGATCAATACGATCCTTTTTTCAAATGAGACGATGATGAACGTTTCAGAGTGAGTGCCGTCAACTTCAGGATCTGCCTTGAAGTTCGGTGCTGAAATCACAGTGAATTCGGATTGATGATCTTTCAACTCTTCTGTTTGAGGGCGGATGAATAATTGGTGGGCAAACAGATTATGCCAGGCGAACTCATTGATCACTTGAATCGGTAGTCTATGTTTAGGGTCGGCGCCTGCGAACCCTTTAAAGGAGAAAACTTCTTCTTTTTCTTTTAAGTATGCGATGACTTTTGTATATAATTTATCGAATGATTCCATAGATATCGGTTGATTGACAGAACCCCACTCGATTTTATCCTTCGTAGTTGGTTCTTCCACAATAAATTTATCTTTAGGAGAGCGTCCTGTGTATTTACCAGTTTCTGCTCTGACTGCACCTGATGATGTTAAAACGCCTTCATTTCGTTGAAGGACCTTTTCGACTAGTTGCGAAACAGATAATTGTTCCTGAATGTTTTGACCGTTAAGTAATTCTGTTAATTCATTAGACATGCTCACTGAATTCATTAGAACCCTTCCTTTATATAAATTTATTTAATGGTATCGTTTTCTTCACAAAAATAGTATAACACAATCAAGCTATTAGTCTATACTATTTATTTAATTTTATAATGTGTCTTCATTTTGTCACATTTCTTGACCGAATAATGCTTGTTTCTTCTTATCTATATGAAACACACAGTGCAATGTTCAGCCTCATTACCCCATTAGGTTATTTTAATGAAGAAAAACAGGCTGAAATCATGAAATCAATGGTTAAACCTGTCATTCAAAAAATGTTGACACCACTTGTCCTAACCGTTATCATTGTTCCTTGAACGGATACTCTTATCCTGAGCTGGTGGAGGGAGCAGACCCTATGAAACCCAGCAACCTGCTAAATAGTGAATGGATCTCCATATCTTAAAATGATCCGATTAAGCGAAGGTGCTAAACTGAGGCAAGGTCTCTAAAACCTTGAACGATAAGAGAGAAAAGGCGCGGCTATGATCTGAAACCTTTCCTCTGAAGCTTTTTTCCTGAGGAAGGGTTTTTTCTGTTTATAGTGGACCACATGCACATAAATCATGATTTTTTTATAAAAGAATCATGTTTACTTCATACTACTTAGGGAAATGAGTACCGTATCTGTTTACTGTTTTGTCAGAAAAAGATTTCTGGCAAATATGCTTAAGGAGGAACCTTGATGTCAACTAAACGTCGTCTGTTTACATCTGAGTCCGTAACCGAAGGACATCCAGATAAAATTTGTGACCAAATCTCTGATTCAATTCTTGATGCAATTCTTACCAATGATCCGAATGCCCGTGTAGCGTGCGAAACGTCTGTCACAACGGGTCTTGTTCTGGTTGCCGGTGAAATCACTACGAATACGTATGTCGATATTCCAAAAATCGTTCGCGAAACGATCCGTGAAATTGGCTACACCCGTGCGAAATACGGCTTTGATGCTGAGACATGTGCCGTTCTTACATCCATTGATGAGCAGTCGGCTGATATCGCCCAAGGTGTCGATCAGGCCCTTGAAGCACGTGAAGGTCAAATGACGGATGAAGAAATCGATGCCATCGGTGCAGGTGACCAAGGGCTGATGTTTGGATTCGCTTGTAATGAAACGAAAGAGCTTATGCCTCTTCCGATTTCCCTTGCACATAAAATCTCCCGCCGATTAACGGAAGTACGTAAAGAAGAGATCCTTCCTTACCTTCGTCCGGACGGAAAAACGCAAGTAACCGTTGAATACGATGAAAACGATAAGCCGGTCCGCATCGACACGATCGTTATCTCGACTCAGCATCATCCTGAAGTGACGCTTGAGCAAATCCAACGTAACTTGAAAGAATATGTCATCGATCCGGTCGTACCGAAAGAACTGATCGATGAAGAGACAAAATACTTCATCAACCCGACTGGCCGCTTCGTGATCGGTGGGCCACAAGGTGATGCGGGACTCACTGGACGTAAGATCATCGTTGACACATACGGCGGATACGCTCGTCACGGTGGCGGTGCATTCTCTGGTAAGGATGCAACGAAAGTGGACCGTTCAGCAGCTTATGCAGCACGTTATGTAGCGAAAAATATCGTGGCAGCAGGACTTGCTGAAAAATGTGAAGTTCAATTAGCGTACGCGATCGGGGTTGCGAAGCCCGTATCCATCTCCGTTGATACATTTGGAACAGGGAAAGTTTCAGAAGATGTTTTAATTGACGTTGTCAGCAATAACTTTGACCTGCGTCCTGCAGGAATCATCAAAATGCTTGACCTTCGTCGTCCGATCTACAAGCAGACGGCTGCTTACGGACACTTCGGCCGTAACGACATCGATCTTCCTTGGGAACGCACGAACAAAGCGGAAGCATTAAAAGCAGAAGCACTGGGCGAATAAAGGAAGATAGAAGAGACCAACACTTTTTAGGGTGTTGGTCTTTTTTGGTGATAATCACAAGAAAATCTTCCATGAGTATTCTTAAGGAGGATGGGGTATCCCAAGTATAGGAAGCTAAAACGGTTTGATGCCCTTATAATATTGTCCTTTTTCTGCGTATTCCCGGGATATGCGCTTCATTTCGCTGATATCGTGCTCGTTAAGCTCCCTCACGACTTTTGCCGGCCGTCCGAATGCAAGGGTATTAGGAGGTATGACCTTCCCCTGTGGTACAAGGCTTCCTGCTCCGATGAACGCTCCTTCGCCGATTTCAGCATTATCGAGGATGATGGATCCCATACCGATCAATGCCTTTTTCCTGATTTTGCAGCTATGTAGGATCACCCCATGGCCTACGGTCACTTCATCTTCAAGGATAAGAGGGTTATTTGGACTCTGATGGAGAATGGAGTTATCCTGTATATTTACTTTATCACCGATTTTAGTGGGCGCAACATCCCCCCTGATGACGGTATTGAACCAGATACTTGATTCTTCACCAATCTCAACGTCCCCGGAGATGGTTACATAATCGGCAATGAAAGCCGACTGTGCGATGACAGGTTTTTTATCGTAATATGGATAGAGCATTTTTTACTACCCCTTTCAATAATATTTATTATAATAATGGTAACAGAATTCATTCATGGAGAGAACTACAAAGGAGGATTTGCCATGTGGAAATGGGAATCAGATCAAGAGGCAAAGGCAGTCATCGTCATCATTCATGGAGCGATGGAACATCACGGAAGATATGGTTGGCTCATTGAAATGTGGCGCGCATCAGGCTTTCACGTCGTCATGGGTGACTTACCCGGTCAGGGAATGACGTCAAGAAGCCAAAGGGGACATATCGATTCCTTTGATGAATACATTGTGGAAGTGAAGGACTGGGTCCAGGCAGCCTATCAATTTGAACTGCCCGTCTTTGTGATTGGCCATAGTATGGGCGGGCTAATCGCCATACGACTCCTGCAGGAATCCCATGTGAACGTAGCGGGTGTCATTTTATCCTCGCCGTGTTTGGGATTGGTGACGACACCGCCTAAACCGGTCGAGCTATTATCCCTCGGTTTAAATAAAATCGCTCCGATGGTGAAGTTCCCGTCAGGTTTGACCATCGATATGGCGACCCGGAACGCAGATGTCCGGGAAATCGACAGCAATGATACGCTCTATATAACGAAAGTGTCTGTCCGCTGGTACAGGGAACTCGTTCAGGCGATGAAGTCCGCATTCACCAACCTGGAGAAAATGCCTGATGTCCCATTGCTTGTAATGCAGGCGGGGGATGATAAAATCGTCGAAAAAAAAACCGTGAAAAAATGGTTCAATGAGCTGTCATTATCTGAAATGCATTACAAAGAATGGCCAAAGTGCTATCATGAAATTTATAATGAACCTGAAAGAGAAGAAATTTATGAGTATTCAAAGAACTTCATTGAAAGTCGCTTGAAAGCGCTGGGATACATTTTGTAAAGAGGTGATAAAATGTCGATACCAAGCGATCCCTTTTCATTAATGACAAGAGTGTACCGAACTGTTTTTCCCATCGTGCATGAAGAATTGGACGGATGGAAAGCGCGGGCGGAAAAGATACCCAATCAGGAATTGAGAAACCAGGCACTTGCGAGCATCGAGCATAAAACGTTCCATTGCGAGGGGGGATCGATCCTTTCCCTTCTGGCATTGGATCATAAAGCAGATACGATCCGGTTCATCGTCGCGTATCAGACGATCAGCGATTATCTGGATAATCTGTGCGATCGCAGTGTGTCCCTCGATCCCGATGACTTTGCCCTCCTTCATCAGTCCATGAAGGATTCCCTGACAGTGGGGGCTGAACCAGTCAATTATTATGCATTAAGACGAGACCAGGATGATGGGGGATATCTCAGAGATTTGGTCCTGACCTGTCAATCGGTCCTGAGTCGATTAAGTCACTACGACAGTATCAAGAGTGACCTCCTTGAACTGTGTGAGTACTATTGTGATCTGCAAATACATAAACACGTGAAGAAAGAAGAGAGAGAGGGTAGGCTGCAGGATTGGTTTGAAACCCATCGTCCGAACCTGCCTGAAATGGACTGGTATGAGTTTTCCGCATGTTCGGGATCGACTCTTGGAATTTTCTGCTTAGTCTCTTATGCCAATCGAAGTGACTTTAAGCCTTCGTATACAGAAAAAATAAAGCGGGGGTATTTCCCGTACATTCAAGGATTGCATATCCTTCTCGATTACTTCATCGATCAGGATGAAGACCGGGAAGGGGGAGATTTGAACTTTTGTTTCTATTATGAAAGTTATGAGCATTTAAAAGAACGACTCATCCATTTTCTCCAGAAGGCCGATGAACATACCCATGAGCTTCCTCATGCCCACTTTCACCGTTTGATCAATAAAGGACTCATCGGGGTCTATTTGTCTGACGACAAAGCAAGTAAACAGGCAAGCGTGCAATCCTTCTCCAAACAATTCATCGGAGAAGCCGGCTGGATCACCAGATTTTTCTACCTGAACGGGAAAATCTACCGCAAATGGAGAAACCGCAAAAAAACATCTTAATAGACGATCGAGGGACGGACCTCCGAAATACATCGGAGGTCCGTCCCTTTTTCTGTCTATTTTCCCAAACCAAAGTCGGACAGAGTTTTCCAACATACGACCAAATATACCATATTTATACATAATATTTTTGTTGGTTTTCTTGGTTTGGTGACGAAAGTCCTTGTTTTCTGTCGATTATATATGGGCCTTTATAACCATATTCGATTTATTTCGTAATACTAAATAACCAAATGTATTCTGAAAATATTTACTTTTCAGAATAGTAGAGTATATTGTAATTAGTGTAAAAATTTAGTACATATTTTAAGGGGGAAGACTACTTGAAATCTCGTAAAGTATTATCGATGGCTATGGTGGCCGCGCTGAGTGTAGGGGCATTTGCTGTACCAGCATCAGCTGCGACCGTGGGGCCTGAGAATGTGTTAGCGAAACCGACGGTGAAAAAATCTCATTCACATGGGGAAGGTCCATTCGACTTAGCCATTGCCAATGAAGAGAAATTGATTGAAATGCTTCAAAAGAGCGGTAAATTATCTAAGAACGCAACAGCAGGACAAGCTGAAAAAGCCGTTCAAAATTTTCTGAAAGAAAAGTCAGAAGGTATCAAGGAACTGGAAGATGATGGAGAATTGAAAGAGGAAAAACAAAAGCTTGAAAAAGAAATTAAAAAGCATAAAAAGGGCGATAAACATAAAGGTAAAAAGAGAAACCTGGACCCTGTAGTGGAAGAGGATTATAACGGAGATACGAGAACGGATAAAGTTCTTGTACTACTTATGGAATTCCCTGACTTTCCTCATAATTCGATAGAGCCCGATGAATCGGATATGTATTATGAAGACTATGTAAAAGAGCACTATCAGGATATGGTATTCGGAGAGAATGGTTACACAGGTCCGAATGGTGAAAACCTAATCTCTATGAAGCAATTCTATGAGCAGCAAACAAACGGTGCTTACTCTGTTGAAGGGGAAGTCGCTGGATGGTATCAGGCTTCTAAGCCAGCAGCGGCGTATGGTGGAAATGATCCTGCAAGAGGTGACAGTGATACTGACGCGAGAGGACTAGTTAAAGAAGCTTTACAGGCAGCGGCCGCTGACCCGAATGTTGATCTGTCTGATTACGATCAGGAAGATCGATATGACCTCGATGGAGATGGGAATACACGTGAAGCGGACGGGCTTGTCGACCACTTAATGGTTGTTCATTCAGCAGTAGGTGAAGAAGCGGGCGGAGGAAGCCTTGGTGAAGATGCGATCTGGTCTCATCGTTGGAACCTGGGAGATATTTTCCCTGTCGAAGGAACTGAGACGGACGTACCATATTGGGGTGGACAAATGGCTGCATACGACTACACAGTCCAACCGGCTGATGGTGCAGCTGGGGTATTCTCACATGAATATGGACACGATTTAGGACTACCAGATGAATATGACACTCAATATACAGGTGAGGGTGAAGCAGTCGCTTATTGGTCCATCATGGCAAGTGGAAGCTGGGCAGGTGAAATTCCAGGTACAGAGCCGACAGGATTCAGTGCATGGTCTAAAGAATACTTACAAGCGGCACATAATGGGAATTGGCTGAAATATGATGAAATCGATTTAGAAGACATCGATAAAAAAGGTACAGATGTATTGCTTGATCAAGCTAATACAAAAGGAACAAACCTGGATGCTCTTAGAATTAATCTTCCAGATAAAGAAACAAAGGTGAATGAGCCATTTAGCGGAGAATATGAGTACTTCAGTGGAAGTGACAATGACCTCGACAATTCTGCCGTCATGAATGTAGATCTATCACAGGCTTCCAATGCAGAGCTGACGTTCAAAGCTTGGTACGACATTGAGCAGGATTGGGACTATGCTTCCGTTCAAGTTAGTGAAGATGGTGAGACTTGGACTAGCATTCCTGGTAACCTGACAACAGTTACAGATCCTAATGAACAGAATCCTGGTTACGGAATCACAGGAAAATCAGACGGATGGGTTGATGCATCGTTTGATTTAAGTCAATATGCAGGGAAAGATGTTCAAGTGAAATTAAACTATTGGACAGACGGTGCTGCGGTTAATCCTGGCCTTTATGTAGACGAAATTAAAGTTGTGGCAGATGGAAATGAAGTATTCGCTGACGATGCAGAGGGTGAATCAACTATTACCCTTGATGGTTTCACAAAAGATAATGGTGTCAAAACATCAGAGCATTACTACCTATTGGAATGGAGAAACCACCAGGGCGTAGATGAAGGATTGGCTCACATCCGACGTGGGGACAGCTTGATGACGTATGATCCTGGCCTTGTCATCTGGTACGCTGATGAAAAGTACGGAGACAACTGGACAGGCGTTCACCCGGGTGAAGGATTCCTCGGAGTCGTGGACGCAGATCAGCATGAATTGAAATGGAGCGACAATACAATTGCCTCCACACGCTACCAAATCCACGATGCAGCTTTCAGCATGGATAATGCGAAAAAGATGTTCATCGACTATCGCGATTTATTAGGCCTGACGCTTGTTGACCGGGACACTCATAAAAACCCGGAATTCAACGATAAGCGCAGCTATCTAAATGAAAAAATGCCTGATGCAGGGAGAAACGTACCTGAATATGGCTTGAAAATCAAGGTAACGGGTCAAAGTAAAGACAAGTCAGTAGGAAGAATTGAAATCAGCAAGAAATAATCGTTTAAAGGGTGACAGCCATTCCGGCCGTCACCCTTTAAGCATGTTAGTGGACATTTTTTTCATCAGAATTGATAATAATACACACATGAATTAAAGGAGATGTCCACTTTGAAGCTAAGTGTACTAGATCAGTCACCGATTGCAGAAGGAATGAGCCCGCAGGAGGCTTTAAATAATACAGTAGAGTTAGCCAAACATACAGAGAAATTAGGATTTGAACGGTTCTGGGTTTCAGAGCATCATGATTCCACGAGCCTTGCCGGGTCATCACCGGAAGTGCTGATTGCCCATCTTGCTCAAAATACGTCGCGGATCCGTGTCGGCTCAGGGGGTGTCATGCTTCCCCATTACTCATCTTATAAAGTGGCTGAAAATTTCCGTTTGCTCGAAGGCTTGAATCCAAGTCGGATCGATTTAGGCTTGGGAAGGGCTCCCGGTGGAATGCCCATGGCCACGATGGCCCTACATGACGGAAAACCGCGGGATGTGAACCGGTATCCGGAACAAATCGATGATCTTCTCGGCTATCTGACCGACTCCCTGCCGGATTCCCATCCATATCAGGGATTGACGGCGGCACCCATGATCAAGACGATGCCGGAAGTATGGATGCTCGGCTCCAGTCCATCCAGTGCCATGCTTGCAGCTCAAAAAGGCCTGCCGTATACTTTCGCCCAGTTCATCAATGGCGAAGGTGGCCCGCAATATACGCAAGCCTATCGGAATAATTTTATTCCATCAGAGTATCTGAAGGAACCGAAGAACATCGTAGCCGTTTTTGCCATCTGTGCGGAAACGGATGAAGAAGCGGAAAGAGTTGCATCAAGCATCGACCTATCGATCCTGATGATCGAGCAGGGCATGCGCTCGAACGGAACACCGAGCCCTGAGAAAGCTGCAGCGTATCAGTACACCCCATTCGAAGCAATGAGAGTGCGGGAAAACCGCAAGCGAATGGTGGTCGGGAATCCGAAAAAAGTGAAAGAAAAGCTCCTTGCACTCAGCAAGGACTACCAGACTGATGAAATCATGCTCGTAAGCATCACATACGACTTTAAGGATAAACTCAAATCATTCCAACTGATCGCAAACGAATTATTATAAAAAGATAGGGACGGACCTCCGAGGAGGTCCGTCCCTATTTATTATCTTTTCTCCAACGCCACAATAAACGGCGGGTTATTCAGTTGGTTCATGAACTGGTATCTCAGGACATGCACGTAGTTTTGATCCAATCGCTCTACGTAGCGAAGGATATAGTCCCTCTCGACTGCACCTTCAGGATGTCCGTGATAAATGACAAGAACAAGGATACCTTCAGGGGCCATCATCTCAAGGATTTGATTCAATGCGAGTATCGTCGTTTTCGGACGAGTGACGATGTCCTTATCACCGCCAGGCAAATACCCAAGATTGAAGACGGCCCCTGTCACCTTCCCGTGATGCAATGGGGGGATGACGTTCATGACCGTTTCATGCCCCTGGTGGAACAGGGTCACCCGGTCCGCAAGTTCGTGGGTGATAAGTTGTTCCCTCGTGTTATGGATGGCTTCTTCCTGAATATCAAAACCGTATACCCGGCCAGTTTCCCCAACCAGTCGAGCGAGGAACAGAGTGTCATGTCCATTCCCGAGTGTTGCATCTATTGTGACATCTCCCGGTTTGACCGCCCGTTCCAGAAGCTGCCTCGCGTAAGGTAGTATTCGATCTAATTTCATGCTTTCACATCCATTTTATGAAATTTTCCCTGCCAGCTGTCCCGGCGTTTCAATTCGTCATCGATGGCGTTCAGTACGCTCCATTTATTCACGCTCCACATCGGTCCGATCATCAGCTCGATAGGTCCGTCCCCGGTGATTCGATGAACGATCATCTCAGGAGGGATGACTTCTAATTGATCACAAACGAGTTTAACGTAGTGGTCAAAATCCATGAACTCGACAAGACCTTTTTCATATTGCTTGACCATGGGGGTTCCCTTCAGTAAGTGCAGAAGATGGATCTTGATTCCCTGGACATCAAGCTTTGCCACTTCACGTGCCGTTTCCATCATCATTTCCTCATTTTCCTGGGGAAGTCCGTTAATAATATGAGAACATACACGAATCCCGTGCTTGCGCAATTTATGGACACCATCGACATAACACTGATAATCATGAGCCCGGTTGATCAAGCCCGCCGTTTTTTCATGGACGGTTTGAAGCCCGAGTTCAACCCATAAATACGTTCTCTTATTCAATTCAGCCAAGTATTCGACGACGTCGTCAGGAAGGCAATCTGGCCGCGTGGCGATGGAAATCCCTACGACTCCATCCTGCTTCAGAACGGATTCATATTTTTCCCTCAGGACATCTACGGGTGCATGGGTATTCGTGAACGCCTGGAAATACGCCATGTACTTTCCGTCTTTCCACTTTTTATGCATTCTTCCTTTGATGTCATTGAATTGTTTCTCCAAGGGGTCCACCCTGCTTCCTGCAAAGTCCCCGGATCCTGCTGCACTGCAAAAGGTACAGCCGCCGTGGGCAACCGTGCCATCCCTGTTCGGGCAATCAAACCCGCCGTCGAGGGCAACTTTAAACACCTTATGTCCGAAATGGTTTCGGAGGTGATAATTCCATGTGTGATATCGTTTTGAATCTGTGGCATATGGAAATGGGTTTGTCCCGATGACAAACACCTCCTAAATTTCAAGTGATATAGCGGTATGTATGACGCTAAAGAGATTTTATCATGAACACGTGGACAAATGTATCCTGCACATAGAAATAGGCGAAGATTACCACTTCTGAAACGGGCGAACAAGTTCAAACTAAGATGGAGGAGAGTAAGGATAGGACCTTCCTCTTCTTGATTCCAACCACCAAGGAGGTAGTCGAAATGGCAACAAGGAATTCGATGGATGAATGCATTCAGAAATGCGAAGATGCCATTCGTTACGCTCAACAACAATATAAAGCAGGGTCACAGCAGGAGCATTATCATGATATGGAATACACGCAGGCCATGCAGCAGCTTGAAGAAGCGGTCAACAACGTGGCTCACATGGCGAACAGTGCAAACTCCCAACAGCGAGAACAACTGCATCGCATGAGACTACAACTTCAAGCTTTGCAAAATGAGATGATTTTGTTAGATCATGATCCGGATGTAGTGGGAGGTAAATTACATTGAGTACACGCTCCGATCAAAACAACCCGGAACAAAAGACCCGTAGTGATTTCCGAAAATTGGATACAGAATTCGGTGCTGAAAACAATCCTGTCAAAGAAGCTAAAAAGCGCTACGAAAAACAGGGTCAGCCCGTTAAATCCAATCATCATAACGGAAAATAAAATGTCCCCTGCCAGGTGCTCTCCATGAGTGCCTGGTTTTTTTTTGATTTGAAGAAATAGTTCTTGCTCCCTTTCCTGAAAAGGAGTAAAATCCTTTTGGGACTCGAAATAAAAGGATGGAAAGGGGGCAGAATGATGCCCAAATCATTATGGTTACTTGTCATTGGAATGATGGTGAATGTGACAGGTGCCTCTTTTTTATGGCCGCTAAATACGATTTACCTTCATGAAAATTTAGGGAAGTCACTTTCTGTAGCGGGAATTGTACTGATGATTAATGCAGGCGCGAGTGTGATCGGGAATCTGATCGGAGGGACTTTATTCGATCGTTTTGGCGGTTATCGTTCAATCCTGTTAGGAATATCAATCACTTTATCCGCCCTTATCGGGATGAATATATGGCACGGCTTTTCCTACTATGTCTTCTTCCTGACCGTTGTTGGATTTGGATCTGGTATCGTATTTCCTTCCATGTACGCCATGGCAGGTTCGGTATGGCCGGAAGGGGGACGGAAAGCATTCAATTCTGTCTATGTCGCTCAAAACATTGGAGTGGCCGTCGGAGCCGCGTTGGGCGGGTTTGTCGCCTCATTCTCCTTTAACTATATATTTATGGCAAATCTGAGTATGTATATCGTCTTTTTCTTCATCGCCTTCTTCGGATATCGGAACATTTCGGTTGCGGGTCATCAAACGTCGGTGTTGAATGAATCGAAGGTGATAAGGGATAAATCGAAACTGAAGGCCCTGCTTTTCATATGTGCAGCCTATCTTTTATGCTGGATGGGGTACGTGCAATGGCAGTCCACTATCGCCACGTATACACAGGAAATCAATATATCCCTGAAACAATACAGCTTATTATGGACGATCAATGGAGCGTTGATTGTTCTTGCCCAGCCTCTCTTATCGAAAGCGATCAAGCGTTTTGAAAACAATTTAAAACTGCAAATCATGATCGGGACCATCATTTTTATGATTTCATTCAGTGTTGCGTCGATTGCCGATCAATTTCAATGGTTTGCCATTGCCATGATTATTTTGACGATCGGTGAAATGCTCATTTGGCCGGCGGTCCCGACGATAGCCAACTCACTTGCTCCAAAGGGAAGAGAAGGATTTTACCAGGGTATCGTCAATAGTACGGCAACGGGCGGAAGGATGATCGGTCCGTTTATTGGAGGGGTGCTGGTGGATGTATTCAGCATGCAGGTGCTCTTCATGACGCTGGTCGCGTTTTTCATCGTATCATTATTGATTACCAGCCAATATGATCGTCCCTTGAAAAAGAAAAGCGCCGTGACAGTATCGGTACAACAATAAAGAAACCCCCAATCAGGAATCATTGGGGGTTTCTCCATATAAAAAGGGCTCCCGTTTCCTACGGAAGCCCACTTGCAAAAAATTGAGGCGGATGATCAGCAAACGCCACATCGTTTGTTGTCACAAGGACGTGATCACCGACTTACACAATTCAGCTCATCGCTATAATAGAATAGCATAGGACTTGAAAGAAAACAAGACTATTTTATAAATATAATCTTTATCCGAGGATTATATCGGGCTTTTATAAGTAATGATAGTCGTTTCTAAGAAGCATTACTATAGAGAAATAGGAATGAAAGCGTTCATACTGTGCAGAATGGTTTCTAACTCATTTTTTGAGCCAATATTTTATCAGAGGACCCTTATCGCCAAATACTGGGTCTGATGTTGGAAGGGGAACGTTTTTTATCTCAATTAACACACTGGGACGTTCACGTATTGAGCCCTTTTTTAAATTATAACTGTCTCCATCCGGATAGGCACCGGCGACTTTAAAGTCGGGACTTGCTGACAATTTTTTATGACCGGTCCCTGCTGGCAGGACCATCACATCACCTTGATGGACCGTCACTTCCTTGCCTCTTTCCCCGCCTAATTGAACGCTTGCCTCGCCCTGCATGACACCCAATACTTCGTGGGCATTGCTGTGATAATGGTGATAATCGTAAATGCCATTTGTCCAGCTGTTCAGCCAGTGGTTTTGGTTGAATATCTTTTCGGCTTCATTTGCCTGATTGAGTGCGTTCCGGTAAATGAGAACGGGCAGGTCCGGGTTATTCGGGATGATTCCATCGTCTTCGAAATAAAATATATTCAGTTCTGCGATTTTCATCCTCTCATTCCTCCATTCATTGTTAAGAAGATTCCCTAATACGGCAGGCATTAAACCGAATTCCGACTGGTAATTGAAGTTATTGACAAATCTGAATTGTTTTCCAAAAGCTCATGATGGGATGTGCTACTATAGAGGTATATGTTCTCTTGCAAAACAGAGGAGGCGATGGGAAATGAGCAGTTTATTAAAAAAGGTGTCCGTCGACATGATCGAAATCATTCTTGAGAACGCTTTCGAGTGGTTGGTCGTCGTCGATGACGAAGGAATCATCATCTATATAAACGATAATTACTGTCGCTTTCTTGAGGTTGAACGGGATAAAGCGATAGGATCACATGTAACAAACGTGATTGAAAACACGAGAATGCACATTGTGGCTGAGAGCGGGAAGGAAGAGGTGGCGGATCTTCAATATATCAAAGGGAATTACATGATTGCCAACCGAATCCCCATTCAAGTGGATGGAAACGTGATCGGGGCATTCGGATCCGTCATTTTCAGAGATACGAGTGAATGGATGCAAATGAGTTCACATGTGAAAAACATGATGTCAAAGATCCAAAGTTACATACAGGATATCAATACCGGGGTGAAATACTCGCTGAATGATATCATCGGGGACTCACCCGGTATGAATGAATTGAAGGACAAAGCCCAAATGATCGCCCCGAGTGATATTCAGGTCCTGATCAGAGGGGAGAGTGGCACGGGTAAAGAACTGTTCGCCCACAGCATTCACCAGTTGAGTGAAAGAAGTGGACAGCCTTTCATTAAAGTGAACTGTGCAGCGATCCCCGAGCAGCTTCTGGAGTCGGAACTCTTTGGTTACGAAGAAGGGGCATTTACCGGGGCCAAAAAGGGCGGGAAGAAAGGGAAATTCCAGCTTGCCCATAAGGGGACATTATTCCTTGATGAAATCGGTGATATGCCTCTTAATATGCAGGCGAAGCTTCTCAGGGTATTACAGGAAGGGGAAATCGAGGCAGTCGGTTCAACCCGGATTCAGAATGTGGACGTGCGGATCATTGCGGCCACGAACCGTCCACTGGAAAAAATGATGGAAGAAAAAAGATTCCGGAGTGATCTGTATTACCGGATCAATGTCATCCCGTTTCAGATACCTCCCCTGCGAGAGAGGAAAGAGGATATTGAGACCCTCGCATCCTTTTTCTTGGAAAAATCCACAAAATCATCGGGAAAGCGTATCCACGATTTTGACCAAGAGGTGATGGAGATTTTTCGCTCCTACAGCTGGCCGGGTAACCTTCGTGAATTGGAAAATGTCATTCATGCTTCCACCTATCTTTCGAGTGGAAGCACAATTTCCCTTCAGTCATTACCGACTTATATGAAGTCGGGTAATGTATATGGAGTGGGATCTAAAACGTTGAGAGAAATTCTTGAAGAAACGGAAAAGTCCGTTTTGACTCAAAGTCTCCAATCCCAACCCGATAAGCGAAAGGTTGCAGAGTCACTTGGTATCAGTAAATCCAGTATGTATGAAAAATTAAATAAATATGGGCTTTTATGAACTCATGAGATAGTCCGGAAATGCGGAAAACAGTCCGTGTTTCCGGACTATCTTATTGTAAGAGGAATGGTGAACATTTCGTGACTGAAAGATGGATTTGTCCAGAATTTCGGAATCTTGAAAAGTTCTACGAGTGTTTGAATAGTAATCTGAAAGTTGGCACAATTATTGCATGTTTAGTCAGTGAACCTATTTTTGGGAAAGGGGCATGTACAAAGCAAGGTAAAAATGTAAGCGTCATCATTATTAGAAAACAAAGGGGGAAATAGCATGTTAAGCATGATCGGTTTGATTGGAGGACTCATTTTATTAATCTTTTTAACGATGAGGGGCATGAATATCCTGATCGTTGGGCCCATCTCGGCATTATTTGTAGCCGTGCTGAGCGGGATGCCACTTTTTCCGCAGCTGGCGGGAAAAGGTGAAGCGGATCTTGTCACGAACTATATGTCAGGTTTCACAAGCTTTGTCGCTGCCTGGTATTTGATGTTCTTACTGGGAGCCGTGTTCGGGAAAGTGATGGAGGATAGCGGTGCCGCAGACAGCGTCTCCCGTTTTGTAGTAGAAAAATTGGGAATGAAATATGCTGTGTTCGCCATCGTGCTTGCCTGTGCGGTTTTGACGTACGGGGGAGTCAGTCTGTTCGTTGTTGCCTTCTCGGTATATCCTATGGCGGTGAGTCTGTTTAAACAAGCGGATCTGCCACGCCGTTTCATCCCGGCTGCCTTAGCGTTCGGGTCGGTCACGTTCACGATGACCTCAGCCGGCTCTCCGGAGATCCAAAACTGGATCCCCATCGAATACTTAGGGACAACGCCTTATGCAGGCTGGGAAGTCAGCTTGATCGTTGCCGTATTCATGGCGGTGTTTGGATACTGGTGGTTAAAGCGGATGATCACAAAGGCTGTGAGAAAAGGAGAGAGATTCCTCGCACGTGAGGAAGATCCGGTCATTGATGAAGGCAGGCCTTTACCAAATCCGTTCATGGGATTGATCCCATTATTGGTCGTCCTCATCCTGGCATTTTCATTCCACGATTCTTTAAAACAATCGGCTCTGATCATCGCTTTGCTCGGCGGGGTCATTTCCGCTTATGTATTGAATCGTAAGTATTTCAAAGGCTTCTGGGGAGCTGTTTCCGAGGGGACGGTCGGTGCGTTGATCGCCATCGGGAACACTGCGGCCGTTGTCGGGTTCGGTGGGGTGGCCAAAGCGGTTCCTGCCTTTACGACAGCAGTCGATGTCATGACGAATATTCCTGGTTCCCCATTGATTGGAGGAGCCATCGCCGTCAGTGTCATCGCCGGTATGACAGGTTCGGCTTCGGGTGGTCAGGCGATTGCATTGCCGATCCTTGCACCGCACTATGTCGATATGGGTGTGAATCCAGAAGCCCTTCACCGTGTAGTGGCGATTTCTTCAGGAGCACTGGACTCACTGCCTCACAATGGATACGTCGTGACGACGATCCGCTCGATCTGTAATGAATCACACGGGGAAGCGTATGGCGCTGTCGGTGCGTTGACGGTCATCGTTCCTCTCATAGGATTGGCACTTGCGATTGTATTATTCAGCTTGGGAGTGGGGATTTAAGAAAATGGTAGAAAATAAAGTGGTATTCATAACTGGGGCAGCCCAGGGCATCGGCTACCAAATCGGCAGGGAATTTGCCGCCGGAGGGGCGAAAGTCGTCCTCACGGATCTGAAGGAAGAAGCTGTACAGGAAGCTTCAGAATCCCTTACAGCAGAAGGATATGTGGTTCTGGGATTGGGCTGTGACGTAACATCGGAATCAGAACTAAAAGAAGCGATCGGGCAAGCGGTGGATCATTTCGGGAAGCTCGATGTCCTGATCAACAATGCAGGGCTTCAGCATGTATCACATATCGAAGAGTTCCCGACTGAAAAGTTCGAGCTGCTGTTAAAAGTCATGCTGACGGCCCCGTTTGTGGCGATCAAGCATTCCCTTCCCCACATGAAGGCGCAGGGATCGGGGAGAATCATCAACATGGCGTCCATTAATGGATTGGTCGGATTCTCCGGCAAGGCAGCCTATAATTCTGCGAAACACGGAGTCATCGGTTTGACGAAAGTCGCTGCACTGGAAACAGCGGATCATGGGATCACCGTGAATGCTGTTTGTCCCGGCTACGTGGATACGCCTTTGGTCCGGAATCAACTGGCAGATCTCGCGAAGACGCGCAGCGTCCCTTTTGAGAGAGTGATTGAGGAAGTCATCTATCCTTTAGTGCCCCAGAAACGATTACTGGACGTTAAAGAAATTGCCGACTATACGATGTTCCTGTGCAGTGATGCAGCAAAAGGGATCACCGGGCAGGCAGTTGTTTTGGATGGCGGGTATACAGTTCAATAAACTGGATGAATAGAAACGGCCTTTAGGGGGCCGTTTCTTTTTCGAATTTTAGCCTATACTTTCAAACAAATGACTAAAATCTCACTTGCAAACCAACAATAGGCTTGCGCTTCTGTATATTTTTCACTAAAATAGTGTATACATATAGTGTTTACTTATATCGAAACGTTGATCAGGAGTAGTAATGACTGTTTTCTGTCGTAGAGAGTTGACGGGTGGTGAAAGTCAACCAGAAGCATCATGAACTCGCCTGCTGAGTTGCAAGTGTGAAGTAACAGTAAGACTTGCCGTTTTCCGCGTTAAGGATGAATGAAGCTGAGTGCGCGTACACTAATGTGGGTGGTACCGCGGGAGAATGTACATACAGACTCTCGTCCCAAATATTTATTTGGGATGAGGGTTTTTTTGTTTTTTAAAGAAAAGCACATGACAATTAAAGGAGGATCTCAATATGAGTTTTAATCATAAAAGTGTTGAGACGAAATGGCAGCAGTATTGGGAAAAGAATAAAACGTTCAAGGCAACGGAAGACGAAGGGAAATCCAATTTCTATGCACTGGATATGTTCCCGTATCCATCAGGTGCAGGCCTTCACGTCGGTCATCCGGAAGGGTTTACGGCGACAGACATCCTTTCCCGCATGAAGCGTATGCAGGGGTACAATGTCCTTCATCCGATGGGCTGGGATGCATTCGGTTTACCGGCAGAGCAATATGCCCTTGATACAGGGAATGATCCGGCAGAATTCACTCAAAAAAATATCGATACGTTCCGTCGTCAAATCAAGTCCCTTGGTTTCTCGTATGATTGGGACCGCGAAGTCAATACGACTGATCCGGGCTACTATAAGTGGACACAATGGATCTTCACGAAGCTTTATGAAAAAGGACTCGCTTATGTGGATGAGGTTGCCGTGAACTGGTGTCCGGCCCTTGGAACCGTCCTTGCCAATGAAGAAGTCATCGATGGGAAGAGTGAACGCGGAGGGCATCCAGTAGAACGCCGTCCGATGAAGCAGTGGATGCTGAAGATCACGGCTTATGCAGACCGTCTGGTTGAAGACCTTGAGGAGGTCGACTGGCCGGAAAGCATCAAGGATATGCAGCGTAACTGGATCGGACGCTCTGAAGGAGCAGAAGTGAATTTTACCATCGATGGTCATGAAGAATCGTTCGATGTGTTCACGACCCGTCCTGATACGATCTTCGGTGCGACCTATGCGGTTCTTGCCCCAGAGCACCCGTTTGTTGCGAAAATCACGACGGACGAACAACGTTCCAAAGTGAATGAGTATATCGACAAAATCAAATCAAAGAGTGACCTTGAACGTACCGATCTTGCAAAAGAAAAAACCGGTGTATTCACAGGTGCTTATGCCATTAACCCGGCAAACGGCGAGAAAATGCCGATCTGGATCGCCGATTACGTTCTGATGAGCTATGGCTCAGGCGCGATTATGGCCGTCCCTGCCCATGATGAAAGGGATTATGAATTTGCGAAAGAATTCGATCTTTCCATCGTGGAAGTGGTCGCTGGAGGTAACGTTGAGAAAGAAGCGTACACAGGTGACGGAGATCACGTGAATTCCGGTTTCCTTGACGGACTGGGTAAGGAAGAAGCGATCGCTAAAGCCATTTCCTGGTTGGAAGAGAAAAATATCGGAACGAAGAAAATTACGTATCGCCTTCGCGACTGGCTATTCAGCCGCCAGCGTTATTGGGGTGAGCCGATTCCAGTCATTCACTGGGAAGACGGTACGACAACGACTGTCCCTGAGAGTGAGCTGCCGCTTGTTCTTCCGAAGACGACGGAAATCAAACCGTCCGGTACAGGTGAATCCCCGCTTGCAAATATCAGTGAATGGGTGAACGTCGAAGATCCTGAAACAGGTAAAAAAGGCCGCCGTGAAACAAACACGATGCCGCAGTGGGCGGGAAGCTGCTGGTACTACATCCGCTATATCGATCCACATAACGAAGATGCACTTGCCGATGCGAAGAAAATGCAGGAGTGGCTTCCGGTCGATACGTATATCGGAGGAGCCGAGCATGCGGTCCTCCACTTGCTATATGCACGTTTCTGGCATAAGTTCCTATATGATATCGGCGTAGTTCCAACGAAAGAGCCTTTCCAAAAGCTGTTCAACCAAGGAATGATCCTGGGGGAAAACAATGAAAAAATGAGTAAATCGAAAGGGAACGTCGTGAATCCCGATGAGGTTGTGGAATCTCACGGTGCCGATACCCTTCGCCTTTACGAAATGTTCATGGGACCACTGGAAGCGTCCATTGCCTGGAGCACAAACGGTTTAGATGGAGCCCGTCGCTTCCTTGACCGTGTATGGCGCCTGCTTGTGGAAGACGATGGCACGCTTTCCTCTAAAGTGAAGGACGCAAAGAACAGCGACCTGGACAAAACGTATAACCAGACCGTTAAGAAAGTCACAGAGGACTACGAAGGTCTTCGTTTCAACACAGGGATTTCCCAGCTGATGGTGTTCATCAATGATGCCTATAAAGCAGATACGCTTCCGAAGAACTATGTAGAAGGATTCATCAAGCTTCTGTCACCGATTGCTCCTCATATGACAGAGGAACTTTGGAGCAAGCTTGGTCATGAAGGAACGATTTCCTACGAAGCATGGCCGACATTCGATGAATCGAAGCTAGTCGACAACGAAGTCGAAATCGTCCTTCAAGTGAACGGAAAAGTGAAAGCCAAAGTCATGATCCCACGCGATATGACCAAAGATGACCTGGAAAAAACAGCCATGGAAAACGATGAAATCAAAACACAAATCGATGGCAAAACCATCCGCAAAATCATCGCCGTACCAGGCAAACTAGTCAACATCGTAGCCAACTGATAATCGTGAGGGACGGACCTCGAAATGGGCCTGTTTTGAAGCGGAAATCGCTTTAAATCAGCATTTCGTTGAGGTCCGTCCCTCTATTTGGATCTGATGTTTTTGTTCTGGGGACGTGCTTTGGTATAATCTTGGTGAATGGTTAAATGAATTTTGAAAGGATGTTTTGAATATGGATAGTATTAAGACGATTACAACAGATGAGTTAGAGAAGAAGTTGAAGAACGGTGAGGATCTACTACTAGTGGATGTTCGAGAGGATGAAGAAGTGGAAGAAGGTATGATTCCAGGAGCGAAGCATATCAAGATGGGAGAAATCCCTGAGTCACTTGATCAATTCGATAAAGATAAGGAGTATATCTTTATCTGCCGTTCCGGAAATCGCAGCGGAAATGTAGCCCACTATATGCAGGATCAGGGGTATAAAGTGGTGAACATGGAAGGCGGCATGATGAACTGGGCAGGAGAGACTGCAGCGAAGGAATAGGAGATTTAAGGGGGAAGCACATTCTTTTTTAAAAAAGGGGTGTGCTTTTTTCGTGTGTTTAATAGAAAACAGGTAGAAAGTGACTACACTAGAGAGCTGGATTTGGAATGGAAAAGGATTTATCAGCGAAATCGGAAATATATCAGCGCAAAATTCATTTTATCGGCGAAATCAAAAATATATCGGCGAAATCTCAAATAATCAGCGAACTCCAATAAACACCACACATACCGCCACAACCACACGCATCACTCCATCCAATTTAAAAAACCCCTACCTCAATTGTTTAAAAATGAAATATTCTGACAATACTAATACCAAAACAATCCGGGAGGGGATTCCATGATCCAGGTGAGAGTATTCGATTATGAACATGAAAAAGATTTAGAGAAAGATATGAACCATTTTCTCAGTAAAATGGATGATAAAAAGATTGTCGATATTAAATATCATGTGGCTGCGATGTCAGAGGAAGTGGAGGACCAGATCTATTGCTTCTCGGCCATGGTCGTGTACAGAAAATAAAAAGGTTGATCCACTGCAAATGCAGATGAGATCAACCTTTCTTTTTTTACTCACACCTTTGCGGCATTAAGCCCCGCAAGCCGGCCGGTAACCAGGGCAGAGGTGATATTGTAGCCACCAGTGTATCCGTGGATATCAAGCACTTCCCCGCAGAAGAAGAGGCCGTCCATCTTTTTCGAAGCCATCGTTTTCGGTTCGATTTCTTTGATGGAAACCCCTCCGCCGGTTACAAAGGCTTTATCAATGGATAGTGTGCCGTTCACATTGAAGGTGAATTGTTTTAAGAGCTTTGCAAAATGACGGATCTTCTCTGAGGAGATGTGATCCCCTTTTTCGTCATGATCGATTTCTGCCAGGTCCAGTAAAAATAGAAGGTACCGTTCAGGGACAAGGCCTTTGAAGATATTTTTCGCCGCTTTCTTTCCTTCGTCCTTCACCTGTTTATGCAGGGATTGGAATAGCTGCTCTTCATTTTGATCGGGCATGGAGTCGATCTGCATGGCAACATGTGTCAGGTTCCATTTCTTCATTGCCTTTACGACGTATTGGCTGCAGCGGAGAACAGCCGGACCGGAAATGCCGAGATGAGTGAAGATCATGTCCATTTTATGCGTCACGATTTTCTTACCCTTAGGATTTAATACACTTAAATCGACGCTTCGCAAAGAAAGGCCTTGAAGCTCTTTCTTTTTCACGAATGGTTCGTCCGACGTAAGGGGAACCTCAGTCGGGAACAGGTCCGTGATTGTATGCCCGGCTTTTGTTGCCCATGGATACCCGTCACCTGTTGATCCGGTGTGAGGGACGGACTTGCCGCCGACGGCAATGACGACAGCGTTTGAGACGATGGTTTCCCCGTCTTTTAAGAGGATGCCCACCGTCTTGCCACCCTCGTACAGAACCTCTTCCACACTAGTACTTGTCCGGGTGTCGACATTCAATTCCTTCATGCGTGTCAGTAAGGCTTCGACTACATCCATCGCCCTGTTCGATACAGGGAACATCCGCCCATGATCTTCTTCTTTCAACCTGATTCCCAGGTTTTCAAAGAAGGAAATGATATCTTCATTATTAAACTCCGAAAATGCGCTGTATAGAAAACGCCCGTTCCCGGGGATATGCTTGATGATTTCCTCTACAGGAAGCCTGTTGGTCACATTGCAGCGGCCGCCTCCTGAAATCGCAAGCTTTCTTCCAAGCTTTGTTCCTTTATCTACAAGGAGGACTTTCGCGCCGTTTTCCCCGGCTGCGATACTGGCCATCAAGCCCGATGGTCCCCCGCCTATGATGATGACATCGTATTTCTTTACCATTTTTTCCACCAACTTTTAATATTCGCTTTAGAAAAGAAGTTTCACCTTATTTTAAATGGGATGTGTTTTAAATACAACATTCGAAAAAAATTGTCATTCGATTCGTACAGTAGTAAACTACTGATAGTGTGTAAATTTCTAAGTTTATATTTATTTTGTTTGTTTAACGGGCAACAAGATATATAGAGAGGGATACTATGTCATCTAAATTAATAAGAGGAACGTTTATCTTAACGTTGGGGACCTTTATTTCGAAGTTTTTGGGTCTTTTTTATGTTATACCGTTTGATGATTTGTTAAAAGGTCATGAAGAAGGGGCATCCCTTTATCAATATGGATATGTACCTTATACGATCTTTCTGACAGTAGCGACAGCAGGAGTGCCACTGGCCGTTTCAAAATTCGTTTCAAAATATAATGCCATCGGGGAATATGCCGTAGGGAGGAAATTATTCAAATCCGGTCTCTTGCTCATGACTTTGACTGGGATCGTTTCCTTCCTCATCATGTATGCGTTCGCACCGATTTTCGCAGAAATGACAATTAAAAGCGATGAGCAGGTCATTTCGGTCGCTCAGGTAACCACCGTCATCCGGGCCGTGAGCTTTGCCTTGATCATCATTCCGTTCATGAGTCTGATCCGGGGATTCTTCCAGGGGCATCAATCCATGGGGCCGACGGCGGTTTCCCAGGTGATTGAACAAATCGTCCGGATCGTCTTCCTCCTTGGCGGGATTTATGTCGTATTGAACATTCTGGAAGGGACCGTGACAACGGCCATTTCCGTTGCGACATTCGCAGCTTTCGTAGGGGGGCTTGCAAGTCTCGGTGCATTGATCTGGTATTGGTTCAAGCGGAAACCTCATTTGGATGAACTCCTTGAAGAGGACCGGGGGAATGAAGAGATTTCGTTAAAAGCGATGTACAAAGAGATCATTGCCTATTCGATTCCCTTCATTTTTGTGGGTCTCGCCAATCCATTGTTTCAACTGGTGGATCAAATCACGTTTAATACCGCCATGGCTGATATCGGGAACGCGAAAGTCTCGGATCACGCTTTTGCTGTATTGAACTTCTACACGCATAAGCTCGTGATCATTCCAGTGTCACTGGCGACAGCTTTCTCCATGACGCTGATTCCGCTCATTACAACGTCTTATACGAGTGGTGACCGAAAGACGATGCGCAGGAACATTGATCAGACCTTTCAGATTCTGTTGTTTCTGACCGTACCGGCAGCTTTGGGACTGGCCCTTCTAGCCGAGCCGATGTATACACTGTTCTATCACAGTGACGCTCTTGGCACATCGATTTTACGTTCTTATGCACCTGTAGCGATCCTTTTTGCATTATTTGCAGTCACTGCAGCGATTCTTCAAGGAATCGATGAGCAGAAGTTCACGATTTTCAGTCTACTTGTCGGCTTGCTTCTGAAGCTTGTTCTGAATATCCCGCTCATTCGCCTGTTTGAAACACAGGGTGCTGTGCTTGCGACAACGATCGGGTATGCAGTGGCAATCCTGATCAATTTATATGTGATCAAAAAGTATGCGCGATATCAGTTCAGGCTTATTTTGAGAAGGACCATGTTCATTGGCGCATTGAATGCCGCCATGGCCGGGGTCGTATTGGTTCTGTATGGTATCCTGGTTAAATTCCTTAGTCCGGAGACAGGATTCCAATCGATCCTCCTTGTTGCCATTTGCGGTGGAGTGGGAGCACTCGTTTACTTCTACCTGAGCTTAAGAAGCAAACTCGCTGATCGGTTATTCGGTGACAAGATTACAAAAATCCGCAGTAAACTGCGCATTGGGTAAAAGAAAAAGGGATGATACATGCCGATCATCCCTTTTTTATTTGGGTGTTTTCGCAGACTCTGTTGCTTTTAAAAGGAAAGCGCTGGTTGATTTCCGCTCCAGGTGCTCGCTTTCCGCGGGGCGTGAGTTGAGCCTCCTCGGGCGTTGCCCTGTGGGGTCTCAAGATCCAGCTACGGTGGCTAGCCCCTCGAGGTCATAAGCTAAATGGTCCAAGAAGGCAAAAGAACGCCTTCTTAGCCCACTCATCTTATGCTGGTCGGGGCAGAGCAAGCCACCTCCGCTTTTCAGGCTTTCCCGCAATTCCCGCAGGAGTCGAGCACCTGCAGCGAGAATCAACTGCTTGGCCTGTATCCTTAAGAAATTTAGCAAGCAACCTTCATTAAAGTAAAGTTGAGAGTAATTTCATATTAAGAAAGAAGAATATTGTTTTTTATTATGTTTTTATTTGAGACCTTATAGCTCTGTCACGAAATCTCTTAAATATGGTGAAGGGTGCGCAGACTCCTGCGGAAAAACGGGCGTGCTGAGACCCCGGAAGCGAAGCTGAGGAGGCTCGGCCGTTCGTCCGCGGAAAGCGGAGTAGTTCCCCTCACCATCAGCACATACCGATTGACAGAGCCCAGGCAGACAAAATGTTCAAAACCAACAACCTTTACGAAAACAGCCTTTTATTTTTATCAAAGTTGCTTACCTTCAGCAGCCTGTGTAAAGAATAATAGAAGGAAGGGCAACATGCCCGCTGGAGACCGGAAAAAGGAATAACAAAACGGAGAGTGATAGAGATGAGAATAGATAAAATGCTTGCGAATATGGGCTACGGCAGCCGGAAGGAAGTAAAGAAACTATTAAAGGATGGCGGTCTTCAAGTGAATGGGGACGTCGTCAAGGATGGAAAGGTTCATATTGATACAGATAAGGATACCGTCATGCTGCACGGTGAACAGGTCGAGTATAAAGAATTCATCTATCTGCTGATGAATAAGCCGCCTGGAGTCATTTCCGCCACTGAAGATGGACAGGAGGAAACGGTGATTGATTTACTTCAGCTGGAAGATCAAATCTTCAATCCGTTTCCAGTGGGAAGGCTGGATAAGGATACGGAAGGCTTCCTCCTGATCACCAACGATGGTCAATTGTCCCATCAGCTTCTTTCACCGAAGCGCCATGTGCCGAAGACATATTTCGCCGTGATCGACGGAGAAGTGACGGAAGCGGATATTGAAGCGTTCAAGAATGGTGTTACATTGGATGATGGATATGAAACGAAGCCGGGGGATTTAACGATCTTAAAGTCGGGTCTGACTTCGGATATCGAATTGACGATTACGGAAGGGAAATTCCATCAGGTGAAAAGGATGTTTGAAAGTGTCGGGAAGCGCGTGGTTTATCTGAAGCGTTTGACCATGGGACCTCTTGAGCTTGATGAAGACTTGGAGCTTGGTGAGTATCGGGAACTGACGGAAGAGGAAGTAACGCTTCTTAAAGAATATAAACCCCAATAAAAAAACGGGGCAGCACCCTTGGCTAAAGGTGCTGTCCCGTTTTTTTGTTATTTTAGTAATTTTTAGTCCGTTATTAGTTCTTGTAAGTTCAGTCTGTAGACGTCAATGTTTGTTTATGACGTCAACTTCACTTTTTTCTCTGTAGTTGTCCACTGGCCGCGGCTAGGGCTTTGGACGAGGTCGTTATAGGCTAACACGTTGAGATCTCTTTGTATGGTTCGAGGAGTAATGCCAAATTCGTCTACAAGATCTTGAGTTGTTACAGTACCCTTCTGTTTGATGTACATGTATACAGCTTTGATTCTAGTGAGCATACGATTGGTTGAAGGTTTCAAAAAACCACTCCCTCATCATTTTTCGAAAGGCAAAGACTACATGCGTCATGTGTGCACCTCACGTGCTACCATATGTACTATGCGCTTTAGACAACCCCTTTTCTACAAATAGAGTTTACTCATATGATGTCAGACAATTACATTGTACTCCTAATCCGACAAAATTTCTAGAATATTGTCCAAATTTACAAACAATTTACCTAGTAACTTCTTGGGTCTATTCCTAGAATATGAAGAAAATGCTAAAAATATGTATTTTGTTTAGTTTAATTTCAGATAGGAGACAGGGAGGTTGATTTCCATCGGCAACGAGTGGCCCTCCCCGTTTGGATTTCCCCGCTAAACAGTATAAAATGGGAGGGGAAGACAATACATATAAAGCAGGTGGAGTGTATGAGTATCAATTGGACGAATGAAGTCGAGAAACGGAAAGATGATTTGCTTAAGGACTTGCAGAAATTCCTTCAAATTAAAAGTGTGCTTGATGAAGAGGATGCGACTGAAGATGCACCACTCGGAAAAGGTGTAAAGGAAGCTCTTTCCTATCTGTTGACGCTTGGGGAGAAGGATGGTTTCACTCCTAAAAACGTCGATCATCTTGCCGGGCATTTAGAATTCGGTGAAGGGGAGGACCTTCTCGGCATCCTCTGCCATGTGGATGTGGTTCCTGAAGGGGACGGATGGAGCGTGGACCCTTATGGCGGTGAGATCAAGGATGGGAAGATCTTTGCCCGTGGAGCGATCGATGACAAGGGACCTACCATGGCCGCTTATTATGCCATGAAAATCGTCAAGGATCTGGATCCGACCTTCAATAAGAGGATCCGCATGATCATCGGAACGGATGAAGAAAGTGATTGGAGATGCGTGGAGCATTATTTCAAAAACGAGGAAATGCCGACGATGGGATTTGCACCTGATGCCGATTTCCCGATCATCCATGCTGAAAAAGGGATCGCGGATTATGATCTGGTTCAGGTGAAGCCCGAGGAGATTACTGATTCAGGGATCAAGGTCCTTTCATTCGAGTCCGGCCGCCGGTATAACATGGTACCTGATTTTGCAAAGGCGATCCTGGTTGTCGATGAAGATCATACGAAATGGATACAGAATTTTGAAATCTTCACAAAAGATGAAGGCGTCAAAGGAAGCTATTATATTGAAAATGGAGAGCTCGTGTTCCAGGTGGAAGGCGTATCCTCACACGGGATGGAGCCTGACAATGGAAAGAATGCAGGGCTTTATTTAGCCGCTTTCTTATCAAAGCTGCCACTCTCCTCTCAAGGGAAACAGTTCTTTGAATTCACGGCGAAGCATTTCTTCAAGGACTCAAGAGGGATCCAGCTCGGTGTCAGCTACACGGACGACATTACGGGGGATCTGACCATCAATATAGGGAAGCTCCGCTATTCGGAAGCTGAAGGCGGACGATTAGGATTGAACATGCGTTATCCGGTGACGTTTGATATGGATAAAGGAAAGACCATCATCGAGAACGTCGAGGGGTATTCCATCGAGAATTTCACCGATAGTAAACCTCATCATGTGTCCAAGGATGATGAACTCGTACAGACCCTGAAAAAAGTATATGAAGATCAAACAGGCGAAAGAGGCGAGTTATTAAGTATCGGCGGGGGAACATATGCGAGAAGTCTGGAAGCAGGTGTTGCCTTCGGGGCATTATTCCCGGGCCGTGAAGATATTGCCCATCAGAAGGATGAATATATGTATATAGAGGATCTTCTTAAAGCGACGGCCATTTATGCCCAGGCGATTTATGAATTAGCGTGTGAATCATAAGAGAGAAGGGGGAGAGGATAGGATGAACACAGTATTTGTAAACGGTGAACTGATCGACCGCGACAAGGCGAAGGTCGATATCGAGGACCGCGGTTATCAATTCGGGGACGGCATCTATGAAGTGATCCGAGTGTACAGCGGAAACACATTCACCATGAAAGAGCATATGGGAAGACTGTATCAAAGCGCTGAAAAAATGAAGCTTTCCATCCCGTATCAAGAAGCGGATTTCACATCAAAGCTCCTTCATTTGATTAACCTCAATGGGGTCAGGGACGGAATCGTATATGTACAAGTGACACGTGGTGTATCAGCACGTCAGCATCATTTTCCTCAAGAAGATGTAGTGGGGAGTGTCGTCGCGTATACAAAGGATTTCCCTGTTCCGGCTCGCCAGATGCAACAAGGGGTAACAGCCAAGCTCGTGGAAGATATCAGATGGCTGCGCTGTGACATAAAGAGCCTTAATCTCCTTGGTAACCTTCTTGCAAAACAGGAGGCGGCGTCAGAAGGGCACTTTGAAGCGATTCTGCATCGCGGCGACACGGTAACCGAAGGCTCCTCTTCCAATGCCTTTATGGTGAAAAACGGGGTCATTTATACGCATCCCGTTACAAACCTGATCCTGAATGGAATCACAAGACGAGTCATTGAAGAACTATGCAGAAAAAATGGGATCTCTTTTCAGGAAGAGACGTTTTCCGTTTCTGAATTGATGACAGCGGATGAAGTATTCATTGCCAGTACCACTTCAGAAGTGATGCCTGTAGTCGAAATCGATGGACAGGACATCGGAGAAGGAACACCAGGTACTGTCACGAAAAGGCTTCAGGATCTGTTCAATGAAAGAAAAGGATTGGGATCCCGTTAAACGAGTTGGAGGCAATACATGTTGATTTGTTCACAACCATTTATGAAGACCGAACGAAGAATAGAAGACAACCAGCAATTCACGATCGAGACGGAGGAGCATCTTTATTTGTACAGTGACCGGATCGTCACTCCTACGAAAAGCTTCACCATTAAGGATGTGATGGATGTGACAAGTAAGCCCTTGTCCGCTTACTATACGTTTTTGTATCTTCACACCATCGAAGGGGTCTGGACGTTCGTCGTCAAATCTTCTCCAGAACAATTCATCTCACATTATCATACTGTTAAATGAACATACGAAAGAGGCTGGCACATCGATGTGCCAGCCTCTTGTCGTTTTATTAAAATCTGAATAAGTCACTTGATAGATAGCGTTCTCCCGTATCGCAGGCGATGCAAACGACGACATCTTCAGGCGATAATTTTTTCGCCACTTCGATCGCAGCGTAACATGCGGCTCCTGAGGATGGTCCGACTAAGATTCCTTCTTCGCTTGCCATTCTGCGGGTGATATCATATGCCTGTTCGTCTTCGATTTTATGAATTTCATCGTACACATCCGTATTCAGGATTTGGGGAACGAAGCCTGGACTTGTACCGACCAATTTATGCTTGCCGGGTTTCCCTCCTGATAGGACGGGAGATCCCGCCGGCTCCACTACATGGACAGCGAGCTCGGGATAGTGCTCTTTTAACACTTCACCTGTTCCGGTGATCGTTCCCCCTGTCCCCGCCGTAGCAACGAATGCTGATAGGGGCTTGCCTATTTCCTTCATGGCTTCGACGATTTCAAGGGCCGTTGTTTTCCGGTGAGCGTTCGGATTCGCATCGTTTTCAAACTGCATGGGCATGAAACTGTCAGGGATTTTCTTTGTCAATTCTTTCGCTTTTTCGATGGCACCGGGCATTTTCTCGTCCCCCGGTGTCAATACCACTTCAGCTCCATAGGCTTTCAAGAGGTTGATGCGCTCTTGAGTCATCGTATCCGGCATGACAAGGATTGCACGATAGCCCCGTGCCGCAGCGTTCATGGCAAGGCCGATCCCCGTGTTTCCACTGGTAGGCTCGATGATGGTCGAACCTTCCTTCAAGAAGCCTTCTTTTTCCGCTTCCACGATCATTTGATAGGCTGCTCTGTCCTTGACGCTTTTACTCGGATTGTAAAATTCTAATTTCACATATACATCTGCACCGTCAGCAGGGTTTAACCGATTTAATTTTACAAGGGGGGTGTCCCCGATCAATTCTGCGATATTTTGTACAACTTTCATGTTCATCTTCCTTTCAGAAAACTTTCTTCTTCTATCGTACTAATTCAGACAAATCTTATCAAATAAATTAGCTTTGTATTTCATTTCTGTTGCATTTCCTTCTAGTCATTCTCTCTCATGACACATTTTGCTAAAATGAAAGTAATAATAGAGAACTGATTTTTATTTTCGCCTTTTTTGGAGCATGTGGTGATTGATTTCCACTCCAGGTGCTCGCTTTCCGCGGGGCTGGCGGTGAGCCTCCTCGGGCTAGGCCCTGCGGGGTCTCACCTGTCCAGCGTTTCCCGCAGGAGTCGATCACTTTCCGCTCCAATCAACTTTCTAAGAATAAATTTATTACTTACTATAACTAAATTCGTACGTCATACACGCTAACTGAAAGGACGAGTGCTATGTTAAAATCCCACTATTTCTTTGCCCTTTCCCTGTCAGAGGGAACGAAAGAGTATATTAACGCATGCATGGAGCCGATGAGACTTGATGGCTCGTTCAAGAAGTGGGTCCACCCGGAGGATTATCACCTGACCCTGGCCTTTTTAGGGAGTGCGGATGAACTCGGGCCGGTCATGGATAATGTGGGGAGGTTGGCGCATCCTTCTTTTCCATTGACCTTGAGCGGGTTTGGTACGTTTGGGAAGAGTGAGTCCCCGAGGATCCTGTGGATGGGGGTCGAGCCTTCCGGGATGCTGCACCGTCTCAGGGACCTTGTGTATGGTGCATGTGAAGATGCCGGCTTTCAATTGGATCAGAGGCCATTTTCACCTCATATTACAGTGGGGCGGAAATGGAATGGGGAATATTCATTTTCCCAAGAGTGGCTGAATGAATTCCAGCCTGCTGAACGTCATATGTTTACTGCAACAGAAGTGGTGTTATATCACACCCACCCGGACCGGCTGCCTAAGTATGAAGCCGTCCATACCATACCTTTACAGGCAAATTGACCGACACGAAAGGACGATTATTATGGCTCAGCTGATTAAACTTCAAGATTACGTTTCACGATACGAAACGGATTTATATAGATATCCTTCCCAATTTGTCCGATTAAAAAAGCAGCAATGGGAAAAAATGAAACAACATTGGGAGAGTGGAGATCTGCCAAATCCATCACCACCCGTACAGGAATGGGCTGACGAGGAGAAGAACTCCATGAAAGACAAGCTCTTTTCCCTTTTTAAGAAGAAAGAGGATGAAGAAGAAGAAATGATTCCAGAGCCGAGTGATGAAGACCTCCATTTGGAGATGGACACGGGTCAGGATATCCACTCGGAAGAGGAATTGAAGGCGTCCTATTTGAACCTTGTATTTGATTTTCAGCTGAGATGGGCGAGTTCCACGATTACGGAGAAATCCTATGTGGATAACAGCTATCATTATGACGAACGATTACGGTATCTTCTTCAACGCTTCCCGGATAATATTTTTGTCTTGTACAATCCCGTCCTGAAAATTAAAAATGCACCCGTCGAACTGGAAACGGTCCTGATCACCCCGACAGGCATATGGTGTTTAACCTTTCTCGAGTTTGAAGAGGGTACCGCCTATATCGGTTCAGGAGAGCGATTCTGGGTGAAAAAATGGGGGAATGGGGAAGAAAAGGTGTTAAATCCTCTTATCGGATTGAAAAGGATGGAGAGAATCGTCCATCAGATCATGCGTTATGGAGGGGTGGAACTTCCCATTCACCAAGCCGTAATAAGCAGGAATGGTTACATAGATTATCCCCAATCCCCAGTCGGGATACAGTTTTTGGACAAACGGACCCACCATGAATGGTTCCAGCAGCAGCGTTCAAACTCTTCCCCGATTAAGAGTGTCCAGCTGAAAGCGGCACAGGCCATTATGGAGTATTGTCAAACGACATCCTTTAAGAGGCTGCAGTGGGAAGAAACGGCGTCAGAAGAGTAGCCGGCGGTTTTGAGAAGACTCGTATAGGGTATATTCTTTCAAATAGCGGATGATTGACTACTTCATATGAAACAAACATATACCTTACTAAAGGATCAAAGATAGAGATGCCGTGAACGGCGGAGCAAATAGGAATGTAGTGAATAATATAAGGTAGCGGTCATTCTAACGAATACGGTTCTTCAAGATGGCAGAGAGTCGGAAAATGTTAAACAAAAGTGGGTGGCAGAAGTGTTAGTCATTAGCAGGCATTATGACGCGTTTTTAGATACATTCAATGTAATTACCATGATCCTTCCCTACGATTATCATGAGGGGAATTCGAATCACTTCACCCTGATGAAGGATGATGAAAAGATCGCTCTTCATATCGAAGAGAAGATCCCCCTGAACGATGCCATGAAATATGTGACGACCATTCAAAGTGAAAAGATCATCTTAGGCGACACATATGAAATCGTCGACGAACATGGTACAAAAACAGACCTTCAGATCGGGGCGGTCATACGGACCGAAGAATTTGATCAAAGGTACTATTACAATGGAAACGACCTCGGTGTGACATATCAGGATGGATCCACCGTATTCAAGGTATGGGCCCCGACTGCGACAGAGGTTCGGTTAAAACTCAAATCACCCGATGATGAAGAAATCCAATACCCGTATACGAGATTGGAAAACGGTGTATGGGAGTGCCGGGTGGATACCGATATAGAAGGCTATTTGTATTCGATCCTCCCGTGCATCAATCTCGTTTGGGATGAGCTGATCGACCCTTATGCGAAAGCGGTCTCATTGAATAGTGAGTGGGGCTGTGTCATCAATCCCCGGGAAAAGGTTACTCCCCTCGCTCCATTGGCCTCTCCGACGGATGCCGTGATTTACGAATTGAATATCAGGGATTTCTCTGCCCAAAAAGAGAGCGGGATGAAGTTTCGGGGGAAGTACAGCGCATTTACGGAAAAAGGAACGAAGACACCGAAAGGATTCTCAAGCGGGATCGAGTACTTGAAGGAACTAGGCGTCACACATGTGGAGCTGCTTCCTGTAAACGACTTTGACGGGGTGACGGATAACCCTTCAGACAACACCTATAATTGGGGGTACAATCCCTTATTTTTCAATGCACCTGAAGGAAGTTACAGCTTAAAGCCTGAAGATCCATATGAACGGATCAGGGAGTTAAAAGCCGTGATCCAAAGCCTTCACGATGAGAATATCAGGGTCATTCAGGACGTGGTCTACAACCACGTGTTCATTCGTGAAGATTCACCTTTTGAAAAACTCGTGCCGGGCTATTTTTTCCGGCATGATGAAAATGGCTTACCGTCAAACGGTACGGGGGTAGGGAATGACTTCGCTTCAGAACGTCTCATGGCAAGAAAGTTCATTGTCGATTCGATTCTTTATTGGATGAAAGAATACGGGGTCGACGGTTTCCGTTTTGATTTGATGGGGATCCTGGATGTCAAGACGATGACCGTGATTCGTGAAGAAGTGGATAAAGTGTTGCCTGGAGCGATTTTAATAGGAGAAGGCTGGGATCTGAATACACCACTCCCTCCCCACCAAAAAGCCAATCTTCGGAATGCCCATCATCTTCAGGGAATCGGACAATTCAATGATTGGTTCAGGGACACCATTAAAGGAAGTACCTTTAATTTGTATGACAAAGGCTTTGCCCTTGGTCACGGACACCTCGAACAAAAGGTGGAGCTGGTCCTCACCGGCAGCATCGGGATGAAGAGCGGGGAACGGGGCCTCTTCAAAGAACCCTCTCAATCCGTCAACTATGTTGAGTCCCATGATAATCATACGCTGTGGGACAAAATGAAGGCATGCATGAATGAAGAAGAAGAAACTCTTAAAGCCAGGCACAAATTAGCGACCACGATGGTGCTCTTGTCTCAAGGGATCCCGTTTCTCCATGCAGGGCAGGAATTCTTCAGAACGAAAAAGGGAATCGAGAACAGCTATAACTCACCCATAGAAATCAATCAGCTGGATTGGGTCAGAAGGGAAGAGTACGATGAAGTGGTCCGGTATGTGAAAGCATTGATCCAGATACGGAAAAGTCACGGGGCCTTCCGATTTCAACAGGGCGATTTGATCCGGGAGCATGTAAAAGTGTCTCACAGCAAGGCGAATCTCGTGGATGTCACCTATCAGAATGTCCACCCTTACGGTCCATGGGATGAGATCCTCATGGTCTTTCACTCTGATACAAAACCATGCGAGCATGTTCTGGCTGAAGGAAAACAATGGATCTGTTTATCGGATGGCAATCAGGCGAGCGTAAGCGGCCTGTACGATGTGAAGGAGACTTCCATCACCCTCCGGCCGGTGTCTTCCTATGTATTTGTAAGGTAACCATTCATTCCAGTGCTTGACGAAAACGCAAGATGACGATAAAATCGTAAACAGATGGCTATTGATTTGTATTGCCCAATAGCTGTCTTTTTTATTTTATAAGACTATTTTAATAAGAAACCAACATGATAAAAAAGACCCTATAAACGTGAACATATAAACATGACAAAGGACCAATAGAAGGTGAATATATTGGAACACTTATTTGACCAAGATTGGGAAATAGTCCCCGCAGGCGGTGCTACGGGAGAAGCGTTCTTTGCTCAGTATCAGGAGCAGAGGTTATTTTTGAAGCGTAATTCTTCCCCTTTTGTGGCTGTTTTATCAGCAGAAGGAATCGTGCCGAAGCTTGTCTGGACAAAACGAATGGAAAACGGGGACGTCATCACGGCACAACACTGGTTAAATGGGAGAGAGTTAAAGCCCGAAGAGATGAAGGATGAACGGGTGGCGAGGCTGTTGAACAAGATCCACTCCTCGAAGCCTCTTTCAACCATGCTTGAGCGGCTTGGTAAAGAACCGTTTCAACCGGAGCATATGCTGACGGAAGTGGAGACGGGACTCGAGTTCGATCTTCTTTCATTGCCTGTCATCAGAGAGGCGCTTTCGTTTCTTCAAAAGGAGCTTATGGAAGTCCAACAGGACGAATATGTGGTCTGTCACGGAGACGTCAACCATAACAACTGGCTGCTGTCGGATTACAACCAGTTGTATTTAATTGACTGGGACGGAGCGATGATCGCAGATCCTGCCTTTGATGTGGGCTTGCTGTTATACTGGTATATTCCTGAGGATCAGTGGGAAAGCTGGCTGACCCAGTATGGAGCCGAGCTGACGGATAACTTGAAGCTGCGCATGAAATGGTATGTTGTTGCCCAGACGATCCTATCCATCCAATGGCATAAAGGGAAAGCACGTTTCCACGAAATGAATCACTGGATTCAATATTTACACAAGGTGATATGAATCAGGAGTAGCTGTTCATATCCGTGACCCATTGGGACAGGTTTTGTTTATTCGTCGTAATATGGTTCGTTAAGTCAGAGGAGGAAATCCCGCTTTGACTGTACTGATAAATTTCCTGTAAAACGGGTTTGACGTTTTCATGAATATCGGCATTGACCATCAATGACTTGACCAACCGTTCAACCTGCTCACATTCTGAAACCGAACCGCAGCAATCCGTTGAATGATTGCTTAATATATCTGATAATAACTGCATTTGATTCTGTGAATTTAAAGGCATCGGGTACACCCTTTCATTTTTCGTATGGTTGAATGAAACACTTACATTCTAAAGGTCCCTTCAAATGACCAGACCCAAAAAGGAATTCACTACTAGTGTGTGAATTCCTTTTTCAATTATGCGCCCTTTTTTGAGGGACGGACCTCCACCCTGTGCTTCATTCCTTTTTTGGCTCTTGCATAGGACGGGGAGTCATGGTATGGTTTTTTCGATAATAAAAAATGAGGTGTCTACATGCGTTTACGTCATAAACCATGGGCTTCTGAGAAAATCAGTGATCATCCACAGTATGTTGTGGCAGAACCCAAGGAGAAAAAAGGTCAATGGAACAAAGAGTTTGAGAGCGATAACCCGATCCATATCGAGGTAGGGACAGGAAAAGGTCAATTCGTCACGGAAATGGCAAGGGCCAATCCGGACGTTAATTATATAGGAATCGAGTTATATGAAAGTGTCATCGTGACGGCTCTTGATCGCCTGATCGAAGCGGAACTTCCGAACGTTAAATTGTTGAATGTCGATGCGAAGAATCTGACGGAATATTTCGAAGCGGGGGAAGTGGGCAGAGTCTATTTGAACTTCTCTGACCCATGGCCGAAAAACCGCCATGAAAAACGCCGCCTGACGTACAAGGACTTCTTATCCATGTATGAACAAATTCTGATCAAAGGCGGGGAAATCCACTTTAAGACAGATAATCAAGGATTATTCGAGTACTCTTTAAAGAGTTTCTCATGGTACGGACTTCATCTGAATTTCTTAAGCCTCGACCTTCATAACAGTGAATTCGAAGGCAACATCATGACAGAATACGAAGAAAAATTCTCTGCCAAAGGGCAAAGAATCTACCGCGTCGAAGCACAATTTCAAAATCAATAAAAGTACGAAAACAGCACTGTGAATTCGCAGGGCTGTTTTTTATTGGTTTTTCTCGTATAGAATTTTGTATTTTTAACTGATTTGATTCGCCAATGCTCTGTCAATGAGAGAGTGCTGGGGGGTTAGGAGAGCTGCTCCGTTTCCGCGGACTTATGACCGATCCTCTTCAGGACAGTTCGCTTCCGGGGTCTCGGCACGCCCGTTTTCCGCAGGAGTCTACGCAATTCCCCTACCCCTGTAAACTTGCATTGTTTACAGAGCAATAATAAGCAATGAAAACTACTGCTAAATTCATAGGTGATATGTGAAAGCGATTATGACATTTGGTTATAGGTAAAAACGTATACTTGGAAATCAACCTCTACTCGCTTCGTCAAAAGCAACCAAGCTTACAAATATCCTTTATTGTTGCCAAGACCTACGCCTACAAGTTATCCGTGTATTCTGATAAAATGAAAAGGTATGAACAAAGGAGGAGTCAGGATGGAAACGTTGAAAGTTGGAGATGTAACGATACACTGGTTGAACGGCGGCGTGACTCACATGGATGGGGGAGCCATGTTTGGCGTGGTTCCGAAGCCACTCTGGTCAAAAAAATATGCCGTGAATGAAAACAACCAGATCGAATTGCGGACCGACCCCCTTTTCTTTCAGTGGGAAGGGAAGAATGTCTTGATCGAATCAGGGATCGGCAAAGGAAAACTGAATGATAAACAAAAGCGTAACTATGGTGTGCATGAAGAATCGGATATTGAAGCATCCCTTGCATCCCTTGGCCTTACGCCAGACGATATTGATGTAGTCTTGATGACGCATATGCACTTTGACCATGCATGCGGATTGACGAAGGTTGAGGGAGAGGAACTCGTTCCTGTTTTCCCGAATGCCTCCATCTACACCTCTCAGGTGGAATGGGATGAGATGAGGAATCCAAATGTGCGGTCCCGCAATACATATTGGAAGGAAAATTGGGAAAGCATTCAATCACAAGTGGAAACGTTCAAAGACGAAATGGAAGTCCTTCCAGGGATCAAGATGGTTCACACCGGCGGTCACAGTGACGGCCATTCGATCATCCTCATAGAGCAAGGCGGAGAGACATTCATTCATATGGCAGATATCATGCCGACTCATGCACATAAGAATCCTTTATGGGTACTCGCTTATGATGACTATCCGATGACGTCCATCGGGGCAAAAGAAAAATGGATAGGGAAAGCGATTGAAGGAGAGTACTGGTTCCTTTTCTATCATGATGCGGTATATAGGGGCATCAAGTGGAATAGAGACGGGGAAATCATTGATAAGGTAATGAGGGAAAAATAAGAAAAGGATGATCCCGGAGTATATCGGGATCATCCCATTTTTTTACACTAAAGGGTATACATCCACCACTGTACCGGTATACGCGTCGGCGACGAATTCATACTGCTCGAGTTCGCCGTCTTTACGTCTTGATATACCACCTTTATATACTTTGGTGCTGACGGAGTGCTTGTGATAGTCTTCAGGCTTCATCCCGATCCATGACCCATCGATGCTGCCCTCTTTTTTAAATGAAAGTTTGACGTCTTTTAATACTTTTTCAGCAGAAATAAGGCGTGAATCATCCAGCTTTTCTTTAAGCAGATATCCGCCCGCTGCTCCGATTCCAAGTCCAAATACGAAAGATTTCCAGTTCATTCTTTATTCCCTCCACAGGCTAATTTTACATGCCGGAAGCCCAGAACCGTCCATCCGGTCCCGAGAGCCTTGCCGGCATTGATCGATAATTTGTCATCCTTAGGTACATTCTATCAAAGAAAACAGAAAAAAGAGAACTGCTTTTATTCTCAATAGGTGGTAAGAGGTGCGAAAGTTCTGTAAAATAAGATTATACATACAGCAGATTTTATATAAAAGGGGCATAAGACATGAAACAAGAGACGTTAGATTTATTTAAGACATTGACTGAATTACAAGGAGCTCCAGGTAATGAGCATGCGGTTCGTGCATTTATGAAAGAACATTTATCCCAATACTCTGATGAAATCGTGCAAGATCGATTAGGCGGAGTATTCGGTGTAAGAAAAGGCGGCGTTCAGGACCCTGTTGTCATGGTTGCCGGACACATGGATGAAGTGGGCTTCATGGTTACATCGATCACGGACAATGGAATGATCCGTTTTCAACCCCTCGGCGGCTGGTGGAGCCAGGTACTGCTCGCACAGCGGGTCCAGATCATGACGGATAACGGACCGGTGACAGGTGTGATCGGAAGTATACCGCCTCACCTACTGGGGGAAGAGCAGCGCCGTAAACCGATGGACATCAAGAATATGCTCATTGATATCGGTGCGGATGATCGGGAAAATGCACGTGAAATCGGAATCAAGCCAGGTCAGCAGATTGTTCCGATCTGTCCGTTCACCCCGATGGCCAATGAGAAGAAGATTCTTGCCAAAGCCTGGGATAACCGCTATGGTTGCGGATTATCCATAGAATTATTAAAAGAGCTTCAGGGAATAACCCTCCCTAATACTCTATACTCCGGAGCCACGGTACAGGAGGAAGTTGGGCTTCGTGGTGCACAAACGGCAGCCAATATGATCAATCCGGATATTTTCTTTGCCCTGGATGCGAGTCCTGCAAATGATATGTCAGGGGATAAGAATGAATTTGGTCAACTTGGAAAAGGGGCACTGTTACGCATACTTGACCGTTCCATGGTGACGCACAGGGGAATAAGGGAGTTTGTTTTGGATACAGCAGAGTCAAATGACATTCCGTATCAGTATTTTGTCTCTCAAGGCGGCACAGACGCGGGGAGAGTTCATATGTCAAATGAAGGCGTCCCGAGTGCTGTAGTTGGAATCTGCTCGAGATATATCCATACGCATGCGTCCATGATCCACGTAGATGATTATGCGGCAGCCAAAGAGCTGATCGTCAAGTTAGTGAAAGAGTGTGACCGCTCGACCATCGAGACCATTAAATCCAATGGATGATCACCACTAGAAAAATAGGGAAGGGCTGTCTCACTCTTATACGAGTTGGGACAGCCTTTTTATAGAGAAAAAAGGGCAATTCTCAGGCCTTTTTAGAAATGAGGTATGAATTTGTTGAATATAGCAATCGGTACAACGAATCCTGCTAAGGTGAAAGCAATACAAAAGGCGTTTGGGGAACAATACAATGAGGTTCAGTTCCAGTGCCTGAAAACCGAATCCCGTGTAAGTGAGCAGCCAATGACCGATCAGGAGACGATCGAAGGGGCATTAAACCGCGCCAAAAATGTTCTCCAAAGCACAGAAAGTGACGTAGGGATCGGCCTTGAAGGTGGAGTATCTGAATCCCTGTATGGCATGTTTGTCTGTAATTGGGGGGCGCTCGTCGACCGGCAGGGGAACGAAATCATCGGCGGTGGTGCAAGGATCACCCTGCCAGCCGAAATCAGTCGTGAGCTAAAGAAAGGGAAAGAGCTTGGTCCCTTAATGGATGAGTATACCCAGCGCACGGGAATCAGGAAGAAGGAAGGGGCCGTAGGGATATTCACCAATGGACTCGTCACAAGAGAAACGATGTTCCTTCACGTCGTTCAGCTCCTGCTCGGGCAGTGGCAATACCGGACAAAATAATCTGGAGTATATATGCCTTCAAAGGTACTTGGCCCATACCAATTTCACCGGTCCTTCATAGGATGGAGTATATCAGACTTTCTTTTTTCTGATAAATTCTTTCTAAGGAGGTTAGAATTTATGGGATGCAACTATTGCAATGACCGAGTTGGCGGACGCCGGGATGATCATCGTGGTGATTGCCGGGACGACCGATTCTGTTGTGACTGGAATAAATTCCTTTTTGGCGACAGGAGAAGATGTAACCTGTTTGGGGCGAATGACGAACGCAGAAGATGCGGATGCGGAAGAGACAATGTCAGGGGAGCAGAAGACCGGAACAGAGGCTGCAGAGGAAGAAGAGGCGATGAAGACAACCATCGAAACTGCGGATGCAAAAAAAGACACAGAAACTGCTTCTGCAATCTATTCTGGTAAAAGGATCGAACTCCGTTTCAAACGGGGTTCTTTTTTTGGGGAGAAAAAAACCCTCTGAAATCATTCAGAGGGTTTGATGTATTATTTTACACCTTTCATCGCCCGTTGAATCATAGGGGAGATGAGGAATAGGATAATAGCCAGAACGATTGCCATTCCACCGATTGAACCAAAGTAAAGTGTTTCATTTTCAGGTGAATAGAAGCGGACAAGCTGTGCATTCAGAGCCTGTGCACCGGCAGAGGCAAGGAACCAGAGACTCATCGTTTGAGCTGAGAACGCTTCAGGAGCAAGCTTCGTTGTAGCTGAAAGACCGACCGGTGATAAGCATAGTTCACCAAGAACAACGATGAAGTAACTTAACACGAGCCATAATGGATTTACAAGAGAATCTTCTCCACCCATTTGTGCAGGTAACAGGATCACTAAGAAAGATAAACCGGCAAACAATAGACCGAATGAGAATTTCTTCGGAATGGATGGCTGACGGTCACCCAATTTCACCCACAACCATGCAAATACTGGAGCTAAAAGGATGATAAATAATGGGTTGAGTGACTGGAACCATGCAGGAGAGATGGAAATCCCCATGAAATCAAGCTGTGTACGCTTGTCTGCATAAGCGGCAAGGATAGTTGAACCTTGTTCCTGGATCGACCAGAACATAACTGCTGAAATAAATAATGGTATATAGGCAATGACTCTTGAACGTTCAGTTGCCGTTGTCTTTGGACTATAGTACATCACAATAAAGTAGATGGTTGGAACGGCGATACCGAAGATTCCGACGATATTGATGAATACGTCCAATGTAAATAAACCTGCAGGAATCGTGATACCTAAAATGATGGCAAGGGCGATTACGACCGCACCTACGATTAATCCGTATTTCTTCTTTTCGCGCGTGTTAAGCGGGTTTGGCACATATGTACCCGCAAGGCCAAGATTCTTTTTCTTCGTTAACATGAATACGACAAGACCTAAGAACATTCCGACTGCGGCAACTGAGAATCCCCAGTGGAACCCTTTCGCCTCCATAAGACTACCCACGATAAGTGGGGCGATGAAAGCACCTAAGTTGATACCCATGTAGAAAATACTGAATGCCGAATCACGGCGGGTATCATTTTCACTGTACATTTCACCTACAACAGTGGATACATTTGGTTTTAATAAACCTGTTCCGATTACGATCAATACCATTGAAACAAAGAACATGGATAAGTTCCCTGGAAATGATAAAGCAATGTGACCAAACATGATGAATATTCCACCGTAGAAAACGGCTTTTGACGTTCCGAATATCCTATCAGCCAACCAGCCCCCGATTACCCCTGACATATACACAAGTGAACCATAAATGGACATGATAGCTAAAGCGGTATTTTGGTCAAGGCCCAGTCCACCTTTTGAAACCTCATAGTACATGTAGAATACGAGGATGGCACGCATTCCATAGTAAGAAAAGCGCTCCCAAAATTCAGTGAAGAACAAAGTGAATAATCCCTTCGGTTGTCCAAAGAAACCTTTTTGAGGGACACTATCCACAATTTTCTGTTTATTCATTGATGACATGTTACTACCTCCCTTATTCCTTTACTATAATATTTTAATATTTTCTTAAAGTCAAAAAAAGTTTGCAAATGGTTAATTATAACATAAACTTTCTATAGATTGCTAATATTAAATTATTTTTAAATAGTAAAAATAATTAGGTCTTTGGGGTGTGTGACAATTCCTCATAAAAAAGCCTGCAGGATTTATCCTGCAGGCTTTTTGAAACATTTGGGTCATTCGGATTCAAAAACGTAAGAAAGGGTCTTTAGTGCCTGGTCGATTGATGATACGGTGACATTCGCCTTATTTGTAAGCTCTTTCAATGGATGATGAAGTTTTTCCGGACGAATGAGGATCAGGGGCTTTTGGAGGGTAATGGCCGTACTCGCGTCCATCGCCGTGTTCCATTGCTTATATTCTTCTCCGAATAAAGCAATCACCACATCGGATTTCTTAATGAGCAGTTCCGTTCGGAAGTTATTGATGGAAGAAGCAGCTTCATCCCGGAAAATCTTGTTCGGCTGTTCGCCGAGGATTTCTTCTCCGATCGAATCGGAACGGTCATGATTTTCCATGGGGCCGACGAACTGAAGGGGGAGCCTGAGGGCTTTCGCTTTCTCTTTTAATTCATTCCTCCAGGAGCTATGTATCTCTCCGGCTAAATACACGGTTAATTCCATACTGATCACCTTCCTGTTTTTAGTCATCTTATCATAAATACCCTTTGGAAGGGAATTCAACCATCCTTCCCATGAAAAAGGCAGAATTTCTTATTGGAAGGGTTGAAAGGGGGACTTTGTGAGGGTATCATAAGCGTAGGTCCTAGGTATGAAAGGGAGGGAAATCGAGGATGAAAACCACAGCATCGATCATTTTCTTTATACTATTGCTTATTTTAGCAGGATGCAATACATCGATCGACCAGGAAAAAGAGGAGACGGCAAGCGTGGTGGAGGGAGCTTTGAACTCCAATGAGAAAGCCGGTGAAGACGCTGGGAACATCAGCTTTTATCTCCCGTTTGGTGCCAAGATAGAAAAAGAGTCTCCTTACAATATCATTATTTCAAAAAGCTCTGATACGTTTATACTTTTTACCAACCCTCAAGAAGATAAGGATAGTGAACTTCTATATAAAATGGCCATTAATGACAAAGAGAGTCTCGTGAAGCATGGGACTTTTAAAGAAGACAACCTGTTAGGGTATTATGTCATTAAGGAATTGCCGGATACAGAAGAATACGAACTTACTGTAGGAGTGGGCGGAACGAAAGTAACAACTCAGTCAGAAATGAAAGACTTGGCGGATAACGCTGAAATGATGATGAAAATCGCAGCATCAGTCAAACACAACTAGATAGATATAGACCGGTCTTTTTCTGTGGAAGCAGGGAGGGGGCGGTCTTTTTTTGCTTTTATTTAGCCTTCGCGAGGTTTGTCCAAGTGAAAACATGGACCGTTCCTTTCCGCTACAATCCACTCTGTGGTACGACACTTTTTTCCATATTGAAAATAACACCACCTTCACACAGTAAACTACAAGCTTAAACTCAATATTCATTGCAACTATGTTAAGTCCGTTGTCCACGTCATTTTAGCTAGTCCATTAACAGAATTTTTTCATGGGATGTAAACAGTCATCGATTTCTTCCAATCGTCACTAGTTAGCTCTGTCATCCGATTCCTTTTTGATGGTTAGGGGAATTGCGTAGACTCCTCCGGAACAACGGGCAGGTTGAGACCCCGGAAGCGAAGCTGAGGAGGCTCGGCCGAACGTCCGCGGAAAGCGAAGCAATTCCCCTAACCATACTGTACATCCAGATTGACAGAGGCCAGAAAGTCATATCAGCTGGAGAATGGGAGAAAATACTCTTTGGTTTAATGAAAATAATAGACAAATCAAACATGTGTCTTTACACTAGTAAAAGGAAATGTATATAGAGGAGTGAGGGGCATGAGAGGATATTTAGAGAGAAAAGGCATTACGTTGTCTGCGAAGACGTATTTTATAGATGCTTTAAGTTATATGGCACTGGGGTTGTTCAGCTCGTTGATCATTGGATTGATCATCAAGACGATTGGAGAGCAGCTTCCCCTTCCAGCAGGGTTAAGTGAATTCTTCATAGAGATGGGGACTCTTGCCATCAGCTTGATGGGGCCGGCGATCGGTGTGGCGATTGCCTTTGGCCTTGGGGCACCTCCACTGGTCATATTCGCCGCCGTGGTGACAGGGGCAGCCGGAGCCACTCTTGGAGGACCGGCAGGAGCGTATGTAGCGGCAGTCCTATCAACAGAAATTGGAAAGCTCGTCAGTAAGACAACGAAAATAGATATTATCGTGACGCCATTTGTCACGATTTTTGCAGGTTTCACGGTCGCTTACTTCATCGGTCCCGGAATTGCAGACTTTATGAGTATGTTTGGAAGCTGGATCAGCTGGGCGACGGAACAGAGACCGATCATCATGGGTATCCTTGTAGCGGCCCTCATGGGTCTTGCTCTGACGGCACCCATTTCAAGTGCAGCCATTGCGTTGATGCTTGATTTGAACGGGGTCGCTGCCGGAGCCGCCACGATTGGCTGCGCCGCTCAAATGGTAGGATTTGCCGTCATCAGTTACCGGGAGAACCGGGTGGGGGGATTGTTCGCCCAGGGAATCGGGACATCCATGTTACAAGTCCCGAATATCGTTCGGAATCCTCTTATCCTCATACCGCCGACTGTTGCAGGCATGATCCTCGCTCCCATCGGCACGACCGTTTGGCTGATGGAAAACAATGCAGCAGGTGCCGGGATGGGGACGAGCGGATTTGTCGGACAAATCATGACGTTCAAAACGATGGGATTCAGCTGGGATGTCACAATGAAAATCCTTCTGTTGCATTTTGTTGGACCTGCATTCATAAGCCTGTTAATATCTGAATATATGCGTAAACTAGGTTGGATCAAACCAAACCAAATGACGATTGAAACAGGGGGCAAATAAAATGCGTAAACTTGAATCAGTGGAAGAATTCCATCAGTTGAAAGAAAGTGGGAAGCATGTATTCATGTTCTCGGCCGACTGGTGTCCGGATTGCCGAATCATCGAACCGATCCTGCCGGAAATCGAAAGTGAGTACGGAGAGTATACATTCTTATATGTAGATAGAGATCAATTCATCGACCTTTGCATTGAGCTTGATATCTTCGGAATCCCGAGCTTCATCGCCTACGGTGACGGCCGCGAACTTGGTCGCTTCGTAAACAAAGACAGGAAATCAAAAGAACAAATCGAGGACTTCATGAACTCATTAGCATCATAACTAACAGCAGAGGGGTCTCCTGAAAAATGGGATCCCTTTTCTTTTTCCCTAAAACAAAAGGTTCCTTTTGTAATCTGGCCAATTTCATGTAAAATGTTATAAGTGAATGAAAAACGAAGGTTTAGGATCAGTACTTTCTATATAAATGTATCATCAAAGGAGGATCAGATTTGGACATTAAAAAGCTAAAAAGTATACTCCAGGAACGATTAGAGAAACCAAATCGTACGTTTACATATGATCGGGATAAAGATTCATTGCGGATTGAAAACACCATTACGAAAAAAGGGATCACCGTCGCCCTGCCGCCGATCGTATCGAAATGGAAAGAAAACAATAAATCCATCATCGATGAAGTGGTTTATTATGTAGAAGAAGCGTTAAATGTTATGGGAACCGAAACGGATCTTGGCAGTAAACAAAAGAAGGTCTTTCCTGTCATCCGTTCCACCTCTTTTACTACAGAATCCAATGAAGGGGTTGCACTCGTCACAGACGACCATACAGCTGAAACGCGTATCTACTATGCCGTTGATTTAGGGAAATCCTACCGCCTGTTGGATGAAAACATGCTGAAGGCTGAAGGATGGACTCATGAGCAAATGAAGGAGACTGCCCTTTTCAACGTCAGAAGCCTGTCAACAGACATGAAGAAGGATGAAGTAGCGGGGAACATCTTCTATTTCCTGAACAATAATGATGGATACGATGCCAGTCGCATCTTGAATGACGCCTTCTTAAAACAGGTAAGCAAGGATGTGCAAGGTGAGATGACGGTATCGGTCCCCCATCAGGATGTATTAGTCATTGGGGATATCCGTAATGAAACGGGCTATGATGTCCTTGCCCAGATGACGATGAGTTTCTTTACGACAGGAAATGTACCGATTACAGCATTATCCTTTGTATATGAAGAAGGAGAATTGGAACCGATCTTCATTTTGGCAAAAAACCGCAAGAAGGAAAGGGAGAAAAAATGATGAACGTATTTTATAACTTGGAAGGCATTGGTGATACCCTGATCGTTACACTGGATCCGGGCTTTGAAGGAGAAGTTCAACACGAAAGAAAAGAAGACGCAGCACGTTTATTCGATGAGAAAACAGGGAAAACACTCGGCTATAACCTATTCCATGCATCTAAGTATATAAGTGTAAGTGAAGTGGGACCTGTCGAAATGAATGATGAGAAGCTCCAATTGATCAATGAAGCCATCAAGAAGAACGGTTTCGATGAAGTATTGGAAGCGGACTTTTCACCAAAGTTTGTGGTAGGCTATGTGTCTGAAAAAGAAAAGCATCCTAATGCAGACAAGCTAAACATTTGTACCGTGGATGTCGGGGAAGAAACCCTGCAAATCGTCTGTGGTGCACCTAACGTTGACAAAGGGCAAAAAGTCGTTGTCGCGAAAGTAGGAGCTGTCATGCCAAGCGGGATGGTCATCAAGGATGCTGAACTCCGCGGAGTCGCATCATCAGGCATGATCTGCTCTGCCAAAGAACTGGCACTGCCGGATGCCCCACAAGAAAAAGGGATCCTCGTCCTTGAAGATACATATCAAGTAGGTCAACCTTTCACAGCATAAAAACGTATACCTGGGTCCGGAGTGTGGGCTCAGGTATTTTTATTTTTATCTCTATTTTTCTGTTTCTGAAAAAATAAGGTGCAAACATTTTGTGAAGATAACGACGACTTCTTACGTTATTTAATGAGTTCTGAGAATTTGACCGATAATTGTTAAGTTGATTGAAGCGGAAGATGCTCGACTCCTGCGGGAAACGCTGGACAGTACGAAAAGCGGAGGCGGCTCGCCCAGCCCCGACAAGCATAAGATGAATGTGCCGAGAAGGCGTTTTTTTGCCTTCTTGGACTATTTAGCTTATGACCTCGAGGGGCTTGCCGCCGTAGCTAGACAGGTGAGACCCCACAGGCGAAGCCGAGGAGGCCCACCGCCAGCCCCGCGGAAAGCGAGCATCTGGAGCGGAAATCAACCACTGCTCGCTCAGTAAAATTAAGTCGGAATTAGCTTAATAATACGTATTACATTCTCTTTACACCTATGTTTATTTCGACACAATCCTTTAACAATTCTCCTATTCTATCGAAATGACTCGAATTTTTCTCTTTACCTGATAAAATAAATAGTAAGTATGAAAGAAAGAGTGATGTTTGTGAGCTGGATTAAAAAAATATTTGGTAAATTATCAGATAATGATGAACAATTTGAAGAGTACTATGATGATAACCACGACGATGTTCAAGAGCCGGAACCGACAAAGGCTGAACGTAAACATATAGCAGGGCCAAATCATTCACGTGATATAGAAGCAAGGATGACATATCAATACCCTAAAGGGAATTTCCGATTTCCCCTTATATCAGACGGGGAAAACAGAGAGCGTCCCCGGAGAGCACAAAGAAATCAAGAAAGAGAAGAAAGAGAAAGAGAGAAGCCTAAAGAGCAGGAGCCGCGGCAGCCGAAGAATCGAAACCAATCTTCGGGCAGCCGGAAATGGAAAGAAGAGAAACAGTCCAAGCCCGTCAAGACAAAGAAAGCGACAAAGGTGGAAAAAGGAAACAGCCGTCCATTTACGCCAACAGAGATCCCTTCCCCCATCTATGGTTTTAGAGGGAGGCCGGTTAAGAAAGAAGAAAGTGTCGAATATGAGCTGAATAAGTTTTTACATAATGAAGAAGAGAGAAAAGAAGCAGTCATCGATCAAAAAGCTCTATCGATCGTAGAGGATGCCCTACCTGTTGTCGAAAAAACGCCTCCCTTTGCGACTGAGCAAGAAGCTACAGCCCCGGTAGGATCGCTTACGGATGAAGCGGAAGAAAGCAGCCTACCGGTAGACCAGCCGGTTCAAGTAGAAGAGATGCAAGCTCATCGAATGGATGAAACGGAACAAGATGTCGAAGGAATCACGGACACTCCCCCGACGTCAAGTGAGCGTATTTCACTTATAAATGAACCGGACCCGGTTGAAGAAGAACCAGATAGGTCAGTACATGGAGATACGATCCAAGAGGCAGGTCCGTCCCTCGTTACCGAAACAATGGAAACAGCCGAACCCGTACAGGAAATACCAGCCGGAGAGCCGGAGCATTCCCAACAAGAAACGGTAGTTTTGGAATCGGAGGATGAAGAAGTACCGGCTGTTAATGAGAACCCTGTCGAGCCGGTGGTTGAAGAAAATCCGGTAGTCGAAGAACCTGAAGCGACCGTATCTTCAGAACCGATCAAGAAAGAACCCGAGAGACGGAAGAGATCGCATCTTCCTTTTAATGTGTTGATGCTTAAACAAGATAAGCGGCAAATGGATACCCGCCGATCCTCCGTGCGTACGGAAGGTTCCCCTTCAATGGAGAGACAAAAGACCACAGAACCAATGGAACAGAAACCTCCTGTTCAAGAACGTGTTGAAACATCCGCTGCAGATGTGCAGCGTCCGGTGGAAATGCCTTCACAACAAATGCAGGTCCAGGGAGAAGAAGCGGTAAAGAGCTACAGTGAATTAAGCTCGTCATCGAAACGGACAAGAGACTATGTCTTCCCGAAAGTGGATTATTTAACGCCTCCCGTATCAAAGGAAATGAGTGAAGAGTGGCTGGATTCCCAAAGACTATTACTCGACGAGACCCTCCATAATTTCAATGTCAGGGCAAAAGTGGTGAATGTCACTCAGGGGCCGTCGGTCACCCGTTTTGAAGTGCAGCCTGAACCAGGGGTGAAGGTCAACAAGATAACGAATCTGACAGATGACATCAAGCTGAGTCTGGCAGCCAAGGATATCCGGATGGAAGCGCCGATCCCGGGTAAACACACTATCGGTATCGAGGTGCCGAACAGGGAGAGCCGTCCTGTATGCATCAGCGAAGTCATTGCAAGTCCTGCGTTCCAGGAACCGTCTTCACCATTGACCGCCGCTCTTGGACTGGATATTTCCGGCCAGCCCATCGTGACGGACCTGAGTAAGATGCCCCACGGTCTCATCGCAGGAGCGACCGGTTCGGGTAAAAGTGTATGTATCAATTCTATTCTCGTCAGTCTTCTATATAAGTCATCTCCGGATGAATTGAAGATGCTCCTCATTGACCCTAAGATGGTCGAGCTTGCACCGTATAACCGGATCCCTCACTTGGTGAGCCCGGTGATCACCGATGTGAAAGCAGCGACCGCCGCCCTTAAATGGGCCGTGGAGGAGATGGAAAGACGATATGAATTATTTGCCCACACGGGGGTAAGGGATATCAAGCGTTTTAATGAACTCGCCAAGCGGAATAAACAATACAGCGATATGCTTCCTTACCTGGTGATTGTCATCGATGAGCTCGCGGACTTGATGATGATGTCGCCGGCAGACGTGGAAGAAGCCATTTGCCGGATCGCCCAGAAGGCACGTGCCTGTGGGATACATTTGATCATTGCCACTCAGCGTCCTTCGGTTGACGTCATCACAGGTTTGATCAAGGCGAATGTACCGACAAGGGTAGCATTTTCCGTTTCTTCAAGCGTTGACTCAAGGACGATCATCGATGGTAGCGGTGCAGAGCGCCTGCTCGGTAAAGGGGATATGCTATTCCTTGAGAATGGCTCTTCCAAACCGGTCCGATTGCAGGGGACGTTCGTATCCGATGACGAAATCGATGACATCATCCGCCACGTAAGGGAGCAGCGGGAACCTGATTACCTCTTCCAACAGGATGAATTGATCAAGAAAGCACAGGTTACCGAGGAAGAGGACGACTTATTTTTAGAGGCATGTGAGTTTGTCGTGGATCAGGGCGGGGCATCTGCCTCAAGTCTACAGCGCCGATTCAGAATCGGTTACAACCGGGCCGCAAGATTGATGGAAATGATGGAGAGTAATGGAATCATTTCCGAGTCCAGAGGCAGTAAACCAAGGGATGTCCTCATTTCCGAAAGTGAATTGGAGACACTCGCATAGACTAGTACAAATATTTAATACATGGTATTCTGTTTATATCTGTCCGATGAGGACTATGTAAACAGAATACCTATTCTTTTTTTGTAGGAAGAGCCATAAGGAGCACTAGTGATGAAAGAAATCGAATTGAAACTTCAAGGAAAACTCAACAGGTTGACCAATCATACATTCAAGTTTGATGAAAGAATCAAGGATGGCTGGTTCTCAGCTGTCTATTTTTTAAAAACGAAGGAAATTGCCAAGAAACATAAACCGGATGCAGTCATCACCATGCAATTCTTTCAAAAGACACAGGCCGTGATTTGTGGAACGGATGAAGTCATCGCCCTTCTGCATACATTCGCTGATAATCCGCAGAATCTTGAGATCCATTCCCTGAAGGATGGCGACCAGATCTCTCCGTTTGAAACGGTGCTGACCATCAAGGGTCGTTATCAGGACTTTGGATATCTAGAAGGCATCATCGACGGAATCCTTGCGAGAAGGACGTCTGTTTCGACGAGCGTTTACAATGTCATGAAAGCGGCATCCCTATCGGGTAAACAGAAGCCCGTCATCTTTATGGGGGACCGTGATGATCATTTCACCCAGCAGGCGGGAGACGGTTATGCAGCCTTCATAGGAGGCTCTACAGCCCAGGCGACCCATGCCATGAATGAATGGTGGGGAAAAAAAGGGATGGGAACGATGCCTCATGCCCTCATTCAATTATTCAATGGGGATATCGTCGAGGCGACGAAAGCGTACAAGGAAACATTTCCTGAAGACGAGCTCATTACCCTGGTCGATTACAATAATGATGTCATTACGGACTCATTGAAGGTCGCAAGAGAGTTTGGCCAGGAATTAAAAGGGGTAAGGGTAGATACATCAAGAATGATGATCGATAAATATTTCCTTCGTAATCAGCATGTGCTTGGAACCTTTGATCCGCGCGGGGTCAATATACAGCTCATCAATGCATTGAGAGATGCTTTGGACGAAGAAGGGTACCGTCACGTCAAGATTGTCGTGTCCGGCGGCTTTAATGAAGAACGCATACGTCAGTTTGAGGAAAATCAAGTTCCAGTCGATATGTACGGAGTCGGAAGCAGTCTTCTGAAGATCCATGTTGGATTTACAGGTGACAACGTCGTCATCGATGGTTCCCCGGAAGCTAAGGCAGGAAGGAAGCTTCGTCCGAACCCCCGTCTGGAAAAAGTAGAATTCGAATAGGTGAGAACATGCAAGAACAGCAAAGCACGTTAGATCTTGAGCGGTTCAGGCAGAAAAAGCAGAAGATCGCTGAGGATCATATTGAGGAACTCTACAGGAAAGCATATGAGTACGCTTTGAAGGAAACGAATATAAGAGAAAAAGTAAGGGCTAAAATGCTTTTTTCTAAACGGTTTCTTCAACACGATGAGGCCCGGTTGGAGGCAGGAGTGGAGAAATTGTTTCAAGAATGGTTTCTATTTGATTATAAGACCATCAAAGGGCAGACCTTATTCTTTCAATTTCTTCAATCACATCCCCTTCAGGAATCAACTAAACTCCTGGGTGCCGTCGTATTGACGGCTGCCTGGGAACCCGTCTTAGTGAAAGAAAAAGAGGGACGGACCTTACGCTGTCAAACGATCGTTCAGGGAGATGAAGTGATTGTTAAAATGAACCCTGATTGGATAGAAAAGGAAATGATTGAAGAACACGTCTATTTCGTGAGGAAAGTCCCTCTGGTCGTTCATCAGTGGATCTTAGGTCCTGTTTTTCCCGTGAAATCAATGGACGATATAGCAAATTTGCAAACGCAGTATAGTCAAATGAATCACAAAACTGGGGTATTATGGAGAACGTTTTTAAAGGAAGAAGCGCCAAACTTCATTCTCCCAAGTCTTTCATAGCTTCTGCATGGTCAGGGATTTCAAAAAATGATATAATGTTTCAAGTTGAAGAAAGTACGCTTTTTTCTATACTCAATATCGAAAGCTAAAGACCGATGGCAAAATAAATATAGATTTCATATAATGCTTTAAGATAGACGATTGTTGGAGGTTCTATTATGACGATATATCATTTCGTAGGAATAAAGGGGTCGGGCATGAGTGCATTAGCCCAGATACTCCACGATATGGACTACGAGGTCCAAGGATCTGACGTAGATAAGTATTTCTTTACTCAGAAGGCTCTGGATGAATCAAATATAAAAATACTACCTTTCCAAAAAGAAAACATTGGAGGGGATATGCATGTGATCGCAGGGAACGCCTTCCCTGACACACATGAAGAAATACAAGCGGCTGTGGAACTAGGACTGCCTGTCACGAGATATCATAAATTTCTTGGTGACTTCATGCAGGAATTCACAAGTGTTGCCGTAACGGGAGCGCACGGAAAAACATCGACAACCGGTTTATTGGCGCATGTCATCAGTGGCGCGAAGCCGACTTCCTTCCTGATCGGGGATGGAACCGGTAAAGGCGAAGTGGATGCGAATTACTTTGTATTCGAAGCATGTGAGTACAGAAGACACTTCCTGTCTTACTTCCCTGACTATGCCATCATGACGAACATTGATTTCGATCATCCCGACTACTTCGCCAATGTCGATGACGTGTTCTCTGCGTTCCAGGAGATGGCCATGCAGGTGAAAAAAGGAATCATCGCATGCGGGGATGACGAGCAGTTACAAAAGATCCAGGCACAGGTGCCGGTGGTATTCTACGGATTTGCCGAGGAAAACGACTTCCAGGCGAGAAACGTATCACGGGACAGAACGGGTACGTCATTTGATGTGTTTGTTCGCAATGAATTTTATGCTGCATTCAAAATCCCGACATTCGGTGACCATAACATCATGAACGCTTTATCCGTCATTGCCATTTGTCACTACGAAGAGCTTGATACAACCATCGTTCAAGAACGACTGAGCACATTTAAAGGGGTCAAGCGCCGTTTCTCTGAAAAAGAAGTGGGGTCACAGATCCTGATTGATGACTACGCTCATCATCCGACTGAAATCAGGGCAACCGTTGATTCGGCAAGACAGAAATATCCAGAAAAAGAGATCATCGCTGTCTTCCAGCCTCACACATTTACACGGACGCAGACCTTCCTGACAGAGTTTGCCGAAACGCTAAGTCTTGCGGACAAAGTGTATTTATGTGAAATCTTCGGTTCCGCAAGGGAAAACCACGGGAAACTTTCCATCCACGATCTTGAAAGTAAAATCGAAGGATGCGAAATCATAGACGAACAAGATACGACCGCTTTACTCAAACATGAAAACGCCGTACTGATTTTCATGGGAGCGGGGGACGTACAAAAGTTCCAACAAGCATATGAGCACAAACTTGAGGAACAATTGAAAGAAGATAATTAATAGATGTTGCCGGTTCTTACGTGAGCCGGTTTTTTTTATGTGAAAAAAAACCACCGTCATAACCCTGACGATGGCTTCAATACTCTTACTTCAAATTCTCCGGATTCAACACTTCAAGCTCTTCGATGACAAACCTTCCATCTTTTCGAATCAATACATCATCGAAATAGATTTCGCCGCCACCATACTCAGGACGCTGGATCATCACCATATCCCAGTGGATGTTCGAGTGGTTCCCGTTATATGCCTCTTCGTAGCATTCACCCGGTGTGAAGTGGAAGCTGCCGTCGATCTTCTCGTCAAAGAGGATGTCCTGCATCGGATGCTGGATGAACGGATTCACTCCGATGGCGAATTCCCCTACATATCTCGCCCCTTCATCCGTATCAAAGATCTTGTTGATCCGGTCTGTATCGTTTGCAGTGGCTTCGACAATCTTTCCTTCTTTGAATGTCAATTTGACGTTTTCGAACGTAAATCCGTTATATGGAGATGGCGTATTATAGGAGATCACGCCGTTCACCGAATCCTTAACAGGTGCACTGTACACCTCACCATCAGGAATGTTCAGGCGGCCCGCACACTTCACTGCAGGGATGTCCTTAATGGAGAAAGTGAGGTCCGTCCCTTCACCGACAAGGCGGACTTTATCTGTGTTGTTCATGAGTTCGACGAGGTTATCCATCGCTTTGTCCATTTTGCTGTAGTCCAGGTTGCAGACATCGAAGTAGAAGTCTTCAAAGCCTTCTGTGCTCATGTTGGCGAGCTGTGCCATGGACGCAGTCGGATAGCGGAGAACGACCCACTTCTTCTTAGGAACGCGGATTTCTCTATGTACTTTCTTCCCGATTGTATTTCCATGGATCTTCATCTTTTCGTCCGGCACATCAGACTGCTCGCTGATGTTATCACCTGCACGTAAACCGATATAGGCATCCATCTGCTCCATGACACTTGCTTCGAAGCCTGCGATCATATCATACTGCTCTTCCTGGGCCCCCATTAATAAGGCGCGGTCGACTGCGTGATCTTTAATGGATACGAAAGGATGTCCTCCTGCTGCATACGCTTCTTTCACGAGAGCCGTCACCAGTTCACGCTGTAATCCGAAGTTTTCAATCAGTACTTTCTCTCCAGCCTGTAATTGGACTGAATATTGAATTAAATTTTTCGCCAGTTTTTCAATGCGTGGATCTTTCATTATATTTTCCCCCTTATATGTAGTCTTTTTTATTGTACCCTAAAATGCGTTGGCATGACTTGTCCAAAATATGAAATACTAAACATGAAAAAAATATTATTTTTTCATGCAGGAAAAAGGTTTGGGGAGGAAGAAATACTAGTATAATGTTTATTTGTTCATCATATGGGTAAAGAGTTCCTATACATGGAGGTGTGGCATATGGAAATCATTCTTTATCTAAGCGTAGCTGTCATAGCAGTTGCATTTTTCATTTTGGTAATGAGTTTAATGAAAACTTTGAAGTCCCTCGGCTCTACATTAGATAGTGTTTCAACGACAATGACCGGACTTGAGAGCCAGCTTCAAGGAGTAACAAAAGAATCTACAGAATTACTACATAAAACAAATTTATTGGCTGAGGATATCCAGAAGAAGTCTGAGGATCTGAACACAGTTGTTTATGCGGTAAGAGATGTAGGGCATTCCATCCAGAACCTTAATAACTCGGTGAAGAAGGTAAGTACTTCCATTTCAACTGAACTGGAGCGCAATCAAGGAAAGATTTCACAGGTGGTTCAATGGGGAAATGCATTTATTGAGTTAAAGGACAAATGGAAACAAAAACAGGAAAAACAGCCAACACAACATGATGTGGCTGATGTTGCTGTCCCAAACCAAACATCAAAGGAAGTTCGTACTCGGGAAAAGGTAGTTAAAAGAGCAAGATCTTATAACAATTAGAGAGGGGAATTATTACATGACTCAACAGTACAATCAAAATCAAAATCAAAACCAGACAAACGACAACAATAACATCAACTCAAAGGACTTCATGATCGGGACACTGATCGGGGGAATCGTGGGAGCTGCAGCAGCCCTTCTAATGGCCCCGAAATCCGGTAAAGACCTTCGTCATGATATCAATGAGAAAACGGTCGTCCTTAAGGAAAAGACAGGCCAGTGGAAAGACACAGCTGTAGAGAAGAGCAATGAGCTTGCAGCAGTGGCAAAAGAAAAATCTTCTGCCCTAACAAAATCCGTACAAGAGCAGTCCAACAATGTGGTTGGGAAGCTGAAAACATACCGCTCTAATAACAACGAATTGGAAGAAACAAATGAAGAGGTTCCAGCAGTTTCAGTAGCGGGAACGACACCTGTGGATGAAACAGAAGATGTGAATCAGAAGCTTGAAGAAACGAAAAAAGCTTTTGACGAAACTGAAAAAACATACAATCAATAATCATTGATTCAAAGGGCGGTGAAGTGATATGATGACTTCACCGTTTTTTTGTTGAAATGAAAGGGTCTATAAATCGCTAAGGAACTATTACTAGTATGAAAGGAAGTATGGAAATATGAAAAAGATCGATACCGTTCAGGAGTTTGAAAAACTTTCCGAGACAAACCCGCGTTTCTTCTTTATGAAACACAGTCTCACTTGCCCTGTAAGCTCGAATGCCTTTACCGAATACCAGTCATTTTTGAACAAGCATGAAGGGGAAGATGGCTACTATCTAGCCGTCCAGGAATCCAGGGAACTGTCACAGCATATCGCCGAAAAATACGGTATCCGCCACGAATCACCCCAGGCCTTCCTCTTCATAGAAGGAAAACCGGGCTGGACCGCCTCACACTGGAAAATCACCGAAAGCGAACTGGATAAGCTATAAGGGAAAGAGGCAGGGACATAACTAAATTCATGAACTCTAATTTTGGTTAGGATCTCTTGCTATACCGCTGTTGATTTCCGTGCAAGACTTCGCTTTCCTCGGGCGGAAGGCGAGCCTCCTCACAGCTTTCGCTCCTCCGGGGTCTCACCTATTCCGCTTTTCCCGTAGGAGTCTTCGTCTTGCACTCCAATCAACAGCTAGAACCGCTTAAACACCTTTTATTTGCGTTTACAAAACAAAAAATCCGAACGAATTCGATTTTCAATAAAGACTTCGAATGATCGTTCGGATTTTCTTTTGTCAAAAACACTTTGTTCCAGCCTATTTTATTCATCTATTCTTCCATAGGGTGGTCTGAATCAAGAGGGAAAAAGGATTTATTAATTACCCTCGACCATTGCAACTATTTAAAGGAAATTTAGCATTTGCTTAATATAGTTAAACACATGCTTAATCAGTTGATTGGAGCGGAAGGTGCTCGACTCCTGCGGGAAACGCTGGACTGGTGAGACCCCGCAGGCACAGCCGAGGAGGCTCACCGCCAGCCCCGCGGAAAGCGAGCACCTGCAGCGGAAATCAACCACTCCTCGCTTCTTAAAACGTAACAAAAGCCACCTTGCTTTTGAAAATATTTGGTAAATACCTCCTTTACGTTTATTTATCCTCTTACAGGGAAGTTAACTTATAAGAATAAAAAATAGATAAATGGAGGAACGATTTATGACACAGCCTGTACCTTATGAAACTGGAACAAGAAATAATGTGAAAGTGAACGGAAAGAGGAGCGGCAAGTTAGTAAAAGGAATGGTGATGGGAGCCGTTGTAGGTGGAGCCCTTGCCATGCTGGATAAAACAACAAGGAAAAATGTGACATCAAGAACATCTGACATGAAGGACTCTACAATGGGGATGGTTGCAAAGGTGAGAGAAAATCCTTCGGGATTGGTGAATGACTGGCAGGACCGATTGAAAACAGCATCCAATGTGTTGAAAGAAGCCATCAACGATGCGCAGAGCCTGTACGAAAAGGTGAATGACGATGTGGTGGATCAAGTCAATCAAATCAAAGATGATTCAACTGAAATGATTGCCTCGACGAAAGAAGCGGCAGAAGAATTAAAGGACATCGGCAGTAAAGTGAAAGAAGCGGGAGAAGAAGTGACTGGAGATTCCACTTCGTCACAGTCTGCGACAAGTTCTACTTCCACATCTGAAGATCAGTCCATTCATCCAACGAACCGTACAAGCACCATTCCGGGACAAGTTGGATCAAAATAACAAAAAAACTGGCGTAACTGCCAGTTTTTTTTGTTGTTTGAAATAGATCAACGGGAGGCTTGGGGCCAGAGGATTTCCAAGTCGTCCCCTTGCTCAATTTCTTCGTAAAAAGTCGTTTCCACTCCATTTTTCAAAAGGACAAAGCTTCCGTTCGAATGAGCGGGCATGTTGATTTCCACAGCATTAAATAAGTCCTGAAAGATAAACGGACCCGCATGCTGTTCTTCTATCAGGATGGAATCACCAGGGAATAAGCGATCTTCCATTGCGAGCTTGAGGCCATTCCGGGTGATGATACTGCTTTCTTTCTTAAGATGCAATTCTTTGCCGTTAAAGGTTATCGTGATAGCTTTTGCCACTGTTAACTGTTTCCTGGTAAGAAGTTCAATTACCGTTGGAGTGACACCGGGTTTGTAGGAGATATCATCCCCATTCTTGACTTTAGCAGTGTGTTTAGCCTCCATCCCATTTATCAATAACTTTCCGGAATAGGCAGGGAAGAATGTATCCACTCCGTTGATGGAGATTCGATAAGGCTTCGTACCCTCCATCCATTCGTTGTAGCCAAAATGGGTCAACAGTTCCTGAAGAGTATCAATCAATTCAATCCGAATCGAATCACGGTCACAAATGATGTCTTCCAATCGTGAAGGCTTATTGTTCCTGTAAACGAGAGGGGAGAGGAGATGCGGGTTCCCGTCTATGACAATCTGTTTTGACGATGAAGGATCCACAAGATCATCGATCGTCACCTGAGGGGATGATCCGTCCTTCCCTTTCTGAACCGAAATCCGGTCATGATTCTGAATCGTTTCGTCGAGTTCGCTTTGCCGGCCGTTTTTTTCAATGAGTGGCGGCTCGCCGTGACCACCGGGTAATGTAATGTCCTGTCCGTTGACAGTAACAAAGAAACCATTGCCAGGTGTACCATGCCACTTCGTTAACTTCAAACCCGCAGCAAGGAGGCAGTCGCCTACTGTCAGATCCTTGACTTCGAATAAGCGGACAGGCTGGTCATTTACATACGCCGTGACATATTGGACCGGGGCCTGCTTCGCTGCAATGGCAATCCCGATCGGCGTGACAAGTTCAGGTCCATTTGTCACTTCATCCGATACAGTGACGTTCTGAATCGCGTCGACGCCTCTTACGGCCACCCGATTGGAAGGCAACTCCAGGGAGGAAGCCAGTTGTACAGGGAGGCCTGGTGTCAGGCTGCCTCCCCCTACGAGCATGACGGCCTGTGGCGGCCTGCCGTTGTTGAGGCGGAGGATTTCATTTGAAATCTCGCCGGCGAGCCGGTTCACAGAAGGGGAGATCTTCTCTACCACTTCATGTGACGGGAAACTCGTTTCAAACCCGAGAATATCCGTTACCGTGATCTCTTCTGAAGACTGAAGATCCCGCTTCGCCTGTTCGGCCAAAGGGAAATCAAGTAATAATTCGTTACTGATCGCTTCAGTTATTTCGTCACCTGCAGTCGGGACCATCCCATAGGCAATGACCGTGCCCATATTGGTGATGGCGATATCCGATGTTCCTGCACCGATATCAACAAGCGCAACGTTCAGACGGCGCATGGATTCAGGGATGAGGACGTTGATGGCAGCAATGGGCTCAAGAGTCAGGGCTTCCATCTCAAGTCCAGACCGTGTCAGAGCCACAATCAGTGAATCCACGACGACACGTGGAAGGAAGGTCGCGATGATTTCGACGCTTGCTTCATCCCCCTGCTGATCGATCAGGCTGCCGATCTCCTCGCCATCCAACCGGTAAAAAAGGACGGAATACCCGACACAGTAATAATGATAACCTTTCGAATCGTATTCATTTTCTGCAGCCAATGCCTGTGCCTGTTGCACGGCGCTTAATTCCAGATGAAGGATATCGTTTTTCTGAAGAAGGGGTTTCCCCTTGATATTTGACGTCGATAGGGCCGTCTCCGTTTTCAGGGCACGCCCTGCAGCTGCGACGCATACTTTATGAAGGGGACCGTGTTTCTCTTCCAATTGTCGTTTGATGGAGGAGATGACCTCAGAAACAGCGGGTACATCATGAATCTGTCCATCAAGCATGGCCCTCTTCTTATGTTCTTCTATTAATATATCTGAAACTTGAAATATTCCGTCTATTTCTTCCAAAATGATGCCGACAACCGATCGGGTTCCGATGTCCAATGCAAAGATTTTTTGCTTTTTTTTCAATTCGTGTTCACCCACTTTAGCCTAGTCTCATACAATACTAAAATACTTTAGCGCTTAAAAGCGTCTAATTAATAAAGAATTTTATCGTGACATTTTCGAGGTGTTCTATTATAATAAGTTTCAATATCAAAAATGTATCATACTTTCTTAAAACTATAACAGTTTTTACGTATGAACAGGATAAAAAAAGAAAGGGTGCTGTATTGTGAGTAATCAAGAACTCGATCAATTACGTAAACAAGTAGACGAGATGAACTTAAAACTATTAGACACCATTAATGAACGTGCTAAACTAGTTCAGGAAATCGGTCGTGTCAAGGAGACTCAAGGAGTATACCGCTATGATCCTGTTCGTGAACGAGGAATGCTTAATCTGATTAAAGAAAATAATAATGGTCCATTCGAACATTCGACCATTGAACATATTTTTAAAGAAATCTTCAAAGCCGGTCTGGAACTTCAGAAGGATGATCACCGGAAAGCCCTGTTGGTTTCCCGTAAAAAGAAACCGGAAGACACGATCGTCAATATTAATGGAGAAGCCATTGGAGATGGAAAGCCTCATTTCGTCTTCGGTCCATGTGCCGTAGAATCATACGAGCAAGTGGCTGAAGTCGCGAAAGCCGTCAAAGCAAAAGGATTGAAAATGCTCCGTGGCGGAGCGTTCAAACCAAGAACGTCTCCTTATGACTTCCAGGGGCTTGGCATTGAAGGCTTGAAAATCCTTAAAAAAGTGGCGGATGAATATGATTTGGCTGTCGTCAGTGAAATCGTGAATCCTGCTGATATCGAACATGCAGTGGAATACATCGATGTGATTCAAATCGGTGCAAGAAATATGCAAAACTTCGAACTATTAAAAGCAGCCGGAGCCGTTAAAAAGCCGGTATTGCTTAAACGTGGTTTAGCCGCAACGATTGATGAATTCATCAATGCTGCTGAATACATCATCTCTCAAGGGAATGGAGACATCATCCTTTGTGAGCGTGGAATCCGTACGTACGAGAAAGCAACTAGAAACACACTTGACATTTCAGCTGTACCAATTCTTAAGCAGGAGACGCATCTACCGGTATTCGTGGATGTGACGCACTCAACCGGACGCAGAGATCTGTTGCTTCCAACAGCGAAAGCGGCACTTGCCATCGGCGCAGATGGAGTGATGGCTGAGGTTCATCCCGATCCTGCCGTTGCTTTATCCGACTCCGCTCAGCAAATGGATCTTGACCAATTCGATCATTTCTACAAGGAAGTATTGAAGGGCAGAACGATAGAAGTATAATGAATGAAGGGCTGAATCCTTTTAAAAAGGGGATTCAGCCCTTTTCTTGTTGGAAAGAAGTGAGTTGGATGGAGGGTGCTGGTACAGATATCAGCGAAACATCAATCCCACCTATTTTCCCCTTCTGAAATCGATCCACCAAACACCCCGACCATATGCTATAATAATCTTTTTGCACAAATCAAATGTGGACATTGCAGGAATATCAAGACTATCGTATGATTATCTACATAATTGCAGATAAATAACCTATATAACACTATTGTGAACATAAATATGTGCATTTTTTAACAAACTATTGTAATCGCTTTTTTCTTTAGGTTTATTTGGTGTAGAATAAGGTAAATGAGTAGAAGAGTAAAGGAGTGTAAGCTATGAACGTGACAATATATGATGTAGCAAGAGAAGCCAATGTAAGTATGGCGACGGTTTCCCGAGTGGTTAACGGAAATCCGAATGTTAAGCCGGCAACAAGGAAGAAGGTATTAGAGGTCATCGATCGACTCGGCTATCGTCCGAATGCTGTAGCAAGAGGGCTTGCCAGCAAGAAAACGACGACGGTCGGGGTCATCATCCCTGATATCTCAAATATCTTCTATGCAGAACTCGCACGTGGGATTGAAGATATCGCCACGATGTATAAATATAATATCATCTTGAGTAACTCAGATCAGAATACCGAGAAGGAACTTCATCTATTGAATACGATGCTTGGGAAGCAAGTGGATGGCATCCTGTTCCTCGGCGGCCATATTTCTGAAGAGCATGTGCAGGAATTCGAACGTTCTCCGGTTCCGATCGTATTGGCAGGTGCCGTTGAAGAAACGAACAAAATTCCGTCCGTGAACATTGATTACAAGGCTGCTTCTTTTGACGCAGTTTCTGAACTGCTTGAAAAAGGTCACAAACGCATTGGATTCGTCAGCGGTCCTTTCCACGATACGATCAACATGAAGTTCAAGCTTGAAGGATACAGAGAGGCACTTGCGAAGGCAGGCGTCGAATACAGTGATGATCTGGTTGTAGAAGGCGAATACACATACGATTCAGGACTAGAAGCTTGGCAGAAGTTCTCAGAGCTACCGGACAAGCCGACAGCCATTTTCGTAGGAAATGATGAAACGGCCCTTGGTGTGGTACACGGTGCTCAGGATCAAAACGTTTCCATCCCGGAAGAAGTGGAAATCATCAGCTTTGATAACACAAGACTTGCCCTGATGGTCAGGCCTCAGTTAACGTCTGTTGTCCAGCCTTTATACGATATCGGAGCAGTAGCCATGCGGTTATTGACGAAATATATGAACAAGGAAACGGTTGAAGAATCGACAGTTGTTCTTCCGCATCGACTTGAATACCGTAACTCAACAAAGTAAGGAGTTTGTCGATATAAAGGATAACGACAAACAGAACTTATTTTGTAGGGAGAGTCAAAATGAAAAAGCTTGATGTTCTTACACCAATCGGGGTTGTAGTAGGGTTTCTATTCGTTGCATTCGCGATCATTTCGAATGCGGGAGTGACCGGGTTCACCTCCTTCATCGATCTTCCGTCCATGCTCGTAGTCATCGGCGGATTGATCGCAGCCATGCTGGTCAGCTTTTCGATCAGGGAATTGAAACAGCTGGGGAAAGTGATGAGAGAATCCTTTCGGGATGTGGAATACGATCTTCATGATTTGATCAGGACGTTTGTGACCCTGTCAGAAAAAGCAAGACGTGATGGCCTCCTCTCACTTGAAGCAGAGCTGGAAGCGGTCGAGGACCCTTTTATCCGAAAAGGCGTCCTGCTCGCTGTCGATGGAATCGAGCAGGATGTGATCGTCGATATAATGAATGCTGAAATCATTGCCTTAGAAGAGCGGCACCGTAAAAATAAGAGTTTATTGGATAAGGCGGGGGAATATGCCCCTGCATGGGGGATGATCGGTACACTGATCGGTCTCGTACTGATGTTAAAGAATTTAAATGATCCTGCATCACTCGGTCCCAATATGGCAATCGCCTTACTTACGACCCTGTACGGATCCCTTCTTGCGAATCTCGTCTTTCTGCCAATGGCATCCAAGCTTGCGATGAAAACAGAGAAAGAAGTGTTTATGAAACAAATCGTGATCGAAGGGGTCGTCGGGGTACAATCCGGTCAAAATCCGAAAATATTAGAAGAAAAGTTAAGAGTGTTCTTATCCAACGAGGAATTACAGATGTATTCAGACAGGAAACAAGAAGGGGCAGCTCCAGATGAAGCGTAGACGAAGACCGGCATCTCAGCCTCCGGGTGCTCCTAAATGGATGGTTACGTTTTCTGATCTTATTACTCTTATTCTCGTATTCTTCATTCTATTATTCTCGATGTCACAGATTGATATGGTGAAATTCAGGACCATCGCTGATTCATTTCAGCAACGGCAGATTCTCGAATTCTATCCTTCTATTATTCCTTTCGACAATCCCTCTGCAGAACCCGAAATGGAATCGGAGGACTCAAAACAACAGGGAAATGAGACAGATCAAGATCTGAACTCGTTACTTGCCAATATTCAGAGCTATTTGAAGGAAAACGAATTGAGTGACGCAGTAGTGGCGACCAGATCCGAACGGGGGGTCGTACTGGTCCTTCAGGAACAAACACTGTTTGCCTCAGGCGAAGCAACGGTCCTTCCGGATGCCTATCCGTTTTTGAATAAGGTGGGCGTGCTTTTATCCGAAATCCCGAACTTTGTGAAGGTGGAGGGACATACAGATAACCGCCCTATCAATACATATCGTTTCCCGTCGAACTGGGAGCTCTCATCGGCAAGGGCGAGCAGTGTGGTGCGTTACTTGATCACAACGGAAGATCTCGATCCAAAGCGGTTCATCGCCGTCGGATATGGAGACACGCGTCCGGTCGCTCCTAATGATAAAGTGGAGAACCTCCAGAAAAACAGGCGGGTCGAAGTGATCATCACCGATCCCGCTTATGAAGAACAATCGTAAAGACTTTCGGGAAAAATAGAAAACAGGCTGCCAACCTTAGAGGTCGGCTGCCTGTTTTTTTTGTATTATTTCTTGTCATTTTTTACCCGGTTTTTACCGATCCCTCTTAAAATATAGATGATGATCGTAATGGTACGCTGAACTGCAGGGTCTCCAAGGGCACGAAACAGTCCGAAAATCCCGGTTCTCTTCGTAGATGGTCTTTCTTTTCCTATATTGAGATTACGCGTATTCCGGACACTCAATGTTTCAATCCCTTCCAGATTCAAACTCCCGAGTAATTCAGTCATACGGGCTACGTTATTAAGGATGGCTGCGTTCTGATCTTTATTGGCTTCCTTGGAGAAGTTAAACAGGATATCTTCCTGATGGTTTACCATGGCACTGATTGTATCCAGATTTCGATTTTCATCCATGTGCTTAATGATCCCAATGACTTTTAAAAGGGAATCTTTATTTTCAGCAAGGGCTTCTATCAGTTCATTCAAGTTCTGCTCCTGAATCTTTTCTTTTGGAATCTCCAGTGGAATAATCTTATCAATGGATTTAGCCATTTGTATCAACCTCATTTCCAGGGAAGACGTAATCTTTTCGATCCCATTTTCTTTCTACTTCAGGCCCCATTTGCGGATTGCGTGTTGCCCAGCGATGATTGTTATGGGGTATTGGCGATTTTCCTTTTTTCTCGAGTACTTCTACTTTGGCAGGAACCTCTTTATAAGCAGGTGTATCCGTGTCTTTATCCACACGGCTGCTCGTCAAATAGTTCACCGCATTTTTACCGTCACTGTTTAAGGTGATAAACAATTCCTTGCCAAACACTTCCTTCGTCACATGTACCCTGCCGGTGCTCTCACCGTTATCGTTGGAAAGCTTGATGAGGGCGCCTTCTTCAATTTCAAGTTCCTGGGCCATTTTCTCGGATACTTCAAAGAATGGTTCCGGGATTTTATTTCGAATCCCTTTCGTATGGGAAGTCATATTTCCTTCATGGAAATGTTCAAGCACCCGCCCGTTATTCACATGATAATCGTACCCTTTTTGTGCAGGATAGTTGTATTGATATTCAAGCGGATAGAACCGGGCTTTCCCGTCATCGAAGTGGAATCCGTCCGTGTAAAGGAGAGGTGTATCCGTTCCGTCCTCCTGCACAGGCCATTGCAGACTGTTGAATCCTTCCAGCTTATCGTAGGAAACCCCTGCAATCAATGGTGTGAGTGAGGCAGCTTCATCCATGATTTCTGCAGGAGAATGATAGCCCCAGTTGAATCCAAGTTTTTCAGCGATACCTGAATAAATCTCCCAGTCTGGTCTTGCTTCCCCTAACGGCTCGAGGGCTTGATAAATACGCTGGATGCGTCGCTCCGTATTCGTGAAGGTTCCTTCCTTTTCGACACTAGGCACGGCAGGAAGCACCACATCGGCATATTCGGCGGTCTTTGTAAGGAACAGATCCTGGACGACGAAGAACTCAAGCTTCTCAAATGCGCCTGTCACATAATTGATATTAGAGTCGACGATTCCCATATCCTCACCGGTGACATACAATCCTTTCAGATTTCCTTCGTGGATTTCCTCTACCATTTCGTGATTGTTCATACCAATATCTTTAGGAAGCTCTGTCTTCCATGCCTTTTCGAATTTTGCACGGATTTCTTCATCCTCCACACTCTGGTAGCCCGGGAACGTATTCGGCATGCTTCCGAAATCGCTTGCTCCCTGGACATTATTATGACCGCGGAGAGGGTATGCGCCTGCCCCGGGTTTCCCATAGTTTCCTGTAACCAGCAGGAGGTTGGAGATGGCAGTGGATGTATCAGACCCGATTTGATGCTGGGTAACACCCATTGCCCAGCAAATGGCAGTTGAACCCGCACGGTGGATATTCTCTGCGACGGTTTTAAGAAGTTCTTGGGAGATACCGGTTTTTTCCTCAGCATATTCCATTGTGAAAGGAGCAAGGCTTTGATAATACTCATCGAAATCATTCACCTTTTCATCGATGAATTCTTTATCGTGCCAATCCTGGTCAATGATGAATTTGGATAGGGCGGATAGCCATACGAGATCGGTCCCTGGATTTGGATGTAGGAACATATCGGCTCTCCGGGCCATTTCATGCTTTCTTAAGTCAGCCACAATCATTTTTTGGCCGAAGAGTTTGTGAGAACGTTTGATTTTGGAAGCGAGCACAGGATGGGCATCCGCTGTGTTAGTCCCGATCAGCATGACCAGGTCGGCATGCTCGATATCCTTCATGGAACCTGCATCTCCTCCGTACCCCACTGTCCGGAATAATCCTTTCGTTGCGGGAGACTGGCAATAGCGGGAGCAATTATCCACGTTATTCGTTCCAATGACTTGTCTGGCCAACTTTTGCACGAGATAGGATTCCTCATTGGTTGCTTTGGATGAGGCGATGAATCCGAGTGCATCCGGTCCATTATTTTCTTTGATTTCCCTGAATTTCTCTGCTACATAATGGAGGGCTTCTTCCCACTCGACTTCTTTAAAATGATCACCCTCCCGGATCAACGGACGGGTGAGTCGTTTGTCACTGTTCACATGGCCGTAGCCGAATTTCCCCTTTACACAGGAAGCGATGCCATTGGCAGGGGCTTCTTCGGTCGGTGACATTTTTAACACTTCTCTTCCTTTTGTCCAGACATTGAAGCTGCAGCCCACCCCGCAATACGTACACACGGTTTTGGTTTTCTTGATTTGATCATCCCTCATCTGGGCTTCTGAATCGGACACGGCGAAAAGGGGACCGTAGCCTGTTTCCACATTTTTTGTAATATCAATCATCGATCGGAGGAGGCTCGTATTATAGCCTGTCATATAACCCGCTTTTCCGAGCATATCGTTTTCCATGAGGGCGTTGCACGGACAAACGGTCACACATTGGCCGCAGCTGACACAGGAGGACTGATCAATCGGGACATCATTATCCCAAATGACACGGGGATGTTTACGCTCCCAGTCAATGGACAGTGTTTCGTTGACCTCGATATCCTGACATGCTTCCACACATTTCCCGCAAAGGATGCATTGATCCGGATCATATCGGTAGAATTGGCCGGAGAAATCTTTCTCATATGGCTTCGGTTCAAACGGTTTCATCTGGTGTTCGAGCCCCATCATGGCCACTGTATTATGGAGGGTGCAGTCACCATTGTTTTTCTCGCAGACCGTACAGTAAAGTTCGTGGTTCTCCAGAATGGTGTCCATCGCTTTGAATCTGGCCTCTTTCACCTGGGAAAGCTCTGTCTGAATATCCATTGCTTCCAGAAGCGGTGTCCCACATGCCCTTCTCAGTTCCCCGTTAATGGAGACAATGCAAGTATCACAGGTTTCGATGGCACCTAGACTTTCCTGGTAACAAACCTGTGGAATTTCCACTTTCTCGATATTAAGAAATTCCAGGACAGACATACCGGGCTCTGCCTCGTATTGAGTGCCATTAATGAAAACGGTTACCTTTCCTTCCATTACAAAAACTCCCCCTCTTTATCGATTTACGTGCTTTCCTAAATATGTAGCTCTGTACCGGTTATTCTTTCAGGGTGTGTATAGATATTCATTCTGTCACCCCTGATAAATCCAACGGCCGTGATCCCCAAGTCATCTGCGAGTTCCAATGCAAGATTGGTCGGTGCCGACTTGGATAAGAGGATGGCAATCCCCATCTTGGAAATCTTCAGCAGCACCTCAGAAGAGATCCTCCCGCTGAACGCAATGACCTTATCCTTGACTGAAATGTGATTCATGAGGCAGTATCCATAGAGCTTATCTAGTGCGTTATGCCTTCCGATATCCTGATAGCATTGGATGATGCCTGTGGTACTGCAGATCGCTGCATTGTGCATCCCACCGGTCCTGTGAAAGTCCCGGGAATGGTTCTGCAGCTCTTGCATGTGATGAATGGCCATGAGAGCGGTTAGTTCCGTTTTGGACGTAACCGTTCTGGCTGTGAGCATATCGTTCGTGAAATAAAATTGTCTGCTTTTCCCGCAGCAGGAACCGATAAATCGTTTCGAGGTATTTCTTGCCCGGTCTTCAGGCAGCTTATCGATTTGTACATAGGCGAACCCTTTATCCTGATCGATGGAGAGACGGGAGATTTCGTTGAAGCGCCGAATGATCCCCTCTGAAGCCAGAAAGCCAACCACCAATTCCTCCAGGTTGGATGGAGAACAGACCATCGTCGCCCATTCTTCCCCGTTTAAATGAACGGTAAGCGGGAATTCAGCCGCCACCTCATCCACTTCATCAAAAAAGGCTCCATTTCCATATTTGCGGACGGTACGGGTTAGAATACTTTTATCCTCCAACAGCATATCCCCCCTTTGTGAAACTATCATCATATCGTGTTTTCCCTATTAAGTAAGAAAGGAAAACATGAAATGTTTAAAATAATGAAAAAATAGTTCCTTAATTTAATATAAGGCTCTTTTCGTAAACTTTGTTGCTATGTAAGGTAGCGAGTAGTGGTTGATTTCCGCTTCAGGTGCTCGCTTTCC
>NZ_JANIOC010000013.1 GCF_024733565.1 Rossellomorea sp. SC111 | reverse complement strand
TTGAGTAAACTTGGCCATATGTGCTGGTACCTCCTATTGTTGGTTGGGGTGTCCAACAATAGGGGTGCAACTCAGCGATGCCCTGCGGGGTCTCGACTTTTCCTCTTTTTCCCTCAGGAGTCAAATGCCTTTCGCTTCAATCCACTCTGTGCTCCATTAAAAAAAGCGAGCACCTACAGTGGAAATCAACCAGCACTTTCATTTTAAACAACAATGTTACAGAGTCAGTTTCATAAAAAAATCGGCTTTTGTACATAGTAGACACATATATGGTTCTATAAGAAACTGGAGTGATGAAGGTGAAGTGGACTGGAGTTATAATAGTGATCTTATTGTTTATTCTGCCCGTCATTGATTTGGAAGAAGCTGAGGCAAAGGAGAAGGTGGAACCTTTCCATCTGACGATTCTGTATACGAATGATGTTCACTCCCATCTGGAAAACGTTCCGTATCTTCACTCGGCAATTATAGAAGAACGGAAAAAAGATGGGGAAGCCCTTCTGCTGGATGCAGGGGACGTGTTTTCGGGCACGTTGTTTTTTAATGAATATCTTGGACAGGCTGATGCTGAATTCATGAATGAAATTGGCTATGATGCCATGACGTTGGGTAATCATGAATTCGATAAGGGGAGTGAGGTGCTGGCGAACTTTATTAGGAAACTTTCCTTTCCAGTAGTGAGCAGCAATGTGGATATCCGTCTTGATCCTACCCTTGCTCCATTAATGAAAAGTAGGGTGCCGGAACAGTCAGAAGGTGGAAAGATCTACCCTTCCATCATTCAAACAGTCAAGGGGGTCAAAGTTGGAATCATCGGTCTCACAACCGAAGATACTGCTTTCCTTTCTGCTCCGGTTAAGGAGATAGTCTTTCGGAATGCCGAAAAGAAAGCGGTTGAGGAGATTGCAAAACTTCAGGCGAGGGGCGTGAACCACATCATCCTGCTGTCTCATCTTGGAGTGCGACAAGACAAAGTGCTGGCTCAAAAAGTGAAAGGAATCGATATCATAGTCGGCGGCCATTCCCATACAAGATTAGAAAACCCGCTCGTGTACAATTTGAAATCAGTACCGACACTGATCGTACAAGCGAATGAGTATGGGAAGTCACTTGGCAAATTAACGGCTGTATTTAACGAAAGAGGGGTATTGACTGAGTGGGATGGTGAGCTGCTGGATGTGTTGGCCAAAGATCAAAAAGGGAATGACGTGTATCCTCCTGATCAATGGGCAGTAAAGAGATTGGAGCAACTGGGCAAGCCCATTGAAAAGTTGAAGAGCTTGGATGTCGGTGCGACCAATATTTCATTAAATGGAGATCGTCGGGACGTTCGGACAAAAGAGACCAATCTAGGCAACCTCATTACTGACGCCATGCTGGAAAAAGCAAATCAATATTCCCCCACTGAAATCGCATTTCAAAATGGGGGCGGCATCAGGAGTTCCATCGGGGCAGGGAACATTACCATGGGAGAAGTGTTGGAAGTGCTGCCCTTTGGGAATAGCCTTGTCACCTTGAATCTGACGGGGGAGGAAATCCTTCTTGCATTGGAACATAGTGTAGCGGATCTGGACGGGGAAGCAGGTCAGTTCCTTCAAGTATCGGGCATGACATTTCACTTTGATCCCTCTAGGCCTGTTGGTGACAGAATAACAGGAGCGGAAATACAAGGGGCTCCTCTTGACCGTTCCAAGATGTACAGGGTGGCCGTCAACGCATTCCTTGCGGGTGGTGGGGATGGTTATACCGTATTGAAACAAGCGAAGGAAAACGGCAGGATATCCGAGCTATACCTCAATCTATATGAGGTGTTGAGTGAATATCTCTCCATGCATTCCCCCGTTTCCCCACAAGTGGAAGGAAGGATCGTGAAAGGAAAAGAATAGAATAAGAAGGAGACGGGTTTACTTGTGAGGTGCAAAACGGTTAGTCGCAGATCAATTTAAATAACGAATCACATAAACTACCAGCATAATTCACCGTTTATATCACAGTCAAAAGGGCGTAGAGATGCAAAGCTCTCTACGCCTTTTTTTGTACATATTCAATAGAGAGTAAAGTCAGTTTGACAAATAAGCGGAGGAATTCCGCTTATTTATTACATAGAACTGAAAATATCTTAAATAGACGGAAAGATTCCGGCTATTTACACGAAAAACGTGAAAATCGTTAATTTTACTTTGCTTAATCGGAATAACTCCGCTTATATCCAGAACAAAGCTCTATTCTTCAGTCTTAACCGGAAAATCTCCGCTTAATTAAATATCACTGGTTATTCGATAAAAGATAAGACTTCTTATTAAATTATAAATAATTCCCACACTCATATGTGTTTTACACTATCTGCACCTCTGATGTAAACCCGTTAATAAGAAGGGAAGAGCTCCTGCCGGCTCCACAGTTGCTTATAGGTTTCATATTTTTCAGAAAAAGGGTATAATAAAATGAATGATCATTCATTTTATTATTTTCAATTCCGTTTATTAAAAGGAGGAGCCAATTTGAAACATTTTACATACATTGATGATATAGAAACATGGCAAAAAGAATTTACATTTTCTATCCATATTAAGGTCCGGTTTTCTGAGACAGATATGTTTGGGCATATGAATAACACTGTTCCATTCACGTATTTTGAAGAAGCCAGGATCGAATATTTAAAACACATTGGATTTATGCAAAACTGGGTTAAACCAGAGCATGATACGATTCCTGTCGTGGCAGATTTGCAATGTGATTTTGTAAAACAAGTATTCTTCGACGAAACGTTGAAGGTATATGTGAAGGCGGATCGTGTTGGTCGCTCTTCAGTAGATTTACATTACATGGGTCTGAATGAAGAAGAGCAGGTTTGCTTTACGGGCAGAGGAACCATGGTGCAAATTTCGAAGGAAACTGGAAAAGGTGTCCCTTGGACGGAAGAAATGAAGGCGAAGCTCCATAGCAATAAGGAGGTCTCAAGCCCGGTTTAGGATGTGAAAGAAACCGCAGCCTATTTTTCATTTAACTTCCTTCTCTATGTCACTCTAAACCCTACCTTCACATATGATATTCTGACGACCGACAATACCCATCCCCGCGGTTTAAAGCTGGCGAAGGCAAGGAGGGTTACCATAATTGAAGGACAATGATTTTACACACAAACCGTTGCTCACCAAAAGAGAAAAAGAAGTATTCGAACTGTTGGTTCAAGACAAAACAACTAAAGAAATTGCTAGTGATCTATTTATTAGCGAGAAAACAGTTCGAAATCATATTTCCAACGCCATGCAAAAGCTTGGAGTGAAGGGGCGATCTCAAGCTGTTGTAGAGCTTCTTCGCATGGGGGAACTCAAGCTTTAAATGTAAGGGACTGATTCTGATGCCGAACAATTAACGGGTTTCTTTAGCGGATGCCTATTAATGTTTGAATGAGAGTCAGTCTCTTTTAGTTCTGTTCCCTTTTGAGAACTTGTCTTGAATTTTTTCACGAAAAAGGCGAAAATGCTAGTAAGGGGAATATACGCTTGACCACTAATAGATATAAGAAGCTAAAATGGGAAGGCTGATGCGTTCCGGTTTTTCATAAGGAGTAAATGTTCGGTTTCTGAATGTAAAAGGAGAGAAATAATGACGAATTCTAAAGAGCAAACCATTGAAGATATACAAGTTGTGGCAGATATCGAGAAAGACCTGCGATACATATCATCGATCATTAAGCAAAAAGGAAGAGAGATATTAAGTCAGTATACCATCACGCCTCCACAGTTCATCGCGCTGCAATGGTTATTCGAGTACGGGGATATGACAATTGGAGATCTTTCGAATAAAATGTACCTTGCTTGCAGTACGACGACGGATCTTGTTGATCGTATGGAAAAAAACCAGTTGGTCGAAAGGGTCAAGGATGAGAATGATCGTCGCGTCGTGCGCATTCATATGTTAAAAGAGGGCGAAAGAATTATTGAAGAAGTGATCAAGAAAAGGCAGAATTATTTACAGAGCGCCTTAACGGATTTCTCTTCTCAGGAAGTGTTATTATTAAAAGATCATTTAGCAAAACTTCATCAAGAAATTAAACCAGAATGAGGGAATAATGTGATTCAACCTATCGGCATCATTGATTCTGGGGTGGGGGGGCTCACCGTCGCGAGAGAAGTGATGCGTCAGCTGCCGAAAGAGACCATCTATTATTTAGGTGATACAGCCCGATGTCCCTACGGCCCCAGATCAGCTCAAGAAGTAAAAGCGTTCACGTGGGAAATGACTCAATATCTCATGCAATATGATATTAAAATGCTGATCATTGCCTGCAATACAGCCACTGCGGTGGTATTGGATGAAATTCAGACACACTTGGATATCCCCGTCATAGGGGTCATTCATCCGGGAGCCCGTGCTGCGATCAAGCATACTCATAATAAGAGAATCGGTGTCCTTGGAACCGTGGGGACGATCAATAGCGGCGCCTATGTAGATGCCCTTCACTCCCTGCACGGAAGCCTGGACGTCACGTCTCTCGCCTGCCCGAAGTTTGTTCCTTTAGTGGAAAGTGGGGAGTATGACAGTTCCATGGCCACTGATATTGTAGGAGAGACACTTCATCCCCTTAAAGAGTCCGGAATCGATACGTTGATCCTGGGATGTACCCATTACCCGCTGCTACAGCCTAAGATACAGGCATATATGGGTCCTGAGGTCAGTGTAATAAGCTCCGGGGACGAAACCGCGCGTGAAGTCAGTACGATCCTCGATTATTATAACCTCCTGTACAGGGGAGTCCAGCAGCCGGAACACCGCTTTTTCAATACGGGGTCTTCGGCGATTTTTTCACGGATCGCCTCCGATTGGTTGACAGTCGGGGAAGTAAAAGCAGAAACCATCCGATTACAAGAGTAGGATCTTGTGATCGGGTGGTTTTTTTATATTGTTGTCCTAATATAAAAAGTTTCGGTCTATTTTTCGGATGGGGCTCGTATATATGTTAGTACAAACTGTCTTTCAGGAGGTTTCCCAATGGCAAAAAAAGCGAAGGTGTCAATTGCTGTAACGGTTTTAGCTTCTTCTGTATATCTTTCCGGTTGTGGATTACTCAGTTTCGGTGATGACAAGGAGAAGATCGATCCTCCACAAGACTTATCCTACTTAAAAGAAGGGGAGAAAGTCGATACAGCCAAGAGTGGGGATTCAGAGAAAAAGGTGAGCAAAGAAGAAGCAGGTGCTGAAACCGTCATGACGGAATTGTATTTAATCGATAAAAACGGCTATGTCGTTTCCCAGTCCATTCCTCTTCCTAATCAGGAAAGTGTGGCCAAACAGGCTATTGAATACCTGGTGAAGAATGGTCCGGTAGAAAACATCCTGCCGAATGGATTCAGGGCTGTATTGCCGGCAGATACACAAGTGACGGTTGATATTAAAGACGGAAAGGCGATTGCCGATTTTTCTCCGGAATTCAATAATTATCAGCCAGAAGATGAACAGAAAATCCTGCAGTCCGTGACGTGGACATTGACCCAGTTTGATTCGGTTGAAAAAGTCGAACTCCGTGTCAACGGGTATCCTTTGACGGAGATGCCGGTGAACGGTACGCCGATCGACGAAAATGGACTAACAAGGAAAGTCGGGATCAATGAGGATACTTCAGGCGTTGTGGATCCGACGAGCACAAAACCGCTTACGGTGTATTATGTATCGCAATCCGATGATAAAACCTATTATGTTCCTGTCACAAAACGCGTCAGTTCCAAATCCGTGGATGAAGTCAAGGCAGTGGTGAATGAGTTGATCGAAGGACCGGGTTATTCTTCTTCCCTGGCGAGTGACTTTACGGGGGCGAAGCTGTTGGATGATCCGAAGCTAGAGGATGGAACCGTGACACTGAACTTTAATGAAGCGGTGTATGGCAGTCTGGAAGAAAAGATGGTTTCTGAGCATATGCTGAACTCTCTCGTCCTTTCCTTAACAGAGCAAAAGGGGATCAAAGGGGTCTCGGTACTCGTGAATGGAGAAGCGACCACCGTCTCAAAAGACGGGGAAACGATGACTGAACCTGTGACAAGACCAGAAAATGTGAACGCAATTAGTTTTTAAATCACGTTTTTTTGATATACTATTAATAGAAACACTTGAAAAGAGGTTGGCAGATTGCCGCCTCTTCTATTTTTGATTAAGCCATTTTTTACATAACGTACGAACAAACAGGAGGGAATTATATGAGAACAGACGGCAGAGAAAAGAATCAATTGCGTCATATCGAAATCGAGACAGGTTACGTCAAGCACCCGGAAGGTTCTGTGTTGATAACGGTTGGTGAAACGAAGGTCATTTGTAACGCCAGTATCGAGGAACGGGTGCCTCCATTTATGAGAAATAGTGGAAAAGGGTGGATCACGGCGGAATATTCCATGCTTCCGAGAGCTACGGAAACGAGAAATATCCGTGAATCGTCCAAAGGGAAAATATCCGGCCGAACGATGGAAATTCAACGTTTGATTGGACGTGCCCTGAGAGCGGTCGTTGACTTGGATGCTTTGGGAGAACGGACGATCTGGATCGATTGTGATGTCATTCAGGCTGATGGCGGGACAAGAACGGCTTCCATCACAGGGGCATTCGTTGCCATGGCAATCGCCCTTGCAAAGCTTCAGGATAGCAAAAAGATTTCTTCATTCCCACTCAAGAGCTTTCTTGCAGCGACAAGTGTCGGGATTGTAGAAGAACACGGAGCGGTCCTTGATTTGAATTATATTGAAGACAGCAGCGCATTGGTGGATATGAACATCATCATGACGGGTGAAGGTGAATTTGTGGAGCTTCAGGGAACCGGTGAAGAAGCCACATTTACAATGGATCAATTGCATCAACTATTGAAGCTTGGACAAGTTGGGATTCGCGAATTATTCCAAATCCAGCAGCAATCATTAGGTGATATCGTAAAAAGATTTCAATAAAGGGATGAGAGAGCAGATGACAAAACGAGTGATCATAGCCACTAAGAACAGGGGAAAAGCAAAAGAATTCCAACATATGTTTGCGCCGTACGGGTATGAGGTACAAACATTACTAGACCTCCCTCATATTGAGGATGTGGAAGAAACAGGCGAAACCTTTGAAGAGAATGCGATTTTAAAAGCGGAAACCGTAGCAGGAGAATTAGGGGAACTAGTGATAGCCGACGATTCCGGTTTGGCTATCGATGCCCTCGATGGTCGTCCAGGCGTCTATTCCGCGCGCTATGCCGGGGAAGAAAAGAGCGACGAAGCGAATATGGAGAAGGTATTGGGTGAGCTGGAATTCGTGGAAGACTCAGACCGTACTGCCCGTTTTTACTGCGTATTGGCCATTGCCGGTCCTGATATGGAAACGAAAACGGTGACAGGAACGTGTGAAGGGATGATCCTGCATGATAAGAGGGGGACGAATGGGTTTGGCTACGATCCCATCTTCTTCGTACCTTCCCTTGAGAAGACCATGGCCGAATTAACACAAGATGAAAAGAGTCAGATCAGTCATCGCGGCCACGCACTAAAAAAGCTTGGAAATATGATTTCAGACTTAGTTTAAAGGGTGAATCTGAATGAAATTATTAGTAGTAAGTGACAGTCATGGATCCAAAGATGAATTGTTGGATCTATCAGAGAAGTACAAGTCCCGTGTGGACGCCATGATCCACTGTGGTGACTCGGAATTAAGTGCAGATGACCCTGCATTGTCATCTTATCTGATTGTCCGGGGTAACTGTGACATGGATGCAAGATTGCCTGACGATTTGGTAGAGAAGGTAGACGAGCAAACCATCATGGTGACTCACGGGCATCACTATGGAATCAAGATGTCATTGATGAAACTCCGATACAGAGCGGAAGAGGTCGGGGCGCAGTTTGTGTTCTTTGGTCACTCGCACACTCTGGCGGCAGAATTGATTAACGGCACATTATTCCTGAATCCTGGAAGCATCCTGCTGCCAAGAGGGAGAAGCGAACGTACCTACGCATTGGTAGAAACTGAAGATCAAGAAATAACAGTCACATTCCTGACCCACGATCATGTCGTGCTGGATGAATTGACGCAAACATTTAAATTGTGATTACGTGTGGGAACCCGTCGCGTACGGGTTCCCATCATGATTTGAGGTGCAAAATGCAAAGATGAAAAATAAAATGAAACTTTTTTTGAAAATCTGTTGACTTATTTATGCTATGTGAATATAATAAATATTGTCCTTGAAAAACAAATAACGAAAAAACACGTCCCAGTAGCTCAGCTGGATAGAGCAACGCCCTTCTAAGGCGTCGGTCGGGAGTTCGAATCTCTCCTGGGACGCCAAATCATTACATACGAACCTTGGTATCAGGGTTTTGACTAACAAGGGGTACTGACACAGTAAACTGTGAGGTATCTCTTTTTTTATCCGATACATGGTGCGATGCTTTTTGTTTCATCTTACTATATTCAATGTGTCCCAGTAGCTCAGCAGGATAGAGCAACAGTTTCCTAAACTGTAGGTCGGGAGTTCGAATCTCTTCTGGGACGCCATAAACCCTACATATGCAAAGCTTGCCTGGCTCAGGCAGGCTTTTTTTGTTATCCAAATGATATCGTGCTAAACTAATACCAACTAAACAGTATAGGCAGGTACGTTTTTATGAATAAAGGAAACCATGAAGGAAAAGGAAAGATCGTACAGTTTCCAGGATTAAAGGAGAGACTCTTGGAAAAAGGGGTTCAAGCTTTGGAAAAAGGGGAAGCCCATGAATCTTCCCAACTCCTTGCACAGGCCCATGAACTGGAACCGGATAATCCGGACATCAATACGGCACTCGTATTATCACTCTATGAAAGCAAACAATACGATCAGGCCGCATCCATATGTAAAGAGATGCTCCTCGAAGGAATCGGTGACTATTTCGAGGTCGTTGATATGTATTTAATGATTCTTATACAGCTTCACAAGCACAGTGAAGTGATCGATACGATCAATGCCCTTTTTGATGAAAGGGAAGTACCCTTTGAAAAGGAAGAACACTTCAGGAAGCTTCTCCATTTCAGTGAAAAGGTAGTGAACGGGAAAGCGGCTGTTCCTGAGAAAGAAGTGCAACCTGAAGATCAAACGGCTATCCTGGCAGGGAAAAGTCTCGAGGAGCAGACACTCATCACGGCACAGCTCGTTCATCGTAATATTCAGCCTTTCACCTTAGAGCTGCAAGGGGTTTTACAGGATCCTGATGCCCATCCATTTTTACAAACGATGATTTTAAATGTTTTAAAAGAGCATGGAATGGATAAAGAAGTAGTTGTAGTGAAGTTAGGAATGGAAGAGCGGGTTTATCCTGCAGCGTTGGAAGACGTTTTCGAGTCGGATTTCTTCACAGGGGTAACACATGCCCTGGAGGATCTCCTGGCACAAACGAATCCCACTCTATTTCAGCATGCCCAGGAATTACTGAAACGTCATGCCTTCCTTCTCTATCCGTTTACACTGGAAGAAGATTCGGAAGAAATCGCTGCAGTATATGCCTACTACACAGCAGGTATGTTTGCCGATGAGATCCTTGAGGAAGAGCTAAAAGGACAGGTTGAAACGATTCAAGCTAAAGGGATTCTCTCAAAACTTGAGGAACTAGAGGAAATTTCCTCTCCGAATATTTAAGCCCCCTCTGTTGAAAGACAGTGGCTGTATGTTATAATGTAATGGTTGTAATGTAAAAGTTATTCATATATTTACGATGATAGTGCTAGATTCACACGGGACTATCTACTACTATGCGTAAAAAAAATTAAGATCAATTATAGATTGTTGGAGGGAACAGTATGTCTGCAAAATGGGAAAAGCAAGAAGGAAACCAAGGAGTACTTACAATTGAAGTAGAAGCTGCAAAAGTAAACGAAGGTTTAGACGCAGCATTTAAAAAAGTTGTGAAACAAGTGAATGTACCAGGATTCCGTAAAGGGAAAATGCCACGCGGGATGTTCGAAAAACGTTTTGGTGTAGAATCACTTTACCAAGATGCATTAGATTTCATCTTACCTGAAGCGTATGCGAAAGCAATCGAAGAAACAGGAATCGATCCGATCGACCGTCCTGAAATCGATGTTGAGCAAATGGAAAAAGGCAAAGATCTTATCTTCACTGCTAAAGTACAAGTGAAACCAGAAGTGAAACTTGGCGACTACAAAGGTCTTGAAGTAGAAACAATGGAAACAGAAGTAACAGCTGAAGATGTTGAAGCTGAACTTACTTCACTTCAAGAGAAGCAAGCAGAGCTTGCTGTCAAAGAAGATGGAAAAGCTGAAGAAGGCGACACAGTGACAATGGATTTCGAAGGATTCGTTGACGGTGAAGCATTCGAAGGCGGCCAGGCTGAGAACTACTCACTTGAATTAGGTTCTGGTCAATTCATCCCAGGCTTTGAAGAGCAATTAGTTGGTGTTGCAGCAGGAGAAGAGAAAGAAGTAGAAGTCAACTTCCCTGAGGAATACCATGCAGCAGAATTAGCTGGCAAGCCTGCTACATTCAAAGTGAAAGTTCACGAAATCAAAGCGAAAGAACTTCCTGCACTTGATGATGAGTTCGCAAAAGACGCAGATGAAGAAGTAGAAACGCTTGCTGAACTAAAAGAAAAAATTGAAAAACGCCTTCAAGAGTCTAAAAAGAACGAAGCTGAAACAGCGGTTCGTGAAACTCTTGTAAATAAAGCTTCTGATAATGCTGAAGTTGAAATTCCAGAAGTAATGGTTAAAGCTGAAGTAGACCGTATGATGCAAGAATTCGAACAACGCCTGCAAATGCAAGGTATGAACCTTGATCTTTACTTCCAATTCTCTGGTCAATCAGAAGAAGATCTTCGCGGTCAAATGACAGAGGATGCCGGCAAACGCGTTCGCACTAACTTAACACTTGAAGCAATCGCGGCAACGGAAAACCTTGAAGTAACGGACGAAGAAGCAGAAGAAGAAGTAAACAAAATGGCTGAACAATACAATATGACTGCTGATAACATCAAACAAGCACTAGGCGGCCTTGACACACTTAAAGCTGACCTTAAAGTACGTAAAGCAGTAGAATTCCTTGTTGAAAACAGCAAAACTGTAGCATAATAAAAATAGCAAACAAGGCGCGAATCATTCGTGCCTTGTTTTGTACAATGAAGCGTATATACCCTTGATTTTGCCCATTCGTGTGAATCGAATGTTTCACACGCTTTTCAAGCTTTGCTGAAAAGTAGCCATCATCATCAAAAGCGATGGAGCAAACTCGTTTGCTCTTTCGCTTTTGATGATGATGGCGTAAATGAGCCAAATCACCACTAAACTAAGCTTCATTCCAATATTTTTTTTCGAGCTCAAGAGTTTGCACCAGGCGTTTTTTGTTTCTGTGGCAAAATGAGCCAAAATACTATACTCTGTTGATTAAGAAACTTTCTCCAACAATTAAGAATAAGAACCACTATTTTTGGAAAAAGCTTATGAAACGGGATTGCACTATTTTTCACCATGAACATACATACTAAGATTCCTTACATTTCCTAACTTCAATTGGACAAAATAAACATTGGCAATGTAAATGATTTGCTAAAATGCACGATACATAATAAGATGATTCTTAAGAATCGTATCAATTTCTTTACGAACATATAATATGATAAAATGCAGTACATAACTTTAGGTAATAGGGATGTAAGGAATCGTTCGTTTGATGAAACAGGCACGATTTTATGAAGTTTTAACGAAGGGGTGAAAATCATTGTTTAAATTTAATGATGAAAAAGGGCAGCTAAAATGTTCTTTTTGCGGAAAAACACAAGACCAAGTTCGTAAACTAGTCGCTGGACCAGGTGTGTATATTTGTGATGAGTGCATCGAGCTTTGCACAGAAATCGTAGAAGAAGAGCTGGGGACGGAAGAAGAAGTAGAATTTAAAGACGTACCGAAACCACGCGAAATCCGGGAAATCCTGGACGAGTACGTAATCGGGCAGGATCAGGCGAAGAAATCACTTGCCGTAGCCGTCTACAACCACTACAAGCGTATCAACTCCAGCAGTAAAGTTGATGACGTTGAACTGTCTAAGAGTAATATTGCCATGATTGGACCGACTGGTAGCGGGAAAACCCTCCTTGCCCAAACACTGGCACGTATTCTTAACGTTCCTTTCGCCATCGCCGACGCTACTTCTTTAACAGAAGCGGGTTACGTTGGGGAAGATGTAGAGAATATTCTATTGAAACTGATCCAGGCAGCTGACTACGATGTGGAAAAAGCTGAAAAAGGGATCATCTACATCGATGAAATCGATAAAGTGGCAAGAAAATCTGAAAATCCATCCATCACGAGAGACGTTTCAGGTGAAGGGGTTCAACAAGCCCTCTTGAAAATTCTTGAAGGTACGGTAGCAAGCGTTCCACCACAAGGCGGACGCAAGCATCCTCACCAGGAATTCATTCAAATCGATACGTCCAATGTCCTATTCATTTGTGGTGGAGCATTCGACGGGATTGAACAAATCATCAAACGCCGTTTAGGTCAAAAGATAATCGGATTCGGTTCTGATCCTAAAAACGCTGAAGTGAAAGAAGATAAGTCGCTACTTTCTAAAGTTCTTCCTGAAGACCTATTGAGATTCGGATTAATTCCGGAATTCATCGGTCGTCTACCGGTCATTTCGAGCCTTGAGCCTCTTGATGAAGAAGCACTGGTTGAAATCCTGACTAAACCTAAAAACGCATTGGTAAAACAATACCAAAAAATGCTTGAATTGGATGAGGTCGAGCTTGAGTTCACAGAAGATGCCCTGCTTGAAATCTCTAAAAAAGCGATTGAGCGTAAAACAGGTGCACGTGGATTGCGATCCATCATCGAAACAATGATGCTCGATGTGATGTTCGATCTTCCTTCCCGTGATGATATTAAGAAATGTATCATTACGAAAGAGACGATCCTTGAAGATGCAGCTCCTCATTTAATGCTTGAGGATGGCACGATGATCGATCCAAACGAAGAAAAGACATCAGCTTAATAAGCTTCGTAAAGCCGGGAATGATCCTTCATTCCCGGCTTTTTCTTACGGCTGAAAATATAGAAAGGAGATGGGAGAATTGGATAGGAAGAAACCAAAGGTCGCCATCAGCTGGAGCGGGGGCAAAGACGGTTGTCTCGCTTTGTACCGGACGTTAAAAGAAGAAAAAGAAGTAGTGTGTCTTGTATCCATGGTGTCTGAAGAATACGAACGGAATCATGCCCATGGTCTGCGATTGGATATTGTGAATCAACAGGCAGATGCATTGGATATTCCTCTCGTACTGGTGAATTCAGGGGATGATTACGAACAAGCCCTTATTCAAGCATTATCTGGTATTAAGCAGGAGAGAGGTGTGGAGGAAATCGTCTTTGGAAGCTTATATGCCGATGAAGACAGAAAGTGGAATGAAGAAGTGGCAATGAAAGCAGGTCTGACACCCTCCTTTCCCGTATGGATCTCAGAGGACGAAACCACTCAATTACTGAAAGAATTTATAACCCTTGGATTCTCTGCAGTCATATGCAGGGCTTCCGACAAACTGTTCGACCACACATGGGCCGGCAGGATGCTTGATTGGAGCTTTTATGAAGATATACATAAGAAAAATTGTTGCGTCATGGGAGAAGCAGGAGAATACCATACCTTCGTCCTGGACGGCCCGATCTTCTCAAAAAAAATTCACCTTGTAAAATCAGGAGTGATCTTAAACTCCGGACTCTGGTCATTGGACATAGAGGATTGTCAATTAATAGAGAAAAAAGGTGAAATTGAGTTCATTAATCAACTCTAGGGATGCATAAGATTTACATAGAAGTGTAAGGACAAAAAGGAAAACAAAAAATTTTAAATACACTTAATTTGAAGACCAAGATGTTGATTGAAGCGGAAGGTGCTCGACTCCTGCGGGAAACAACGAAAAGCGGAGGCGGCTTGCTCAGCCCCGACAAGCATAAGGTGAATGGGCCGGGAAGGCGTTTTGTGCCTTCTTGGCCCATTTAGCTTATGACCTCGAGGGGCTAGCCGCAGGAGCTGGACAATGTCAGACAGCACTTGAAGCTGAGGAGGCTCACCGCCCACCCCGCGGAAAGCGAGCACCTGCAGCGGAAATCAACCAGCACACGCTGGGCCTGGAATTAAATGAATTAATCCTTTTTAAACCATCCACCCACCGAATTTTTTTGTTTATTCCCACAAGGTCAAGGAGATACTAACCGATAACAACTTGTATCTACTTGGAGGGAGACGAATGAGCTTTACGAGCATCGCTTTATTCATCCAATTATTCTTCGGAATCATCATTGGATTGTACTTCTGGAACCTGTTAAAAAACCAGCGAACGCAAAAAGTTTCCATTGACCGTGAATCAAAAAAAGAGATGGAAGAACTCCGAAAGATGAGATCCATTTCATTAACCGAACCCCTTGCCGAAAAAGTAAGACCCTCAAGCTTTGAAGATATTGTCGGGCAGGAAGATGGAATTAAAGCATTAAAAGCAGCGATATGCAGCCCGAATCCCCAGCATGTCATCATTTATGGACCGCCTGGTGTCGGAAAAACGGCAGCAGCCCGTCTGGTCCTGGAAGAAGCAAAGAAAAATATGAAATCCCCATTTAGGTCTTCTGCTGTTTTTGTTGAATTGGATGCCACAACGGCACGATTCGATGAACGGGGAATTGCCGATCCACTGATTGGTTCCGTCCATGATCCCATTTATCAAGGGGCAGGAGCCATGGGACAGGCCGGGATCCCGCAACCAAAGCAAGGTGCTGTGACGAATGCCCATGGAGGCGTATTGTTCATTGATGAAATCGGGGAATTGCATCCCATTCAATTGAATAAGCTATTAAAAGTGTTAGAAGATCGCAGAGTGTTTCTTGAAAGCGCGTATTACAATGAAGAAAATCATCAAATTCCCACCCATATACATGATATTTTCAAAAACGGACTTCCGGCTGATTTCCGCTTGATCGGTGCCACGACCCGTACACCGAATGAACTCCCTCCTGCGATCCGCTCCAGATGCATGGAAGTATTTTTCAGGGAGCTTGAGCATGATGAAGTGAAAAAGGTAGCGGCAGGAGCCGTAGAGAAAGTAGAAATGACGATTAGTGACAAAGGGCTCGAAACACTTGCATCTTATGCCCGAAACGGCCGTGAAGCAGTCAATATGGTCCAGATTGCAGCAGGGGTCGCCATTACAGAAAATAGAAAAGAAATTTATGATCATGAGCTCGAGTGGATCATTCAATCCAGTCAGCTGTCCCCGCGCTATCAGAAAAAAATCAATGAAGAGGCAACAATTGGTCTCGTCAATGGGTTAGCCGTGACAGGACCAAACACCGGATCTTTACTTGAGATTGAAGTAAACGTCATACCCGCAACAGATAAAGGTACCATCAATGTGACGGGAATCGTGGAAGAAGAAAGCATCGGGGACCGGAGTAAATCCATCAGGAGAAAAAGCATGGCGAAAGGCTCGATCGAAAATGTGATCACCGTCCTTCGTTCCATGGGCGTGCCTGCCGATCAGTATGATATTCATGTGAACTTTCCAGGCGGAGTGCCGGTCGACGGACCTTCTGCAGGGATTGCCATGGCTCTGGGGATTTACTCGGCGATTTACCGGATACCCGTCAGGCATACGATTGCTGTAACAGGTGAGATTAGTATTCATGGATCCGTTAAGCCAGTCGGCGGGGTATATCCCAAAGTGAAAGGTGCGAAGCTCGCCGGTGCGACCATGGCCATCATTCCGTACGACAACCAACAGGCAATGTTAAGAGAGATTGAAGGAATCGAAGTGGTTCCGGTCAAACAGCTTAAGGAAGTGCTTGACCTCGCCTTGATGAAGGACCAGGTTCCCCAGGGCGTTACGGAACAAAATAAGAAAAGTGTATAGACTGTTGACCGATTCGGGTCTATCCGAATCGGTTTGTTTTTGAATAGATGGAAAATGGAATAAGGGAGAGCTTTATCGAATAAAGTTGTAAATACCTATTTAATAGACACTACCTAGTAAATAAGTTAGAATTGTACAAAGACTCATGAGCAAAATTCGGAGGTGTTATATGTGGCAAAACAAAATAATTTAACGGTTCCCCTCCTTCCATTGAGAGGCTTACTAGTGTATCCAACAATGGTCTTGCATTTAGATGTTGGACGTGAGCGCTCCGTTCAGGCTTTAGAAAAAGCCATGATGGATGATCATTTAATTTTCTTAACGACTCAAAGAGATATGAATATAGATGAGCCAACACAGGAAGATTTCTACGAGATGGGGACTCTGACAAAGGTCAAGCAGATGCTCAAACTGCCTAACGGGACCATCAGGGTGCTGGTCGAGGGGATGAACCGTGCGTCTATTACTTCATTCACCGAGCAAAAGGATTTCTATGAAGTAACGGTGAAGGAATTCCATGATGATGAAGGTAAGGAATCGGAAACGGACGCCTTGATGAGGACGTTATTGAACTATTTCGAACAATACATAAAGCTATCAAAGAAAGTGTCAGCCGAAACGTATTCAACCGTTTCGGATATTGAAGAACCGGGAAGGCTTGCGGATATCGTGGCATCCCATCTGCCTTTGAAAATGAAGGAAAAGCAGAACGTCCTGGAAACTCTCGACATTAAGAAGCGGCTTCAAATGGTGATCGAAACGATCAATAATGAAAAAGAAGTGCTGAGCTTAGAGAAAAAAATCGGGCAGCGTGTCAAACGTTCGATGGAAAGAACCCAGAAAGAGTATTATCTTCGTGAGCAAATGAAAGCCATTCAAAAAGAGTTGGGTGACAAAGAAGGTAAAACGGGTGAAATTGAAGATTTAACGGCTAAAATCGAACAGGCCAATATGCCTGAAGAGGTGGAACTTACGGCATTAAAGGAGCTTGCCCGCTATGAGAAGGTGCCTTCAAGTTCTGCTGAAAGCTCTGTGATCCGAAATTACATCGAGTGGCTTGTTTCATTACCATGGTCCACGGAAACGGAAGATCAATTGGACATCAAGCGTTCTGAACAGATTTTAAATCGGGATCATTATGGTCTTGAAAAGGTCAAGGAAAGAGTGCTTGAATATCTTGCCGTTCAACAATTGACTCAATCACTGAAAGGACCGATCCTGTGTCTCGCCGGACCTCCAGGAGTCGGGAAAACGAGCTTGGCCCGTTCAGTTGCTGAATCACTGGGACGGAATTTTGTCCGCATCTCCCTTGGAGGCGTCCGTGACGAATCCGAAATCAGGGGGCACAGACGTACGTATGTAGGAGCCATGCCGGGCAGAATCATCCGTGGGATGAAAAAGGCAGGTACTGTCAACCCTGTGTTCCTTCTTGATGAAATCGATAAAATGTCAAGTGACTTCAGGGGAGATCCTTCTTCTGCGATGCTTGAGGTACTGGATCCCGAACAAAATTCAAACTTCAGTGATCACTATATTGAAGAGACATACGACTTATCAAAAGTGATGTTCATCGCAACGGCAAATGACCTTTCAACCATTCCGGGACCGCTCCGTGACAGGATGGAAATCATTACGATTGCCGGTTACACTGAACTTGAAAAGTTAAACATAGCGAAGCATCATTTATTAGATAAGCAGATCAAAGATCATGGCTTAAACAAATCGAAGCTTCAAGTCAGGGATGGAGCGATTGTCGATATTGTTCGCTATTACACAAGAGAAGCAGGGGTGAGAAGTTTAGAACGCCACCTTGCTGCCCTTTGTAGAAAAACGGCGAAGATCATTGTCTCCGGTGAGAAGAAGCGAGTCGTGATTACGTCCAGTAATATTGAAGAGTTCCTGGGGAAGAAAAAGTTCCGTTATGGTCAAGCGGAAATAGAAAACCAAATCGGGGTTTCAACAGGTCTTGCTTACACTACCGTTGGCGGAGATACTTTGCAGATCGAGGTATCCTTAGCCCCAGGTAAAGGGAAGCTTGTGCTGACAGGTAAGTTGGGAGATGTCATGAAGGAATCCGCTCAGACGGCATTTAGTTATGTACGTTCGAAAGCGAAAGACCTTGGGATCGACGAGTCATTCCACGAGAAACATGATATTCACATCCACGTTCCTGAAGGAGCAGTCCCAAAAGACGGTCCTTCAGCAGGGATTACAATAACAACGGCACTGGTATCAGCGCTGACAGGTAAATACGTCAATCGTGAAGTAGGAATGACAGGTGAAATGACCTTGAGAGGAAGAGTCCTTCCGATCGGCGGAGTGAAAGAAAAAACATTAAGCGCTCATCGTGCCGGGATTAAAACGATTATCCTTCCGAAAGATAATGAAAAGGATATAGATGATATTCCTGAAAGTGTCAGGGGAGATTTAACGTTCATCCTTGTATCCCACATCGATGAAGTCTTAGAGAAAGCATTAGTAGGTGAAAAGAAGTGAAAGTAAATCAAGTTGAGCTAGTCATCAGTGCAGTCAGGCCAGAACAATATCCTGGCGATATCCTTCCTGAGTTTGCCTTAGCCGGACGCTCGAACGTAGGAAAATCATCATTCATCAATAAAATGATCGGTCGTAAGAGCATGGCGAGGATTTCATCCAAGCCTGGAAAAACCCAGACGCTGAATTTTTATAAAATAGAAGAAACCCTCTATTATGTAGATGTTCCCGGTTACGGTTTTGCCAAAGTATCCAAAACAGAGCGGGAAGCATGGGGAAAGATGATTGAAACGTACATCACTTCCCGTGAGCAGCTAAGGGCGGTCATCCTGATCGTGGACCTGCGCCATGCCCCGACCAACGATGATGTGATGATGTATGATTTCCTCAAACATCACGGGCTGCCTTGTATCGTCATTGCCACCAAAGCGGACAAGATCCCAAAAGGCAAATGGCAGAAGCACCTGAAAGTCACAAGAGAAACCCTGAATATGGACAGCGAAGACGACCTTATCATGTTCTCTTCCGAAACAGGCCTTGGAAAAGACAAAGCCTGGGACGCCATCAGGTCGTATTATAAATAAATGTTTGAAATTGAACCGATTCAATTGCTTATAGGGCAGTGGATCGGTTTTTTTATTTGATTATTGTATCTGACTAATAGTATCCGGAAGATGAATTATTTGATTGGAACGGAAGGTGCTCAACTCACGCCCCGCGGAAAGTGAGCATCCTGGAGTGGAAATCAATCACTCCTCGCTTATTAACATAATTACATAATAACAATCCCATATAGCTGAAAAGTAGTAATAAAGAAGGTCTACCGAAGTCCGTATAAGGTTTATTGGCCTATATGGGCGAAGCATATGAAAGTAAATGAAAGGATAGGGACGCATATGTATCTGAAACCAAGCTAAATCGGTTTCATCCACCATAATGGATAATTATAAGCTGTGGAAGCTATATTTGAATTTTGAGAATTTTCTCTTTTGTTGATAAAATTATGAAAGATTAAAAATATTACAAGCTACATAAGGGGGACTCTAGACAGTGAAGAATTGGAAAAGCCTAGTCATTTTAGTACTTGCTGCACTTCTTCTATCCGCTTGCGGAGACAAAGCCACAACAAAGAGTGGTGCGAAGTTAGTGGAGGAAGGCAAATTCGTTTATGCAGCTTCAGGTGAATTCAAGCCTTTCAGTGTGACGAATAATGATGGAACCATGTCAGGTTTCGATATTGAAGTGGCAGAAGCCGTAGCGAAAGAAATGGGTCTTGAACCCGAACAGAAGAAATTTAAATTTGCAGGAATTGTAGAAGGGGTTAAATCCGGACGTTTCGACGCGGCGGTTGCCAGTCATACGATCACGGAGGACCGTTTGAAGGAAGTAGACTTCTCAACTCCTTATTATTATTCAGGGCCACAGATTTTCGTCCGCAAAGACAGTGATGTTGAAACTCTGGATGATTTAAAGGATAAGGAAATTGCCGTTTCCAAAGGATCCACGTACTCAGATACAGCCAAAGAAGTAACGGATCAGATCAAGGCGTATGATAGTGATGTTGTCGCACTTGAAGCGTTAAACAAAGGGAAACATGATGCCGTCATTACAGACTTCATCACAGGTAAAGAAGCGATCGCTTCGGGCCTCGACATTGAAGCGCGTGAGCTGATCGGCCGCAGTGAGCAGGCAATCGCCGTGAGTAAAGATAATGAAAAGCTATTGAAAGAAGTCAATAAAGCTCTTGAAGCATTAAGAGAAGACGGTACATTAAAGAAAATCAGTGAAAAATATTTCAAAACAGACATTACATCAGATCCTGAGAAAGAGTAAGAGCAGCATGACACAGAGCGAATGTGCTTCTATGCGCATTCGCTTTTTGTCTTAATGGGAAATAAATTGAACGGAGGGAAGTCCATGCACTTTTTAGAAACCTTTGCCGGTACATATGATGTTTTTCTTAAAGGGATGTTGCTGACATTCCAATTAACTTTTGTATCTGTCCTGATTGCGATTGTGATCGGTTTGTTTTTCGCTTTCCTTAAGATTTCAGGGATCAAACCATTGTCCCTGATTGCGGATTTATACATTTTCGTTGTAAGGGGTACACCATTAATCGTTCAAATCTTCATTTTCTACTTCGGTTTGACTTCATTGAATATTTCAGGCTTCTGGTCTGTCATCATGGGCCTTGCATTCCATAATGGAGCGTATATCGCAGAGATCTTCCGCGGGGCCATTCAATCCATCGACAAAGGGCAAATGGAAGCGGGTCGTTCCCTTGGAATGTCACTTGGCCTATCCATGAGAAGGATCATCCTTCCACAGGCATTCAGGCGTGCCCTGCCGCCCCTTGGGAATCAATTCATCATTGCATTGAAGGATTCATCCCTTGCTTCCTTCATCGGGATGTTTGAATTGTTCAGCGTGGCGACGACACTCGGTTCGAATAACTTTGATTATATGACGTATCTGCTCGTTGTAGCGATCTATTACCTGGTTCTCGTCTTACTATTCTCAACGATCGTCAATGTAATCGAGAAACGAATGTCTATCAGTGATTAAGAATAAGTGGGAGGGATGAGTGTGAGTCAGGAAATGATTAAAGTAGAAAAATTAAATAAATCCTTTGGTGATTTACATGTATTGAAGGACATTGATATCAGCGTAAGGGAAAGTGACGTGGTTTGCCTCATTGGAGCCAGTGGATCAGGGAAGAGTACATTGCTTCGCTGCTTAAACTTCCTCGAACTGAAAGATAACGGGACGGTTGTCATCGAAGGGGATGAAGTCAATCAGGATACCCATGATTTGAATAAAATCCGTCAGAAGGTAGGAATGGTCTTTCAGCATTTCTATCTCTTCCCCCACAAAACCGTATTGGAAAATGTGATGGAGGCACCGGTGTACGTTAAGGGTGTCTCTAAGACGGAAGCAAGGAAGGATGCCAAAGCGCTGTTAAAGAAAGTCGGCCTTGGGGATAAAGAAGATGTCTATCCGTCCAAGCTTTCAGGGGGACAGAAGCAGCGTGTTGCCATTGCGAGGGCCCTTGCCATGAAACCGGATATCATGTTGTTCGATGAGCCCACTTCGGCACTGGATCCGGAATTGGTCGGAGAGGTACTCGCTACCATGAAGGAGCTTGCTTTAGAAGGAATGACGATGGTCGTCGTGACCCATGAAATGGGATTTGCACGTGAAGTGGCCGATTGGGTCGTCTATATGCATGATGGCCGCATCGTCGAAGTGGGGCCGCCAGAGGAATTGTTCCATTCTCCAAAAGAGCAGAGGACGAAAGAGTTCCTGGACTCGGTTCTCTAATAAACATGAAAAAGCCCGGATGCCATTCCGGGCTTTTTTGCGTTGGATTACTTTTTTCTTACAAATAATAAATAGACACCGATCCCGATAATGACGATGGGCCAGAATTCCCAAGCGGTTCCAACGCTTCCTTCAATGAACCCGAACCATCCAACCACTTTATCAGAGAAAAGCAGGATGATAGAGAGTGTCAGAAAGAGAACCCCTTGAAATAAGCCGGCACGTGTCTTCTGGTATCTGAGCAGGAAACCGAGTGCAATGATGAGAATGAAAGTTCCCATATGATCCGGCCAAATATCAAGTTTATTGACCACGTGAAAATGCAGGCCGAATCCGACAAGTATCGTCCCGGGGAGGATGGCTTCATAATCCCTTCCCCCGTATCCCTGCCCGAGAAAAGCAAGTCCGACAATGAGAAGCAAAGTGGGCCACGTGAAAAATTCCTGAAATAATACGATGTTTGCCTGCTGTAAATAAAAGTAAGCGCCAAAGCCAATTAAAATGATTCCGGGGAATATCCGCTGCTGTTTCATCCTCTTCCTCCTGAAAATTAGTAAAATTACGGTTTTACATCCTATCTTTTAAGGGAAACTAACACATACTATTAAAAATAAATCCCTATGTACCGTTGAATAGTGAGAAACCTTTCGATTACTTGATTCTTTAGGCTTGTTTTGGTACCCTACATTAGTAGGGAAATGTCGAAATTTAAAAGATTTACAAAGAATTGAAAATGCTTTCAAGCTTATTTCCTCTTCTTCTTAAATGTAATGATGAAATGAATGTTTAGCAAGTCCCGGAAGAAGCATTAGGTTCTACCCCTTAAATGTAGCATAGGTTTCAATTTCTGTTCACATTTCGGGGCCTGAGGACTTATTTGGACATGTTATAATAACAGTAATGATTTTACTTGGGGGTGTAGTGCATAGCATGTATACAATAGTCGTTGGTTTAAATTACAAAACGGCCCCTGTAGAGATTCGTGAACGTTTATCTTTCAACGAAACTGATCTTCCTTCAGCAATGAAAACATTAAAGGAAAAGAAAAGCATCCTTGAAAATGTGATTGTTTCTACATGTAATAGAACGGAAGTCTATGCGGTAGTGGATCAGCTTCATACAGGTCGTTATTATATTAAAGATTTTTTATCTCAATGGTTTGATATAGATAAAGAGGAGTTCACGCCCTATCTGTTCATTTATGAACAAGAAGGAGCGGTCGAACACCTGTTTAAGGTTGCCTGTGGATTGAACTCCATGGTACTCGGGGAAACCCAGATCCTTGGTCAAATCCGTTCAAGCTTCCTGAATGCCCAGGAATCGGGTGCAACGGGTACCGTATTTAATCACCTGTTTAAGCAGGCCGTGACCGTTGCCAAAAAGGGTCACTCGGAAACAGAGATTGGTTCCAATGCGGTATCAGTCAGCTATGCGGCCGTTGAATTGGCTAAAAAGGTTTTCGGCAGCCTGGAGGGTAAGCATGTCCTCATACTTGGGGCCGGGAAAATGGGGGAGCTTGCCATCAAGAATCTCCATGGCAGCGGAGCCACCAAGGTGACTGTGATCAATCGCACATATGAGAAAGCCCAAACTCTTGCAGAGCGTTTCAGTGGTAATGCGAAAACGATGCAGGAGCTTCAATGTGCCCTTGTGGAAGCGGATATCATGATCAGTTCCACGGGAGCAAAGGACTTTGTCATCACGAAAGAAATGATGTCCCACGTGGAAGGCATGAGGAAGGGGCGTCCCCTGTTCATGGTGGACATTGCAGTACCGAGGGATTTAGATCCTGCGATCGGGCAGCTCGAAAGTGTATTCCTTTATGATATAGATGATTTGGAAGGCATCGTCCAGGCGAATCTGGCCGAACGCAAAAAAGCGGCTGAACAAATCGAAATCATGATCGAAGCAGAAATCGTTGCGTTTAAAGAGTGGTTGAACATGCTCGGTGTGGTACCTGTCATCTCCGCTCTCAGACAGAAAGCACTTGCCATACAGGCGGATACGATGGAAAGCATCGAACGGAAAATGCCTGACCTTTCAGACAGGGAACGCAAGGTACTGAATAAACACACGAAGAGCATCATCAATCAGCTATTGAAAGATCCGATCCTCCAGGCGAAGGAATTTGCGGGTCTTCCGGATGCAGAAGATAAATTGGATCTATTCATCAACATTTTTAACATTGAACAACAAGTGTTAGAGCAGAAACAAGTGAAAGCAGCCAACGAAAAGACTGAGAGCGATCATAGCTTTACACCACAACCCTCTTTTCAAGCATAAGTGAGGTTAATGTCGATGTTTGAACAAACGATGACCAGGCTGCACGAACTTATGATTGTTCTGTATGCTATTAGTATTCTCTTTTATTTTATAGATTTCTTAAACAAAAACCGGAAGGCGAACCTGTTTGCCTTCTGGTTACTTGCGATTGTTTGGGTCCTTCAAACAATCTTTTTATTTCTATACATGATGAATACAGGCAGGTTTCCGGTCCTGACCATCTTTGAGGGACTTTATTTTTATGCCTGGGTGCTCATCACCCTGTCCCTGATCATCAACCGATTGCTGAGGGTGGATTTCACTGTCTTCTTTACAAATGTACTCGGATTCATCATCATGGCGATCCATACTTTCGCACCGGTACAGGTGGAGTCCCAGGCGATGGCGGAGCAGATGGTATCCGAACTGTTACTGATTCACATTACGATGGCCATCCTCTCATACGGGGCCTTCAGTCTTTCCTTTGTGTTTTCCCTTCTCTATCTCCTCCAATTTAAATTATTGAAGGAGAAAAAATGGGGGCAGAGGTTATGGAGGATCAGTGATTTGTCCAAGCTTGAGAAGATATCCTATATCTCTAATTCCATCGGGGTAGCGATGCTTCTGTTGAGCCTGATCTTAGGGCTGCAATGGGCATACATCAAGCTTCCGGAATTTCTATGGTATGATCCAAAGATAGTAGGATCATTCATTCTATTGATTTTATACAGCAGTTATTTATACCTTCGCATTAAAAAGAATGTCTTTGGTAAATCATTAGCGTTTCTTAATGTAGCAGCCTTCTTGATTATATTAATCAACTTTTTCTTAGCTAGTCGGTTGTCTTCATTTCATTTCTGGTATTCATAAGTTTTCAGGAGGTCATTATGAGAAAAATCATTGTTGGTTCAAGACGAAGTAAATTAGCCCTTACCCAAACCAATTGGGTGATCGATCAGTTGAAGGCACTCGACCCTTCTTACGATTTCGAAGTGAAGGAGATTGTGACGAAAGGGGATCAGATCCTGGATGTCACCTTATCCAAAGTTGGCGGTAAAGGCTTATTCGTAAAAGAAATCGAGCAGGCGATGCTGGATAAAGAAATCGACATGGCCGTTCACAGTATGAAAGACATGCCGGCGGTTTTACCGGAAGGACTGACCATCGGAAGCATTCCGGTTCGTGAGGATCACCGTGACGCGTTTATCAGTAAGAATCATGTTGCCCTCAAAGACCTCCCAGGTGGAGCGATCGTGGGAACGAGCAGTCTCAGGAGAGGGGCTCAAATTCTGTCTGTCAGACCCGATCTTGAAATCAAATGGATCCGCGGCAACATCGATACACGCCTCTCGAAACTTCAAAATGAAGATTATGATGCCATCATCCTGGCAGCGGCGGGACTGTCACGCATGGGATGGACGTCGGATGTCGTTACGGAATTCCTTGATCCGGATCTTTGCTTGCCGGCAGTCGGTCAAGGGGCCCTTTCCATCGAGTGCAGAAATGACGACGATGAAGTTCTCGAATTGCTTGAGAAATTCGCGTGTGAAGAAACGACGAGTACCGTGACGGCTGAACGAGCTTTCCTGCATAAAATGGAAGGTGGCTGTCAGGTGCCGATTGCAGGATTTGCGGAGCTAAAAGACAACGGTGATGTTGCATTGACCGGACTTGTCGCTTCTCCGGACGGACAGACGATCTACAAAGAATACATGACGGGTCAGGATCCGAAAGAAGTTGGAGAAAGAGTGGCTGCAAGCTTAACAAAGCAAGGTGCAAAAGCCTTGATTGATCAGGTGAAAGAGGAGCTGGATCAATAATGAAGGGTAAGCGGCCTTTAGAACAAGTAAAGGTTTTGATTACTCGTGGCAATGAGGGATCCAGTGAAACCGGGTCCCTCATTGAAAACGAGGGAGGGGTACCCATTTTGGTACCGCTCCTTCATTTTCACCCCCATATAGATCCGTTGGAGGTTTCGCTTCATACTACCCTGCATACATACGAATGGATCATTTTCACCAGTAAAAATGGGGTGAGGTTCTTCCTGGAAGCATTAGAAAGACTGGGGATCCCTTTACCCTCTTATACCGGCAAATTTGCTGCCGTCGGGACCAAGACGGAGCAGTATTGTCATAAATACGGAATACCGATTTCTTTTGTTCCGGAAAATTTCACAGGCGATGACTTCGCCGAGGAGTTCATATCTAATGTGAAGCCTGATGGTCACGTCCTGATTCCAAAAGGGAATCTGGCAAGGAATGTGATTGCAACGGAATTAACCTCCGCAGGAGTCACCTGTCAGGAATGGGTCGTCTATGAAACGGTCCTTCCAGAGGAAAGTTTCGTGCAGTTGAAAACAATCATTGAAAAAGAACAAGTGGATATCATTACATTCACGAGTTCATCCACGGTGCATCATTTTATGAAGGTCATCCGTCACTATTCTCTGTATGATCACATTAGGGACATCCCCATTGCGTGCATCGGACCGATCACAAAAAACACGGCAGAACAATACGGATTACATGTAAATATCTGTCCAAGCGTTTATACTGTAAATGAAATGGTGAATGAGATGAAAGAATTCATCTCTGCCTGTTAGCTATCAAACATTAGGAGGCTTTTATTATGAAAGACCTGCAATTCAATCGTCACCGCCGCTTACGTCAATCGGAAACGATGCGTGCGCTCGTGCGGGAGACACATCTAAGAAAAGAAGATCTGATTTATCCTTTATTTGTTGTGGAAGGGGAAAATATCAAGAATGTCGTTCCGTCCATGCCGGGTGTTTATCATATTTCACTGGATAATTTACAAGCTGAAATGGATGAAGTGGTATCACTCGGGATCAAGTCCATCATTCTTTTCGGTGTTCCAGCAGAAAAAGACGAGTTGGGGAAACAGGCATATCATGACCACGGGATCGTCCAGGAGGCAACGCGTTTTGTGAAGGAACGTTATCCTGATCTTGTTGTCATCGCAGATACTTGTCTTTGTCAGTATACAAGTCACGGTCACTGTGGAATCGTCAGAGATGGGAAAGTCCTGAATGACGAGACACTTGATCTGTTGGCCAGAACAGCGGTCAGCCAGGCTGAAGCGGGAGCCGACATCATCGCCCCTTCCAACATGATGGATGGATTCGTGGCAGCAATCCGTCACGGTCTGGACGAAGCAGGCTACCATGATGTGCCGATCATGTCATACGCTGTGAAATATTCATCAAGCTTCTATGGTCCTTTCCGTGATGCGGCTCACTCAACACCTCAATTCGGAGATCGCAGAACGTATCAAATGGATCCTGCGAATCGCTTGGAAGCCTTAAGGGAAGCCCAGTCGGATATGGAAGAGGGTGCCGACTTCCTTATCGTGAAACCGGCCCTTTCGTATCTTGATATCATGCGTGAAGTGAAAGACCGTTTCAATGCACCGGTTGTCGCTTATAACGTAAGTGGAGAGTACAGCATGGTGAAAGCAGCGGCTCAAAACGGCTGGGTAAACGAACAGGAAATCGTCATGGAGAAACTGACCAGCATGAAACGTGCCGGGGCAGACCTCATCATTACGTATTTTGCAAAAGACGTCGCGAACTGGTTATCCTAATTGGTGGAGAATTCCTGTCAGGATGACTGAAAGATCACTAAAGGAGGAACCGATATTGCGTTCATATGAGAAATCGAAACAAGCATTCAAGGAAGCAGTAAACCTGATGCCCGGCGGAGTGAACAGTCCCGTCCGTGCGTTCAAATCCGTCAACATGGATCCGATTTTCATGGAAAGAGGAAAAGGATCGAAAATCTATGATATCGATGGGAATGAGTACATCGACTATGTCCTGTCCTGGGGTCCGCTCATTCTTGGTCACAGCAATGACCGGGTAGTGGAATCCATTAAAAAAGTGGCCGAAAACGGGACGAGCTTCGGTGCTCCCACAGAAATTGAAAACAAACTGGCCCAACTGGTGATTGACCGGGTGCCAAGCATTGAGATCGTCCGCATGGTGTCTTCGGGTACAGAAGCGACGATGAGTGCCCTGCGTTTGGCCCGTGGATACACAGGCCGCAATAAGATCATCAAGTTCGAAGGCTGTTACCACGGACATGGAGACTCTTTATTAATTAAAGCGGGATCCGGTGTTGCGACCCTCGGTTTACCGGACAGTCCCGGTGTTCCTGAAGGGGTTGCAAAGAATACGATCACGGTGCCTTACAATGATCTGGAAAGCATCCGCTATGCCTTCGAACAATATGGTGATGACATCGCCGGTGTGATCGTCGAACCTGTTGCCGGAAATATGGGTGTTGTGCCTCCGAAACCCGGCTTCCTGGAAGGTTTGCGTGAAGTAACGGAAAACCATGGTGCCCTACTGATCTTCGATGAAGTCATGACAGGCTTCCGTGTCGGCTATGGCTGTGCCCAAGGCTTCTACAATGTGACGCCTGATTTAACCTGCTTAGGGAAAGTCATCGGCGGGGGACTTCCTGTCGGAGCATACGGCGGGAAAGCGGAAATCATGGAAAGGATCGCGCCAAGCGGACCGATCTATCAAGCCGGGACCCTTTCAGGGAACCCGTTAGCCATGACGGCTGGATACGAAACACTCAGCCAGCTCACCCCAGAAACATATATCGAGTTTGCCCGCAAAGCGGATCTACTGGAGGAAGGCTTAAAGAAAGCCGCGGAAAAATATAACATCCCTCACAGAATCAACCGTGCAGGCTCCATGATCGGAATCTTCTTTACAAATGAAGAAGTATCGAACTACGAAGGTGCCAAGTCTTCGGATCTGGAGATGTTTGCCGATTACTACCGGGAAATGGCCCATGAAGGGGTATTCCTGCCACCTTCTCAATTTGAAGGACTTTTCTTATCGACAGCCCTTACGGATGATGATATCGAAAAGACCCTTCAGGCAGCTGAAAAGGCGTTTGAGAAAATCAGCAAAAAGTAATAATGATAGCCGATCCTTTTTAAGGATCGGCTATTTATATTCGTTTTCCTATCATATTCCTCCTTTCCGTTTCATAAAGTGATAATGGCATTGTTTACTATTTCTTTGTTTGGAACCTGAAAGGAGGAATTTTCTTTGTCACAAGAACATCAATCGTGTTTACGATTTTCTTTGGAAGAATCAATTTGGTTCAAAAAAGGACAGGAAGTTGAAGAATTGCTATCTATCTCCTTAGATCCTCATATAACGATACAAGAACAAGAGCAGTATGTACTTATCAGGGGAAGCCTTGATTTGACTGGTGAGTATTTACCGACATCATTTAGAGAAGAAGAGGAAGATGAGTTCGAAGCAGGTGGGAAGTTCGTGCAGACAGTGGAAAAGAGGGAGAGGGGTGAATATGAATTTGTCCATCGATTCCCGGTGGATGTCACAATCCCTAAAAATCGAATCGCGAATTTAGGCGATATCGATGTGTATGTTGAGTCCTTTGACTACATCGTACCTGAAAATGCCTGTTTAAAGCTGAACGCGGATTTGACCATCACCGGCATCTACGGTGAACAGCAAGCTCACACTCCTCTTGAAGCAGAACATGAGAGAGAAGAAGAATTCGAGCCCCTTTATCGTTCAAGTGCCGTAGCTGAAGATGTGGAAGAAGAGGTGGAAACCGAAGAAGAGGAAGAAAGAGAAGATGTGTACGAATACGAGAACTATGATGAAGAAGAAATCACGGGTTATGTTGAAGAAGACGAGGAAGAAGAGGACCGGGATGACGAGTATCAACCGTTTAATCTGGAGGGAAGGACTCCACCGGGTGAACAGGAAGATGAAATTCCTGTTCAGATTCAATATGATACACAACCGGCTCCTTCCTATGAGGAAGTCCACTACCGGAAAGAAAATGTTTTCGAGCTTCCCCAGCATGAGCTGAGTGAGTCGTCCGAGGAGCAGCATGCTGAACCGAATGCCGCTTATACACCGCCTCCTGGACCGAAATACAAGGAGCTTGAGATAGAAGAAGAAGAGTCTTCTTCCTCATCAGCCGTAGAAGCAGAGATGGAGGAAGAACAGGAAGAAAAGAAAAAGACCAAGGGCAAAAAGAAGTATGAATCCATTTCATTAACTGATTTCTTTGCCCGGAAAGAAGAGGAAAGGGGAGCGACTCTTCGGGTATGCATCGTCCAGGAGGGAGAAAACCTGGATTATATAGCTGAAAAATATGATTTGACCATTCCACAGCTATTAAGGGTGAATCAACTCGAAGCGAACCAGGACGTATATGCCGGGCAGGTTCTTTATATCCCGCACAGTGAGTTCGTTTTCAAGGGATAAAGGAAAATAGCAAGGTCACTCCCATCAGAGGACCAAGAAAGAGACTCAATGTATTATAGATGAAACGACGGGGCTGACACCAAATTCTTTGGAGTTGGTCCGTTTTTCTTTAGAAAAGTAATCTTAGAAGGTGAGAGGAATGGCGCAAACGCTGGAGGGATTAAAGCCTGTCTTGCAACCTTATGGGGTCGATCCTCATTTTGTTGAAAGTTACGGAAGGATTTCGAAAGTATTTTCAAATAAAGGCACTCTGGCCGTCAAACAGCTTCCAGCCCATAATGGAGTGGACTTCGTCCGGAATGTACAAATGCTGTTTCAGCGGGGCTATAATCGGATCGTACCGATTTATCCCACCCTGGATGGCCGCTATGCTGTGTGGAATCAGGGGGATCTATATTATGTGATGCCCTGGCTGATGAACCAGGAAAGAGAAGATCAATTTGAAAAGCACCAAAAGATGTTCAGGGAATTGGCGAGGCTTCACACTCTTTCTTCACATGAAGTGAAGATCGATAAGGAAGAGAGAGAATCCCATTATGAGCAGCTGACATCGAGATGGGATAAAGAGCAGGCGTTTCTGGATGAATACGTTGAAGCATGTGAAAAGACCACCTACATGTCCCCTTTTCAATTTCATTATTGCATGTATTACAAGGATGCTTCACAAGCATTGAAGTTTTCCCGTAAAATGCTGGATGAATGGTATGAGGACACGAAGGAGCTTGAAAAGGTAAGGACCGTGATCACCCATGGAAAGGTTTCGACGGAGCATTTTTTATTCGATGAAAGGGGGCTGGGGTATTTTCATAACTTTGAGAACTCAAAGATGGCTTCCCCGTTTCATGATCTCCTCCCGTTTTTGTCGAGAACATTGAAGACCTATCCTAAATACTATGAGGAATGTATTGAATGGCTGACCACCTACTTTCAGCATTTTACCGTCCGGAATGAAGAGCGGCTCCTGTTCATGAGCTACCTTGCTTATCCGAGCTCCGTCATTGCCGTTGTGGAAAAATACTTCCATACCCCGAAGGATAAGCGGAATGAACGGAAGTCACTAAAGAAGCTGCAGCGTCACTACTGGTTACTGAAAAATACCGAATATGTGGTCATGCGTCTGGATGAAATGGAAAAGCAGAAGAAAGAGCAGGCCGAGCAGGCTGAATAAAAAAAGGACTGACGAATCCACCTTTCGTCAGTTCCTTAAATCCAATCGAAGTAAATGGCGAGGCCGATACCGATAAACAGGGTTAACAGAAGGACATCAAAAGTGGTTGGTAAGAGAATCGTGCGGATGCCTTGAAAGATGGTAAAAGGTATGATGAATTGCTTACATATTAATCGGGCGTTGCCCATCCATTTCTGTAGGGTGTACTGGTTGATTTTTTTCATCATCATCCACTCACTTTCCTGGGTATATTCACTACTTTATCTTATGAATCGTTTGATAAATGGTGCCTATGAATGGGCAAAATGAATATTTTTCAATGAAAATGCCAATAATGATTGACGAAAGTTTATCTTATCCTATACTATAATGAGTAAATAAATAATCATGAAAAGCAATGAACAGGAAGAGTACATTGGTCCTTACTTTCAGAGAGGAAAATCGTTTGCTGAGAGATTTTCTACGTTAAGACAATGGAAGGTCGCCTGAAGAGCTGTTTCTATGAATGTCAGTAGTAGAAGCCGGTTAAAAGCCGTTATAATCGTCGAGAGTTCAGGAGGTTTCTTACTCCTGAGAAAAAAGGTGGTACCGCGAATGGAATCCTTCGTCCTTTTCACAGGACGGGGGATTTTTTTATTTTTTTTTAGAACGATATAGGAGGAAATCACATGGAAACTCAAGATCAACAATTATCAATGCCGACAAAATATGATCCGAATGCCATTGAACAGGGCCGGTACAAATGGTGGCTTGAAGGGAAATTCTTCGAAGCGACAAACGATAAGGAGAAGGAACCGTACACCATCGTCATCCCGCCGCCGAACGTAACGGGGAAACTTCATCTTGGCCATGCCTGGGACACAGCGCTGCAGGACATCCTGACAAGAATGAAACGCATGCAAGGGTACGACGTACTATGGCTGCCTGGAATGGACCATGCCGGAATCGCCACTCAGGCGAAAGTAGACGAAAAACTCCGCAGCCAGGGAATTTCACGCTATGACCTCGGTCGTGAGAAATTCGTGGAAGAAACATGGAAGTGGAAAGAAGAATATGCCGAGCACATCCGTCAGCAATGGGCGAAAGTAGGGCTGGGCCTGGATTACAGCCGCGAACGCTTCACCCTTGACGAAGGCCTGTCCGATGCCGTTCAGAAGGTATTCATCGATCTTTACAATAAAGGCTTAATCTACCGCGGGGAATATATCATCAACTGGGATCCTGCGACGAAAACGGCCCTATCCGATATCGAGGTTATCCATAAAGATGTCCAGGGTGCATTTTATCATATGAGATACCCGTTGGCAGACGGAAGCGGTCACATTGAAATCGCGACAACCCGTCCAGAAACGATGCTTGGGGACACTGCGGTTGCTGTACACCCTGAAGATGACCGCTACAAGTACCTGATCGGTAAAAAAGTCATCCTTCCAATCGTAGGACGGGAAATCCCGATCGTCGGTGACGATTATGTGGATATGGAATTCGGTTCCGGCGCGGTGAAAATCACACCTGCCCATGACCCGAATGACTTTGAAATCGGTAATCGTCATAATCTTGAACGCATCCTGGTGATGAATGAAGATGGTACGATGAACGAAATGGCTGATAAATATAACGGTATGGACCGTTTTGACTGCCGTAAGCAAATCGTGAAGGACCTTCAGGACTCCGATGTATTGTTCAAGATTGAAGAGCATATGCATTCGGTTGGGCATTCGGAGCGAAGCGGAGCAATTGTGGAGCCTTATCTTTCAAAACAATGGTTTGTAAAAATGGATAACCTGGCGGAAAAATCAATCCAACTTCAAAAAGAAGAAAATAAAGTAAACTTTGTTCCGGACCGGTTTGAAAACACATATCTTCGCTGGATGGAAAATACACGTGACTGGTGTATCTCTCGTCAGCTTTGGTGGGGACACAGAATTCCTGCCTGGTACCATAATGAGACAGGGGAAATACATGTAGGAGAAGAAGCTCCTGAAGATTTGGAAAACTGGACACAGGAAGATGATGTACTTGATACATGGTTCAGTTCAGCACTATGGCCATTCTCTACCTTAGGCTGGCCGGATACAAACGCAGAAGATTTCAAACGTTATTATCCGACAAGTACCCTTGTAACAGGCTACGATATCATTCCTTTCTGGGTTTCCCGGATGATTTTCCAAGGGCTGGAGTTTACTGGAGAGCGTCCTTTCAAAGATGTATTGATTCACGGATTGGTTCGTGACGCTGAAGGAAGAAAAATGAGTAAGTCTCTTGGGAATGGTATAGACCCGATGGATGTCATCGAAAAATACGGTTCCGATTCCCTTCGTTACTTCCTGACAACGGGAAGCTCACCAGGGCAGGATCTTCGCTTCTCATTTGAAAAGGTTGAGTCGGTTTGGAATTTTGCGAACAAGATCTGGAACGCATCCCGTTTCGCACTGATGAACATGGATGACATGACATATGATGAAATCGATTTATCAGGTGAAAAATCCGTAGCGGATAAATGGATCCTCACCCGATTAAATGAAACGATTGAAACGGTGACGCGCCTTGCAGACCGTTATGAATTCGGTGAAGTTGGACGCTTACTATACAACTTCATATGGGACGATTTCTGCGATTGGTACATTGAAATGGCGAAACTGCCTCTATACGGTGAAGACGAAGTTGCGAAGAAGACGACCCGTTCGATCCTTGCTTATGTTCTCGACAACACCATGAGACTACTGCACCCGTTCATGCCGTTTATTACCGAGGAAATATGGCAGAACTTGCCGCATCAAGGCGAATCGATCACTTTAGCAGCGTGGCCGACGGTTGACGATAAGCTGACATATCAAGCGGCAGCAGAAGAGATGAAGCTTCTGGTTGATATCATCCGTTCTGTACGGAATGTTCGTGCCGAGGTGAACACACCGATGAGCAAGCAAATCAACCTGATGCTGAAAGCCAAAGATGCACATACCTTGACGATCATCGAAAAGAATCAATCGTATATCGAGAAATTCTGTAACCCAGAGAGACTTGAGATGGGCACAGAATTAGAAGCACCGGAAAAAGCGATGACGGCAGTCGTGACAGGTGTGGACCTGTATCTTCCATTAGAAGGCCTGATCAATATCGAAGAAGAAATTGCCCGTCTTCAAAAAGAACTGGAAAAATGGACAAAGGAAGTATCCCGTGTCCAAGGCAAGCTTAATAATGAAAAGTTTGTAAGCAAAGCCCCTCAGAAAGTAGTGGACGAGGAAAAAGAGAAAGAAAAAGATTATTTAGAGAAACAAGCGACTGTGAAAGCGAGAATCGAAGAGCTTAAATCGGTTTAATGTGACTGAATCAATAAAAGGTAAGGGAGAGGGCTATAAAATCGGGTCTGTTTGATAAGGGGTATCCCTCATCATTCAGGCCAGATTGTGGCCCTTTTTCTAATGAAGCCTATGTGGGAGTGGGAAAATTGTTGAATTATGATCAAGCGGTCACGTGGATACACTCAAGACTCAGACTTGGAATCAAACCGGGATTGATGCGGATGAATCACCTGTTGGAGGAACTCGGGAACCCCCATCAAAAGCTGAAAACCGTCCATATCGGTGGAACGAATGGGAAAGGGTCCACCGTTACCTACCTGAGGAATGTGTTACAGGAAGCAGGATACACCATTGGAACCTTTACTTCCCCTTACTTTGAACGGTTCAATGAACGGATCAGCATGAATGGAGATCCCATCAGCGATGAGGATTTGACGCAGCTTGTCGAAAAGGTTAAGCCTATTGCGGAAATGATGGAACAATCGGAATGGGGTGCTCCCTCTGAATTTGAAGTGATTACGGCCATGAGCTTTTATTATTTTGCCGAATTGAAACCCGTCGACCTGGTCCTCTATGAGGTTGGGCTCGGGGGAAGATTGGATTCGACGAATGTCATCACCCCAATGGTTTCCGTGATCACGAGCATCGGAATGGATCATATGCAGTTTCTTGGGAGCAGATTGGAAGATATCGCGTTTGAGAAAGCGGGTATCATCAAACCCAATGTACCTGTCATTTCAGGGGTTCTCCAACCTAAAGCAAGGAATGTAATCGAAGAAACAGCCCTTGAAAGGGAATGTGATGTATTCCAACTTGGTCAGGATTTTACTGCCGAACGTCTCGCCTTATTGGAAAAGGGGGAAAGATTCGAATACAGATCCCCTCTGCAACACAAAGTGTTCGACCTTTCCATGCTCGGAACCCATCAAATCCATAATGCAGCACTTGCCATCAAAGTCGCCGAGCTCCTTATGAAAAATCAGGAGATGAAAATAGAACCTGAACACATCAAGAGTGGATTAAAAAAGGCATCATGGCCAGGGAGAATGGAGGCTTTATCCGATACACGTGAGATTTACATTGATGGTGCCCATAATCCAGAAGGAGTGGCAGCCCTTGTGAAGACAATCAAGGAGCGCTTCCATTATAAAAAAGTGACCGTCCTTTTCTCGGCACTTCACGATAAAGAGTTAAGGCCGATGATCTCTCAATTGGAAGAAGCAGTGGATGATATCGGATTTACGACCTTTGATTTCCCGAGGGTAGCATCGGTGGAAGAACTTTATGAAGCTTCCACACACCCAAATAAGGTGGAAGTCCATGATTGGAAGACGTATCTTGAAGAGAAAATCGAGGTCATGCAAGAAGACGATGTCCTTCTCATAACCGGATCCCTCTACTTTTTATCAGAAGTAAAACCATATTTACTTCCTTTATTGGAAAATTACAGAAAAAAGTAAGTGACTTTATTCTGGTGCTTTGATAAAATATTCTTAAACTTGTGACTATTTAACTAGTATAGTATGATCAGACTATATTAAATTCATTGTACCTATGGGGGATAGATATGACGTTACCATTGAAGAAAAAGCTGTACATATTGCTGGCATGGCTTGCGGTTGTACCGGCCGGTTTGTATTTCACATATCAATACTATCCCCCTGAAAATATTGCAGGTTATGAGCTTGAGTTTATTACATTAGTGGCATTTGCCACGTTTATCCCCCTCATGCCCATTGTGATCAACGGTGCGACCATCTTCTTCATCCAGTGGGTGACACTCGTCGGGTTCATCAAGTATGGTCTGTTTATTGAGATCGTACTGATGCAGTTCTCTATCATCCCCTTACTCATAAGGCTCCGGGTGACGAAGAACGACTGGCACAGGATCCCATTGAATTCATTGATGTTCTTTTTGGTCTCATGTATCAGCGGATTGATCTATTTTATGGTCGGTGGGGAAATAGCCGAAAGGGAAATCGGTCAGCTGATTTTACCGATCCTTTGTTACCAGATCGTATCCATTATGATCAATCAGATCCTCCTCCTTCTCTATCATCATTATGTCGCTAACAATGACGTGCGTTTTTACAGTAAGGATTTTGTGTGGGATTTTACCGCCAATATGATCATGTTCCCTCTTTCTCTCTCACTCTATTATTTGACATTTGAACTCGGGGCGTTTGCCTCGTTACTGATTGGAGTCCCGTTCGTCAGTCTCTCCATCATCTTAAAGCTCTATAATTCATCCGAGAAAATCAATGAATACCTCCAAAAAGCAGGGGAAATCGGGCATCAGCTAACAGAGAGCCTCAAGGTCAAAGAAGTCCTGGATATCTTCATCGAGAAGATCATCGAGACCCTCCCTGTCGAATATGCCTATATCCTCGATTGCCATGAGGAGGGGTTGGTACTGCTCAGACGTTTTGAAAATGGGGAAATGAAAACGAATAATCTCCGACCCCTCAAGAAAAATCAGGGAATCAGCGGCGTGGTTTGGGAAACGGGGAAGTCCGTCCTTTATACGTCCCGGTCGGAATGGACCGACATCGCCGAGGGCTATATGCCGGAGGATGTTGAAAGCGTGTTATGCGTGCCCATCGTCAGAAGCCAGAAGGTGAGAGGGATCCTTCTTCTCGCTTCATCCAAAAAGAAAGCGTATGAGAAATTCCAATTGATGATCGTCGATATCCTATGCTCCTATTTCGGGATTGCCATTGCCAATGCAAGGCACCATGAACGGACGAAACAGAACAGTGAACGATGTGCTCTCACAGGTCTCTACAATTACCGCTACTTCGAGGATCTACTTTCCATGGAATATAACAATCTTGAGGCAGGTAAAAGAAAGAACCTCTCCCTCATCATGCTGGATCTTGACCACTTCAAAGTGATCAATGATAACTATGGTCACCAGAGCGGTAACGAAATCCTCATACAGCTGGCCGAACGCTTACGTGCATTGATATCCACGAAAGGAACCGTGGCAAGATACGGTGGGGAGGAATTTGTGATCCTCCTTCCCGACACGGAACGGAAAGAGGCACTCAGCATCGCAGAATATGTCAGGGGCACGATTGCCAATCAGCCGTTCACGCTCCATGACAGCCTGGACGAATCAAACAAACAGATGATGGTCAGGGTCACGGCGAGCATCGGGGTCTCGACTGCACCGGAAGACGCAGACGATACATTGGCGTTGATCCGTCATGCCGACCGTGCCCTGTATACAGGAGCAAAGCAGGCAGGGAGGAACCGGGTGGCGCAGTATGTGAAATAGGAAAAGGATGTCTAAAGTAATCGTGGACATCCTTTTTTATTGAAAATATCATTTAGTGAGTATTAAGTCCTATTAAAATAGTTTGAAGATTGATATAATGAATGCATTATAGGATAACCAAAAGAGGGATATTATGAGAATACAGCCAAAAATTCCATTACTGTTCATCCTGTTTCTTACACTGCTAGTGAATTCGACCATAACATACGCTGAAGAAAATTCAGATTTGCATGTGGATTTTAATGCCACACCGTCACAAGAGGTGATCGTGAAGCCGACCGATGGGAATGCAAAAGCATCTATAGACTTCACTATTATTCCTGCAGGGGAAGTGAAGGAGGCAAAGCGTCCTCCAATCGATGTCGTTTTTATCTTTGATAAATCAGGCTCGATGAGCAGTACAAGGGATAAATTGCAAAATGCAAAAGACGGACTGACCAGTGCCGTCCAATTCTTTGAGAAAAACAAACAACCAAACGACCGCTTTTCTCTCATTACCTTTTCTTCGGAGATTGAAACCATCCTTCCGCTAAGCAATGACCTCGATTCTATTAAAACGTCTATGTTACATACCACTGCTTATGGAGGCACAAATTATACAGATCCTCTGCGTGCTGCGAAAAACATGCTGAGAGATTCCAACAATGAGAAGTACATTATCTTCCTGACAGACGGACAGCCGATGATTGCAACGGCCGTTGAAAAAGTAAAAAAAGAAGAATGTACCAGGCCATTTTGGTTTTTTTGTGGTGAAACAGATATTGTCGAGAGTGATCAACAAGTGATATACGATTTCCAAAACAGATATAATTACAACAGATGGCTTCATAAAATATTTTCACCGGATAATAGTAAGTTGAAATCTCTATACATTCCATCCGCATTTTCAATGGATGGCATTTCATTTAAGACGGGGTGGTACAACCCAGCGGAATTGGAAGCAAACAGTCAGCAGATGCAGGCACTGATCAAGCAAAAAGGGCTTGAAGTATCCAAAGAATTATACAACTCCAAAATCACCATGCACACCCTCGGATACGGGGAAGGCGACCTTGACGACCGATACCTTCAAATGCTGGCCGCACAAACTTCCGGCAGCTTCATCAAAGCAGGTGAGGGGAGTGTCTCGGGTGCATTTGAAAAGCTTGCGAATAAAATAAATTCCGTTAAATTGGATGGAGAAGTAATAGTACCATTGCCGGCAAATGTAACAGTGGACCGCAATCAGTATAAAGTGGTCAATAATACGGTATATTTACCGCTTTCCACTGTTTATGAAGCGGGCCAGGGAGCACCGTCGCCTATTACTCTATCTTTACCTGTGGAATTTATGGCGAAAGGCACGTACACATTTAATAATTTAAAAATACGATACAAAACAGCAGAAGAATCCGCCTGGAGATATACTGTTAATAAATCGGTAACCATCCAGGTAAAAGACGATGCACCTGCTTCCGTTACAGGAAAGCTTGAACTGAATAAAATCAATCAGGAATTGTTCAATTTAATTATTGAGCAGGGAAAAGATACAAGCTCATTTACGGGTAAGTATCAGCTGGAGTTCGGTGGCCTGGTAAATCCAAATGCCAAGGGGAATTTGAGTGATATCACCATCTATCAGCCTTTGCCTGAAGGAGTGGAAGTGGAAGCAGGCAATGGGATTTCAGTTGAAAATGTGGATGGTCAACGAACGGCTGTCATAAGATTGACCCAAAGGGTGAATTTTGAGAATGGAGCATTTTCCAAGCCCGCACTTTCGGCCAATATGAAGATGAAGGCCATATGGGCCATCAATAATGTAAAGATGCCTCAGCCGAAGGTTTCTTACGTTGATTCGAGGTATGGTACGAAAGTGGTCAGTAATTTGAATCCTGATCAAAGTGAACTGAGTGCAAAAGTAAGAACGCGGCAGTATTATGATCAAAAAGAATACGCTTATGATGGCTATTCTAACGGGACGATAAAAAAAGTAAGAGTCTCAGGGCAGGGTGAAACGACTGTAGCTGTTCTCGAGCCGGGAGTGAACAACGGCTACCCGAATAAAGCCGTAAAGGAATTAACGGCTGATTCCACTCAACTAACGATCACGTATAAAGATGGATCAATTTCAGTACTATCATTTGTTCCTGCTCTGACGGTAAAGGATGCGGTAACCCAGCAAGTATTGGAAGACGGGGCTGTCATATCGAATCAGGCTGAATTTTATCTACCTACCGGTGTTCCGGGAGACGATGTGAATTATCAATATCGAATTTTGAATGAGGATGAACCGATAGAAGGATGGGCTGCCATCGAACTCCAGGAAATGAAAACCCTCGACATGTTCGGGGAAAATGAAGTCCAGGTGAGAGCAAGCGGAGGATTTGCCCTCGAGAATTATATTATCGGGAAAACCATTTCGATCGAAGGGGACGACCTAATACGTGTTCCTTCCATCATCGAATTATATGTCGGTGAAACGAAGTCATTCGATATTGATGTCTTTCCTTTTGGAAAGCCAAATAATAATTACAATGTTAAGGTAATCCAAGGTGATGACGGGGTGATCAACTCTGAATATACCAGAGTCAATTCTACCAAGGACAATAGAATGACCGGTTTATCCCCTGGTGAGGATATTGTTGAAGTAGAAACGAAAAATGGAAAGTTCAAAAAGAATATCCGTGTTATCGTGAAGTCCAGGTTCGTTGACCTTGAAAGCATGGAATTCACCAAATCGAAATATACACTGCTTCTAGAGGGGAACGATTTCGACATTTATTCTAACTTGATCTTTAATCCTGCGGATGCGACCAACAAAAATATTAAGGCTGTCACTGATACAGGGAATGGGATAGTCGAGATTACAAGGGAAAATGATGTGTGGAAGCTAATTCCGAAGAGTAAAGGTGTGACGACCATCACTGTAACATCCGAAGAAAACCCCGACATAAAAGCCATGGCCATTTTTGAGGTGGTTTCCGAAGAAGATGGAGGTCCTGGCTCAGAAGAGGGAAGTATAGATGGCAGGTGGTAAAGTGAAAAGCGATGCTATGAGGAATCATAGCATCGCTTTTTTACTCGACTATTATTTCATCACTAATGAGCGAAAGGGCGTCCACCCGGGGAAGAGCATCCAATTTGGAGAGGAGTACATCTTTATTATAATGAACGATGAAGCGTGATAATTTCTTTTCCTGGTTAGAAAATAAATCCGTTTGTATATGTTCCATGCTGTCGACATTCCCACGGACGGCATTTACAGTCAGATTTCCTTTCGAAAAGACGCCGCCATTCACATAAAAGAGGGAGCCGACGCCATATAAAGTTGCGTTGCTATCGGTGTATAAGAAAGCCTGAAGAGGTTTAATGTTTTCTGATGCATCAGGCAAAAGGTCAGCCTCTCTCTTTTCTTTTTCATCCGTGTAATATTGAAATTCATTCATCCTTGTGACCAACAGTTCTCCTTTTGAAAGTAAAATCAATTGACCCTGTTGATTGGAATCACCAGGACTATTTTTACCGGTGATATTCAGATTGGAGACACTTGTCTTGCCTTTTGCATAAATGACCGAGTCAAATTCAATTTCATCATTCTCCCCATTCGGATCATTGGCATCCCCTTGTACCGTTAGATTACGGCCGGAAAAGATGTTTCCTTCAATGGAGGACGTAGAGTTTTGGGACTGGAACAACACATCGTCAAAACTGACAATATTCTCTTTCAATAGTACTGGTGCATTTGCCTCGATCGATACCTTTCCAGCCGCGACAATATTTCCGATTGACATCTCCCCTGTTGCGTTCGAAATGGTTACATTTCCGGTCGAGATGATATTCCCTATCTCCATTGTAGAATTTGCAAGGATATTCACATCTCCTTGGACAATCAGATCCACGCCGGGATGTCGCAGCCCTTTTACGGTAATACTTTGATCTGCTTTTACAGTCCCCTGTACATTTTCATTTAGTATACCCTTTACCAGAGGGAAGAAAAGGGGACCGTTGGATAGATAGTTGGTAGTAATCGTATTTCTGATATTTGCTTTAGTCAAAGCCTGGTCAAGTGAAAGATTTAGAGAGTCTAATACTTTTCCAACTTCCTCCTCGTAGGTTTGTTCAAAGGAGATATCGGTAAATTGACTGTCCTGCTTTATGTCCGGTAATGGGATATGCGGGTAAAATTGCTTGGTGTCCAGCAGGGATTTCATATGGGCATAATTGACTTTGTCATAGCTGGTATACAAATCACCGATGATGGAGGGAAATGGCGCTCCTACTTCCTTATCCTCGAGACTGGAGAGCTGATATCTGGCATCTTCACTGATGCCGAGTGAATGAGCATATACATTTCCGACCAGATGGGGTGAACCGTTCAACTGTAGCTGTTCACGAGAGCCTAATGTATATTTCAGGAAGCTCGGGATTGGTGACAAAATGATTCTCTTCCGGACGATTTTCTCAACTTTTCCTTCTTCGGAATCAGGATTTTTCGTATGGACGATAATCTCATATACCCTTGTAAGGTTCGTGTCGAGAAAATCGAGGCCGAATGTGTGATATCGAAGGGTATTGGCTTTCCCACAATGAGCCCCCAACAGGTTGGAGGCTTGATTTCCGCTGACATCGACGATCGTCATACATTTGATCGTATCAGAAGATTGGTAGGCTGGGATGATCTCTGTCTGGATGAAGTCCCTCACTTTTGAGTTAATATTTACAGGGGTTAATTGACTGATCTCCAACTGCTTGGTTGGTTGCAATTGGAATACCAGTTTAGCAGAGATTTCTTCAACTGCTTTTAAGCCTTCATAAGTAATATCGATATCTGTTTCCCTGACTTCTGTCCGTTTGGCTCCCCCTATCGTTGAACTCATGATGGCCATGCCGATCGTCACCATGACAAGAGAGGTAATTAAAACAGTCAGCAACGCATTTCCTCGTTGATTTGTTAACAAATGATTCCCTCCCTTCTAGAAGCCGAAGCGGCTCTCTAATTGAAGTGTTTTACTGAATTTTGGATGACTCACCTTATATGTCATTTGAATCATCGCATCCTTGCACGGGTTGGTCGAACAACTTGTCGAAATCGTGGATCCTGAAAAGTCGGATGAAGTATCAAGTATCTCACCGTTAAAGCTCCATTGCTCTTTTCCGTCAATGTTTACCAGTTCCAACTTCTGTTCATCATGTAAGACGTCTTCATTTTTCACCTCATAAAAAGATTTTCCCGAGTAGGAAGATACATTTTTTTCAGTGTCATTAACGAATTTAATGCAGCCTGAGTGATCAGGGGTGCATTCTTCAATGCTGTCAAAAGGGTAGGAATATAAATGTTTCATCACCATCGATGATACATAATCCGCATCTTCCCGAAGTTGAGCATCAATCGATACTTTTTCATAGACTTTATATCCGGTTATCAAGGCACCGTATGTAACTGGCAAAAGAATGGCCGATATAGTAAGAGTGACCAATAATTCAATCAAGGTGATTCCTTTATTATCGAATATCTTCACTTTTAATTTTTCCATCGACCGTCGTGCTATATTCTCTATCATTTATATTCCACCTCACTTTGACCGTAATGGGAATATAGTAATCCATTTCTCCAGGGGTCGATACTTCCTCGGAAAAGATGGCAGCTTCATATTCTAATCCATTAATCGTAATATTTTTCTTTTTGGGGCAGGTATTATTTATTTCAGATTCAGTAGAGGAATCAGAGAATAATTTATATTTCTCATCACAGATGAGTAATGTGAGGAAATCAGCTTCTGAAGACTTGTCTCCGGTGTTTACATCATGAAAATAGTTTCTGATCTCGAGGAAGTTCTGTTTCTCCATGAACATGAGAACATTCCTCGCTACATTGACTCCTACCGTCTTTTTTTGATTAGCATTCGTATATGTACTGGATTGGAGAAAAAAGTTCATGAAGCTTAGTAAGACGATTCCGAGTATGGTGATGGAAACCAATAATTCTATTAACGTGAAGCCTCTATCATTTTTTACTATTTTTATGTATTTCAACCCAACACCTGCTTTCAATCTACCTAACTTTATTATACAATATCTAGTAGTCGAAACTTGTTAAAAAAAGTCTAATTTATAAGAAATATATCATAGGAAGGAGCTGAATGTAAGATGATTTACCTATTTTCATTACTGGCACTTATTCTGCTATTACCTATTTTATATTTCATTCCCATCGGGATCTCCAACAAGGGGAAACTATTGATTGCTGGTGTATCGTTTGGTCTGACGCTTTTGGGATTAGCCGCATCAACCCTATACCCGATGTGGGCAATTGGTCTGATGTTACTGGCTTTGCTGACTATCCTTTCCTTTATGATGGAACAGCGTTACAGCGGTCTGTTGGCAGTGTCTGCAGGACCTGATCCGGATGTGAATGAGGCACAATGGCATGAGATTCATGAACAAGAGGAATTTAAGTCTGACTTACATAATGACGAAGATGTCTCGAATGAAGTTTCTAAAGTGAAAGATGTTGAAGAAATTGTTTCGGTTGAAGAACTTGTGGAAGAAATCGAATCAAAGGATCCTAAAGAAGAGGATACGGCGCACGGCGGTGAAGCAACGGCAATCGTGGAAGACATTGAGCCTTTACAGGAACAAGATGAGATATCGCTCGGACATGTTGATACAGAAATAGCATCAACACAGGTTCATGAAGACGAGAGTGAATGGTTTATCGAAAATGCAAACGAATTTAATGAAGTACCGGGTGCAACTGAAGAAGACATAGAGTTGTTTGAGGGTGATTTGAGTGAAATCGAAAGTTTGATCAATGAACCGGATGAAACAGTATTAGAGGAAACGGAAGAGACAGGGATGTACATGGAAGATCTAGCTGAAATAATTGATGAAAGTAATGGAACAGTTGCTGAAGAACTAGAGGAACCTGTAATTGCAGGGGAAGAGGCTGATCTTGTGGGTTCAATAGATGAGGAAGAAGAGTCAATGGAGAGTCAGCCGGCAGTAGATGACGCCATTATAGACGAACTTCCAAAGAGCACCAGAATCATGAGGGAAGTAATGAAGACCATGATTGAACAGATTACACTTTCCCGGAGCCTGTTAACTACTGACCAGATGGAAAATATGATCAAGCATTATTTACATCCAAGTCTACACGATCAAGATTACTATACATTTGCAAGAATATTAATGGATCATTACATTTCAACAGAACAATATGAAGATTTGGATATTTTCATTAAAGGGATCGAAGAGAGATTCAGGGAGTACCCTTATATCACAATGGACTTGGATCAAACAAAGAAATATGCGTGGGAAATGACACGAAACTAAATTGATGGAATAGGTGAGATGACATGAAGAAAAGTTCAGAAATGAAAGCTTTACCGATTATCAGTATTTACGATGGAAGTGAAATAGGGAGAGTGAAATCCCTTGTTATAAATCCGGAGAAAGGCTCAGTCGACTTTTTGACCATTGAGCATGAAGATTGGCAGGTGAGTGTGAAAGCGATCCCTTTTAAAAAGGTAGTCGGGATCGGGGAATATGCTGTGACCGTGGAAAACGAGAATGCAGTCATTGACTTGAATGAAATTCCTATCGCAAATCAGCTGGTGAACAAGAAGATTAAGATCAATGATACCCGTGTCATGACCCGTAAAGGACAGATGATCGGTAATATCCAGGAATTCTATGTGGATGATGAAACAGGGGCAATCGTTTCATTGGAGTTACAGTCGAAGGACAATACTTATTTCCTTGCAACAGAACATGTACTCACTTTCGGGAAAGATATCCTCATCGTGAATGAAGATGCTGTGGAATATTTTAAAGATTCATTCGATCAACTCAGCGATCCTGAACCTGTGTTTGAAGAAGAGGTCGAAGCCTTACCGGAGCAGCTTGGTCTGGAAACAATCAAATCGAAACAGACAGAATTATTGGCTGGTAAGAGTGTGATGGAAGATATTTATAATTTAGAAGGCGAGTTGTTGATTGCCAAAGGTTCTTCTCTATCGGAATCTGACATTAAAGCCGCTCAAGAAGCGGGTCCTTCTGTATTTGTTGATTTAACGATGAATATTAAGTAGGAATTAGCAGGAAGGAGCGCCTGATGTGAAAAAAGGTCTGCTTGTAAAGTTAATGGCAGTTTTATTCTTTTCTACGTTTTTTCTGTATGGGTTTTCTCATTTAGGCGTTTATGCTTATGAATCGTTCTTTGTTCAGTCACTCAGTCTATCGAAACATGCAGCTGTTGCATCTGTTAATCTGGGTGGAGCAAACAAAGAAGAAGCCGTGAAGATACTGGATGGGAAAATAGTAGAGTGGAAAGGTAATCAAAACATCATGCTTGAATTCAATGGGGAGAGTGCAAGGGTCGATTCAGCACTCTTTCAATTCCACTTGGAAGAAAGTATAGAACAACTCGATGAAAATGAAAATACGAGTCTAGTGGTTTCCTTGGATGATCAAGCGTTGGCTTCATTCCTATCGGATCATTTCCCTGACTACAGCTCTGGTGACATAAACCTGGCTTCTTTAAAGGAGTATGTCCTTTCTTTAGCAGGAAATCTCAACGAAGGTGAGACCATTGACGTATACGATTATATCGATAAAAATGCATCGACACAGATACTATTCGAAGCTGTATCCAATGAATTAAAAGTTACACCGACGATCAAGAGTTTCATAGAAAACTTTCCCTCCATTCTCATTGCACCCAATTCTCAGTTTTCTTTTTCGGACTTCCTGGAAACGGAAGGATTTGTAGTTGAATCACAGGCTGACTTAAGTCCGGTTGCATCATTACTCTACCAGATCACTTTGCATTCCAACTTTTCCATCATTGAACGAAATATAAGTAAAGAGCTTCCGGATTATGTGACCCTGGGCTTTGAAGCGAATTTCAATCCGATGAATAATCAGGACTTTGTCATCACGAATCCGAATTCAACGGGTTATGAGCTGAAGCTTGCCATTCATGACAATAGAATCAAAGCTCAACTCCAGGGAATTCCCTTTCCAAACTCTTATAATGTCAGATTGTCTGAAAAGGAAACATTCCCTCCCCGGGTGATAAAGCAATTTAGCCCTTTTGTTGAAAAAGGAAGCGTCGATGTTAAGCAAGCAGGGAAAGACGGGATCTTGATCCGGGTCTACAAACAAAAACTGAGCACTTCAGGAGAAATCCTTTCAGAAGAACTGATCAATGAAGACTTTTATGCCCCTCAGAATAAAATTGCTGTATATCCGCTGCAGGAAGTACAGGAAGCACCGGGTGAAACATTTGACAATGTAACCAATGGGGCGGACGAGGAAGTAACTACACAGGATGATTCGAATGATGTTGAAGTGGAGGACCCGTCCTCCCAGAGTGAAGAAGATGAGTCGAACACTTCTACTGAGCAGGAAAGTGGGGACCCTTCCAAACAAGATTCTTCAAACCCATCGTCTGACGAAAAAGCAAAACAAAGGAAAAAGGATTTTAAATAAGGCTTAAAAGCGGGTGATAAGGTGACCACCATTAGAAAAAGGCTCGGAGACCTGCTGGTAGATGCAGGGATCATATCCGAATCCCAGTTGCAGGATACCCTGAAAGATAAGACCAAGGGACAGAAGTTAGGGGATGCACTGCTTCAAAGAGGATATATCACGGAACAGCAATTGATAGAAGTGTTGGAATTTCAATTGGGGATCCCTCATGTCAGCTTATATCGGTATCCCTTTGAAACGAATTTATTCCATCTCATCCCTAAAGAGTCCGCAAAAAGGAACTTGATGATCCCCCTTAAAAAAGAAGGGGATAGGCTATTTGTCGCAATGAGTGATCCTTTGGATTTTTATGCCATCGAAGATCTCCGTTTAGCGACTGGCTTCCAAATCGAAACAGCGATTGCGACGAAGGATGATATCCTGAAGGTCATTAATAAATTCTATGACCTGGAAGATGGATTTGAAGATCTCTTTCAAGAGAATCGGAATCAAAATAATGTGGATGAAGAAACGGTGGTGGATTCCGATTCACCCATCGTTCGCTTAGTGAACGGGATTCTATCGAATGCTGTTACACAAAAAGCAAGTGACATACATATCGACCCCCAGGAAACGAAAGTGGCCATCCGTTACAGGGTGGATGGTATCTTAAGAACCGAAAGAAATCTTCCGAAGCATATGCAAAGCATGTTGATTGCACGCCTTAAAATCATGGCAAACCTCGACATCACCGAATTCAGGGTGCCTCAGGATGGACGGATCAAGGTGAATATCGATTTTCATCCGATCGATCTGCGTGTGTCGACTTTACCGACAGTGTACGGAGAAAAAATTGTCCTGAGGATCCTTGATTTAGGTTCCAGCCTGAATGACCTCGCAATAATGGGGTTCAACAAGGTGAATCAGCAGAGGTTCATGAAAATGATCCAGCAGCCGACAGGGATTGTCCTCATAACAGGACCAACCGGTTCAGGGAAGTCTTCCACTTTGTATGCAGCTTTGAATCACCTCAATAGTGAAGAAGTGAACATCATCACGATCGAAGATCCCGTTGAGTATCAGCTGGAAGGGATCAACCAGATCGGTGTGAATCAAAATGTAGGATTGACCTTTGCGAAGGGGCTCCGGGCGATTTTACGTCAAGATCCAAACATCATCATGGTCGGGGAAATCCGGGATAGGGAAACGGTCGAAGTGTCCATCCGGGCTTCCTTGACCGGACACCTCGTCCTGAGCACCATCCATACAAATGACTCCATCAGTACAGTGACGAGACTCCTGGATATGGGAGTCGAGCCGTTTTTAGTGGCGTCTTCACTGAGTGGAGTCGTGGCTCAACGCTTGATCAGGAAGGTGTGCCGTGACTGTAAGCAGGAAATGCCCGCTACAAAGCGGGAAGTGGAGATATTCGCCAAAAGAGGGATGAAGATCGAAACGATCACGAGGGGGAGAGGCTGCTCTTCCTGCAATATGACTGGATACAAAGGGCGGATTGCCATTCATGAAGTCCTCGTCATGAATGATGAAATGAAGAAGGTCATCCTGAACAATGAACCTTTTTCGAAGCTGAGGGAGCATGCAGTCCGAAATAAAACCATCTTCCTCGTGGATGACGGTTTGCTGAAAGTAAAACAGGGATTGACCACGACCGAAGAAGTATTACGAGTAGCGATATCAGAGTAGGTGAATGAATTGAAAGAAAAAGTTGATTATCTTCTAAAGTCCGCTTACGAGCTGGGAGCGTCCGATATCCACCTGACCGTTGGTTCGCCCCCCATCTTCCGCATTCATGGGGATTTGAAAAGATACGGTAAAGAGAATCTGCTGCCAGACCATACGGAACTAATGGCGAAGGCCATCATTTCCGAGCAGATGTATCCTTCATTTGAAGAAGTGGGTGAACTGGACTTTTCCTATGGTATATCCGGTGTATCAAGGTTCAGGGTAAATGCATTTAAACAGCGGTCATGTGTATCTTTGGCTATACGTGTCATCCCGACTTCCATCCCAACAATGGAAGACTTGTTCCTTCCACATGCATTGAAGACCATTGCGGAAAAACCACAGGGACTGTTCCTCGTAACAGGACCCACTGGGAGCGGAAAGTCGACCACACTCGCATCCATCGTCGATTATATGAACCGGAAAATGAGGAAGCATATCATCACCCTGGAAGATCCAATCGAGTACCTGCACAAACATGGAGCGTCCATCATTGATCAGCGGGAAGTAGGCTTTGATACCAGATCATTTTCAAAAGGGCTGAGGAGTGCATTGAGGCAGGATCCGGATATCATTCTTGTAGGTGAGATGAGGGACCTGGAGACCATCCATACGGCCATCACGGCCGCGGAAACCGGTCACCTGGTACTCGCCACCCTTCATACATCGAGTGCTCCTGCCACCATCGAGCGGATCGTAGACGTCTTCCCACCTGAGCAGCAGTCGCAAATCCGTGTTCAGTTGGCATCGGTCCTTGTCGGAATTCTTTCCCAAAGACTGTTTGCCACGGTGGATAAAAAAGGGAGAAGGGCCGCGACAGAGCTCCTGATGAATAATGCGGCGATCGCCAATTTGATTCGTTCAGAAAAAATCCATCAAATTCAAAATGTCATGCAGACGTCTAAAAGTTCAGGCATGCACATCATGAGCGACAGTGTGATGAAGCTGTATGAAGGTGGCATCATATCAAAGGAAATGGCGTTTCCTTACAGCAGAGAGGAGATTCCTCAATAGATGGGACGTTATAAGTACACAGGCAGGGACCAAAAAGGGAAAAAAACAGGAATCATCACGGCATCATCGAAAAAGGATGCACTCATTCAATTGAAAAAGCAGGAAGTACGGGTCATAGACATCCTGGAGATGCCCGAAACGCTCATGACGAAAGACATCTCGATAGGTAATCCTGTGAAATTACAGCATCTTGTCATCTTCTTGAGGCAGTTTGCCACCCTTCTTCAAGCTGGCGTCACGGTTGTTGATGCCACTCATATTCTGTCTGAACAGACAGAGAGCAAGGCACTCGGCAAAGCCTTAAAGGAAATCGAGGATGAACTCAGGGACGGAAATCCTTTATCTGAAGCCTTTTCCCGGCATAAGAAAATCTTTGAACCGCTTCTGATCAATATGATGAAGGCAGGGGAAGCCTCAGGGAGCCTGGATGAGACACTGGAAGGACTCGCCACCCATTATGAAAAGCAGCATACCACCAGACAGAAAATCGTTTCTGCCCTGGCGTATCCGATGGTTGTCGGGGTCATCGCCATTGGGGTAGTCATCTTCTTACTGGCGGCCGTTGTGCCGACATTCGTGAACATGTTGAATGATTTCGGTGGCGAACTTCCTGCCATCACCCAGTTTGTCATTGCATCAAGTGAGTTTATGCAGAAATTTTGGTATATCATCATTTTGTTTTTTGTATTCATTGCAATCATCTTGTCCATGTTAAGAAAAGACAAACGTTCGAAGTATTATTTGGACTACGCCATCCTTAGAATTCCAATTTTCGGAAAAATGCTGCAAAAAGCGGTGCTAGCGAGAATGACGAGAACATTAAGTTCCTTGTTTTCAAGCTCTGTTCCCATCTTGCAGGCATTGGCCATCGTAGAAAAAGTGGTGGAGAATGAAGTGGTGGCACGGGTGATCGGCGAATCAAGGAGATCTTTGGAGAAAGGGACATCCTTGACGGACCCGATGAAGCAGCATTGGGCTTTCCCTCCACTGGTGACGCAGATGATCGCCATCGGGGAGGAGACGGGTTCCCTGGATTCGATGCTTGCAAAGGTTGCCGACTTCTATGAAAAGGAAGTGGAAAGCGCCACGGACCGTCTGAAGTCATTAATCGAGCCACTCATGATCGTCATGCTGGCAGGTTTAGTCGGGACCATCGTGACGTCTATCCTCGTCCCGATGTTCGAAATCTTCAACAGTGTTCAGAACTATTAGAAAATACCTAGTATTTTACAAAAAATTTGATTTTTTTGTCGGATTAATGTTGTATACTAGTACTAGATTACTAGTTTTTAGTAAAAGATAAATAAACAGGAGGAATTACCATGTTAAAGAAAATCGGTCAAAGATTGAAAAATGAGCGCGGATTGACGCTTATCGAGTTACTTGCAGTTGTTGTTATTTTAGGGATTATTGCGGCGATTGCGATTCCTAGTATTGGCGGGTTGATTAATAACTCGAAGAAGGATGCTCATATTGCGAATGCTCAGCAGATGGTGAGTGCTGCGAGGTTAGCGGTTACTTCAACAGAAATTGGAACAGGTGGAAAAGACTTCACTTTAAAAACTCTTATTGATAATGGCTATATTGAAGAGATTGATAATCCATCTGATGGGGAATACAATCAAACTCTAAGTAAAGTTTCTGTTACCAAAAATGCTAAGGATGGATACGATTATAAAGTAACATTAATTGGTGGTACTGGTGATAAAAAGTACTTCCCTACTGAAGATCCTGCAAGTTTAGAAAGAGATGATGTAAAGCTTGATGGTGTAGCAACTGCTTCCCAAGAAGGTAGTGGGACTTAAGAGTTTAGGGGGGATTTGGTGCATCAAATTATTGAAATAATAGTTCTTTCCTACGGTCTCCTCCTAGGCTCTTTTTACAATGTAGTCGGCCTCCGGATACCGCTCAAAAAATCAATCGTCAAACCGAGGTCAGCCTGCCCGTACTGCCAGCACACGCTGACGGCGAAGGAACTGATCCCGGTAGTCTCTTATATAATTCAAGGGGGAAAATGCGCTCAGTGTAGGGGGCGCATTTCTCCTCTTTATCCGTTAATGGAATTATTCACCGGACTATTATTCTTACTTTCTTATACAATATTAGGCTTACAACCGGAGCTGATTGTCGCTCTGACACTTGTTTCTCTGTTCATGATCATTACGGTCAGTGACCTGAAATATATGGTCATCCCCAATAAAGTGCTGTTGTTTTTTTCGGTGCTGTTTATCATCGAACGCATCTTCATCCCGTTAAACCCTTGGTGGGATAGCATAGCGGGCGCACTCACAGGCTTTTGCTTGCTCCTCCTGATTGCCATCATCAGCAAGGGGGGAATGGGAGGCGGCGATATCAAGTTGTTTGCTGTCATCGGCTTTGTCGTGGGAGTCAAGGTGATGTTGTTTTCCTTTTTCCTTGCCACGCTTTTTGGGGCGGTGGCAGGTATCACCGGCCTGATTCTCGGTGTTTTCAAAAAAGGACAGCCCATCGCGTTCGGTCCGTATATCGTACTGGGAACACTCGCGGCATACTTCTATCATCAGCCAATCCTGGATTGGTATTTTTCTTTATATAGCTAAAAGGGGTCATTCACGATGTTATCACGTCTCTTTAATAAGAATAAAAATAAAATCAATATCGTCATTAGTGATCAATGGATTCGGTTTGTCGAATTGAAATCTGTTTCTCCTTTACATATTCATCATTTTGGAGAGAAGCGTATAGCAGACGGGATGATCTCCGATGGGAAAATCATCGAAAAAGAAGCGTTTCAAGCCTTTCTGGAGGAGTGTGTCCTGGACTGGAATCTAAAAAAGCGGGAAGTGCAATTCATCGTTCCGAATACTCAGATGATCATCAGAAAGATGACGATTTCCTCTGATATCGAGGACGATGAGGTGAAGAGTCACTTGTTCCTTGAAATCGGGACGAGTATCCATCTCCCTTTTGAGAACCCGGTCTTTGATGTAGTGGTGGTTGGAAATAAAGGGGACAAGAAAGAAATCATCCTTGTGGCAGCGCCGGAAGACATTGTCATCGAATATCAAAAGATGCTGTCAGATGCCCACTTAAAGCCTGTTGTAGCGGATATCAGTCCCCTTGCCTTTTACCGCTACATCCATTCATTGGATCTGACACAAAGTGAAAACCATGAAATGCTCCTCTATTTTAATCCGTCCAATGTGACCGTATCCATCTTTCATGATCACCAGCCCGTCTTTTTCAGGCCGATCAGTTTAGGCGAGGAACGGGAAGTAAAGGATGAGAGCAGTGATTACGGTGAGTTTCATTCCCTTCAATTCGAAGACGTGATGAAAGAAATAGACAAAGTGATCAGCTTTTATCGATACACACTGACAAACGATGAAGCTATGATCAATAAGGTATACGTAGCTGGTGACCACCCCATGGTTGGGGAAATCCACAACCTATTGGCAGACCGGTTTGAGATTGACATCATCAAGGTACCTTCTGTAGCACGGGACGCCTACACCAATGAAGAACTATCGAATGAGTTTTTACTCGCCGTTGGTTTAGGATTAAAAGAGGTGATATAAGTGCTCGTCGACATCAATTTATTACCTCAAAATGAAAAACGGAGCCGCCAGTGGCTGTATGTGGTGATCGGTGTTCTGTCTGTCGGGATCATTGCGCTTATCATACTATTTATCCTTGCCGGGAATATCGGAAAGGATGTTGATGCTCTGACGGCGGAACTTCAGCGTACAAAACAGCTGAGGGCTGAAAAAGAACAGAGCATCTCTGATTTTGAATCTTCTGATGCTTGGGTTCAATTGGAAGGGGCAGTGAGTTGGGTGGAAAGCTATCCCATTGATACTGTACCGGTTCTGGATCACCTGGTGGAACTGCTTCCGGAACGCGGATTCTTAAAGGAGTTCACTTATGCAGAAGATGGGAGTATCCAACTCTCGATTCAATTCGATACAAGCAGTGAAGCAGCCTATTATTTAACTCATTTGAAAGATTCCAAGTACATCCAGGATGCAAAATTATCATCCCTTGCTACTGAAGCCGTTATAGAGGGTGTCCAATCTGCTGTTAACGCAGAACCTGTTTTGCCAAGGTACATCGGCCAATATGAAGTCATATTAAATAGAGATAGCATCAAAAAAATTGAAGCAGAATCCGATGAGCAGGGGGGCGATTCGGAATGAATGTTCAATTCGATAAAAAAGAATGGTTTCTGATTGGAACATCCACCCTTGTAGTATTATTTCTTACCTTTGGTGGTATCTGGTACTTCTACTTACCGGTGAAGAATCAAAAAGAAAATTTACAAAGTGAAATCCAAACGGAACGCCAGTTGATTAAAGCGTTGGACTCCAAAATCGGCTCCATCAAACAGGATTCATTTGAAAACTCGAGTTCCCTTCAACAAAAAGTTCCGGTGAAACCCCTGACGCAGCAGCTGCTTATTGACCTCCAGAAGGCGGAAATCGTCTCGGACAGCTTCATTACAAGCATCGAATTTACTGAAGGAGCGGTGGCGCTGCCTGTAACCGGTGAAACAACCGGGACGTCCATTGAAGAACCGGTTGAAACCAATGCCGGTGAACCGACAAACAGTTCCGAACCACCAGTAAATGCCCTTCCGCAAGGCCTGCAAAAGTTGACAGCCACCATGTCTGTGGAAGCTAAGAGTTATTTTGAAATAGAAGAGTTCATCAAGAAACTGGAAGAACTGCACCGCATCGTAGAGGTTGAACAGATTTCTTTCAGCGGACCACCGGAAATACAGCAATACCAAGATGAAGTCGAGAATATCCAATTGAATATTGTGGTATCCGCTTTCTATTTACCTGGTTTAATAGAACTTGAGAAGGAACTGCCAAAGCTCGATGCTCCTCTTCCGTCAAACAAAAAGAATCCTTTTCAGCAGTTCCCTGAACAAAAATCAGCAGCACAAGATACGAATGTAAGGTCTGATGAATGATGACTGAAAATGAAAGAGGATACACCCTTGTCGAACTATTGGCCGTGATTGTCATACTCGGAATCATCGCCGTCATCGCTGTCTTGGCGATCAATACGATCATTGAAAAATCCAAGCAGCAGGCTTTTGTGGCAAACGCCCTTACCATGAAAAGTTCAGCTGAGTACTATGCAAAAGACGCCATGCTTCAGGAGCGGCAAGTCAATAAGGTAACCTATAAAGAATTGGTAGAAGCCAACCTGATCGAACCGATCCTCGATCCCCACTCCAAAACGGTCATGACACCGGGTGATGACTCCTACGTTTTGGCAGATGGTGAAAATGTCTTATCCATTTGTTTAATGGGGGACGAATACAATCTTTGTACAAATGATAGTGGAGAGAGGGAAGAAATCCCGTTTTCCACCCTCTCGATCCAATCCCTGAAGAAAAACTGAAAAATTTGACGAAAACCTATTAGGACAAGACGACAAAAGTCTTGTTCTTTTTTTTATGGGATGTGATAGCATGGAAAAAAATAGATGAAGGAGGGTGGCGATGATGGGCGATCGTGGGAAAAACGACAAAAAGATTTCTATTAAAATCAATGGGGAAAAAACGAAGTTCGATGAAGATCTTCTTGTGTACGATTGGAAGTTGGGGGAATCGGAAACAGCTGCCGGGGAAGAGGCGAAGGATGATGGTTTTGATTGGATCCTTCCCGATGATGAAGCCGAGCCTCCACAGGAATATAAAAAGATCCATTACGTGTCTGGAAGTAAGAAAAAGAAAAAATCGTTTACTAACCCGTTTCAGAATTCGGTCAACCTGGTCATGTCTTTGATTGGGGCGATTGTTGTGGGGGCGGTCCTTGGCTTTGGGACCCTGAAGGTGATCACGACGACAGATGGACCGGCTGCACCTGCCGCTACGCTTGAGGATAACACTGCGGCAAAGACGGACGGTCAACAGGCCGTTTCCGCCGTGGAATTAAAGGACTTCTCCACCTCCATCGTTCAGGGTGGCGTCTATTCGACCGAGGAACCATTAAAAGCCATGAAGGATGATTTGGAAGCGAAAGGCCTTTCTAGTGCAAGCGTAGAGAAAGACGGTCAATTCTATTTATTCCTGGGGGTTTCCGGGGATCTGGAAACGGCCAAGGCCCTTGGGGGAACACTGAAAGATCAAGGGGTGGACGTGTACGCGAAGGATTTTGTGATTGGATCGAAGGGTATCAATGCTTCAAAAGAAGAAAGAACGTTCCTGGAAAAAGGGAATGCTCTCTTCAGCGACATAGCCAAGGTAAGCAGCAGTGGAATGGCCGGGGGGACTGCGGATGAATCCACGATCAAAACGATTCAATCAGGGGTGAAGGAACTGGAAGGAATCAAGGTCGGACAGGAGTCCATCGCATCCATGAAGAAATCCCTAGTCGAGGCAGGCAATCTGGCAGGAGCGATGAAAACGCCGGAGGATGCTCAAAAAATTCAAGGAGAATTATTATCTTATCTTCAGCTATACGGCGGGTTATGATTTCGACTGGTTTAGACTATTTTCTAGGAAATAATCGTTCAAAGAAACTTGGACAAAAAGGGTTTCAGCCAAAGAAAAATTCGAACGAGTGATTAGATGAAAATCTAATTCGTTCGGATTTTTTTCTTATTTTTTAACCGAATATTATGTATTTTGCAGGTTCTAGCTGTTGATTGGAGTGCAAGACGAAGACTCCTGCGGGAAAAGCGGAGTAGGTGAGACCCCGCAGGAGCGTCAGCGACGAGGAGGCTAGCCGAACGCCCGAGGAAAGCGAAGTCTTGCACGGAAATCAACGGTGTAACAAGGGATCCCCAAAAGGTCATGAGTACAGATAGTTCTTCTTTAGATGGGTTTATTTAGTTATGTCCAATCCTCTTTTCACTTGTTTAGAATAGAGGATTTTGGTAGTATATTCTTGTATCTCTCTATTACCCTGAAAGGAATGGTATGGTGTGTCCAACCTCATACTCGCTTCACAATCTCCCCGACGAAAAGAACTTCTCCAACAAATCCAACTCTCTTTTTCCATTATGGGCTCCAGTGTTGATGAATCCTTTTCTTCTGATTTATTGCCCCATGAAGTGGTCATGTATCTCGCAAGGAAAAAAGCATTGGTAATATCGAATCAACACCCTACTCATTATGTGATCGGTTCAGACACCGTCGTGACCAAGGATGGGAAGATCCTTGGAAAGCCGGGATCCGATGAAGAAGCGAAAGAAGTGCTCAGAATGCTTTCCGGTTCTTCTCACGCAGTTTACACAGGTGTTGCGATCCTCCATGGTGAGGAGGAGAAACTCTTTTATGAAAAAACAGATGTTACGTTTTGGGAGTTAACCTCTAAAGAGATCGATGACTATATCGCAACAGAAGAACCTTTTGATAAAGCCGGGTCATATGGGATCCAGGGAATTGGCGCGAAATTCGTCAAGGAAATCAAGGGCGATTATTTCTCGGTCGTTGGCCTCCCGATCTCCCGGGTGAATCGTGTTTTACTCGAAATGGGCTATCTTCAATCAGAATGACTCCTTCACGTAAGAATAGGAGGAACCCATGGTAAAAACAATGCAAAAGCAGGAAGAGAACCGGTTGATGATCAGGGATTTTCCCCAGGATGAGAGACCGAGGGAAAGAATGATCCAAAGCGGAGCAGCAAGCCTGTCCAATCAGGAGCTGCTTGCCATTTTACTCCGGACGGGAACAAAATCCGAGTCCGTTCTTCAATTATCCAACAGACTCCTAAACCAATTCGACGGATTGAATCTATTAAAGGATGCGTCCCTGGAAGAGATCACAAAGACAAAAGGCATCGGTCTAGCCAAGGCGGTCCAGATCATGGCTGCCGTGGAATTCGGCCGGCGCATCAGCAATCTCGCCTTTGATGACAGATACTCGATCCGTTCCCCTGAAGACGGGGCCAACTATGTCATGAATGATATGAGATTTTTGGCCCAGGAGCATTTTGTCTGCTTATACCTCAACACTAAGAATCAAGTTCTCCACAAGCAAACCATCTTTATCGGAAGCCTCAACGCTTCCATAGTACACCCTAGGGAAGTCTTTAAAGAAGCCTTTCGCCGCTCCGCCGCATCCATCATTTGCATCCATAACCATCCATCGGGAGATCCGACTCCGAGCAGGGAAGACATAGAAGTGACAAAAAGATTGGTGGAATGCGGTCGGATCATTGGTATTGATGTACTCGATCATCTTATAATAGGGGAGAAGAAGTTTATTAGTTTAAAGGAAAAAGGGTATTTATGACACTATGATTTTTTTCCTGGTTACGATATAATAAAGCTTATGATTTTTACAAACAATATCGTGATTCAATATAACGCGGGCTTACTGAAATAAGAGAGTCATTCTACAAGGGGATGAGTCTTTTCGTTATGCATGAACGAAACATTATTGTGACGAAAATTAAGAGGTAGAGAGTGATTGGACAACTCTCCTATGAAAACACATAAACCTTAATAAAAACCAGCCAATTTGTATTAGAAAGGGAGATACCATTCATGTTTGGAACGAAAGATTTAGGGATTGATTTAGGAACTGCTAACACATTGGTGTACGTGAAAGGCAAGGGGATTGTCGTTCGCGAACCTTCTGTCGTGGCACTTCAAACAGATAATAAGCAGATCGTTGCTGTGGGTAATGACGCAAAGAACATGATCGGCCGTACACCGGGGAATGTCGTTGCACTCCGCCCGATGAAGGATGGAGTCATCGCTGACTATGAAACGACCGCCACGATGATGAAGTATTACATAAAGCAGGCGACACGCAATAAGGGGGCTTTTTCACGAAAGCCTTATGTCATGATTTGTGTACCTTCAGGCATTACAGGGGTGGAGGAAAGAGCGGTCATCGATGCAACAAGACAAGCAGGGGCACGGGATGCCTACACGATTGAAGAGCCTTTCGCAGCGGCGATCGGAGCAAATCTACCTGTATGGGAACCGACAGGAAGCATGGTCGTGGATATCGGTGGAGGAACGACGGAAGTGGCGATCATCTCTTTAGGTGGAATCGTGACAAGTCAGTCGATCCGTGTTGCCGGGGATGAAATGGATGACGCGATCATCAATTATATCCGTAAGACATATAACCTGATGATCGGGGACCGAACAGCGGAAACCATCAAGATGGAAGTGGGCTCTGCAGGAGATTCTGAAGGCATCGAAGCGATGGAAATCCGCGGGCGTGACCTTTTGACAGGATTGCCGAAAACGATTGAAGTAACGGCTGTGGAAATTGCATCCGCCCTTCATGATACCGTCTACACGATTGTGGACGCCGTAAAGAGTACGCTTGAAAAAACACCGCCGGAACTTGCTGCAGACATCATGGACAGAGGGATTGTACTTACTGGAGGCGGAGCTCTTCTTCGCAACTTGGACAAGGTGATCAGCGATGAAACGAAGATGCCGGTACTTATTGCCGAAGAACCACTGGATTGCGTGGCAATCGGGACAGGGAAAGCCCTTGACCATATTCACTTATTCAAAACAAGAGGAAAATAATAATTGATCGTAATGGGGGACGTTTCCTTAAGGATGCAAGGGCAGCCTTAAGGCCGGCCCCATCTTTTTTCGAAGAACCATGAATATTTTGACGAATGATATCAAATATAAACGATTTTTGATATAGTATTTACTAGAATGAGAAAAGGTTGAGGTGTACATCATGCCACAATTCTTCCTGAATAAACGTTTGATCATTCTGCTCGTCAGTGTCATTGTCCTGGTGGGATTAATCGGATTTTCTTTGCGGGACCGGGATAGCATCAGCTGGCCTGAGCAGTTTGTGAAAGACATGGTAGGATTCGGACAGTCATTGGTTTCAAAACCTGTCAATTATGTAGCCGGAGTTGTTGATAACGTTCAAGATCTTCAAAATACATATACAGAAAACGAAAAACTGAAAACGCGTTTGGATGAGCTGATCAAACTTGAAACAAAAGTGAAGGACCTGAAACAGGATAACGATGAATTACGGGCGGTCCTTGATAAGAAGGAGAATCTTCGCGCTTATAAAACGGTTCAGGCAACCGTCATTGCAAGAAATCCGGATCAATGGCAGGAACTCATCACCATCGATAAAGGTGAAGTGAACGGGATCCAATCGGATATGGCCGTCATCTCTTCAGCCGGATTGATCGGAAAGATTAAAAGCGTCAATGAATTTTCATCTACAGTCGAATTGATTTCGACAAATAATACAAAAAACCGGATTTCCACTGTCATCCAAAGTAAAGACCAGGATATAAACGGATGGATTGAAGGATACGACAGTAAGAAAGAAGAAATCTTAGTGAAGCGGATTTCCAACGATATGAAGGTTGAAAAAGGGTCGAAAGTGATGACCTCAGGCCTTGGCGGGGTGTTCCCTAAAGGATTGGTCATCGGGGAAGTGAAGGAAGTCAAGCCGGATCAGTATGGGTTGACGCAAACGGCATATGTGAAGCCTGCTGCTGATTTCTATCATTTAGAGCATGTCATGGTCATCGATCGGGAAATTCAAGGTGTGACGGAAAAGGACGCGGTTGAGGAGGAAGAGCAATGATCAGCCGGCTCCTCCTTCCGTTCATGACTTTGCTTTTCTTCTACAGTGAAAGTCTATTTGTCCATCTTTTTCCAAGTGAAGAGTGGTTCGATCAGAAATTGATCGTTCCGCATTTCCTGATTATTGTGCTGTTCTTTATTTGTGCATTTTACCAATATCGGACCGCACTCCTTTATGGGTTCATCTTTGGCTTCCTATTTGATATTTATTACACTGAAATCAACGGGATTTACCTGGTGCTATTCCCATTTGTCATTTTTCTGTCACATCAGATGATGAAGGTGTTACATAATAACCTCTTTGTTTTAGGGATCATAACCCTTGTGGATATTTCTGTTTTAGAGTTTTTGGTTTACGAGATCAACCATATTATCAAGAGGACAGATTTGACGTTCATGCAGTTTGTGGACTGGCGTTTATGGCCGACTTTGGTCCTGAATGTCCTGTTTTATATCATTCTGGCATTTCCATTTAGAAACTACCTTCTAAAGAAACGGAAAGAGTGGTTGGATGAATAAATTCAATTAGTAATTTTTTCATATAAAGAGGAAATGACACTGCTTATGTCGAATTTATAGACGACTGAGGTGAAAAATTGCGACATGAATAAGAAGCCAAATGTGATGATAAAAGGAACAAAAGAAGGACTGACTCTTCATCTCAACGATCAATGCTCGTTTCAGGAATTAAAAAAGGAACTGGACGATAAGCTGTCTGCCCAATACAGGGAAACAGAAGGAACCCCTCTCCTGACGGTCAATATTCAAACAGGCAATCGTTACCTGGAAGAAGATCAAGTGGAAGAGTTGAAGGATATCGTAAGACAAAAACGCAATTTAGTTGTAAACGAAGTATGGAGTAATGTCATAACGAAAAATGATGCAGAGAAACTCATAGATGAACGAAATATCGAAACCCTCACCGGGGTCATCCGTTCAGGACAGGTCGTGGAAGTGTCCGGCGATATTCTCGTAGTAGGAGATGTCAATCCGGGGGGGAAGGTCCTCGCCGGGGGGAATATTTACATACTAGGTTCATTAAAAGGGATTGCCCATGCAGGCTGCAATGGAAATGATGAGTCGGTCATCGTGGCTTCGAAAATGGTCCCATCCCAGCTTCGGATCGCAGATTCCCTGAACCGTGCACCTGATCGGGTGGAGGAAGAGGATGACCGCGAAATGGAATGTGCGTATGTGGATGAAAGTGGGCAGATCGTTGTCGATCGATTACAAGTTTTGAAACATCTTAGACCAAATATTACTAGTTTTAAAGGAGGAAGCTAATGTGGGTGAAGCCATAGTTGTTACTTCAGGTAAAGGTGGAGTGGGAAAGACGACTACTTCTGCCAATGTTGGTACAGCATTAGCTCTACAAGGCAAAAAGGTTTGTCTGATTGATACGGATATCGGCCTCAGGAATCTGGACGTTGTAATGGGCCTTGAAAACCGGATCATTTATGATTTAGTTGACGTAGTGGAGGGCAGATGTAAAGTCCATCAAGCCCTTGTGAAAGACAAACGCTTCGAAGACAAATTATTCTTACTGCCTGCTGCTCAGACGAGTGATAAATCCGCTGTCAATCCTGAACAGATGAAAAAGCTGGTACTGGACTTAAAGCAAGACTATGATTATATCATTATCGACTGCCCTGCAGGAATTGAGCAGGGGTATAAGAACGCCGTTGCAGGAGCAGATCGCGCGATCGTCGTGACCACTCCCGAAATTTCGGCAGTCCGGGATGCTGACCGGATCATCGGCCTTTTGGAGAAGGAGAACATCGAGCCTCCGAAATTGGTGATCAATCGTATCCGGAATCATATGATGAAAAACGGTGAAATGCTGGATGTGGATGAAATCACAACGCATCTTTCCATCGATCTTCTCGGAATCGTCGCCGATGATGACAATGTCATTAAATCGTCGAATAAAGGGGAACCGATCGCACTTGATTCAACCAGTAAAGCGTCGATTTCTTACCGGAATATTGCGAGGCGGATTCTAGGTGAATCGGTCCCGCTGCAATCCCTGGAAGAAGAAAGAACAGGCGTCTTTATGAAAATTAAAAAGTTATTTGGTGTAAAAGCCTAAAGATAAACACGGTCCCGGCAGGTCGCATGATGCGTCCTGCCGGGACTTTTTTATGTTCACGATGAATATTCTCTCAGGACAAGTCATACATTGTAGCAAAACATGTGTAATGGAATCTTGGTATGGATCTGACACCCGTTTGCCCATCAACAGGAATGGACCAAGCCAATCACTGGTTATGAAACAATACCTTATAAAAAGGAATGGTGTACATGGGGAATCGAGCGGATGAAATACGGAAGAGGATAGCAAAACGAAAAAAAATGGGAGGGGCAGGCTCCGGCGATAATCCGTCTTACTTTCTGCCAACGGATGAGGAACGCTATGGAATGGAGCGTCAGACAAGCTTTGAAGGCGGTCCTCCCCCGGCAGGAGTCCATCCTCTTTTTAAGAAAGAAACCTTCATGCTGAAAATACTCGGGGCCGGGATCATGGTGTTGGTGACGGCCATCATGTTCAAAAGCCCTTCCCCGGCATTCACTGACGCAAGAACCGTTGTCATGAAGACAATGGATACGGAGTTCCAATTCGCCGCTATTTCCACCTGGTATGAAGATCAATTTGGAAAACCACTTGCGTTGTTGCCTGCAAGTGATTCCGGCAAAGAATCCGCATCCGAACAAAGTGCTGAATATGCAAGACCTGCTTCTGGGAAGGTCGTAGAAAATTTCAAGACCAATGGGCAGGGAATCATGCTGCAGACGGTCCTTGGTGAGGATGTAACGGCTATGAAGGGAGGTTTGGTTCTATTTGCAGGGAAAAAGGAGGAGTTGGGGAATACGGTGGTCATTCAACATGCGGACAAATCAGAATCGTGGTACGGCAATTTGGAATCGATTGATGTGAAGCAGTATGAATCAATCAAGAAGGGCTCTCTAGTAGGCAAGGTTTCATCCAGCAGTCAAGACGAATCAACGGGTGAGTTTTATTTCGCCATTAAAATGGGTGATGAATTCATCGACCCGATCCAGGTGATGTCATTTGACTAATTTCATTTCACTCCTGAAGAAGTTTTACGTCCATCCCTTACTGTGGCTTGTAATCGGGATTGCCATAATGACGGCCCACTTCTTTGAACTGATCATGCTCCTCGTCATCATAACGATCCATGAACTGGGCCATGGGATCATGGCTCAATCCTTTTCCTGGAGAGTGAAAAGAATAGCCCTGCTACCCTTTGGGGGTGTCGCTGAGATGGATGAGCACGGGAACCGTTCCTTAATGGAAGAGTTCTGGGTGGTGGCGGCTGGCCCCCTGCAGCACGTCTGGCTTATTGCTTTTGGCTTTTTACTGTTGGAGTTTGGAGTGATCAGTCAGGATACCTTTTCGCTTTTTTTTCAGCTGAATATGATGGTGTTGCTGTTTAACCTCCTGCCCATTTGGCCATTGGACGGGGGGAAGCTGGTTTCCCTGCTCCTTGCGACAAAGTTGAATTATTTGAGGGCATATGAATACACGCTCCTCTTTTCATTTGGGTTATTACTGCTGTTTCATCTGATTGTACTCGTCACCGCTCCCCTGCACCTGAATTTGTGGATCGTCCTGTCCTTCCTGTACTTCTCCCTTTGGGTCGACTGGAAGCAGAGGAGATATGCGTTTATGAAGTTTTTATTAGAGAGGTATTACGGGAAGAGCCATCAATTTGTGCAACTGCGGCCGTTGCCCATTGAAAGTGATGAATCCATCATGACGGTGGTGGAACGGTTTCAGCGGGGTGTGAAGCATCCACTGGTTGTATTTGAAAAGGGGGTTGAAGTGGGGAAACTCGATGAGAACGAGCTGCTCCACGCCTTCTTTGCGGAAAAGATGACATCAGCGAAGACGAAGGATCTTCTCTACCTTTATTGACGAATGGACACGAACTGTATAAAGTAAGGGCATACTGGTAAAAGGGTTGGACTCAACCCTTTTTTCTTATGAGTTTTTCTGTGGAAAAGGGGTTTAGGTATGGAAGAAATGATTGTACACAGTAAGGGCAGGGAAAAACGGTGGGTACACCGTTCACATAATGAAATTATCGGTCTATATACATATCCGCCTGGAGAAGAAAGCTTGACGGGCAATATTTACTTGGGACGGGTCATCAAGGTCCAAAAGGGACTCGGTGCGGCGTTTATCGATTTCGGGCAAGGAAAGAATGGTTACCTCCATGAAAAGGACTTTCCGCAAAATGTGAAAGCGTATCATGAGGGAAGTGATCCGGCCCCGATCGGAAATTGTGTCCATGAAGGGGAAAAAATCATCGTTCAGGTGTTAAAGGATGAGATGGGGACGAAGGGTGCCAGGTTGACCGCGGTCATTGAACTGAAGGGTGAACATCTCGTGTATATGCCCAAGGGGTATTATGTGGCGGTATCCAAAAAAGTGGATGAGGAAAATCGTAAGGTGTTGAGGCGATTAGCGAATGAGTGGAAACGAGGGGGAGAAGGCATTGTGATGCGCACCAACGCCTCAGGGGTGAAAGAGGCAGTGTTACAAGAAGAGGTGAACTCCCTGCGCGCACGCTATGAAAGGCTGGAGAGGGTATCCAATAGGGCGAAGTGTCCGTCCCTCCTCTCCCGGCAGGATACCTTCTATGAGGATCTCCACGAGTACTTGAAAAAAGGAGATGGTGGGAAGATCGTCTTCGATGAGTATGACAGCCTTCTTCAGGTCGAGGAAATGAGCGGGGCGGGAATCAAAGAAAAATGGACGTTCGAGGTTTATCAGGGTCACGAGAATATTTTTAAACATTATGACGTTTACTCGGCATGGGAGAATGCCCTGAAAAAAATAGTGTGGCTTCCGAACGGGGCCACTCTTGTCATCGAAGCAACGGAAGCCATGACGGTTGTGGATGTCAATTCCGGAAAATTCACCGGGAAAGACAACTTGGAGCAAACCATACTGGAGACGAATAAACTCGCGGCAGCAGAAATGGCGAAACAGCTTACGATCCGCAATTTAAGCGGGATGATCCTGATTGATTTCATTGATATGAAAAAGGACAGCCACCGCCAGGAAGTGATCGATGCTCTTTCAGAATCCCTCATTTCAGATCGGCAGCGTACAACGATTGTAGGGTTCACAAAACTCGGGATCCTTGAATTGACCCGGAAGAGGACCCGTCAGCCCCTTGCCGGTGCCTTGACCCGGCCGTGCTCGGTATGTCATGGTACCGGGAGGGAAATGAGTCCCGAGACGATGGCCTTCCAGCTTGAGCGGGAACTGTGGGAATGTGAAGGGATGGACGGCTCACGAGTTGAAGTGGAAGCGACCCGGGAAGTAGCGGATAGTTTTGCTGGGAAACAGGGCATCCACATCGAGAGACTCCAGAAAGCATTGAATAAAAAGATCAACATAAAGGAAATCACTCACGATCATCCTTATTTCAGAATAACGAAGATCGTATGAATTTCTTGAATGTTATTGACAGTATATCGATTTATGTGATAGGATTCTAATGTTATTGATTGTAGCACCCGTGCTACAACCGCTCATTACAGGTACAAAAGCTTGGAGCAATCCAACACCTGTCATTGGCGAGTCTGAGTTTATAAGGAGGTGCGATTATGTACGCAATTATCGAAACAGGTGGTAAGCAAATCCGTGTAGAAGCTGGTCAAGCAATCTACATCGAAAAGCTTAACGGAGAACAAGGCGATACGGTAACTTTTGACAAAGTTCTATTCGTTGGTGGTGACGATGTGAAAGTAGGAAGTCCTTTAGTGGATGGAGCTACTGTAACAGCGAAAGTTGAAAAACAAGGCCGCGCGAAAAAGCTTGTAGTATTCAAATACAAAGCGAAAAAGAACTACCGTCGTAAGCAAGGTCACCGTCAACCTTACACTAAAGTTGTCATTGACGAAATCAACGCGTAAGGCGTGGTTACATGATTAACGTTTACGTAGAGCGTTCACCCGGGAAAAGGATCCGTTCTTTCTCCATGGATGGACATGCTGATTTTGCCGAAAATGGGCAAGACATTGTCTGTGCAGGTGCTTCTGCTGTTTCATTCGGCAGTATTAATGCCATTATGGCGTTAACCGGTGTAGAACCGTCCATCGAGCAATCCTCTGATGGTGGATTCCTTCGCTGCGTCATCCCTGATGATCTTCCGGAAGAAACGGAGAGCAAGATTCAGCTGCTGCTCGACGGCATGCTTATCAGCCTCCAGACGATTGAAAGAGACTATAGTGATTTTATTAAAATAACCTTCAAAAAGTAGGAGGTGGAACAGATGTTAAGATTAGACCTTCAGTTTTTTGCGTCCAAAAAAGGAGTAGGTTCGACTAAGAATGGTCGTGACTCTATCTCAAAGCGCCTTGGTGCTAAGCGTGCAGACGGTCAAATGGTTTCTGGTGGATCAATTCTTTACCGTCAACGCGGTACGAAAATTTATCCAGGCCTAAACGTCGGCCGTGGCGGCGACGATACACTTTTCGCTAAAACCGACGGTGTTGTTCGTTTCGAACGCATGGGTCGTGACAAGAAAAAAGTGAGCGTATACCCAGTTGCGAATGAAGCTTAATCGCATATCTTTAACGAAAACTCTAACCGACTTTCGGTTAGAGTTTTATTTTTATCAGGGGTATTTTCTCAGGTTCCCGGGATTGATTTTCAAAAATCCGATTTCCTTACAATACACCAATTTCACAGAAACAATATACGCACCACGCCCAACTTTGATATACTTACAGGTAGCACTTAAGTATAGGAGTTAGATTATGAGCGAAAATTGGGGTGTAGTCGAGGCGTTGAGGCATGCCCGCCACGACTGGATGAATGATTTGCAATTAATTAAAGGGAACCTGGACCTTGGCCGTGTGGAGCGGGCGAAACAGGTCATCGAGGAAATGGTCCTTGTTGCACAAAATGAATCTAAGCTTTCGAATGTAAAGCTTCCATTGTTGGCAGAATGGATTTTAACCTATAATTGGTCAAGACATTTGATTAAGCTGGATTTTGAAGTCCTTCGACTCGAGCCCCACCGGCTTGAAGATAAAAGACTTTACAACTGGTGCAAGGAGTTCCTGGAATTCCTTGAATCAAATGTAATGAACAATGCAGAAAATCAATTATCCATCTTACTGGACATTACAAAAGAACAATCCCGTTTTATATTTGATTTCACAGGTATACTAAAGAGTACAAGCTTAGTGGAAGACTGGATCAACAATCAACGATCAAACGGAGAAAATATAGAAATAGAACAACTACAAGAAGAGGTTCTTGTCGTTCATGTAATCGCTGAATGATTGAAGCGATTGCAGTGATAAGTTAGGAGTGAAAGTATGTTTATAGATCAGGTCAAGGTTTATACAAAGGGCGGTGACGGAGGAAACGGTATGGTTGCCTTCCGTCGTGAGAAATATGTACCTAAAGGTGGTCCCGCAGGGGGAGATGGCGGTCACGGTGCAGACGTCATTTTCGAAGTGGATGAAGGCTTAAGAACGTTAATGGATTTCCGCTATCAACGTCACTTCAAGGCACCTCGTGGAGAGCACGGGATGAGTAAGAATCAGCATGGTCGCAATGCCGAGGATATGGTTGTCAAGGTTCCACCCGGGACAGTCGTGAAGGACGATGATACAGGTGAAACAATTGCAGACCTTGTGCAGCATGGTCAACGTGCAGTGATCACGAAAGGCGGACGCGGGGGAAGAGGGAATTCCCGCTTTGCAACGCCTGCAAATCCTGCACCTGAGCTTTCTGAGAAGGGTGAGCCGGGTCAAGAGCGTTATATCGTGATGGAATTAAAGCTTCTCGCTGATGTTGGATTGGTAGGATTCCCGAGCGTCGGGAAATCAACACTGCTTTCCGTTGTTTCAGCAGCGAAGCCTAAGATCGCTTCGTACCATTTCACAACGATCGTTCCGAATTTAGGGATGGTTGAAACGGGAGACGGAAGAAGCTTTGTCATGGCCGATCTGCCTGGATTGATCGAAGGTGCCCATGAAGGCGTCGGACTCGGTCATCAGTTCCTTCGTCATATTGAACGTACGCGCGTCATTGTGCATGTCATTGATATGAGTGGAATGGAAGGAAGAGATCCATACGAGGATTATCTGACGATCAATGAAGAGCTTAAGCAGTACAATCTTCGTTTAACGGAAAGACCACAAATCATCGTTGCCAATAAAATGGACATGCCGGATTCTGCTGAGAATCTTGAAATTTTCAAAGAAAAGATGCAGGAAGATTACCCTGTATTCCCTATCTCTGCGGTTACGAGACAGGGGCTTTCCGAACTGTTGTATGCCGTTGCGGATAAAGTGGAAACAACAGCTGAATTCCCGATCCATGAAGAAGAAGAAACGGGTATTCACCGTGTTCTTTACAAGCATGAAGAGGAAGAAAGAGAATTCGAAATCACGCGTGATCCTGATGGTACATTCGTCGTCGGCGGTGCGAAAATTGAACGTTTGTTCAAAATGACGGACTTCTCCCGTGAAGATTCGGCAAGACGTTTCGCGAGACAGCTTCGTTCATATGGTGTAGATGATGCCCTTCGTGAACGTGGTGCCAAAAATGGCGATACGATCCGCTTGATAAAATACGAGTTCGAATTTGTAGATTAAGTTTCATCCTTCATCTATTTCAGACAGAGGAGCAGGTGGCGGTTGCCGCTACCTGCTTTACAATAGAAAGCGAAAGCGGTATTTAAAGGGGCTTGCTGCCTCGAACCTCTACTGCTACACAATTGGAGGAATAGTCATTGGGGAAAAAATTTCAAGAAGGCAAGTTTTATTTAGTGCGTGAAGACGTGCTGCCGGAAGCGATGAAGAAGACCCTGGATGCAAAAGAATTGATTGAAAGAGGCAAGGCGGATTCGGTATGGGAAGCGGTCCACCGGGTTGATTTGAGCCGGAGTGCCTTTTACAAATACCGGGATACGGTATTTCCTTTCCACACCATCGTGAAGGAACGGATCATCACACTGTTCTTTCATTTGGAGGACCGGTCAGGGACGTTGTCTCATCTATTAAGTGAAACAGCCAAGCATGGTTGCAATATATTGACGATCCATCAGACGATTCCGTTGCAAGGAAGAGCGAATGTCACACTCTCCTTGAACGTAACGGACCTCACGATCGGATTGGAAGACTTACTCTCAAAGCTCCGTCGTTTGGAATTTGTCGAGAAAGTGGAAGTGTTGGGTTCCGGAGCCTGACACTTCTTTTTTTTATAGAAAACCTTCCCCTTTGTTCATATACGTGTTAGAATGTTCAATAAATTTCAAGTGAGCGAGAGGAAGATCAGAGTGAAGATTGCATATTTAGGACCACAGGCTTCCTTTACAGATTTAGCCGTCAAGAGGGCATTTCCCGATGAAGAAACGGTTTCGTATGTGACGATACCGGATTGCATTGAGGCGGTGATCGAGAATGAAGTGGATTACGCGGTTGTTCCATTAGAAAATGCCCTGGAAGGCTCAGTACATATTACGGTGGATTATTTGTTTCATGAAGCGAACTTAGCGATTGTCGCTGAATTGACGTCCGCCATTCAACAGCACTTAATGATACATCCGGCATGGAGTGACAGTGAAGAACAGATCGGGAAAATCCTTTCCCATTCCCACGCCTTGGCACAGTGTCATAAATTTTTACATAAGCAGTTTCGAGGGGTACCCCTGGAACAGACGACGAGTACGGCTGCCGCTGCTAAATTCGTTAGCGAGAATCCTGATTCATTTCTTGGCGCAATCGGGAACGAGCTGTCAGCAGAAAAATACGGATTGAACATCCTGCATGAGAACATTCATGATTTTGCCTATAATCATACCAGGTTCATCGTCTTACATAAAACACCCGATCCACTGACCCTGCCCCAGGAAAAGAGCATGGAAAAGACAACCTTGATGGTGACTCTTCCGAAGGATCGATCGGGAGCCCTTCATCAGGTATTGTCCACATTTGCCTGGAGACAGCTGAACTTAAGTAAAATTGAATCAAGACCGCTGAAAACGGGACTCGGTGATTATTTCTTCTTAATTGATGTGGCTCATGAAATGGATGATGTCCTCCTTCCGGGAGCGATCAGTGAAATGGAAGCCCTCGGATGCAGAGTGAAAATGATCGGGACGTATTCTTCCTATTTATTGGATAACTAAAGAAAAAAGGCAGATCCCTTGTGGATTCTGCCTTTTTTTGGGCGTGCCGCCATCAGCCCTATAGATCACTCTGAATTAAAAAGCCTGCTTCATGGAGCGCATTTTCTGCTTTATCCAGGGTTTGTTCCGTTTGGGCCATTAATGTATGTAAATGGACACCGTCGGTCAATTCTGATAAAAAGGATGCACCCGTTTCATCAATTTTCTTCATGAATTGCTCGACTTCTTTGCGGTTTGACACCATGATTGAAGCGGTCAGATCACCATACACACCGTGTTCGATCTTGACATCCTTGACTGTGACCCCGTGATCGACAAGTAAAAAGAGTTCTTCTTCCGACCGGTGAGGCAGATGCTTGCAAGCAACCGTCCGTTCAACCATCGTATCCTGATTCGAGGCAGGCATAAACAAGTAGCCTTGGCTTGTCGCGATGATGGGTTCGCCTTTTGCTTTCAATAGGGTAATGTCACTTACGATTACCTGTCGGCTGACATTGGTCTGCTTCGCGAGCTCTCCCCCTGTTATCGGGGAGAGTTTTGTCATTAGTTTATCGAGGATCCACTGTCTTCTTTCTTCTCCCAGGATTTTTTTTCCTGCCACCATTATCTCCTCCGTCCCAATCGATATAGGAAATCATATCACAACCGGCTCTTCAAGTTAAGGGAGATCTTAGAGACGCATGTATGTCTGACAATGCATCGACCAATTCTGCTATTTGTTCCTTCCTTGTATCCCTTCCGAATGATATCCGGATGAATTCTTTTCCAGCTCTTTGACTGACGCCCATACTCTTAAGTGTCTTGGGTAAGTCCTGAGAACCGGCACCGCATGCACTGCCGGTGGAAATCCCCATTCCGCGCCTATTGCATTCAAGCATGAGCCACTGTCCCTCAAGGCCGTGGATGCCAAGACCGATGACATGTGGCAGCTGAGCATGTGCCGGTCCTTCATAAAGAGTGTACCGGCCGGGCAGCAGTTCTTCCAGTCCCTTTAAAAAATGTGTTCTCATCCTCATGTAATGGGGTGTTGCAAAGGAATGGTGACACAGATCAGCGGCAGTCACAAATCCTGCTATCCCCGGAAGATTCACCGTTCCCCCCCTGAATCCGTCTTCATGTGTCTGTCCAGGTATCATGGGAGTGATGTCCAGGGCTGGATTGATGTAAAATGCGCCGACTCCTTTTGGACCGTAAATCTTATGGGATGAAAGGGTGAAGCTGTCGACCTTGGTAGTGAATTCGGTGACATCCATTTTCCCGAATGATTGAACCATATCGCTGTGAAGCAGGATATCACGATGTCTCAGTAGATCATGAATGGCATGGAGTGGCTGGATCGTTCCAATTTCCCCATTGACGTGTCCAATGCTCACGACAGTCGTATGTTCCGAAAGAGATTCTTTGACCTTTTGAGGATCGATCAGGCCATCTGAAGTCAAAGGGATCTTCGTGACTGTAAAGCCCAGCCCTTGGAGAAAAGCAGCTGAGGAGTGAATGGAAGAATGCTCTGCTCCTCCGATAATGATGTGTTTTCCTTTTTTTTGCCTGCTTAATGCCAGTGTGACAAGGGCTATATGGTTCCCTTCCGTCCCACCGGAAGTAAAGTGGATCCCTATAGAAGGGACACCGAGCAGCGAAGCCAATTTTTCTCTGCATTTTGTAAGGAGATGCCCTGCTTTCCCCCCGATATCGTGAAGGCTGCTCGGATTGCCCCAGAATTCTTCACTTACGGTCCGGAACACGTGTAAACTCTCAGCATCTACAGGGGTGGTAGCAGCATAATCAAAATAGTTCATTATATAACCTGCCTTTTATGGGAATTGTCTGAATATATGAGTCTTGTAAAAAACTCTTGTCATTAGTTTAATAATGTGTAAATATATGTGTCAAGACACCTGTAAATAATCAGGAGGGTTTTTTGATGGAAAAAACCGATATTATCATCGTAGGAAGTGGCATTGCTGCTTTGCAATTGGCACACAGACTTCAAGATCAATTTTATGTGATGATTATCACAAAGGATGAAATTGAAAGTGGTAACTCGTATCTCGCTCAAGGCGGGATCGCGGCACCTATAGGATTGAAGGATTCCGTCCATGCCCATATGAAGGATACACTTGAAGCAGGGTGCTATCACCAGCTTGAAGACCGTGTGAAAGAACTCATAGAAGATGGAAAAAGGATCGTGGAATCCCTGGTGAATGAAGGGGCACCTTTCGATCGAAAAGAGGATGGAAGCCTTTCTCTCGGAATGGAGGGGGCACATAGTGAACATCGCATCCTTCATAGCGGTGGGGATCAGACGGGGAAATTTTTAATGAACCATTTATTGAAATCCCTTTCAAAGGAAAAGGTTCAATTCGTGGAACGGGAAATGGTGTACGAACTTGTCAAAAATGACAAGGGGCACTGCTGCGGGGTGAAGACCAAGGATAAAGATGACGCCATCCGCTTTTACTATGCTCCTCATATTGTTCTCGCAACTGGAGGAATCGGTGGGTTATATCCGTCTACCTCCAATCATCCGTCCGTAACGGGAGATGGGATGGCTCTTGCCTTTCTTGCAGGAGCAAAGCTTTCGGATATGGAGTTCATTCAGTTTCATCCGACGCTCCTTTGGTCGGAGGGGAAAACATGCGGTCTGATTTCAGAAGCGGTGAGAGGAGAGGGAGCCATACTTCTCAATGATGAGGGAAAAAGGATCATGGAGGGCATTGATCCCCTCATGGAACTTGCACCCCGGCATATTGTGGCGGAGTGTATATACAAGGAACGACGGAAAGGAAGAAATGTGTATCTGGATATTAATAGCATAGAAGACTTTCAAGGGAAATTCCCTTCTATTTCCGCCCTTTGCTCAAAACATCATATTTCCATTGAGGCAGGGAGGATCCCTGTTTCTCCGGGATGTCATTTTATGATGGGAGGGATTGTGACCGATCGTGTGGGAAGGACCAATATTCCCGGACTGTATGCCATCGGGGAAGTTGCATGCAGTGGCATCCACGGTGCGAATCGCCTCGCCAGCAATTCCTTGTTGGAAGGCTTGGTATACGGGGAGCGTCTGGGTGAATATTTGATCGAGAGTGGAGTCCGTTCCACTGTGCTTATCCATTCCCCATTCGACCGGATCGTCGAGGGTGAGCCCTTATCGATCCCTTTTCATGCAGACGAATTAAAAGAAGGAATGATGAAGCACGTCGGAATCATACGGAAGGAAGAAGGCTTATCCGCTCATTTGAAGTGGTTAAAAGAACAGCCTCTTACCTTTCAGGAGCATATTGATTTTAATTCACGTGAAGAAATTCACTTGTATTTCATGTGGATTGTAAGCCTTCTTGTTACAGAGTCTGCGTTATTTAGGACAGAAAGCAGGGGAGGTCACATCCGGGCAGATTTCCCGAAGGAAGATAATGCAGGATGGTTGAAACGGAAAATGGTATTACAAAAAAATGAAGGGCGATTGAGGGTGGACGATCATGAACAAAATGAAACTAAAATCTATGCTTGAAACATTTTACCGGGAAGATCTTGGTGACGGGGATTTGTCGTCTGATATCCTGTTCAGAAAAAGCGATCAAGGATCCTTTTCCCTATTCATGAAAGAACAAGGCGTTTTTTGTGGGAGGGATGTGATTGAGATCGGCTTCTCCCTTTTTGGTCCAACGGTCGACGCCCAGGTGTTCGTAGAAGATGGTGAATGGGTGGAAGCGGGACGATTCATTGCTGAAATCCATGGTCCCATGGGGGATCTCCTCCAAGGGGAGCGGGTAGTCCTCAATCTGATCCAGCGTATGAGCGGTATTGCAACGGAAACGTACCGGGCGGTGGAACAGGTGAGAGGCACAGGGGTACGGCTATGTGATACACGGAAAACGACGCCGGGACTCCGTATGGTTGAGAAGTACGCTGTAAGGACAGGTGGCGGGTTCAACCACAGAAACGGTCTATATGATGCCGTCATGCTAAAGGATAATCACATTTCTTTCGCCGGGTCGATCACCAGGGCTGTGAAACAGGTGAAAGAGCAAGTTGGTCATATGGTGAAAGTGGAAGTGGAAATTGAAACGAAAGAACAATTATTGGAAGCGATTGATGCAGGGGCAGATGTCATCATGTTCGATAACTGTACTCCGTCGACGATTAAGGAGTGGGTTCCTCTTGTACCGTCTCATATCGTGACGGAAGCATCGGGCGGGATCACCAGGGAGGGTCTTCATGCTTATGCGGAGACAGGTGTTCATTATATCTCCCTCGGGTATTTGACGCATTCTGTGAAATCACTTGATATCAGTGCAAGAGTAGGAATGGGGAAGGGGTATGAACATGGGGTTACTCGATGAATTAACGAAAGAAACGAACGTCCTGCCTGAATCATTCACCAGCCTCTCGACAGTCGAGATGGAAAACAGAGTGAGGGAAATCAAGCTGCAATTAGGAAAGAAGCTTTTCATTCCCGGGCATCATTATCAAAAAGACGAAGTGATTCAATTTGCCGATGCTGTTGGTGATTCCCTCCAGCTGGCCCAACTGTCCGCTGAGAATAAAGAGGCGGAGTTCATTGTGTTTTGCGGTGTTCATTTCATGGCTGAGACGGCAGACATACTGACGGAGGATCATCAGGTGGTCATCTTGCCGGATATGAGGGCCGGATGTTCCATGGCGGATATGGCAGATATTTATCAGACGGAAAAGGCGTGGGGGAAGCTTATGGAAATGTTCGGTGACAGTATCATTCCCCTTACCTATGTGAATTCGACGGCAGCCATCAAAAGCTTTGTCGGAAAGAATGGCGGAGCCACGGTTACATCTTCAAATGCCCACAAAATGGTGGAATGGGCATTGGGAGAGAAACAGCGTATCCTTTTCTTGCCTGATCAGCATTTAGGACGTAATACGGCGGCTGATCTTGGTGTTTCCTTAAGTGAGATGGCCGTTTGGGATCCTATACAAAACGAATTGGTCTATGATGGCGACATGGAAGAAGTGAAAGTGATTCTATGGAAAGGTCATTGCTCGGTGCATGAAAATTTCACTGTGAAAAATATCGGGGATATCCGTGAAAGTCATCCTGATATGAAAATCATCGTTCATCCTGAATGCCGCCGGGAAGTAGTCGAGAAGTCTGATTTGAATGGCAGCACAAAATACATTATTGAAACGATTGAAGGATCACCTCCCGGATCTGCCTTTGCCATCGGTACGGAGATGAATCTCGTGAAAAGGCTGATCAAAGAGCATCCGGATAAACAGATCGTTTCCCTGAATCCATATATGTGTCCTTGTTTGACGATGAACCGGATCGATTTACCACATCTCCTTTGGTCATTGGAAAAAATAATGGGTGGAAATCCGGAAAATATCATCAAGGTGGATCGAGATGTCTCGAAGAATGCAGTCTTCGCTTTAGAACGCATGCTGGCACGTGCTTGATGATTCAAATAAAAAAATGAACAAGCTGAAATATACCGTCCCCATCCTTGGAACGGTATATTTTTTTTGCATATCTCATAAGTTTTTATGTAGATGATTAGCAATTTGCCTATCTTGTCATAGGATATATAGACTTATGCCTGAGGAGGGAAAAAGAGTGAAAATCCATATCGTACAAAAAGGGGATACTCTTTGGAAGATCGCCAAGAAGTATGGCGTGAATTTCGAAGAATTAAAACAGATGAATGCCCAGCTTTCAAATCCCGATATGATCATGCCCGGCATGAAAATAAAAGTGCCGACTACAGGCGGAACCGTAAAGAAAGAGACACAAATAAAATACGGATCCAAAGAGATGCCTATGAAGGAGATGCCTAAAGCAGAGCATCCATTCAAAGAGCAGAAGCCTATGGCCATGCCGGTCGAAGAAGCAAAGAAAGAAATGCCGAAAGAAGTACAAAAGCCTTTTGCACCAAAAATGCCGAAACCAGTTGTACCTGAAATTGATATTAACAACTATTACATGATGAATATGGCAAACATGCAAGTGCAGCAGCCAAAGCAACAGGCTAAACCAATGCCAAAACCAAAATCACCGCCTAAACCTACCAACGTACTCCCTAAAGCAAAAGAACAGCCAAAGCAAATGCCAAAACCAAAGCAGGAAGCCGTAAAAGGTGTTCAAGAAGAAGAAAGCTTACAAATGCCATCACAACCACAAGGAGGGAACACCCAGCCTATGTATTATAACCCGAATAATTGCGTACCTGTATCACCGGTCATGCCAGGATCAGGTTTCTGTCCGCCACACGGAGGAATGCATCAAGGAGCAGGCTATGGGATGCCGATGGGGCAAGGGATGCCGATGTGGCAAGGAATGCCGATGGGGCAAGGAATGCCTATGGGACCTGGCAGTCAGGTTCAAGGTGCTCAATCGATGCCTGGAATGCAGAACATGCCGATGATGCCACATATGGGGTATGACGAAGAGTCGTCTTCTGTTATGCCGTATATGCCTCAAGGACAAATGCCGATGCAGCAGCCAATGCAGATGCCGATGCATATGCAGCAACCGATGCAAATGCCGATGCAACAGCCGATGGGTCAGCCGTCAGGAGTGATGGGTGCATCTGAAGAGAACTTCCCAACGGCTCAAATGCCTCAGCAACAGGCTCCTTACATGCCGTATCCACAGAACTGCTATCCGGTCTCCCCAGTCATGCCTGGACCGGGATTCCAAGGCGGCGGAATGCCTGGCGGGTATCCGATGGGACCAGGAGGCCAGGTTCAGGGAGCGATGTGGGAAGAGTCGCCTTCCATGGGTGGACATCAAATGCCGATGGGGCAACCGTCCAATGTGATGGGAGCACAGTATCAAACGCCTATGGGTCAGCCATCAAATGTGATGGGAGCAAGTGATCAGGGGGATTGCGGATGTGGTGGACCGAAATCAGGTCAAATGATGCATCAACCGATGATGCCGCAGCAAATGCCTCAAGGAATGCAACAGCCATACGGCTTCGCTCCGGGAATGATGGGCCAGGGAATGCCTGGTCAAGGAATGCCTGGTCAAGGTATGCCGATGGGACCTCAAGGTCAGGGAATGGGAATGCCGATGGGCCCTCAGGGGATGCCGATGGGACCTCAAGGCCAGGGAATGCAAATGGGATCACCGGGAATGTTTGGTCCAAGAGCATTTAGCATGCCGAATTTCAATGACGATGATTTTGAGGGATAAGATGCATGTACGAGGGGACGATTATTCACATCGTCTCCTTTCTTTTTTGCGATATAAATTAAATGATCCCGGAGCATCCCTGAAATTGATTAAAGAAGGGAAATGGGTGCTGAAAAGCCTTGGGAGGAAATGGTTCGTCAAACGATTTCCCAATCAGTTGAAGTTCCTGCTTCAGGAACGGTTGATTTCAACCCTATTAAGTGAAAAGTTTTATCATGTCCTGCCATTTCACCCCATTCATGAAAGGGAACTTTTATTATTTGAAGGATCCCCTATCGGTATTACGATGTGGCTGGAAACTTCGAGGGCAATTCATTACGACCAGGCGGATGACAGAGAAGATGCATTGCACGTATTGAAAAAGTTTCATGGCGTATCAAAAACGATCCATGGTTCATGGACAGAAGAGGTCCCTCACTATCATTGGCTGAAAAAATGGAAAAAACGGCTGATGCAGTTTCAATATAATCTCCCCTATTTGCAGGCATTCATCCAGCCCTATTATTTGTATACGTATTTAGAGTGGGGGAAATGGGCATTAAAAGAATTAAAATCGGTCGGCATCCAGGAATATGGAGACTGCATCACACATGGGGATGTGGCGCATCATAATTTCTTAAGGGGAAAGAATGGGATTGTATATTTGATTGACTTCGATCTCATGTCACTCTCTACGGAAATAACGGACGATCTGCAGTACTGCAATCGGATTCTGCCCTATTTAAATTGGTCCCTCAGTGATATCAAAGAAATGGAACCATTCCATACTTATCGTGATCATCTCATCTTTCACATCGGATTGATGTATCCATCCGATGTATTCAGGGAGTGGAATCGCTTCATCAGGGAAGACCAATCGTATAAACAGCGGGTATGGGGATATTTAACGAACTTGACGATTCAGCAATTCTCCCGGCGGATGCAATTTAATCAGGAACTGCATGGAGAAGTGAAAAGGATCAATACCCAATTGTAGGGGATGTCTCCAAACATTGACCCGAATGAAAGAGAATGTCCTTTCACAACCTAATGGTGAGCAGAAAAAATGCTCAAGTATCGGGTTGAAGGGGGAAACGTAACTTGAATAAACGATTATTCATGGTACCATTAACAGCCGTCATGACCCTGGGTCTTGCTGCATGTAATAGCGGAGAAGAAAAAGCTCAAGACCGCTATTCAGACTCCTACGAACCACTCGGCTTCTACTCCAACGATGGACACGGGGGAGACAACCGTGACGAGAGGGATGGACCTCTCACTGAAATGTATGATCATTCTGTTGGTAAAGAGGGTCAGGATATCCGTCAGAAGAAGCGCCAGTTCCTCCAAGTGAGGGATGAGAACGGAAATCCAAAGAATCCTTCACGTCCGCTTGCCAATTATGATGAGAATTTCTTAGCAAGGGATGGCCGAGCAAGCCACGGAGATGCCAATTATCATGGTCATCTTGATGATAATACCCGTGATGCAAGAAGATCGTATTATACAGCATATGAAGGAGATCTTGCTGAGAAGATAGGGGACGTGACAGGCAATGTCAAGAATGTCAGTGATGTGCGTGCCGTCGCCTATGGTTCAGATGTCCTCATCGCTATAGAAGTGGATGACCATAGTAAAGCCGAGGAAACAAAAACCCGTGTGAAAGAAGCAGTACAGCCCTATCTCCATGGAAGAACGGTTTCTGTGGTGACAGATGAGGGAACATTCAGCCGGGTGAGAAACATTGATAATGATTTACGTGACGGCGGTCCAAGGGACGCCATCAATTTCGACATGCACGATATGTTCCGGTCAGTGAAGGACCGCATCAACCGATAACAAGGATGGACTACTTAAAGAGTGAACGCTCTTGGGTAGTCTTTTTTTGTGGGGGAGGTCCGTCCCTGAAAAATTTGGGGCAGGTTGGATATTCTCAACAGGCTTTGGTAAGACTAGTGGATAGAGTGTTACATAAATCAAGTTCGAGGTGATCACGATGACGATGAAGGTTCGAATCGTGTTTATGGTGATGTTGTTAATCGGTGCGTTTTATTTCACGTTTTTTTATACAGAGGAGAAACAGGCTGCAGACGGCAGTTCCCTGGAGATGCTGAACGAAACCCCTGCTGAGGTTGCGTCCGCCCATACGGTCACGGTCATATTGGAACGCGTGTATCTGGACGGGGAAGTGAGTGAGGAAATCGTGCAGGAAACGATTTGGAGCATGGAAGACTTCTGGGCTGCGTATGAAGACTGGCAGCTGATGGATATGACGGAAGAACAAGTCGTGTTCCAGAAGAGGATGGATGATATTTCCCCACTCCTCAAGACCAATGGCTATTTCGGCATATCGGATAAGGGTGTCCTGTCCATCTTTAACGGCAGACCCGGACAGGCGGAAATCATTCAATCCTTCTTCCAGATTGATGTAGGGAAGCTTGAGAGTAAGCGTCACGATGATCTCGTCAAAGGCATCCCCATTAAGTCGAAGCAGGAGTACGAAGAGGTACTTGAACAATATAAACCCTATTCCGTACCTAAATAACAGCGAAAAACCAGTGCATATGCCACTGGTTTTTTTATTTATAGAATCCTCTGCCCAATACCCACATTCTTTGATAAAATTAGAACAGGTGTTTCTCTTTGGTCTTCCTTTCCCATCCCATCAAATAGTGATATGATACAATAGATTTTATATGTTTTTTTGAATAAGTTCTTTTCGTAAGGTTTATTGATATCTAGAGGAGCAAGTAGTAGTTGATTTCCGCTCCAATCAACTGTCTAAGCATATGTTCTTTAAAGAAGGAATTCCCAAAAGAATTTAGAAAAAACTCTTTTAGGGTGGGAAGAGGATATTTTCATTTGAAAAAGACTTTTTAGCTCTGTCACGAAAAATCTCTTGAAAGATGGTGAGGGGAACTGCGAAGAGTCCTGCGGAAAAACGGGCGTGCCGAGACCCCGTTCGGCTAAGCTGAGGAGGCTCTGCCGTTCGTCCGCCGGAAAGCGAAGCGGTTCCCCTCACCATCCAGCGCACTCTAATTGACAGAGCACAGGCAGATCTTATAATCAAAAACAACAATCTTTGCCAAAATAGTCTTTTGAATATGGATGAAAGATGAAAGACCAAGTAGTGGTATATATGGGGAGAGAATGGAATGTATGAATATATAAAGGGGACAGTCAGTCAAGTGGGTCCCGAGTATGTTGTGGTGGAGAATAATGGAATCGGGTATCAGTTATATACGGCGAATCCATTTGTGTATTCAAAATATCAAAATCAGGAGATTCAGATTTTTACATATCAGCATGTAAGGGAAGATCTTATTGCCCTTTACGGGTTTCTTGCCATCGAAGAGAAGCTGCTCTTTATGAAACTATTAAATGTTTCGGGGATCGGGCCGAAGGGAGCCTTGGCGATACTGGCATCAGGCGCCCCGCAGCAGGTGATCACTGCCATTGAAGAAGAGAATGAAAGTTTCCTGACGAAATTCCCGGGTGTCGGGAAGAAGACGGCCCGTCAGATGATCTTGGATTTAAAAGGGAAGCTCCAGGATGTTGTGCCTGATTATTTCCCTAGCCTGTTCTCGGATCATGAGGAGGCGGAAGTATCCCATGGAAAGGATGAGGCATTTGATGAAGCCATCCTTGCCCTTAAAGCCCTTGGCTATTCTGAACGTGAAATTAAGAAAATCACCCCTAAACTGAAAGGGGAAGGGCATACGTCAGATGAAATCATCAGGAAAGCCCTTCAACTTCTCTTGAAATAAGGACTGCTATGAAAGGAGGAAGTCTAAATGGAAGACAGAATCGTATCAGGTGAATCAGAATTAAATGAAGATTCCTTTGAATATTCCTTGCGACCACAGACAATAAAACAATATATTGGGCAAGATAAGGTAAAGCATAATCTTGAGGTTTTCATCGAAGCGGCAAAGATGAGACAGGAGACCCTGGATCATGTCCTCCTTTACGGGCCGCCGGGATTAGGGAAAACGACCCTGGCCGCCGTCATTGCCAATGAGATGGGTGTGAACATGCGCACGACCTCAGGACCGGCGATCGAGAGACCGGGAGATCTGGCCGCCGTCCTTACGGCACTCGAGCCGGGTGACGTATTGTTCATCGATGAAATCCACCGGCTGCCCCGGGCGATTGAAGAGGTTCTTTATCCGGCAATGGAAGATTTCTGTTTGGATATTGTCATCGGCAATGGTCCCAGTGCCCGGTCTGTCCGTTTGGATCTTCCGCCTTTCACTCTGGTGGGGGCGACGACCCGTGCCGGTGCATTATCGGCTCCTCTGCGGGATCGATTTGGTGTTTTATGCCGATTGGAATATTATAATGAAGAACAGTTGAATGAAATCGTGCAGCGGACCGCTGCGATTTTGAACACGAAAATCGAAGCGACGGCTTCTGAAGAATTGGCGCGGAGATCAAGAGGGACCCCTCGTATAGCCAATCGGCTACTCAGGAGGGTAAGGGATTTTGCCCAGGTGAAGGGGAATGGGGATATTACCACAACCCTTTCACGGGAAGCCCTTGAGCTTCTTCAGGTCGATAAACTCGGTCTCGATCATATCGACCATAAGCTCCTTAAAGGGATCATCGAGCGCTTCAGGGGTGGACCAGTGGGACTCGATACGATTGCCGCGAGCATCGGCGAGGAGTCCCATACGATTGAAGATGTGTACGAGCCATACCTTTTGCAGATTGGATTCATCCAGCGGACGCCGAGAGGGAGGATCGTCACCCATCTTGTGTATGACCATTTCCAACTGGAGGTGCCTGACCATTGACAGGGCTGCCTAAATTAGTCATGATCATCGGCGCGATCATCCTTGTGATCGGTTTCCTTATGCAATTCATCAAAATAGGGAAGCTGCCGGGTGACATCATCATCAAAAAAGAAAATGCGACATTTTATTTTCCACTTATGACTTCTATTCTGATAAGTGTTATACTTTCCGTTGTCTTTTATTTCATCGGGAGATTTAAATAGGATTCATGAGTGAGATTTACATAAGCCAGGTGACGAACTGTGAAAGTAGAAGATTTTGATTTTCATTTACCGGAAGAACTGATTGCCCAGACTCCTCTTGAGAATCGTTCCGGGAGCAGGCTGATGGTATTGGATAAAGAAGATGGTTCCATGGATCATATCCGTTTCAAACAGATCACGGAGTACCTACAAGAAGGGGATTGTCTCGTGCTGAATGATACAAGAGTACTGCCGGCACGTCTTTATGGACAAAAAGAAGATACAGGTGCCAATATTGAAGTGCTCCTTCTGAAACAGGAAGACGGAGACAAGTGGGAGACGCTTGTGAAGCCGGCAAAACGGATCCGTGTCGGAACGGAAATCGTTTTCGGTGACGGCAAATTAAGGGCAACCTGTGTCGACTTGAAGGATCACGGTGGGAGGATCCTTGAATTCAGATATGAAGGGATTTTTTACGAAGTATTGGATGAATTGGGTGAAATGCCGCTGCCGCCGTACATTCGTGAACGATTGGACGAACAGGACCGCTACCAGACGGTGTTTGCCAGGGAAAGGGGCTCAGCGGCTGCTCCGACTGCAGGACTCCACTTTACGGAAGAACTGTTGGATGAGTTGAAGGAAAAAGGAGTACACATCGCTTTCATCACCCTTCATGTGGGACTCGGGACGTTCAGGCCGGTTTCCGTCGAGACGATTGAGGATCACGACATGCATGCCGAGTTCTATCAGGTATCTGAAGGGACCGCCCGCCTCTTAAATGAGGTGAGGGCAAATGGCGGCAAGATCATAACGGTCGGAACAACCTCCACCCGCACACTTGAATCCATTGCATCCAAGCATGGGACGTTTGTTGAAGAGAATGGATGGACGAATATTTTCATTTATCCAGGCTATGAGTTTAAAGGGATTGATGGGTTGATCACCAATTTCCACTTACCGAAGTCGACCCTGATCATGCTGGTCAGCGCCTTTGCGGGGCAGGACAATGTGATGCATGCCTATGAAACCGCCGTTAAAGAGAAGTACCGCTTCTTCAGCTTTGGAGATGCGATGTTGATTAAATGATAAATGATTGTAAAACCCAATGGAAATTGGAAGGAGAATTCCCAAGTTGACTGCAATAACATACGAATTGATTAAAACATGTAAACAAACCGGTGCAAGACTCGGCCGCGTCCATACGCCACACGGTTCATTCGAAACCCCTGCCTTCATGCCGGTAGGCACCATGGCTACTGTAAAGACGATGTCTCCGGAGGATCTGAAATCCATGGGATCCGGCATCATCCTCAGTAATACGTATCATTTATGGTTGCGTCCCGGCCATGAGATTATAAGGGAAGCTGGCGGCCTTCATAAATTCATGAACTGGGATCGCGCCATCCTGACAGATTCAGGCGGCTTCCAGGTGTTCAGCTTGAGTAAGCTGCGCCAGATTGAGGAGGAAGGTGTCCATTTCCGTCATCACTTGAACGGGGATAAACTTTTCCTCAGCCCTGAGAAAGCGATGGAGATCCAGAATGCCCTTGGTTCTGATATCATGATGGCATTTGATGAATGTCCACCGTATCCTGCCGAATATGAATATATGAAGAGTTCTGTAGAACGTACCACGCGATGGGCAGAACGGTGTCTGAAAGCCCACGAGCGCCCACAGGATCAAGGATTATTCGGTATCGTCCAGGGAGGAGAATACGAAGAGCTTCGTAAGCAAAGTGCCCGTGACCTGGTATCCATGGATTTCCCTGGATATGCCGTCGGTGGACTTTCTGTAGGGGAGCCTAAGGACGTGATGAATCGCGTTCTTGATTTCACGACGCCGCATCTTCCGTCCGATAAGCCTCGTTACTTGATGGGTGTCGGATCGCCGGATTCACTGATCGATGGTTCGATGCGCGGAATCGACATGTTTGATTGTGTCCTTCCAACCCGTATCGCCCGTAACGGAACGCTTATGACAAGTGAAGGCCGTCTGGTCGTGAAAAACGCTAAGTTTGCAAGGGATTTCCGTCCGATCGATGAGAATTGCGACTGCTATACGTGTAAAAATTATAGCCGTGCCTATATCCGTCACTTGATCAAATGTGACGAAACGTTCGGAATTCGCCTTACGACTTATCATAACCTTCATTTTCTGTTAAAATTGATGGAGCAAGTCAGACAAGCGATTCGTGAAGATCGTCTAGGAGACTTTAGGGAAGAATTTTTCGAGCAGTACGGCTTCAACCGTCCTGATGCGAAGAACTTCTAAAAAGCATAAAATAAATAATGTATTGAAAGGAGGGGAAAAAGAATGGGAGGAAGTTTAGGAACAATACTACCTTTGATATTAATGTTCGTTCTGTTTTACTTTTTACTGATCCGTCCTCAGCAAAAGCGTCAAAAAGCAGTCTCTAAAATGCAAAATGAGCTTGCGAAAGGTGATAGAATCATCACGATTGGCGGTTTACACGGATCGATCGATGCCATCGAAGAAGGTAAAGTAGTCATCCTTTGTGGTGACGGCAGCCGTCTTACATATGATCGTAATGCGATCAGGGAAGTCATCAAAACAGAGCAGGTATAATAAAAAAGGGTTTCTCTCCATGTGCCAAGGCACGTGGAAGAGGGACCCTTTTTTATTATGTGATGGACTAGCTCTCCCTGGGACCGCCACTCATGTTTACTCCAAGGATTCCCCCCATCATGGCCGTCAGGATATAGCAGCCGTGATAGATCAGCTGTTCCATTGAAAACAGACTATCGAACCCGAGGTATTGAAACAAGAAAATGACGAGGGTGTAAATGAGTCCTGTCGACCCTCCAAGCACCCAGCCTTTTGTCTTTCCTTTACCACCAGACATAAATCCACCAACAAACAAAGATAGAAATGAAATGATCGTGACAAACATTGTGATGGAGCTTTCAGTAAGTTCGGTAAACCGGAGCAACAATGAAAATAATAGGCTTGCGGCAATCGCTATGACAAATATGGTGGTCGTCCCGTAAAGGACGGCACCACCCATTTTTTTCGCTTCGATGACGGTCCTCTCCCTTCTAAATCGATAATTTTATTCCGTATTAGTACAAGCATATTCATATCAATAGTAAAAAAGACTAGAAATTTTCTGTGGTCAAGCCTCATAGACTAGTATGAAACTTCCTGGAGAAGGAGGGCCAGTGATCATGTCTCCGATGATGGTATTGATTGTGTTCGTTTCGGTTTACATCCTATTGATGACTGAGAAATGGAATCGTGTCCTTGCTGCCATGGCCGGTGGGGTTGCCATGCTCCTGATCGGGGCTTTCCCAATCGAGAAGGCGCTATTTACGTATATTGACTGGAAAACCATCACGCTTCTGTTTTCCATGATGCTGATTGTCACCATTACAAGCAAAACGGGGATATTTGAGTACATTGCCATTCGGATCGCTCAATCGGTGAACGGGAACGGGCTTTCGCTCCTGGTCCTATTTTCCTCCCTGGCGGCGGTGGGTTCCGCGTTTTTAGCGAACGTGACGATCGCTATGTTGTTAGTTCCGATTTTGTTCAAATTGACCAGGCTCCTTGAACTTCCGCCCATCCCCTACTTAATCATGACGATCCTGGCTTGTAACATCGGCGGGACGGCAACCCTCATAGGTGACCCTCCTAACATGATGATCGGCCAGGCAGTAAAGCACTTTACATTCAATGCCTTCATTGAAAATCTGTTACCTGTCGTGCTGGTGGTTTACGTAGTGACGTTGTTGATCATGTGTGTGATTTATAAGGAAGTCCTGCACGTGAAAGAAGACAGGAAACTGCTTCTGAAAGGGATCAAGCCCGATGAATATTTAAAGAGGGACAATGGACTCTTTCAGTCTCTGTTTGTCCTTGCCCTCGTATTGGTCGGCTTTTCCGTATATCCGGTGTTCCATCTTGATGTGACGACGGTATCCCTTGCCGGTGCGGTTCTCCTTATGCTGCTCCTCGAGAAGATTTATCCACCGGAAAAGATTTTGAGAGAAGTGGAATGGGGGACGCTCTTTTTCTTTATGGGCTTATTCCTCCTGGTCGGAGGGATTGAAGAGGCAGGATTCATAGATGAAATCGCACGTGAAATTTTGCGGGCGACGGATGGGGATATGAAGAAAACGGCCTTTGTGATACTGTGGGGAACAGGCTTATTGTCAGCTGTAGTCGATAATATTCCGTTTGTGGCCGCCATGATCCCCGTTATTCAGGAATTCGGTGAATTCGGGATGGTCAATATGGATCCCTTATGGTGGTCATTGGCCCTGGGTGCATGCCTTGGTGGGAATGGTACACTTCTCGGCTCTTCTTCCAATCTGGTGATTGCCGGACTTGCGTCGAAGGAAAATGTACAGATCAAATTTCATCAGTACTTACTGATTGGTGTTCCAATCACCGTTATCTCCCTAGCTGTTTCCACCATATACGTATATTTAAAATACATCCGGCCGTTTATGGGTGGATAAAAATTCCTCCGATTTATTTTCTCCTTCTGTCGATACTACATAATGACATATGTATGGGAGGGAAAAGTAGTGGAGGAATATTTCATCATCATTTTACGCACACTTTTTCTTTATGTTATGATCATTTTCATTTTTAGAATCATGGGTAAAAGGGAAATCGGGGAACTGAGCATCCTGGATCTGGTCGTATTCATGATGATTGCCGAGATGGCGGTCATGGCCATCGAAGAACCGGAAGATCCCATCATTCATACAGTGCTGCCAATGGGGATCATCGTACTCGTCCAGATCCTGTTTGCATGGTTTTCCCTCAGGTCTAAGTCTTTCCGGGAATTATTGGACGGAAAACCCACCGTCATTATCCATAATGGGAAAATCGATGACAAAGCCATGAAGAAACAGCGTTATAATTATGATGATTTACTTCTTCAATTACGAGAAAAAGATATCTTCAATGTGGCAGATGTTGAATTTGCGATTTTAGAGCCATCCGGGAAACTATCTGTCCTGCAGAAAGATAAAAAGACTCCGCATTCCCTGACACTGCCGCTGATCCTCGATGGCCAGGTCCAAACCACCCATCTCGATATGATCGGAAAAACATCCTTCTGGTTACGGAAAGAACTGAGAGAACGCGGATTCAAAAACGTACAGGAAATCTCCTTCTGCAGCTTCCAAAACGGGCAATTTTATATTGATGAAAAAAACCAATAATCTTGGGAAGTCATCCTAATAAATGGACCGTTCCTTTCCGCTCCAGGCACAAGATTCCCCCGGGGAGGAAGTTGAGCCTCTTCGGGCTTTGCCCTGCGGGGTCTCAACCTTTCCTCTATTTCCCGCAGGAGTCAAGTGCCTTCCGCTACAATCCACTCTATGCTATTACAAGCGTCATTCCTTATAGGATCTTATTTGAGTTTTCAGCTCTACAAAAGAGAAGCTTTTAACGATATTTTATTTTTTAGTAATTTGAAAAAATCTTTTTGAATTTTATGAGGTTGTTTGCTAACCTTTTTGTCCTTTTAAATTTCTATGAAAGGATACATGCTCAGTAAGTTGATTGGAGCGGAAGGATGCTCGACTCCTGCGGGAATTGCTGGACAGTCCGAAAAGCGGAAGCGGCATGATCAGCCCCGACAAGCATAAGCTAAATGGGCTAAGAAGGCGCTTTTTACCTTATTGGACCATTTAGCTTATGACCTCGAGGGGCTCACCGCCAGCCCCGCGAGAAGCGAGCATCCTGGAGCGGAAACCGACTTGTTGCTTACTTCTGGAAAATAAAGCAATACCGATAACGAAAAGGACTCCAATAAAAATACTCCTCAACAAAATGTTAAGGAGTATTTTTTATTGGGAAGACTATCGAGTGATGAATCGCCGGATGAGTGGGATCCTGGCAAGGTCGGTTTTCACGATGAGCTTGAGGGAGATGGAGAGCACGGTGTAGAGAGCCGTTGAAGTCATGACCCCGAATAGCAATCGGAATACGGTGGACTGACCTTCGAATAAATAAAGATAAGAAAAGTGTCCCCATACGCCGGTCATCAACAGGACTAAGACCGTCTTTACGTAATCCCTGGCATAGATCGTCATCGGAATATATTTCAGGATGGTCATGAAATGAAGCAGGGTCACGAGCAGGAACCCGGTGACGATCCCGAGAGCAGCACCATTGATGCCAAAAGCCGGCTGTGAAGCGAGGACAAGGATGACCCCGGTCTTCACCACAGCACCTATCAGACTGTTGATCATGGCGGCCCTTGCCAGATTCAACGCCTGGAGCACGGCCTGCAATGGCCCCTGATAGTAATAAAACAAAAAGAATGGTGCCATGATCATCAAGAAGCCTGCCCCGTTTTCATTCCCATACATGACCTGCATGAGCGGCTTTGCGTAAACGTAGAGGATGACAACGGAAATCCCCCCGGTGATCAAACAGAACCTCAGGGCCTGTTGAAGCCGGTGTTCAATCAAACCGAAATTTTTTTGAGAGTTGGCTTCGCTGATGGCCGGGACAAGAGATTGTGATAATGACAGGGTCACGAATGATGGCAGGAACAGGAGGGGAAGGGCGTATCCTGTCAAGGAACCATACTGTTTCGTTGCCATACCAGCTGCCACTCCGGCGAGGGCAAGGCTGTTTGCCACCACGATCGGTTCAAAAAACCATGCGATTGATCCGATCATCCTGCTGCCTGTCGCCGGCAGGGCCACACTCATGAGCTCATTAAAGGTTTCCCGTCCATTCCTGATCGAGCTGAAGAAGTTGCGCCTGATCTTGAACTTCTTCTTTACTTTAAAGCTTGCGAATAAATAAAGGAGGGAAGCGAGTTCCCCGAGAACAGACGCCACCATGGCAGCGGCTGCTGCGTATTCAATCCCGTAAGGAAGGAAGGTTTTGGTCAATACGGCAATCAGGGTAATCCGTACAACCTGTTCGATGACCTGTGAATAAGCGGAAGGCTTCATGTTCTGCCTTCCCTGGAAATAGCCGCGGATCACTGAAGAAATCGCAACGATCGGAATGATCGGGGCGATGGCCACCAATGGATAGTAAATCCGATCATCCGTAAATAAGACGTCTGTTAAATAGGGGGCGAGAAGGATGAGAGCCGGGGTGAAGATGAGGGATAGCCCCATGGTGATGGAAAGGGAGACCACCAGTATTTTTTTCACCTTCCGGATATCCCCCTTTGACTCTGCTTCGGCAACATTTTTAGAGATTGCGACAGGGAGCCCCAGTTGAGTGATGGTGATGACGAGTATGAGGGTAGGGAAAGCCATCATAAACAGGCCGACGCCTTCTTCTCCGATGAATCTGGCGACGACGATGCGGTTCACGAACCCTAATATTCTAGTTATAAAGGCCGCCATCATTAAGATCATGGTGCCTTTCAGAAATTTTGACATAAAATTCCCTGCCTTCTCAAAATTGGTATTATCGTTTACAATGATGTATATGCATCAGGGTGGACAAAGCATGACAAGTAGTGAACAATTCGGGCTGAATATAGCCCAAATGGGGTGGACGGGGAATGAAGAAAAATCAGCATCCTTACGATCGTTATTATGAATCATTAGTACCAGCGCTTGTAAGCAAAGTAGAAGAATTTGAAATTCTTGGATATGGTAAGGCAGACGCTGACAGCCTATGGTCCTATTTAACGAAGAAGAAATGGAAGAAACCTGAAGTGGATGTAAAGTTCTTTCAGTTAGTGAGTGATGTGTTGACGGTCAAACCCGGAGAGTATATGAGCTTTGAAACAATTGAAGCGTACAGATCTCCCAATTGGTTTGAAGAAGTGAATGAAGACGAGTTGAACGAGCTTCTTCGCCCGAATAAGAATGGAAAATAGCCCGAAAAGAAATTGACAGTCATTTCTTTCTCATAGATAATGAGAATGCCCGAAGAATTTAGGAATTATATTACTTTTTGAAACACATAGTTCGAATGGTTTTTTAAAACGGCAAGGAGGATCTATACATAATGGTAAAGCGTGGCCGAATCATTGCCTTCTTTATACTTGTAGTATTGCTTGCAGGTACTATGGGAGGAACAGCGAAGAGTATTGTAGATAATATTAAACTGGGATTGGACCTGCAGGGCGGATTTGAAGTTCTTTATGAAGTTCAGCCGATCAAAAAAGGCCAGGAAATCACGAAAGAAACCGTCGCCAATACAGCCGATGCACTGGACAGGCGTATTAACGTATTGGGTGTCAGTGAACCGAATATCCAAATCGAAGACGGGAACCGCATCCGTGTTCAATTAGCTGGTGTCGAGGACCAGAACGAAGCAAGGGAAATCCTCTCCACTCAAGCCAATTTGACGTTCCGCGACGTGAACGATAAAGTCCGTCTGGACGGATCGGATCTTGAGTCGGGATCTGCGAAACAAACGTTTGATGATAAAAATAATCCAATCGTTTCATTAAAATTGAAAGATCGTTCGAAATTCTATGAATTAACGAAAGACATTTCTGCTATGGCTCCACAGAACCAGCTTGTGATTTGGCTGGATTTCGAGGAAGGAAAAGATTCTTACCAAGCTGAAGTAGGGAAGGAAGACCCGAAATTCATCTCCGACCCGGCGGTAAGAAAGCCAATCAACTCGGATGAAGTCATCATCGAAGGGAATTTCACGGTTGAGCGTGCCCAGAATCTTGCGTCCCTCTTAAATGCCGGGGCACTTCCGGTCAAACTGGATGAGAAATATTCAACATCCGTGGGAGCAAAGTTCGGTCAGCAGGCACTGGATAAGACAGTGACTGCGGGAATCATCGGGATTGCCATCATTTTCTTATTCATGATTGCGTACTACCGTTTCCCTGGATTGATCGCCACGATCACCCTTTCTGTTTATATTTACTTGATACTGTTAATTTTCGATATGATGAACGGGGTCCTTACCCTGCCGGGAATCGCAGCCCTTATCCTGGGTGTGGGTATGGCCGTCGATGCCAATATCATCACGTATGAACGGATCAAAGAGGAGATGCGTGTCGGGAAGCCGATACGCTCGGCCTTCCAGGCAGGGAATAAATCTTCTTTCCTTACGATTCTCGATGCCAACGTAACGACAATCCTGGCAGCGGCCGTTCTCTTCTTCTATGGGACGAGCTCGGTCAAAGGGTTCGCAACGATGCTGATTGTCAGTATCCTGACAAGCTTCATTACGGCAGTATGGGGTTCGCGACTATTACTCGGCCTTTGGGTGAACAGCCGTATCTTTAATAAAAAGCCGGGCTGGTTCGGTGTCAAAAAATCCGATATCAAGGACTTGGCGGAGAATTACGATACGCTGGATCTCCCTACCCGATTTGACCGCTTTGATTTTGCAGCACAGCGAAAGAAATTCTTTACCCTGTCAGCAGTACTCATCACAGCAGGGATTATCATACTGGCCATTTTCAGATTAAATCTCGGAATCGACTTTGTCAGTGGTTCACGGATGGAAATCCTCGCTGATCAAAGCTTGAAGACGGAACAGGTTCAGGACGAACTGAAGGAGATTAAATTGCCTTCAGAAGATGTCGTCATTTCAGGCGATAAAAATAATGTTGCCGTCGTGCGCTATACGGATGACCTGAATAAGGACGAAATCGCGAAATTGAAAGATCACTTCAACAAGCTTTATGGTGCCGAGCCAAGTATCAGTACCGTTTCACCTGTAATCGGGAAAGAGCTTGCGCAGAACGCTATGATTGCTTTGGTGATTGCCTCCATCGGGATCATTATATACGTAACACTCCGATTCGAATGGAGAATGGCTTTGGGAGCAATCCTTGCCCTTATGCATGATGCATTCTTTATCATCGCATTCTTCAGTCTGACAAGGCTCGAAGTGGATATCACGTTCATTGCAGCCGTCCTTACGATTGTCGGTTATTCGATCAATGATACGATCGTCACCTTCGACAGGCTGCGTGAAAATCTTCATAAAAAACGCCGTTTAAAGACGGATAAAGACATTGAAGAGGTAGTGAACCAAAGTATCAGACAAACGATGGGCCGTTCGGTCAATACAGTATTGACAGTCGTGTTCACGGTCCTTGCACTCATGATCTTCGGTAGTGAGTCCATCCGTAACTTCTCCATCGCTTTATTGGTCGGGTTAATCTCAGGTACGTATTCTTCCGTATTCATCGCTTCCCAAGTATGGCTCGTGATGAAGAAGAAAGAACTGAAGAAAAAAGGAACGATCAAGACCGTAAAAGAAAAGAAAACGTGGTCGGATGAACCGCAAGTATAATGAATATCAAGAGGTCCGGGAAGTATTTCTTCCCGGACCTGTCTTTTTTATTTTTTTACGGCATTGGGTTACACTAATAGAAGTTACAAGGGAGGCGACGCGAAATGAATCATGAGGATCGTTTTAAAAAAGCGGAATTTGCTGCCATGATCGGTGTGGTGGGCAATATTGTGCTGGCGGTAATAAAGTGGGCGGCCGGCATCATGGGGAATAGCCGGGCGCTTATTGCAGATGCGGTTCACTCTGCATCGGATGTAGCAGGATCCCTTGCCGTTTTTATAGGTTTACGGGCGGCCAAGCAGCCCCCTGATCAGGATCATCCTTATGGGCACGGAAAGGCGGAATCCATTGCGGCAATCATCGTTGCCGTCCTGTTATTTTTAGTAGGGATCGAAATCGGGAAATCATCGATTGAATCTTTTTTTCACCCTCTCACCCCACCAACAGCGATTGCGATTTATGCCGTGATTTTCTCCATCATCGTGAAAGAAGCAATGTTTCAATACAAATATCGGTTGGGTAAAAGGTTAAAGAGTGATGCATTAATCGTGAATGCGTACGAGCATCGTTCGGATGTGTTCTCTTCCATCGCGGCACTGGTGGGGATCTCCGCTTCCATCCTGGGAGGGAAGTTCGATATCGGCTGGCTCGTTTATGCGGATCCTGTTGCTGGGATATTCGTTTCCCTGCTTGTCCTCAGGATGGCTTGGCATCTGGGGGCGGAATCCATACATACGACCCTTGATCACGTGATGCATGAGGAAGATGTCCTGCCTTTTCGAAAAATCGTGGAGTCCGTCCCTGACGTGAAGGAAATCAACGAGCTTCATGCAAGGGAACATGGTCACTATGTCATCATTGATTTGAAGATCAGTGTCGATCCTTACATGACGGTAGAGGAAGGTCACCGTGTCGGGAAGAGAGTCAAAGAGAAGCTCTTGGAAGAATCGAATGTGAATGATGTGTTCATTCATATAAATCCATTCAATCCTGCTTCTGAAGAAAGTGATGATCAAATAGACTTAACTTAAAGGGAGGGAAGTCTCATGAAGTTTCAATGGACTTTATTATTAGGTATTTTCTTTGCGTTGGTCGTATCCATTTTCGCAGTCATCAACGTCGATCCGGTCACCGTCAATTATCTGTTCGGGGAATCCGACTGGCCTCTTATATTAGTTATACTCGGATCTGTCTTGATGGGTGGTATCATCATCGGTTCCGTAGGGCTGTTCCGATTATTCGTCGTCCAGCGCAGGGTTAAATCCCTGGAAAAAGAAAACCTGCTGCTGAGAGAACAGGCAGAAGGGATGCACAAGGAAAAGACTGAAGACATCCCGTTGAAAAAACGTGCCCCGGATTCAGTGGGGGAAGCAGGGGAGTAAAACAGACCTGGTGGCTTTTGTCACCAGGTTTTTTATTGTATCCCAAACCACATTCAAGTTCATTCCCCCACCTTCCCGCCTTTTATTAAGATTGAAACAACCCCCTCACTTTTGTATAATGAGTAAGGCTGAGGGGTGAACGTATGTTAAACTCAAAAACACGTTGGATATTGACAGAATCAGATGAACATAAAATAGCAGAATTGGCGAATGAACTAAAGGTACCTTCGCTTGTAGCGAAATTATTGATAAACAGGGATCTGGATAATGTAGAAGAAGCCAGGAATTTTTTATTTGATTCAGGCGACTCATTCCACGATCCATTCCTATTCGAAGATATGAAAAAAGCAACGGAACGAATCCATAAAGCCATTGAAAACGGGGAAAGAATTCTCGTTTATGGTGATTATGATGCAGATGGAGTCAGCAGTACGTCGGTCATGATGACGGTACTGAGAGATCTTGGTGCGATGGTGGAATTCTATATCCCGAATCGCTTCAGTGAGGGATACGGCCCGAATGAAGAGGCGTTCCGCTGGGCTAAGGATGAGGAATTCTCGCTCATCATCACGGTTGATACTGGAATCTCTGCCGTGAACGAAGCCAGACTCGCGAAAGATCTCGGGATCGACCTGATCATTACAGACCACCATGAACCTGGACCCGAATTACCGGAAACTTATGCGCTCTTACATCCTAAGGTAGGAAAAGTGGCGTATCCATTTGGAGAGCTTGCAGGAGTTGGGGTGGCCTTTAAATTGGCCCATGCTCTTTATGGTGAGCTGCCAAGTCATTTACTCGATCTTGCAGCGATTGGAACGATTGCGGATCTCGTCCCATTGAGAGGGGAAAACCGTCTTATGGCTAAGCGGGGTCTAGCTGAGCTCCGGGCTTCAAACCGATTGGGGATTAAAGCTTTATGCAAAATCGCCAACGCGAAGCAGCATGAAATAACGGAAGAGACGGTCGGCTTCATGATCGCCCCACGGATTAATGCTGTCGGCCGCTTAGGTGATGCCGATCCTGCCGTGGATCTCATGCTTACGGTGGATGAGGAAGAGGCGAAGGCACTGGCGGAAGAAATTGACGGCTTGAATAAAGAGAGACAGGCGATTGTCGCTCAAATGACCGAGGAAGCCGTCGAGATGGTGGAGAGAGACTTCCCGTTGAAGGATAACCATGTACTTGTCATCGGAAAGGAAGGCTGGAATCCCGGAGTGGTCGGCATTGTGGCTTCCCGTCTGGTCGATAAGTTTTACCGTCCGACCATCGTGCTCAGCTATGACTCCGAGAAAGGAACTGCGAAAGGTTCAGCAAGAAGCATCGTAGGATTTGATTTATTCAAAAACCTTTCAACCTGCCGGGATATCCTTCCCCACTTCGGTGGCCATCCAATGGCTGCGGGCATGACGCTTGAATTAGACGATGTAGCTAGTTTGAGAAACCGGTTGAATGAACTGGCCGGGACGGAGTTGACACCAGAGGACTTCATCCCTGTCACACAACTCGATGCTCCCGTGACAGTGGACGAAATCTCTGTGGAGTCGATTGAAAAGCTCCAGCTTTTGGCACCTTTTGGGATGAAGAATCCGAAGCCAAAGTGGATCATCGATAATGTGAGCATCGAGCACTATAAAAAAATCGGATCTGCACAGAATCACCTGAAGCTCGTTTTGGAAGACAAAGGAGTCCAACTTGACGGAGTAGGATTTGGGCTCGGGGAACTGGCTGACCACATGACACCTTTTTCAAATGCGTCAGTAATTGGTGAATTATCCATAAATGAGTGGAACAATCGAAAAAAGCCACAGGTGTTTTTACATGATGTGAGAATCGATCATTGGCAATTATTTGATGTGCGGGGGATCAAGCAGGTCCATAAATGGAACGGACTCATCCCTGAAGAAAATAAGAAAATGGTTTGTTTCCATCCATCCACCTTGGACAAACTGAACCTGTCGAAAGATGAAGTCATCCTCTTGGAGGAAAGCTCTACGCTAGATGGATTATCAACGGAGAAAGCGAGCCTTGTACTTCTGGATCTCCCGAATTCCAAGCCTTTACTTGAAGAGCTTTTGAAGAAGGGACGTCCTCATCGCATCTATGCTCATTTCTTCCAGGAAGAAGATCATTTCTTCAGCACGATGCCGACCCGGGACCATTTCAAATGGTACTATGGATTTTTAACCAAACGGGGATCGTTCGATGTCAATAAGCATGGAGATGACCTGGCCAAATATAAAGGCTGGTCAAAAGAAACAATCGATTTCATGTCACAGGTGTTTTTTGATTTGAAGTTTGTTACAATAGTGAATGGATTTATTTCTCTCAATCCTGAGAAAACCAAGAAAGATCTTTCAGAATCTCGAACATATCAGAAGAAACAACAACAATACGAGCTTGAAAACGAATTGTTATATTCTTCCTATCAAGAGTTGAAGACTTGGTTTAATGAAAGGATGGAAGAGTCTGTTACAATTGAGGAGGAAGCAAAAGCATGGACTTAAAACAATATGTTACAATCGTTGAGGACTGGCCTAAAGAAGGAATTAAATTTAAAGACATCACGACCTTAATGGATAATGGTGATGCATATAGATACGCGACAGATCAAATCGTCGAATATGCAAAAGAAAAGCAAATCGACCTTGTTGTAGGACCGGAAGCCCGTGGATTCATCATCGGATGTCCAGTTGCTTATGCACTTGGTGTAGGCTTTGCGCCGGTTCGTAAACCTGGTAAATTACCTCGTGAAACGATCCAGAAGGAATACGGCCTTGAGTATGGTAAAGATGCATTGACGATCCATAAAGATGCAATCAAGCCCGGCCAGCGTGTACTGATCACGGATGACTTACTTGCTACAGGTGGAACAATCGAAGCAACGATCAAGCTTGTGGAAGAACTTGGTGGAATCGTTGCAGGAACGGCGTTCTTAATTGAACTTACGTACCTTGACGGCCGCGACAAACTTGAGAACTATGATATCATGACATTAATGCAATACTAAATTCGATTATTAAAACTGACTTTGTGATATACTGAAATAAGGGACTGACAACTGGTTAGAGTGTCAGCCCTTATTTTTTTAATTTCAAGAATAACAGAATCGACATTTATCGACAAAATCAGATGGATTCTGAGAATTTTCCACTAAACCCTTTACAGAAGCTCTTTTTTTTTTGATAATAGTAACAATCATTAAAATCAAACAATCGTGAACTATATTAAAATACAAAGGTGATTTTGATCATGGCTAAAGATCAAGTACTAACCCCGGAACAGGTTATAGATAAAACAAGAGCATACTTAAACGATGAGCATGTTGAAATGGTCCAGAAGGCATACGAGTATGCTAGGGATGCCCACACTGAGCAATACCGAAAGTCTGGTGAACCATACATCATCCATCCCATCCAGGTGGCAGGGATACTGGCGGACCTGGAGATGGATCCGGCAACCGTTGCTGCAGGGTTTCTTCATGATGTCGTGGAGGATACGGGCATTTCCCTCGGTGAAATTGAAGAAGCGTTCAATGCCGAAGTGGCCATGCTCGTTGATGGGGTCACGAAGCTAGGGAAGATTAAATACAAATCCCATGAAGAGCAGCAGGCTGAAAATCACCGGAAAATGTTTGTGGCGATGGCTCAGGATATCAGGGTCATCCTCATTAAATTGGCAGATCGCCTCCATAATATGAGAACACTGAAACATTTACCACAGGAGAAGCAGCGGAGAATAGCAAATGAGACACTTGAAATCTTCGCTCCTTTGGCCCATCGGTTAGGGATTTCAAAGATCAAGTGGGAATTGGAAGATACGTCGCTCCGATATTTAAATCCTCAACAGTATTATCGTATTGTCAATTTGATGAAGAAGAAGCGTGCCGAGCGTGAACAATACTTAGAGGAAGTCGTCAATGAAGTGAAAGATAAGCTTGGCGATGTGAAAATCGTGGCTGAAATTTCCGGACGACCTAAGCATATTTACAGCATTTACCGTAAGATGGCACTGCAAAACAAACAATTCAATGAAATTTACGACTTGCTTGCCGTGCGTGTTGTAGTAGACAGCATCAAGGATTGCTATGCTGTACTCGGAATCGTTCATACATGCTGGAAACCGATGCCCGGAAGGTTCAAAGATTACATCGCCATGCCGAAACCGAATATGTACCAATCCCTTCATACGACGGTGATCGGTCCTAAAGGCGACCCACTGGAAGTGCAGATCAGGACCCTTGAAATGCACCAAATCGCTGAATACGGGGTAGCGGCACACTGGGCGTATAAAGAAGGGAAAGAAGCGAATGAACCTGTTTCATTCGAGAAGAAGCTTTCCTGGTTCAGGGAGATACTCGAGTTCCAGAATGAATCGGCCAATGCTGAAGAATTCATGGAATCTCTTAAAATCGACCTGTTTTCCGATATGGTCTTTGTATTCACGCCTAAAGGAGACGTATTGGAATTGCCATCAGGCTCCGTTCCCATCGACTTTTCCTATAGGATCCACTCGGAAATCGGCAACAAAACGATCGGTGCAAAGGTCAACGGGAAAATGGTCACTCTTGATTACAAGTTGAAAACGGGGGATATCATCGAGATCCTTACGTCCAAACATTCGTATGGTCCCAGTCAGGATTGGCTGAAGCTTGCCCAGACTTCCCAGGCAAAGAATAAAATCAAGCAGTTCTTCAAGAAACAGCGCAGGGAAGAAAATATTGAAAAAGGCCGTGAGCTGGTCGAAAAAGAAATCAAGAATCAGGATTTCGATGTGAAGGAAATCCTCCATCCCGAAAACATCAAGCGAGTGTCTGAGAAATTCAATTTCTCCAACGAGGATGATATGTATGCAGCCGTCGGGTATAACGGGATCACAGCCGCTCAAATCGCCAACCGTTTAACGGAAAAACACCGAAAGAAGCGGGAACAGGAAGACAATCTGGAAGAAACGATGAAGGAATTGAATGCTCAACCCGTCAAGCGGAAAAAAGATGCAGGTGTACAGGTAGAGGGGATCGATAATCTCCTTATCCGGCTTTCACGCTGCTGCAGTCCGGTTCCGGGAGATGAAATCGTCGGCTTCATTACAAAGGGGCGAGGCGTTTCGGTCCATCGTGCGGATTGTACGAATGTCATGGCGGACGAAGTGGAACAGCGCCTCATTCCCGTATCATGGGAAAGCGACGGGAATGACCGGAAAGAATATAATGTCGATATTGAAATCTCTGGTTATGATCGCAGAGGACTCCTGAATGAAGTCCTTCAGGCGGTGAATGAAACGAAGACGAATATATCGGCTGTGAGTGGAAAATCGGACCGGAACAAAGTGGCCACCATCAATATGTCCATATCGATTCAAAACATTTCCCATTTGCACAAAGTGGTAGAGAGAATCAAACAGATACCAGATGTATATGCTGTAAGACGAATCATGAACTAAAGGAGATTTCTTTATGAGGGTTGTACTGCAGAGAAGTAAAGAAGCCTCCGTCACCGTTGATGGAGAAGTGACGGGAGAAATCCAGTCAGGCGCTGTACTGCTTGTGGGGATCACCCATGAAGATACAGAAGAAGATGCCCGTTATGTGGCAGAAAAGGTTGTGAACCTTCGCATTTTTGAAGATGATGAAGGAAAGATGAATCACTCCCTCCTTGATGTGGGAGGGGAGATTCTTTCCATTTCCCAATTCACCCTGTATGGAGATGTCCGAAAGGGAAGAAGGCCGAATTTCATGAATGCAGCCAAACCCGATCATGCCGAAGTGATCTATGATTACTTCAATGAGATTCTCGAGGGAAAAGGAGTGAGGCTGGCAACAGGTGTATTCGGTGCGATGATGGATGTCAATCTGACGAATGATGGTCCTGTTACACTCTTGATTGAGAGTAAAACCTAATAAAGAAGGCTGATTCCACTAAGGGAATCAGCCTTCTTTATTTGAATGGACATCACTCTGAGAAGTAGTCACTTAAACCATGATAGATGGCCGTTGCAGCCAAATCTTGAAAATACTGAGTATTGACATTGGCTTCTTCTGACGGATTGCTGAGGAATCCTAATTCCAAAAGGACGGCTGGCCGGTTGTTTTCACGGATGACATGATAATCCCCGATTCGGACACCACGGTCTGAGGTGGGTAATCGATCCGAGAGGCTGCCGTGGATCTCCTCTGCCAGCTCTTTCTGCTGGTTTTGATAGTAGTAAGTCGTATGACCTGCTATGGAAGAATCCATAATGCTGTCAAAGTGAATGCTGATAAAGGCGTCTGCCTGATTATAATGAGATAATGATACCCTTGATGGTAACGATAAATATTCATCGGTTTTTCTTGTTAATTTGACCTTTGCCCCAGCGCTTTTCAATTTTTCCGCAAGGAGTTCTCCGGTTTTCATGGTAAGAAGCTTCTCCAGTGTACCACTTGCTCCCGTAGTACCACTGTCCCTTCCGCCATGTCCGGGATCGATCACGATCACCTTATCTTCGAGACCACCGGTTTTTTTGCGGGAGGGCGTTGTGTTTTCACCTGCTGCAGAACGGACCGAAACGACCCAGCCGGCTACAAAACCAGCACTGCCATCGGCTAATTCCACCTCATACCAGTCTCCATCCTTACTCATTACTTGATAGGTCTCCCCACTTGCGGCTCGTTTGACGACACTTGCCTGGGTGTTTGCTTCATTGCGAATATTTGTGCCGTTGTATAGAATCGTGACGTTTTCATTCGAGCCGATCCGTTCGTGGGCAGCGGCTGTCACCGTTTTTTGGACATACCACCCGGCGATCCATCCTTTTTTTCCATTGGAAAGCTTGATCTGATACCAGTTATTTTTCTCTTTCAATAAGGCGTATTTTTCGCCCTTGGCCACCTTGCCGACGATTTGACCGTTCAGTGAAGTTTCATCACGGACATTGAGACCATGTACAGAAATGATCCCGATCATCTCTCCCGTGGAGGATGATCCTTCATCTGATCGGCTTGTTTCACCTTGATCAGAACCGGTAGAGAACTCTATGAAAGCATCACTGACCCAGGCGATCTCATCGCCGAACATGATCTCGTACCAACCGGAAACACTTCCGGTCACCTCCACCTCATCTCCTTTATTCAGTACCCCAAGGACGGAACTTTGCAGAGAGGGTGAGGATCGGACATTCAAAGCATCATCGGTGATGATTCCCTGCTTGTGTAAACGTTTTTTGTCTTGTGAGGATTCTCTGCCGGTTATGTATTCACCGTGGACCCAGCCCGTGGTGCTTCCTGATTCAATCTGCAGCCAGTCCCCATCTTCTTCTGTAACCGTCACCGTATCTCCATTTTGTAATACCGTCACGACCTCGTCTGAAGTGCTCGGTCCTTTTCTGACACGTAGACCGTCTGTGTTCACCTGACCCTCACGGGGGGGTGAATCACTGGAAGCGGATTCTTCCACTGTGACGAGCCAATCGGCCACCCAGCCGTCCCCACTGCTTGTTTCGACTTTATACCAATCCTTTTGCGTTTCTACTATTTTGTACTCTTCCCCTCTCTGTACCTTTGTCAAAACGGGGAAGCTCAGTCCCGGTCCTGTGCGGACATTAAGGTTCGAAACACTGATTGTGACCTTTCCGGTTTCCGCATGTGCCTCATTCATGAAGGGCTGCAGCGGGAACATCAAGAGCACAATCAACATTGATGTGATTACTTTCTTAATCTTCGTCACCTCCTGTACGAAATACAAACACCCATAGTAATATCGGATTTTCCTGCTCAAGTGTTGAACCCCACTGTGAAATTTTTTTAAGAAGGGGAGTTCCTTAAGATATCCTTAAGGTTTTAATACGATAAAAAAAATAAAATCCCTTTAAAACGAAAGAAAAATAGGTAATTGGAAATGATAAGGATAGGAATGTTTGTTGAAAGGATGAGTGGACTTGAGGTCGAGTGAAAAAGGATTCATGAACGCAAATGGTGATAACCAGTTGTTTGGAGTGGATTTCCACCAGTTTTTGGAACGTGAAAAAGATGCGTTGAATGTAGAGCTTGCTTCCGAATTCGGATTATCGTTACGGGAAGTGAAATTATTGAAAAAGAAAATGGAGAGATCCTGACGAAATTTTCTTTAACCTCTTGACATGGACCTGCGGCAACCGTATCATTATACAAATAAAATAACATTTACAAAAACCGTTGATCGAGCATAGTAGCTAACCCCCCGTGTAAAGAGAGGAAATGCCTTGGCTGAGAGCATTTCTACAATGTGACTTAGTGAATGAACACTCAGGAGGTTTCTCTCTGAAAACGATTCGTTAGTAGGAGATGAACGTACCAGGCGTTAACTGGCTAAGTGGAGGTCTTTCATAGACTTCAATTAGGGTGGCACCACGGGAATAACAGCTCTCGTCCCTTGTATGAGATATACAAGGGACTGAGGGCTTTTTTTATTTACATAAAGATCAATGTGCACGATAAAAGGAGGAAATCATCTTGTCCATTCAGATTCCAAGAGGTACACAGGACATCCTGCCTGGTGAAGTGGAAAAATGGCAGTATGTAGAGGAAGTGGCGAAGACCCTTTGTCACAACTATCAGTATAAAGAAATCCGCACCCCGATTTTCGAGGCGAGTGAACTGTTCACCCGTGGAGTGGGGGATACGACGGATATCGTACAGAAAGAAATGTATATGTTCGAAGACCGGGGAGGCAGAAGTCTGGCGCTCAGACCTGAAGGGACCGCTTCTGTTGTCCGCTCCTTTGTAGGAAATAAAATGTTCGGTCACCCGAATCAGCCGACGAAGCTCTTCTACTCGGGTCCGATGTTCCGTTACGAGAGACCACAGGCAGGCAGGTACCGTCAATTTGTCCAATTTGGCGTCGAAGCTCTCGGAAGTGAAGACCCGGCAATTGATGCAGAAGTGATCTCGCTTGCAATGGGAATCTACAAGAAATTAGGATTGACTCAACTAAAGCTTGTGATTAATAGTCTTGGTGATGCCGGAAGCAGGAATGCACACAGAGAGGCATTGATCAATCACTTCAAACCGAGAATCGATGAATTCTGCGGCGATTGTCAGAATCGCCTGGAGAAGAATCCATTACGGATCCTTGATTGTAAGAAGGACCGCGATCATGAATTGATGTCAACTGCACCATCGATTCTTGACTACTTAAATGACGAATCGAAACAGTATTTTGAAAAAGTTCAAACTCACCTTTCAGACATGGATGTTGAATTCGTCGTCGATCCGACCCTCGTCCGCGGCCTTGATTATTATAACCACACGGCCTTTGAAATCATGAGTGATGCAGAAGGCTTCGGCGCCATAACGACTCTTTGCGGAGGGGGACGCTACAACGGTCTGGTTGAAATGATCGGTGGGCCAGAAACGCCTGGGATCGGATTTGCCTTCAGTATTGAAAGGCTGCTTTCGGCATTGGAAGCAGAAGGGGTCGAACTCCCAATTGATCAAGGGGTCGAATGCTTCATCGTATCATTGGGTGAAGACGCGAAAGATTATGCTGTAAAGCTTCTTCACAAATTGAGAGCATCAGGGGTTTCTTCAGAGAAAGATTATCTTGATCGCAAGGTGAAAGGCCAATTCAAAGCGGCCGACCGGTATGAAGCGAAATATGTGGCGGTTATCGGTGATAATGAATTACAGGAAAATAAAATCAATCTAAAGGATATGTCTACTGGTGAACAGGAAGAAGTGAACCTGGATCATTTTGTGGAAAATGTGAAGACGAAGCTTGGCAAATAGGACGCGTTGATTTGATAAGGAGGAGAACATGATGACAAAAAGAACCGCATATTGTGGAGACATAACGGAAACATACATCGGTGAGAAAATCACGATCAAAGGCTGGGTGCAAAAGAGAAGGGACCTGGGAGGATTGATTTTCATCGACCTTCGTGACAGAGAGGGAATCGTGCAGGTCGTCTTTAACCCTGATTTATCTGAAGAGGCTCTTGCCCTTGCAGAGAAAATACGTAATGAATATGTATTAAGCGTGACAGGTACGGTCGTCGCCAGGGGAGAAGGAACGGTGAACCCCAACCTGAAAACCGGAAAAGTCGAGATTCACGTCGAAGAGGTTCAAATCATCAATGAAGCCAAGACACCGCCTTTCATGATAGACGATCAGATGGAAGTGTCAGAAGATGTCCGCTTGAAGTATCGCTATGTGGACCTTCGTCGTCCCGCGATGATTGAAACCTTCAAGATGCGTCATAATGTAACGACATCATTCCGCAATTTCTTGAACGATAACGGATTCCTGGACGTGGAAACCCCGATCTTAACGAAGAGTACGCCAGAGGGGGCACGGGATTATCTCGTTCCGAGCCGGGTTCATAAAGGTGAATTCTATGCTTTGCCACAGTCACCACAAATCTTTAAACAGCTGTTGATGGTTTCCGGATTCGACCGTTATTATCAAATCGCCCGCTGTTTCCGTGATGAAGATCTTCGTGCAGACCGTCAACCTGAATTCACCCAGATCGATATGGAAATGAGCTTCATGGATAAAGAACAGATCATTTCACTAGTTGAAGATATGATGAAGAAGCTCATGAATGATGTGAAAGGCGTAAACGTTTCATTACCTATTCCGAGAATGACGTATGACGATGCCATGAGCCGTTATGGTTCTGACAAACCGGACACACGTTTCGGCATGGAACTGATCGATGTATCCGAAATCGTTAAGGATTCAGGTTTCAAAGTATTTGCCGGCGCAATCGCGAATGGCGGGCAAGTGAAGCTGATCAATGTCAAAGGCGGGGCATCCCAGTATTCACGTAAAGACATTGATGGATTGACTGAGTTTGTTTCCCGATACGGAGCAAAAGGGTTGGCCTGGCTGAAGGTAGAAGAAGAAGGCTTAAAAGGGCCGATCTCCAAATTTGTGAGTGAAGATGATGCTTCGGCGATTACGACTTCAGCCAATGCAGAAGCAGGAGACCTTCTACTATTTGTAGCTGATAAAAAATCAGTCGTGGCAGATGCACTTGGGGCCCTTCGTTTGAAATTAGGGAAGGAATTGAAGCTGATAGATGAAACATTATTCAACTTCCTGTGGGTGACAGACTGGCCGCTCCTTGAGTTTGATGAAGGCGAGAACCGTTACTATGCAGCCCATCATCCATTCACGATGCCGGTGAAAGAGGATCTCGAACTGTTCGAAACGGACCCTGCATCTGTCCGTGCTGAAGCATACGACCTTGTCTTGAACGGATATGAACTTGGAGGCGGATCACTCCGGATATTCGAGCGTGACATCCAGGAAAAAATGTTCAAGGTGCTTGGATTCTCGAAAGAAGAAGCGGAAGAGCAATTCGGGTTCTTATTGGAAGCCTTCGAATACGGAACTCCCCCACATGGCGGGATTGCCCTTGGACTGGACCGTTTAGTGATGCTCCTTGCAGGTCGCACAAACCTCCGTGATACGATTGCGTTCCCGAAAACGGCAAGTGCAAGCTGTGTATTGACAGACGCACCGGGTGGAGTAAGTGAAGCTCAATTAAAAGAGCTGTCTTTGTCACTCGATGTAGAATAATGTAATTAAATACCGGGGGTCATTCGTTGAAATCATCCTGGTGGTATGATATTATTTAGACAATCACAAACGAGTCCTGATGTGTACGACGTTTTTACCTAACAGTTTTGACCGAACAATTCAAACTTCGGGAGCTTGATGTTTCCGCTAGGCGTTCATGCCCCGTGCCGGGGACTAACAAATAGTGGGATAAAGCACCCACCTGCCGAGAGCGGGTTCAAAACGAAGGAAATGATGGCGGCGGCACGATTGGGACTCGTCCAAACCAATATGATAATGAAGATGTCATAGAATAAAAAGCCAGGCTCACAGCAGCCTGGCTTTTTTGTCGGGACTAAATCTTCTCTTAATAGGGTAAACGAAAGAGAAGGACAACATTTCATGTTGATTTTCGGTCCCCTATCCTTTATTCTAATTCAGTATAAACCTAGTTGAATACTTATAATGGAGTTGATTATTTTGCTACACCAGTTTTCTCGAAATGAACTAGCGATCGGCAAAGAAGGTCTTCAAACCCTTAAAAATAGTACGGTGGCCGTACTCGGAATAGGGGGAGTGGGATCCTTTGCAGCTGAAGCGTTAGCCCGTTCCGGTGTAGGCCGTTTAGTGTTAGTGGATAAAGATGATGTGGACATCACCAACGTAAATCGTCAGGTCCATGCATTGCTCTCTACTGTGGGTCAGCCAAAGGTTGATCTGATGAGGGACCGCATTATGGACATCAATCCGGACTGTGAAGTCATCGCTTTGAAAATGTTCTATACGGAAGAAACATACGAGGAATTCTTTGCTCAGGGAATCGATTATGTCATTGATGCCTCTGATACGATTTCCTATAAAATTCATTTAATGAAAGAATGCCTGAAACGAAATATTTCATTGATCGCGAGCATGGGAGCGGCGAATAAAACCGATCCGACCCGCTTCAAAATTGCCGATATCAGCAAGACGCATACAGATCCAATCGCCAAGGTGATCCGTACCCGCCTGAAAAAAGAAGGAATCAAAAAAGGTGTGACGGTGGTTTTCTCTGATGAGAGCCCGATCGTCATCCGTGAAGAAATCAGAAAGGAAGTCGGGAAGGATGATGCGAAGATCCGTAAAGCACAGCTACCTCCGTCTTCCAACGCTTTCGTTCCTTCCGTGGCCGGCCTGATTGCAGCGAGTCATGTGATGAACCAGTTGTTGAAGGATATCGAAATCAAAAGAGTAAAAGACAAATAATAATTCTTCAAAAGGACTGAATCCCCAAGGTGGATTCAGTCCTTTTGTCTGTCCTTCCTTCTCCCTCCTATTTCAAAAGGGCATCACTCACCTGAAAAAATTCCAATAAATAGGTGAAAAAAAGATTGACGTCTTATTCTGTCATAGTGTACTATCTAACTAGAACACTAAAACACATTTCGGAGGAGGGTAAGGATGAATGCGTTTAAAGGTCTTCTCTGGAAAGACTTCAAAACCTCCAGTATTTGGTTTTATGGATGGATTGCCATTGTTTTTCTCATTTTTGTCATAGGGTTGGTGATTGGCCATTATGTCCATGAGCCAAGCGTGACACAAATTTTCCTCATAATGATCGGAGTCTTCCATTTCGCCTTTCTTCCGGGGATTGTCTGCTCCATGCTGAGGGTGGAAGGAAAAACCCAGTTGTGGCTTCATAGTCCCCATAGCGGATTTAAGCTCCTGTTATCCAAACTTATCATCGCCTTTATTTATTCCACTCTATCACTGTTAGTAGTAGATATATTGGGGGTTCTGACCATGGTCATTTTTCAAGAGGATTCTCTCTTCTCTTATTGGCCAATCAAAGAAGGCATTCTCTTTAATCTTGGCGTAACGATTGTCGGACTCTACTTTTCCGGATGGACGATATTCCTGTGGACGCTCTACCATTCACTCTCAAAGTATCCGTCACTCAAGAATATCCGCTGGATCGTGATAGCGGGATTCATCATTGTTTATCAAAGTGCAGTGGCTTTTCTGATGAGCATTGACTGGGTGGAAAGACTCTTCTTTGAAACCTTTACCGTTAAGGTGAGTTCCGGATTCTTTTTCTCTGTGGGTGCCAATGAGGCGAATGCAGGCTTCGATGCTGAAATGATCCCATTCCCGGTCATGCCTTTCCTGTTTGAAGGCATGATCATGATCATCGTCTTCATCATTTCCTGCCGGTTATTGGATCGCAAGGTTGAGGTGTAGCTTATGACAGAAGAATATACAGCTTCCAAGCCCATCTACCTGCAGATTGCTGATCGAATCATCCGTGAGATCGTGCGGAAAGAGTTAGCACTTGGTGACAAACTGCCTTCCGTCCGGGAAATGGCCGTTCAATCAGGAGTGAATCCGAATACCATTCAGCGTACGTACAGTGAATTAGAAAGGATGGACATCGTGGAGACGAGAAGAGGGCAGGGAACATTTGTGACGGAAAAGGATGAGGTTCTGACAGAACTGAATGAAAAGGTCCAGAAGGAAGTGATCGAGTCTTTCATCCGGAACATGAAGGAACTGGGTCTCTCGAATGATCAAATGATCCAGGGTGTTGAAAAATATCTGGATCGAAGAGGGGAGGAATAGAGGTGGTTGTGAAATTTGAAGGTGTCACCAAGAAGTACGGGAACGATATAGCACTGAACCAGACATCCTTTCATTTTCAAAAAGGGAAGATATATGGACTCCTCGGTCCGAACGGCAGCGGGAAATCCACCACATTAAAAATGATTGCCGGGCTAGTGCTCCCGAACGCGGGGACGGTCTCCTTGAATGGAAAAACAGTAACCAGGAAAAGCGCCAGTGAAGTCGCCTATTTGACGGAATTGGATATGTTTTATGAAGCGTTCACCGTTGCGGGAATGATCCGGTTTTACGCCTCTCAATTCCCTGATTTCGATACAGGGAGAGCGCATGAACTGGTCGAATTCATGGAGCTTGATAGCGGGAAGAAGATCAAGCACTTATCGAAGGGGAATCGGGGCAGGCTGAAGCTCGTATTGGCATTGTCCCGCAACACGGAAGTGCTGCTTCTCGATGAACCATTCTCGGGGCTGGATCCCATGGTGAGGGACACGATCGTGAAAGGCCTTCTTTCTTATATTGATTTCGGACAGCAGACCGTGATCATAGCGACCCATGAAATCGATGAGATTGAAGCGATCCTGGATGAAGCCTATATCATATCGGATGGAGAAATAATAGGCCATTGTCAGGTGGAAGAGCTGAGAGAATCAGAAGGTTTATCTGTCCTGCAGTGGTTGAAGAAGACAACAAAATCAGAAGGGAAGATGAAATGATGAAGACGGTTGTGCAATTACAAAGTGTTTCCAAAGTCATCAAAGGAAAAACCATCATTGATAATTTAACGTTCGACGTGTACGAAGGGGAAGTATTCGGTTTCCTTGGACCGAATGGAGCAGGGAAAACGACCACGATCCGAATGATCGTTGGATTGATGAATATATCAAAAGGAGATGTCCTCATCTCAGGAAAAAGCATCAAGAAAGACTTTGAAGGCGCCATTAAGGATGTGGGGGCCATCGTTGAAAACCCTGAGCTTTATAAGTTCATGTCGGGATATCAGAACTTACAGCACTTTGCCCGCATGCAAAAAGGAATTACCGATGAACGAATGAAAGAAGTCATCGAACTGGTCGGTTTAACGGACCGTATCAATGATAAGGTGAAAACGTACTCCCTTGGAATGAGACAACGTCTGGGACTTGCCCAGTGCCTGCTCCATAAACCGAAACTACTCATTCTCGATGAGCCGACAAATGGCCTTGATCCGGCGGGAATCCGTGAAATCCGTGCATATATCAGAAAACTTGCCGAGGAAGAGGGCATGGCGGTCATCGTATCGAGTCACCTATTATCTGAAATGGAGATGATGTGTGACCGGATCGGGATCATCCAGTCCGGTAAGCTTGTCGATGTGCAACAAGTCAGGGACTTTGTAGAAGGATCTGAACAGGTCTATCACTTCGAAATCAACGATGTGGAAAAAATTAAAGCCGTTCTTAACAGTTTCGATCCCGGAATAAAGTTTGAATCCCAAGGATCACAAGTCCAGGTGGCCCTGACAAAAGAACAAGTACCGGATGTTATCCGGGCACTGGTAGAAGCCGATGTACAAATATACAGTGTCATGCCTGTAGCGAAAACATTGGAAGACAGGTTCCTGGAAATTACAAATGATAAAGGAGAGGTCATGCATGCTTAGTCTTATTAGAAATGAATGGACCAAAATCTTCAAGCGGGTGGGAACGTTTGTCATGCTTGGGCTGTTGATTCTCATTATTGGAGTGACAGGCGCTTTCACCAAGTATAGTGATTCGAAAGCGAAAGAAATGAATAATTGGAAACAGGAACTTTCAGCCCAGGTGGAATCGGATAAGCAAATGTTGGCTGAAACTCCTAATTTAAATAAATTCATTAAAAAAGACACTGAACGAAGAGTCGCGATTAATGAATACCGGATTGAGAACGATATTGAACCGAAAGTAAAAGAAACGACTTGGACATTCGTAGAAACGAATGCCAATATCGTTCTGGTTGTCGGATTATTTACCATCATCGTGGCAGCAGGTATCGTCGCAAGTGAATTCAGCTGGGGGACCATCAAGCTATTGCTCATCCGCCCTATTTCACGTACCAAGATCCTTCTTTCTAAATATTTCACCGTCATTTTGTACGGCTTGAGTATGTTGTTATTATTATTCGTCGTATCAGTCCTTCTTGGACTTATATTGTTCGGAGGGACAGATCAGTCCACTCATCTGGCATTTGTAGATGGGAAAGTGGTTGAACAGAATATCGTTGGATACTTGATCAAAACGTACTTATTACAAACCGTCAATATCGTGATGATGGCTACCATGGCCTTTATGATTTCAGCTGTGTTCAGAAGCAGCTCGCTGGCGATCGGAATTTCTTTATTCCTACTATTCGTCGGGGGCAATGCCACAAGCCTGCTTGCCCTTAAATTCGACTGGGCAAAATACAGTCTGTTCGCCAACACCGACCTGACTCAGTACACAGGCTTTACACCGCCACTCGTCGACGGCATGACCATGGGCTTCTCCATCACCATGCTGATCATTTACTTCATCATCTTCCAGCTGCTTACCTTCCTGGTATTCAACAAAAGGGACGTAGCGGCATAGAAAAGCCTCGAGGGTCTAGCCACCGCTGCTGGACAAAATATTGAAAAAATAACAAAGAGGTTAGGACAAAAGTATATAGTTGAAAGAAAATCCGAACGATTATTCGAAATTCTTTATTGAAAATCGAAATCGTTCGGATTTTTCATTGGATGTTTACGTAAACATCGTTGCTTTAAGATGTAGTAAGGTAGTGGTTGATTTCCGCTACAGGTGCTCGCTTTCCGCGGGGCGTGAGTTGAGCCTCCTCGGGCTTTGCCCTGCGGGGTCTCAACTTTCCCGCGTTTCCCGCAGGAGTCGAGCACCTTCCGCTCCAATCAACTTCCCAAGCGTAAGTGTTTTACTGAAACATTGTAATGTCGAGATTGCTTCACTCATTTAATACACTAACTCACTAACTCTATTTCTATGAGATGTAGTGATCGATGACAGTTACTTATTCAAATTCTCTTTCTATCCTGAAGTGAATGACTCATTCTGCGCCGACACATCCCGAATGATAGAACATTCGAAAACTGTAGTATGTGTATGAATAACAATAACCATGGTGCCCTGGCCTTTTATTATTATTGCGAAAGCATAACCAGTGTATCAGGATCTAGCTATTGATTGGAGGGCAAGACGAAGACTCCTGCGGGAAAAGCGGAATAGGTAAGACCCCGCAGGAGCGCAAGCGACGAGGAGGCTTGCCTTCCGCCCGAGGAAAGCGAAGTCTTGCACGGAAATCAATAGCGGTGTAGCAAGCAACCCTAACTGAATTTATGATTGTTCGCCTTTAGAAGAAATGGATTTAGTTATATCTAAGTATGTTTTATGTGTATCGATACAAATCAGAAAATTTTAGGCGTGTAACTTGTTCAAGGAGGTAGGCGGACTTCGTTGCATCCTTCTTGCGAAGCGTATTCAGTGCTTCAATCATTTCGTCATGTGTCATGAGCCCCACCCCGTGGCCGAAGTACTGGTCTTCTTTTATAAAGACCGAGTTTTCACCCATCCAGATCGGATCTTCGAAATCGGGATTAAAGAAGTAATAGACATCCCCTGGGATATAATCCAACCCTTTGTATGTGACCATCGGAAGATCATCATCATAGTTGTGACCCCACACAAGGAGATGTGAATATAGTTCATTGAAATAGGAAGTTTTAATCGTATCAAGGATTGCTTTATAGTAAAGCAGGACAATGCTTGTGACGCATTCGAAGCTGTATGCAGAACTGTTGGTGAAGATATCATCAATGGCGTCAGATGGTAGCTTGGATTCCTTCAGCCGGTATCCGTAAGGGGTCTTGATCCAAAATGCCGGGTTGAACTTTGAATGTTCGAAGGCTGAAAAAGTGGCGTCACTTTCATTCATTTTTTTCGCATTGCTAATGATTCTTTCCCTTACTTTCAACTCATATTTGAGCTCTGGAAGATTCCGATATCGATAGTCGGTAGGACTTTCTTTTAATGTAGTAAATATGTTTTCTTCAACAGCGGTCAGATTCGGTAAATCCTTAGGGGCGGACTCATTTTCGATGATGATCAATCCATACACCTCCAGGCCTTTTTACTAATGTATGATTGAAAGAATCGATATGGTATTCAAACAAAATAAAAAGTGTGGTTCGATGGTAAGTTGAGAAATGTTCATCTTCGAGTGGACTATCGGAAATGCCATTAAGCTAATCGATGCGGCCAGGATAAAGGAATTTCGACAGAGTGGCATGATTATTTAAAATCTCGCATGATAACTCGTAATCTCGCATGAAAAATCCATATCACGCACGATAATCCTATATTCCGCATGATTTGTTTACGGAAATCCAGGTTCAAAGACATAGGGCTGCTCTCGATAACAAAAAAGCCACCAAAAAGGTAAAATACGCCTTTTCGGTGACTCGTCATATGCTTGTAGGGGCTACCCAGGCCGCCTCCGCTTTAGGTTCATCCAGCTCCGGCGGCTAGAGGCTCGAGGTCATAAGTCAAACCTGCCAAAAAGGCAAAGAACGCCTTCTTAGGCCAATTCATCTTATGCTTGTCGGGGCTGAACGAGCCGCCTCCGCTTTAGGTTCATCCAGCTCCGGCGGCTAGCCCCTCGAGGTCATAAGCTAAATTGGCCAAGAAGGCAAAGAACGCCTTCCCGGCCAATTCATCTTATGCTTGTCGGGGCTGAACGAGCCGCCTCCGCTTTAGGGTTTCATCTGCTTATTAATCTTCTCGTACACCTGAGCAATGGCCTGTTCAAATTTGCCTGTGGCTTTCGGGGTGTAGTATTGAGCCTTTTTCAGTTTATCCGGCAGGTAGGTTTGCGCCACCCATCCTGATTCGTAGCTGTGTGGATATTTATATTCCAAACCTCTGCCCAATTCTTTCGCCCCTTGATAGTGTGCATCTTTCAGGTGATCCGGCACTTCGCCGCTCTTCCCTTTCCGGATGTCTGCAAGGGCAAGGTCGATGGCGGTGATCGCCGAGTTCGATTTAGGCGATAGACAAAGCTCGATGATTGCGTTAGCTAATGGGATCCTGGCTTCTGGGAACCCGATCTTCTCAGCTGTTTCCACAGCCGCGAGTGTCCGTGGTCCCGCCTGGGGATTGGCAAGGCCGATATCTTCATAGGCGATCACGAGCAGCCTCCGTGCAATGCTCGGCAGATCTCCTGCTTCAACGAGTCTTCCAAGATAGTGGAGGGCTGCATTCACATCGCTTCCGCGAATCGATTTCTGAAATGCGCTGACGACATCATAATGAGCATCGCCATCTTTATCGTGAGAAAAACTTTTCTTTTGAAGGCACTCTTCCGCTATGGAGACATCAATATGAATGATCCCATCCTCACCAGGAGAAGTGGACAATACAGCCAATTCCAATGCATTCAGGGAACTTCTTACATCCCCGAAACTGGAGCTTGCAAAATGTTCAATCGCTTCGTCTGTTACGTCGAGTGAATATCTACCCAATCCGCGTTCTTCATCTTCAATGGCACGGGTCAGGGCGATTTTCATTTCATCTTTTGAAAGAGGCTTTAATTCGAAAATCTGACATCTGCTTCGAATGGCGGGATTGATGGCATGATAGGGATTGCTCGTTGTCGCCCCGATCAATGTGATCATCCCGTTCTCTAAATAGGGAAGGAGGAAATCCTGCTTTCCTTTATCCAGTCGGTGGACCTCATCCAACAGGAGGATCACACTACCTGACATTTTCGCTTCTTCCGCTACGATTTGAATATCTTTTTTATTATTCGTCACGGCGTTCAGGGTTCTGAAACGGTACTTTGTACTTCCGGCTATGGCACTTGCGATGGACGTTTTTCCAATGCCGGGAGGACCGTACAGGATCATGGATGATAGCTGCTTCGCCTTCACCATCCTGTCGATGATTCTTCCTTCCCCGACTAAATGCTGCTGCCCGATGACTTCCTCGATGGTCCTTGGTCTCATCTTAAAGGCAAGTGGTTTTATCGACATGAAACATCTCTCCAAACTGACGTTCTAGTACCATTCACTTTATCACAGGAGGTAGCATTAAGGAAATATTGTGGATGCATGGAGAGAATGAAACCGCCCCTTTCACAGTGAGAGTGCGAATATGCTATAATAACAAAAGTCAATAAGAGAAAAACGTCCCAGCTCAAAATGTGACGTTATTAAATATAATAGAGGTGCTGGACATGAAGATATCAACTAAAGGCCGCTACGGTTTAACTATTATGATAGAACTTGCAAAACGCCATGGTGAAGGGCCGACTTCACTGAAAACCATCGCACAGCAGCATGAGCTGTCTGAACATTATCTTGAACAGCTTGTCGCCCCACTGCGGAACGGCGGTCTTGTCAGAAGTATCAGGGGGGCGTACGGTGGTTATGTATTGGGCCATGAACCATCTGAGATTACAGCGGGGGATATTATCCGGATCCTTGAAGGTCCGATCAGTCCTGTGGAAGGAATCGAGGACGAGGAACCTGCAAAGCGTGAACTGTGGATCAGGATCCGTGATGCAGTCAAAGAAGTACTCGACAATACTACAATAGAAGATTTGGCCAGTCATTCTGATGACGGCGAATCAGATGCGTACATGTTCTATATCTAGGAGGTAACAATTAATGGAAAGAGTGTACTTGGATCATGCTGCAACGTCGCCCATGCATCCTGAAGTGATTGATGAAATGACAGCAGTGATGAAGGAGACATTTGGTAATCCATCGAGCATTCATTCATTTGGACGTGCATCACGTCATCTTGTGGATCATGCACGGACCATCATTGCAGAAAGCATCCATGCCGATTACAATGAAATCATTTTCACCAGTGGTGGAACAGAGGCGGATAATTTAGCGATCATCGGAACGGCCGAAGCGAATAAGGAAAAGGGGAACCACATCATTACGACACAGACCGAGCATCATGCAGTGTTGCATGCATGTGAATTTCTCGAATCAAAAGGCTTCGAGGTCACGTACCTGCCTGTGGACCGTTCAGGAAGAATATCGCTTCTTGACCTCGAAAAGGAACTGCGTGATGAAACCATCCTTGTGACAATCATGTTCGGGAATAATGAAGTGGGGACCCTGCAGCCGATTAAAGAAATCGGTGAATTATTACAGGATCATCAGGCCATTTTTCATACGGATGCTGTACAGGCTTTCGGATTGACCGCCATCGATGTCGGGGACTTGGGGGTCGATTTGCTTTCCGTGTCAGGGCACAAGATCAACGGTCCCAAGGGAATCGGTTTTCTTTATTCCCATAAAGGTGTGGACTTGCAACCGGGGTCATACGGCGGGGAGCAGGAGCGGAAGCGTCGTGCTGGCACAGAGAATGTCCCTGCGATCGTGGGTCTTTCCAAGGCAGTGGAACTCGCACGGCATTCTCTGGAAGAGAAACATGCCATGCTCTCAGGTCTCAAGGATTTACTGAGAGAAACATTAGCCGATGATGGGATAGAATTCGAAGAGAACGGATCCCTTGAGCATGGATTACCCCATGTGCTAAACTTAAGCTTTCCCGGCACGGATGTTGAATCCATGCTGGTGAATCTGGATATGTCAGGTATCGCCGTTTCAAGCGGTTCCGCTTGTACGGCTGGATCTATAGAACCATCACATGTTCTTGTGGCAATGTATGGGAAACAGTCTGAGAAGTCGAGGAACTCCATCCGTTTCAGCTTCGGTCTTGGAAATACGGAGGAAGAGATTAAGAGGACTGCCCATGAAGTTGCAAACATCGTGAGGAGATTAACAACATAAGATGGTCGTCTAATTCAGGCGATCGAAGGGAAACAAGGAGGTGGCGTTAGTGAAAAAAGAACCAAAGGATACGAGAGTGGTCGTTGGGATGTCCGGGGGAGTGGACTCTTCTGTAGCTGCATTATTATTGAAACAACAAGGCTATGAAGTCATCGGGATTTTCATGAAGAACTGGGACGATACCGATGAAAACGGAGTATGTACGGCAACCGAAGACTACAACGATGTCATTCGGGTATGTAACCAAATTGGGATTCCTTACTACGCTGTGAATTTTGAGAAACAATACTGGGATAAAGTGTTTACGTACTTCCTGGATGAATATAAAGCCGGCAGGACACCGAATCCGGATGTGATGTGCAATAAAGAAATCAAGTTCAAGGCGTTCCTTGATCATGCACTGAAATTAGGTGCGGATTATCTCGCAACCGGTCATTATGCCCAGGTCGAATATCGTGACGGAGAATATAAGATGCTCCGGGGCGTCGATAACAATAAAGATCAAACGTATTTCCTCAATCAGCTGGGTCAGGAACAACTTGAAAAAGTGATGTTCCCCCTTGGAGGCATCGACAAGAAAAAGGTGCGTGAGATTGCAAAGGAAGCCGGTCTTGCTACTGCAACCAAGAAAGACAGTACGGGCATTTGCTTCATCGGTGAACGCAATTTCAAAGATTTCCTGAGCAACTATCTTCCGGCACAGCCTGGAAAGATGGAGACCCTGGATGGCAAAGTGATGGGGAAACATGATGGATTGATGTACTATACCATCGGTCAGCGTCATGGCCTTGGCATCGGTGGTGCAGGTGAGCCTTGGTTCGCGATCGGGAAGGACTTGGAAAGAAACGTCCTTTACGTGGGTCAAAGCTTTGAGCACCCTGCCCTTTATTCCGATTCCATCCTAGCGACGGATGTTCATTGGACATCGAATGAAGAGAAATCGTCTGAATTCGCATGTACGGCAAAATTCCGTTACCGTCAGGATGATAATAAGGTGACGGTCATTCCTTTGGAAGACGGCAGGGTGAAAGTCCTCTTTGATGAACCCATTCGAGCGGTGACGCCGGGACAGGCTGTTGTATTCTACAACGGAGATGAGTGTCTTGGTGGAGGAACAATCGATACCATCTACAAGGATGAGAAAAAACTGACTTACGTCGGATGAGACAATCTTTAAAAAGGACTGAGAAAAGGAGAGATGGAATCTCTTTTCTCTCAGTCCTTTTTTTCATAAGGAAGGATTCCATTTCCTGATGTCCCTTATGTTATACTAGTAACGATAAATGGAAGTCCATACATAAATAATAGACCATATAGAGGTGTTTACATTGGATAAGAATTTAAAAGGAATAGAGTTATTGCAAGAAGGAAAAGTAGAAGAGGCGGTGAAACTCTTTACAGAAGCCATCGAAGAAAATCCAAAGGAACCGGTTGGGTATATCAATTTTGGAAACGTATTGATGTCGGTTGGTGACAATGATAAAGCGAAGAAGTTTTTTGAACGGGCGATCTCCGTCGATGAAAACGCAGGAGCAGCTTATTACTCTCTCGGGAATCTGTTCTTCAATGAGAATAAGTTTGACGAAGCAAAAGATCAATTTGAGAAGGCCATCTCCAAAGGAATGGAAAATGCAGACGTATTCTTCATGCTTGGAATGAGTCTATTCCAGTTGGATCAGCCAAGATTTGCCTTACCGTACTTTCAGCGAAGTGTCGAATTGAATGAAGAAGACATCGAAGCCCGTTTCCAATTAGGGTTGTGTCTTGCTAAAGTGGAAGCATATGAAGAAGCGATCACTCAATTATCCCAAGTCGTGGAAGCAGATCCCGAGCATGCCGATGCCTATTACAACCTGGGGGTTGCGTATGCAGGACACAAGGATGATGCGGATACGGCACTAAAGTATTTCAACAAAGCGATTGAAGTTCAACCTGATCATATGCTGGCGGGTTATGGCATCAAGATGATCGAAAAGCTTCAAAATGAACAAAGTGAGTAGTTAGGGGGTTCACTGCCTTGAGCCAGCAAGACTCTTTAAAGCTGTTTGGTGAGGAAGAAATCTATATAAAAGGAAGGCATCTTGTCACCATTTTTCATAATGAGGAAAATCTCTATTCGGTTGTGAGAATCCGGGTGGACGAAACGAATGATTCGTACGAGGATAAAGAAGCGGTCGTAACCGGGAATTTCCCCAAGATACATGAAGATGAGACGTATGTATTTTACGGAAGGTTTCAAGAGCATCCGAGATTCGGCATGCAGTTTCATGCCAAGCATTTCAAGAAAGAAATTCCCCAAACCACACAGGGCGTCGTCCATTATTTATCAAGTGATCTATTCAAAGGGATCGGGAAAAAAACAGCTGAGAAGATAGTGGAGCATATCGGGGAAAATGCGATAAGCAAAATCCTCGAAAATCCAAACCTCTTAGATGAAATTCCGAAGCTTCCAAAAGAAAAGGCGAAGAGTATCTATGATACGCTATCGGAGCATCAGGGCCTCGAGCGGGTCATGATCATGCTCAATGAGCTGGGATTCGGTCCCCAGATTTCCATGAAGGTCTATCAGGCTTATAAAGAACAGGCACTTGAAATCATTCAAAAGAATCCTTATAAGCTTGTGGAAGATATTGAAGGAATCGGTTTTACCCGGGCGGATGAATTGGGGTCCAAGATTGGTTTGACAGGCAGTCATCCGGACCGGATCAAAGCCGGCTGTTTATATACCCTGGAACAAACGTGCGTCAAGCAGGGTCATGTGTATCTTGAAGCGGAAGAACTCATTGTAACTGTGAAAGAGCTCCTTGAGAAAAGTCAGCCTGAGAGAATCGAATTCACCGACATTTCCGCTCAATTGGTTTCGTTGGAAGAAGAAAGTAAGGTCATCGGTGAAGGGACGAAGGTATATGTTCCTTCCCTCTATTTTTCTGAAAAGGGGATTGTGACCAATATTGAAAAGATACTGTCCCAAACACAGTATGAAGATCAATTCCCCCAGTCTGAATTCCTTCTGTCTCTCGGGGCCCTGGAGGACAGGCTTGGGGTGCAGTATGCGCCTTCTCAAAAGGAAGCCATCGAGACGGCATTGATGTCTCCCATGCTCCTGTTGACGGGTGGGCCGGGTACCGGGAAGACCACTGTCATTCAGGGGATCGTCGAACTGTTCGCTGATCTTCACGGGTGTTCGCTGGATCCCAAGGATTACAAAGATGAACCGTTCCCTGTATTGCTGACGGCCCCTACAGGACGTGCTGCTAAGCGGATGACTGAATCGACGGGACTGCCGGCCATGACGATCCACCGACTCCTCGGATGGAATGGTCAGGAAGGATTTCAGAGCGATGAAGAACGGGCCATCGAGGGCAAGCTGTTGATTGTGGACGAAGTGTCCATGGTCGACACTTGGCTTGCCCATCAATTGCTTAAGGCTCTGCCTGAGGATATTCAAGTGATATTTGTCGGGGATGAAGATCAATTACCGTCTGTCGGGCCGGGTCAGGTGTTGAAGGATTTATTGAATTCGGAAGCCGTGCCGACTGTCAGGTTGACGGATATTTACAGGCAGGAAGAAGGCTCCTCGATCATCGAACTCGCTCACTATATGAAAAGGGGACAGGTTCCCGCAGATTTGACAAAACAGCAAAAAGATCGTTCGTTCTTTCCCTGCAGGACGAATCAGATTTCCGAGGTCGTTCAGAAAGTGGTGGAAAATGCCAAGAAGAAGGGCTACTCACCAAAAGATATACAGGTCCTTGCTCCTATGTACAGGGGGCCTGCAGGAATCGACCGCTTGAATGAACTTCTTCAAGAGATATTCAACAGTAATGATGGGACCCGGAAAGAAATCGCCTTCGGGGATGTGAAATACCGTATCGGGGATAAGGTTCTTCAGCTTGTCAATCAACCTGAAAACAATGTTTTCAACGGGGATATCGGTGAAATCGTTTCAATCTTTTATGCAAAGGAAAACACCGAAAAACAAGACATGATCATCGTTTCATATGAAGGCAATGAGGTCACATATACACGGCAGGACCTCATGCAAATCACCCATGCGTATTGCTGCTCGATCCATAAATCCCAGGGAAGCGAGTTCCCCATTGTCATACTGCCTGTCGTGAAGAGTTATTACCGGATGTTGCGAAGAAATCTCCTATACACAGCCATTACAAGGAGCAAGCAGTTCCTCATTCTCTGCGGGGAGCTCGATGCTTTCAAACTTGGAGTGGAGAGGGAAGATGATTTCCTCAGGAAAACGACACTGAGAGAGAAGCTGAGGGGCTTACCGGCTCATGATGGTAGTCGTGTGGAAGAGAATTCACCAGAGGGGGACTTACCCATTGAAGAATTCTTGCTGAATGAAGACCCGATGATTGGAATGGAAGGGATCAGTCCTTACGATTTCATGAAGGCCTAAAGTTGATGAATGACGATCTCATTCATCAACTTTTTTTAGGTTTATTGTCAACCTAATATAAATTTGAGTTGACATATATTTAATGAAAACGATATTCTTATCTTGTAGATAATAAGACAGATGGGGGAAGACAGATGAACAGAAAATTAAGGACGATCGATCTTACACTGGCAGGGATGTTTGTTGCACTTATGGCAATCGGTGCCAACATCACGACATTCGTACCTTTTATGGTAGTGGGCGGTGTGCCGATTACGTTACAAACCTTCTTCGCCATTTTAGCAGGTGCGATCCTGGGAAGCAGGATCGGGGCGATTTCCATGACAGTGTACGCATTGGTCGGACTCGTGGGTGTCCCTGTATTTGCACGATTTGGAGCAGGGCTATCTTCGATTGTGAGCCCGACTTTCGGATTTGTCGTTTCGTTTATTTTCACTGCGTACATCACAGGGAAAATCGTGGAAAAACATAGTGGAATCAAAGTATATATCTTCGCTGCACTGGTGGGGATGGTGGTCAATTATGTAGTGGGAACAAACTGGATGTACGCTGCCTACAAGTTCTGGGCACATGCCCCGGAAGGATTCACTTATAAGCTCGCATGGGCATGGATGGTGGTACCGCTGCCGAAAGACATCATCTTAGCCGTCTGTGCAGGTGTCATGGCACATCGTTTAGAGAAGTCGGTGCTATCAAAAAGTACATTCAGAAATCTGAAGCGGGCAGCTTAACGGGGAGGATGACAGATGAAAACGTGGAAAGAACTAGCCGAACAGGTCATCGAGGGAAGAGAACTAACGAATGAAGAAGCGTTATCCATCCTGCAAAGTCCTGATGATGAACTTCTGGAATTATTGCACAGCGCGTACTTGATCCGGAAACATTATTATGGGAATAAGGTCAAATTAAATATGATCATCAATACTAAATCTGGACTGTGTCCTGAGAATTGCGGGTACTGTTCCCAGTCGAGCGTCTCTGATGCACCGATTGAGAAGTACCGTATGGTGGATAAAGAAACAATCCTGAAGGGAGCAGAAAATGCTCATCAACTGAATGTCGGCACTTACTGCATCGTGGCAAGTGGCCGGGGCCCGAGCAATCGGGAAGTGGATCATGTGGTATCGGCGGTTAAAGAAATCAAGGAACAGTATCATTTGAAGATATGCGCGTGCCTGGGATTATTAAAGGGCGACCAGGCGAAACGGTTAAAGGAAGCAGGGGTTGACCGTTACAACCATAACATCAATACATCCGTTAACCACCATGAAAACATCACCACTTCCCATACATATGAAGATAGGGTGAATACCGTGGAACAGGCAAAGGCAGAAGGTATTTCCCCGTGCTCGGGTATCATCGTCGGAATGAAAGAAACGCTTCAGGATGTTGTGGATATGGCAAACAGCCTGAAGATTCTCGACGCGGACTCGATACCGGTCAATTTCCTTCATGCCATTGATGGGACGCCTCTTGAAGGAACGGATGAACTGAACCCGAGATATTGCTTAAAGGTCCTTTGCTTGATGCGCTTCATCAATCCGACGAAAGAGATCAGGATATCCGGTGGACGTGAAGTGAATCTGAGAAGCCTGCAGCCATTGGGCCTTTATCCTGCAAACTCGATTTTTGTCGGGGATTACTTGACGACCGCAGGACAGGACGGGACAACGGACCATAGAATGCTTGAAGATCTCGGGTTTGAAATTGATTATGTGAAGGAAGAAGTCGGGCAGTCTTTCACCACTCTATAAAATTTCAATGGGTGCTATGGAAAAGGTTACTCCTTATGAATTCAGGAAAATATCCCACACTATATAAGAACGTTGATGTTTCATCAATGTTCGTGCGTTGAAACTCATTAAACAAGTATAAAACATGCACTGATTGGACATGATGGTAGGGAATAATCACCATTATCTGGTGAAGCCCTGAGGTGAACGTACCGATGAAGTGTCCAAATTGTCAGAGCAAAGATATCGGAAAGATCGGCATCAACCAATACTACTGTTGGGGCTGCTATATTGAACTTTCCTTATCTAAGGGAGTCATTCATACTCACCAAGTGGAAGAGGATGGGTCACTAAGCTCCTTAGATGACTTGTTTGATGAGGAAGAACGCCGACTAAGCTAGGAAGAGGTGTCTTTCTTGAATAAAACATTTGCATCCATCGTTGGTTTTGGAGCAGGGGTCGCTGCTTCCATCTATTCTCAAAGATCCAATATGATGAGTCAGAGACAAATGAAACGAATCCGTAAACAAGTAAAGAAACTTTTTTAACAGCTGAAAGGGACTGGCTCATTGTGGGTCAGTCTCTTTTTTTGTTCTTTGTATGAAAGAATGAAGTTTGAAGGAGTCCCATGAATAAAACCACCTCCTATTTTCAAACACTAGAGAAGAAAAGAAGGAGGTGCCCGTGATGGAGAAGAGAACCTATGCCAAGTGGATATACAGGCTTTCAATGGCCCTTATTCTTGCATTATTCCTATATGTTCTGTATTTATTGAAGCCCGTTTGGGATCCCGTACTAGAGGTATTATTCTTTTCCCTGCTTCCTTTCGTCATAGGCGGATTCATCGCCTACCTGCTTCACCCTGTAGTGGAAAAACTGCATGAGGCAGGCATTCATAGGGGAATTGCCATCCTCTTCATCTATCTCCTCTTCTTTGGGGGATTGGCCTATGCCATTTACAAAGGGACCCCTGCCGTCATTCATCAGCTTAGGGATTTGTCAGAGAATGCCCCCGTTTTCACAAAGCAGTATCAGGGGTGGCTTAAGATTGTTCAGAGTGAAACTGCAACTTGGCCAGACGGGATCCAGTCGCAGCTCGAGAAGCGAATCGACGGGCTTGAGGCATGGGTGACGGGGCTTGTGGCTTTGGTCCTCGCAACCCTCATGAAGTTCATGAACAGTCTGCTCATCGTGGCCATCATTCCCTTCGTATCCTTTTATTTATTGAAGGATATGACAAAAGTCAAGGCGTTCATGTGGCAGCTCACCCCGAAAAAATGGAGGCAGAGTGCGATATCATTTTCACGTGACGTGGATGAATCCCTTGGAGGATACATCAGGGGGCAGCTCTTGGTTTGTTTGATCATCGGGGGTATTTCAGCCATCACCCTTTGGATGATGGGTATGAAATATCCACTCATTCTCGGCTTGATCATCGGTGTCACAAATGTGATCCCTTATTTCGGCCCGATCATCGGGGCTGTACCGGCAGTCATCGTGGCAAGTACGATTTCCACGAATATGGTGATTTATGTGGTCATCCTTGTCGTGGTCCTGCAGTTCCTGGAAGGGAATATCCTATCACCCCTCATCGTCGGGAAAAGCCTTCATATGCATCCTCTCTTCATCATGGGGGCTTTGATCCTCGGAGGTGAGGTGGGAGGAGTGATCGGAATGATCGTGGCGGTTCCGTTTCTGGCGGTCATAAGGGTGGCAATATTACACGGCAGGACCCATTTTCTTCATGCGCTGAAGAATGACAATACTGAAAAATGGGAATGATCATTGACAAATACCATGAATATTTCTATAATCCAACATATACAAGTATTCGCATAAAATGAAAACAATGAAGGACCGAGTACGTTATAGTCCATCTTCCAGAGAGAAATCCCCCAGGCTGCAAGGGGTTTCAGATGAAGGATAACCGAATGCTAATCCTGAGTGCAGGTAAAGCCTGCCGTCCGGCCGCGTTAAGGTGTATTGAGGGATGAATGGACGCCATCGCGTTTATTCATAACCAGGGTGGTACCGCGAGAAACAGCTCTCGTCCCTGTTTTAGGGATGAGGGCTTTTTTGTATTCTTTTTTAACCATACATATAAAGGAGGAAGCTTGATATGAACAAATTAACAGGCGCAGAAATTCGTCAGAAGTTTTTAGATTTCTTTCAGGAAAAAGGACACGGAGTAGAGCCGAGTGCATCATTGGTTCCCCACGAAGATCCGTCCCTATTATGGATCAATAGCGGGGTAGCGACATTAAAGAAATATTTTGATGGACGTGTGATCCCTCAAAATCCGAGAATCGTGAATGCACAGAAATCGATTCGTACGAACGATATCGAGAATGTAGGGAAAACAGCCCGTCATCATACGTTTTTCGAAATGCTCGGAAACTTCTCCATCGGGGATTATTTCAAAGTCGAAGCGATAGAATGGGCTTGGGAGTTCCTGACGGATGCCAAATGGGTTGGATTCGATCCTGAAAAGCTATCTGTCACGATCCACCCGGAGGATCACGAAGCGTTTGACATCTGGAACCAAAAAGTGGGCGTCCCTGCTGAACGGATCATCCGAATCGAAGGGAACTTCTGGGATATCGGGGAAGGCCCGAGTGGTCCGAATACAGAAATCTTCTATGATCGCGGACCCCAATATGGAGATAATCCGGAAGATCCCGAATTATATCCAGGCGGGGAAAATGATCGTTATCTTGAAGTATGGAATCTTGTGTTCTCACAATTCAATCACAATCCTGACGGAACGTATACACCGCTTCCTAAGAAGAACATCGATACTGGTATGGGCCTAGAGCGGATGGCATGTGTCGTTCAGGAAGTCCCGACGAACTTTGACACAGATTTATTTATGCCGATCATCGGGGAAACGGAAAAGATCTCAGGTCAATCCTACGGCAAGAATGATGATATTGATGTCGCATTCAAAGTGATCGCCGATCATATCAGAACGGTTTCCTTCGCAATCGGTGACGGGGCCCTCCCTTCCAATGAAGGCCGCGGATATGTCTTAAGAAGACTTCTTCGCCGCGCTGTCCGCTTTGCAAAACAGATCGAAATCAACCGCCCATTCATGTATGAGCTGGTTCCTGTGGTTTCTGAAATCATGGTTGACTTCTATCCGGAAGTGAAGCAAAAAGCAGAATTCATCCAAAAAGTGGTGAAAAATGAAGAGGATCGTTTCCATGAGACATTGAATGATGGCCTGGCTATCCTTTCCTCCATCGTCAAGGTGCAAAAATCTTCCGGGAGTAACATGATCCCCGGTGAAGATGTCTTCCGTCTTTATGACACGTATGGCTTCCCTGTTGAACTGACGGAAGAGTACGCTGAGGAAGAAGGATTGACGGTTGATCATGAAGGTTTTGAAAGAGAGATGGAAGGTCAGCGTGAAAGAGCGAGATCTGCCCGCCAGGATGTAGGAAGCATGCAGGTGCAAGGTGGAATCCTGAGTGATATAACAGTGGAAAGCCGCTTTGTCGGATATGACACACTTGAAAATACAGCCACAGTCCTTGAATTATTGGTGGACAATTTACGTCAGCCTAAAGTCGGAACAGGTCAGGAATGCCAATTCATCCTAAACGAGACCCCTTTCTATGCAGAGAGCGGTGGACAGATCGGGGATAAGGGATATATCGAAGCAGAAGGTGTGAAAGTATTCGTCAAAACAGTCAAAAAAGCACCGAATGGACAAAACCTTCACACAGCAGTAGTGGAAGAGGGGACATTGGAGCAGGGTACCGAGGTCCTTGCCAAGGTTTCCCGGGAATCCAGGACAAAAGTGGAGAAAAACCATACAGCGACCCACATACTTCATCAGGCATTGAAAGATGTCCTTGGAGATCATGTGAATCAGGCAGGTTCCCTTGTTGAACCTGATCGACTGCGCTTTGATTTCTCCCATTTCGGATCTGTGTCACCTGAAGAAATGGAACGGATCGAAACCATCGTCAATGAGAAAGTTTGGAAGGCACTGTCGGTGAATACGGCCCTGAAATCTCTATCCGAGGCTAAAGAGATGGGTGCCATGGCGTTATTCGGTGAGAAATACGGTTCAGAAGTACGTGTCGTATCGATTGGAGACTACAGCCTGGAGCTTTGCGGAGGGTGTCACGTATCCAATACATCCGAGATCGGCCTATTCAAGATCCTCTCTGAAAGCGGGATCGGTGCAGGTACTAGAAGGATCGAAGCCGTTACGGCAGAAAATGCGTATAAAGTATTGAATGATCAGGTATCTCAACTGAAAGAGGTTGCAGCTAAACTGAAATCGAATCCGAAAGAAGTAGTCAATCGGGTAGACTCATTATTAGGTGAGATGAAAGAGCTTCAAAGGGAAAATGAATCATTATCTGCAAAGTTGTCTAACATAGAAGCAGGCAGCTTAACGGATCGAGTGAAGGTCATTGATGGTGTGAATGTCCTGTCTGCAAAAGTGGCAGCCGGTGACAGCAACGGACTGCGCACGATGATGGATGATCTTAAGAAGAAGCTTTCATCCGGGGTGATCGTACTGGCAACAACTGGTGACGAGAAAGTGACCATTATTGCAGGAGTTACGGATGACTTAGTCGAAAAAGGATATCATGCCGGCAAATTGGTGAAAGAAGTCGCTTCACGCTGTGGTGGAGGAGGCGGCGGCCGTCCGGACATGGCCCAGGCCGGCGGTAAAAACCCGGAAAAAGTCGAAGAAGCCCTTCAATTTGTAGAAGAATGGGTCAAATCCATTTAACTCCGTGTGAAAGTGGTGTACAATGTAGGTAACGATTAACAATTCGGTTGTCAAAAAGACAAGCCTAAAGAGAGGTGCTAAAAATGAGTTCTTTTGACAAAACGATGCGGTTTGATTTTTCAGAGGAGCCGTTCGAACATGACGTGAAAGAAGTGCTCTTACAGGTTCACGATGCTCTGCAGGAAAAAGGGTACAACCCGATCAATCAAATCGTAGGATACTTATTATCTGGAGACCCGGCTTACATTCCCAGACATCAAGATGCCAGAAATATCATCCGCCGTTTAGAACGTGATGAAATCATCGAAGAATTAGTCAAATCGTATTTGAAACAACACAAAGAGGGATAATAGATGCGTGTAATGGGTTTAGACGTTGGCTCTAAAACAGTCGGAGTCGCAATCAGCGATGAGCTCGGCTGGACAGCTCAGGGAATTGAAACGATTAAGATCGACGAAGATCAAGGTGTGTTCCGGATGGATCGACTAAAGGAACTTGCCGAGGAATACCAGGTGGATACCGTTGTGGTTGGAATGCCTAAAAACATGAATAACACGATCGGTCCACGTGGGGAAGCGTCTAAAGCTTATGGAGAATTGATTCAACAGGAGTTATCCCTTCCCATTAAATACTGGGATGAAAGACTGAGCACAATGGCTGCTGAACGAGTACTTTTAGAAGCCGACGTAAGCAGGAAGAAACGTAAGAAAGTGATTGATAAAATGGCTGCGATGATGATCCTTCAAGGATACCTTGACAGCCAAAAATAATGAGGTGAATGTTCATGGAACACGGAGAAAAACAAATTACAGTAGTTGACGAACAAGGAAATGAGCAATTATGTGAGGTCCTTTTCACATTTGAATCAGATAAATTCAATAAATCTTATGTCCTTTACTATCCACTTGGAGCAGATGAGAACGACGAAGAAGAAATCGAAATTCATGCATCTGCATTCAGCCCTGGGGACGAAGGTCAGGAAGGCGAATTGAAGCCGATTGAAACAGAAGAAGAGTGGGACATGATCGAAGAAATGTTAAACACTTTCCTTGATGAAGAAGAAGACGCTGAATAAGCAGTCGTTATAGGACTATATGAAACAGGGACCGCAAAAAGGGACAAAAAATCCCCCCTTTTTGCAGGTCCCTGTTTCACTTTGTGCAAAATATTGTATAATAGTGGAGATGATGTCGAATTACGCATGACGGATAGCCCGCTTTTTTGCTCGAAAGGGGGAAATGAAAGCGTTGGTAGAAAAGAAAAAAATTAAAGAGACACTTATGAAGAAATTACTTGAAAGGCAAGAGGAGGCCAAAGTCATTAGAAAAATAGTAGGACTTGTCATTCTTTGTCTTGTCATTGTCATAGGGGGAACGGCCATTGGCGGCTACCTTTATGTGAATTCAGCCCTGAAACCGGTTGATCCCGATGATACGAAACCTGTGAAAGTGGACATACCTATTGGCTCAGGGGTTTCGAGTATTGGAAAGATCCTCGAGGACAAAGGGATCGTTAAGAATTCAACAGTCTTTAAGTATTACGTAAAATTCAATAACGAAGCCGGATTCCAGGCAGGTTCCTATGATTTGACTCCTTCCATGACATTGAATGAAATCGTCAATAGCTTGAAGACGGGTAAGGTCATGAGAAAAGCGGAATTTAAGATTACCATTCCAGAGGGACTTCAATTAGATCAGATCGCAGAAATCATCGCTGATAAGTCCCCATATAAAAAAGATGAGATTGAAAAGAAATTAAATGATAAGAAATGGCTCGGGCAATTAAAAGAGGAATATCCGGAATTGATTACAGATGAAATTTTCAAGAAAGAAATCAAACGGCCGCTGGAAGGATATCTTTATCCTGCGACGTACCCTTTCTATGAAAAGATGCCATCTTTAGACACAATCCTTAAGAAGATGATCGCGCAAACAAATGAAGTGCTGGCTCAATACCAGGAAGCCATGGCAGCAAACGATTATACGCCTCATGAGCTTCTCACCCTTTCTTCCCTCATAGAGGAAGAAGCGACGGAAAAAGCAGACAGAGGGAAAATTTCAAGTGTGTTCTATAATCGTATGGAAGAAGGAATGCCCCTTCAGACAGATCCGACGGTCTTATATGCATTAGGGAAGCATAAAGATAAAACCGTATACAAGGATCTTGAAGTGAAGTCGCCTTATAATACGTACCAGGTCGAGGGATTGCCGCCTGGTCCGATTGCGAATGCAGGCTTGTCTTCAATTGAAGCTGCCCTGCAGCCAGAGGATACAGAGTATTATTATTTCCTGGCTGCTTCCAACGGCTCGGTTTATTATTCTGAAACACTGGATGAACATAACGAGAAAAAAGCAAAATATATTACCGATAAAAAAGAATAGCCCTATGAGAAGAGGAAAGAAATATTCGCTTTCCTCTTCTCTGTGTGGTAAAATAGTACAAGTTATTTTTATATACGGGCGTGATCTTGATAGGCGTATGAAGTAGAAAGCTCATTGTGGCTTTCTTCTTTTCATGTTTAGAAAGAAGCGTTACCCGATACCATTTATGATCATGATCGTGAGGCTTATATATGAACGAACAAGTGATTGGCTATATAGAATCAATCGTGAAAGAACGTCCGGCCATAATTTCCGAGATGGAGCAATATGCAGAAGTTCATAATGTTCCCATCATGGAACTGGTCGGAATCGAAGCACTTCTCGGGATGTTACGGATCCAACAGCCGAAAGTGATCCTTGAAATCGGGACGGCCATCGGATATTCGGCCCTCCGCATGGCGGGGGCACTCCCTGACGCGACGGTCGTCACCCTTGAGCGGGATGAAGAAAGATTCGAAGCAGCACAGGGGTTCCTCTCCCGTTCTGAAGATGGCAAAAGGGTCGTCCCCCTGTTCGGTGATGCATTGGAGCTTGCCGAAGAAGTGGAAAAGCACGGACCATACGATGCCATCTTCATAGATGCTGCCAAAGGGCAGTACCTTAAATTCTTTGAACTATACTCCGGGATGCTTGCAGAAAATGGCGTCGTTTACTCGGATAATGTCTTATTCAAAGGACTTGTTGCAGAGGAACATGTCGAACAGAAAAGAATTAGGAACATGGTCAAGAAACTCCAGAATTATAACGCTTGGCTAATGAATCACGAAGAGTTCGACACGAGTATTCTACCTGTCGGTGACGGAATCGCCATCAGTAAAAAAAGAGGTGAACAACGATGAAAAAGCCGGAGCTTCTTGTAACCCCTGCCAGTGTATCCGATATTGAACCGTTGGCATCTGCAGGCGCCGATGCCTTCATGATCGGTGAAGAGCGGTACGGTCTGAGGCTTGCCGGGGAGTTCTCCAGGGAAGATGTGGGGGAAGCCGTCAAAGTGGCCCACAAACATAATAAGAAAGTATATGTGGCGATGAATGCCCTCTTTCACAACGATAAAATCGCCGAACTTGATGACTATATTGCATTTCTTAAAGAGCGAGGCGCAGATGCCATTGTCTTCGGTGACCCCGCCGTATTGATGGCTGCACGTGAGGTGGCTCATGAGATGAAGCTTCACTGGAATACGGAAACGACAGCCACCAATTGGTATACCTGTAATTACTGGGGCAGAAAAGGTGCAAAGCGAGCTGTACTCGCCCGCGAATTAAGCATGGATAGCATTGTTGAAATGAAAGAACATGCAGAGGTCGAAATCGAGGTCCAGGTGCATGGTATGACCTGCATGTTTCAATCCAAACGCTCACTTCTCGGAAATTATTTTGAATATCAAGGCAAAGTGATGGAAATCGAAAACAGAAAAGAACAGCGCAATATGTTTCTTCACGATGAGGAGCGTCATAATAAGTATCCTATCTTTGAAGACGGGAACGGCACGCACATCATGAGCCCGAATGATATGTGCATCATCGATGAGCTTGGTGAAATGATAGATGCGGGTGTCGACTCTTTCAAGATCGATGGAGTGATGAAGTCTTCGGCTTACATTCTGGAAGTGACGAAATTGTATCGCAAGGCCATTGATCTATGTGCAGAAGACGAAGAGCGGTATGAGGATCAGAAAGACGAATTTCTGGAAGAAGCGAAAAGCCTCCAACCGGATAATCGTCCTTTGGATACAGGATTCTTCTTTAAAGAAACCGTATATTAAGAACGATAGACTGATCAGAACGGAGGAGTTATGATGACCACGGTTTTGAAAAAGCCGATATCGAAGGTGGTAGACGGTAAGCGTGTCATTGTGAAGAAACCTGAATTACTGGCTCCTGCCGGTAATCTGGAAAAATTGAAGATTGCTGTCCATTATGGTGCAGATGCCGTCTATATCGGCGGGCAGGAATATGGACTGCGATCAAATGCCGGTAATTTCACCTTTGAAGATATGAAAGAAGGCGTGGAGTTTGCTCGGGAATATGGTGCAAAGATCTATGTTACCACGAATATCTATGCCCATAATGAGAACATGGATGGGCTTGAAGATTATCTTCGGGGACTCGATGAAGCCGGAGTAGCGGGGATCATTGTCGCAGACCCCCTTATCATTGAAACATGCAGAAGGGTGGCGCCGAATGTAGAGGTGCACTTAAGTACACAGCAGTCCCTTTCAAACTGGAAAGCTGTCCAATTCTGGAAAGAAGAAGGACTGGACCGGGTTGTGCTTGCTCGTGAAGCAAGCGGCAAGGAAATCCAGGAAATGAAAGAGAAAGTGGATATAGAGATTGAGACTTTCATTCACGGAGCGATGTGCATTGCCTACTCCGGACGTTGTACATTAAGTAACCATATGACGGCGAGAGATTCAAACCGCGGCGGCTGCTGTCAGTCATGCCGCTGGGACTACGACTTATATGAACTGAATGAAGACGGGGAAAATCCTCTTTATGATAAAGAAGATGCTCCTTTTGCCATGAGTCCGAAAGATTTGAAGCTTGTCGAATCCATTCCTGGAATGATTGAATTGGGTATCGACAGTTTGAAAATCGAAGGGCGGATGAAGTCCATTCACTATGTGGCAACGGTGGTAAGTGTATACCGCAAAGTGATAGATGAATACTGTAAAGATCCGGATAACTTCAAGATTCAGAAGGAGTGGCTCGAGGAGCTTGAGAAATGCGCGAATCGTGAAACGGCCACTGCATTTTTTGAAGGGGTCCCCGGATTCAAGGAGCAGATGTTCGGAGTCCACAACAAGAAGAATACAAATTATGAATTTGTCGGACTAGTATTGGACTACGACGAAGAAACGCAAATCGTCACCTTACAGCAACGGAACCATTTTAAGGCCGGTCAGGAAGTAGAGTTTTTCGGTCCTGAAATCTCCAATTTTACGCAGGTTATAGAAAAAATGTGGGATGAACGGGGAAATGAACTTGAAGTAGCCCGCCACCCACTCCAAATTGTGAAATTCAACGTTCATCAGAGAGTATATCCTGATAACATGATGCGAAAGGAGAACACCTAATACTTATGAAGCAGAAACCCGTTGTGATTGGTGTAGCAGGAGGATCCGGCTCAGGTAAGACGAGTGTCACCAAAGCCATTTATGAGCAATTCCAAGGTCATTCGATTTTAATGCTGCAACAGGATTATTATTATAAAGATCAATCGAATCTACCTTTCGAGGAACGTTTGAAAACCAATTATGATCATCCATTAGCCTTTGATAATGATTTGTTAATTCAACATTTGCACGGTCTATTGGACCACCAGCCCGTCAATAAGCCGGTGTATGATTATAAAATGCACACCCGTTCGGATGATACGATCCTGGTTGAACCGAAAGATGTGATAATTTTAGAGGGAATTTTAGTATTAGAAGATGAAAGATTGCGTAACTTAATGGATATCAAGCTTTATGTAGATACAGATGCGGATCTTCGGATCATCAGAAGGATGCTTCGCGACATTAAAGAGCGAGGACGTTCCATAGATTCCGTCATCGATCAATACATTACTGTCGTTCGCCCGATGCATAATCAATTCATCGAACCGACGAAGCGATATGCCGACGTCATCATCCCTGAAGGCGGTCATAACCATGTGGCAATCGATTTAATGGTAACAAAAATTCAAACAATTCTTGAACAAAAGTCATTTTTGTAATACGATAGCATAGATAAAGACATATAGGCGAGATTTAGCATTTTCCCACAATGTAAAGAATCAGGGAATGGAGAGAGAAGAAATTCCACCTCCATTCCCTCCCTTTACATACGTAGAACATTTACATATGGAGCATGGGGAAGCTCTTAGATAGAAAAGGAGTGAAGAGGGTCATGAGTACAGATAAAGTATTTCCGATGACAGCAGAAGGTAAAGAGAAGTTAGAAAAAGAACTGGAGAATTTGAAAACGGTTAAACGTAAAGAAGTCGTTGAGCGCATCAAAATCGCCCGCAGCTTCGGGGATTTATCCGAGAACTCTGAGTACGATGCCGCGAAAGATGAACAGGCATTCGTTGAAGGACGTATTTCCACTTTAGAGAATATGATTCGCAATGCGAAGATCATTCAAGAAAATGATATGAATTCAGATACAGTTCAATTAGGTAAAAAAGTGACGTTCGTCGAATTGCCGGACGGAGATAAAGAAACATACACAATCGTCGGTAGTGCAGAAGCGGATCCATTTGAAGGAAAGATTTCAAATGATTCACCGATTGCGAAAAGCCTTCTTGGACATAAAGTAGGCGCTAAAGTGAATGTTCAGACTCCAGGTGGGGAAATGAGCGTCAAGATTGTAGAAGTAAGCTGATCAAACGGGAAGGGGCTCCAATTTGAGCCTCTTCTTTTTTTATGATTAATTCGCATAAAACTCGTCAACAATGGGGACGAGGTGACAAAATGAAACGGAAACGAATCAGGTTGTTCAGTATCGTCTTATTACTTGCTCTCGCTGGACTTTCAGGGAGATTGATGCAATTGCAATTATTTCAGACTGAATCCTATTCCAAACATAAAATCAATCTTCTAGAAGAAAGCGTCGCGCAAAGGACTCAAGCATTGGTGATCGATGAAGGCAGGGGGGAGTTTCTCGATCGGAACGGTGAACCCCTTACGTTTACAGAAAAAAATGTTCTCGTCCTTTTTCCGTTTCTTAAACAATTGGATTGGCCGGTGGAAAAAGTGGCAGACATCCTTCATGTTCCTCAAGAAACGATCCGAACGAAAGTGGAGGAAGCACAAGGGCCGATCGTTTTCGGAGGGAAAGAGCCCTTAAGGCTTTCAGAAGAACAGATGAAGGAAATTAATTCTCTTGAAATACAGGGAGTGTTTGCCCTTACGAAAAAGTTTAAAAGCGACGAGTTACCTGCATCCCAGCTGATCGGGGTTACGGGGGAAAATACAGATATATTCCACGAACGCTACCCTGACAAAGTAAAGGGCGCCAATCAGAAAATCGGGGTGTCAGGACTTCAGGAAAGCTTTGATGAATGGCTGGTGGCAGAAGAGGAAGCGAAATTGATTTATCATGTCGATGCGAGGGGAGGACCATTATTCGGGGTGGATGTAAAGTATCTGGCCCCGGCCAACCCCTTTTACCCGCTGAATGTGAAAACGACCATCGATAGAAGGATGCAGCAGGCACTGGAAGAAGTGGCAGATACGTATAACATTCAAAAAGGGGGGCTGTTGCTCCTTGATATCGAAAGTAGTGAAATACTCGCCAGTGTTTCAAGACCAGCCATGAAGAGCCGTGACCCATTCAGTGGAGGGGCCACGAATTACATGCTGAAAGCGCTGATCCCTGGTTCTGTATTCAAGACCGTTGTCGCAGCTGCAGCCATGGATGAAGGAATCGTGGATGAACGCAGGCTTTTCCCTTGTGATGAAGACATCCGTGGCGAGGCCGCCGAAAAGCCTCACGGGAACATTAATATAAAGACGAGCATAGCCGTCAGCTGTAACCGAACGTTTGCGGACCTTGCCAAAGAGCTCACAGAGAAAGATGATCACCTCCTGGATGAGTATGCCGAGAAGATCGGACTGCTTGGAGATATTGCCTGGCGGGGCGATGTCTTTCATTACGAAAGTTTTCCACAGCTTCAAGTGAGTGAAGGAAGGATCTTCGCGTCAGATGGGGACAGGGGCGAGCCTAAACTTGTTTCTCAAACAGGTATCGGACAACAGGAAGTCCGGGTAACCCCACTCGGAATCGCCAATATGATGGCCACGATTGCCAGGGGAGGAGAGAAATTTCAGGTGAGTGCCGTCTCTTCCGTGCAGTATCAAAATGGGACCAATATGTTTTCCTTTCCTAAACAGAAGGTAGAGGGGGAGACGATCACCCCATTCACGGCCATGAAGCTTCAGCAGTACCTGAGAGGTGTGGTGAACTCACCGGAAGGTACGGCTCCATATTTGCAAAACGCCGCCTACACCATCGCCGGAAAGACTGGAACGGCACAGACAGGGAATTACCGGGGAGAAACCGTGAAGGAAAACGAATTATATAATAAATGGTTCGCAGGCTACTTTCCCTTCGAAGACCCCAAATACGCCCTCGTTGCCGTCAACATGGACGTGACCATAGGCGAAGGAGGGATTTACCCGATCTTCAAGGACAGCGTGGATGCTGTCTACCGGCTTGATCAAGAGTAGAAGGGAAGTCCCATGAGTCCTGTGACCTTTTTCCCTTTATAGCTGAATCATCCCGGTATGGATAATGTTTCGCTTTATTCTTTTCCTCTTATCATGTTAAAATGTTTAGGATAATAGGGAGGGAATAAAATGGCGAAATACCAATCTCGATTAGATAAACGATCTAAAAAGAATACAAATAAACTGTTAAACATAATGATTGCAATCGTACTTCTATTAATTGTCGTGGTAGGAGGCACCATCGTTTTGGGAGGGGGCGGAGACGAAAAGGCAACAACAGACGCTCCGAAAAATTCAGAAACCAAGGATGCTGACAACAGCGACAAGGGGAAAGAAAAAGACAACTCCGTTTCCATGGATGAGAAAGACGATTCCAAGGATAAAGCGGACGATGAACAAAAAGACGAAGATAAGAAAAAAGAGGATGAACAAAAGAAAGACGAGTCCTCTGATGATGATCAAGATTCTGTCGCATTAGATGGGGAAGACCAAAGTAAGATGAAAGTCGAGGAAGGTACCGAACCGAATGTAGTGAAAACCATGGTGCATCCCGACTGGAAGCCGATCGGCACCGAGCAGACAGGTGAACATGTATCTGTCTATGATGAAGGATCGGTCGACTGGCAGGAGAAAATCAAGGCTACTTCTTACGCTACAGGCATCCCTGAAGGCAACATGACCGTCTGGTGGATGGAAGGGAATGGCGGTCCTCAGAAGTCCATGGCGACCGTGACGGCAAAAGACACCCAAACTCCTTACCGTGTGTATCTGCAATGGGTCGACGGAAAAGGATGGCAGCCGACGAAAGTGCAGGAATTAAAGGAAAATGATAAAGACTGATTTAAATAAAAAGGTCCTTCCAATCTGAACTGCGCCCCTAATAATGGACAGTTTATAAAAAAGGACCTATGCTGCTAGTAAATGACCCCGGTATTGCGCTGG
>NZ_JANIOC010000012.1 GCF_024733565.1 Rossellomorea sp. SC111 | reverse complement strand
AAGTCCGGTAGCTTATCGAGTAAGTACTGAATTAGCTGCTTAGAAATTTAAGTGTCCAACGTTATGGGACCAGTGCATTGCCCTGCGGGGTCTCAATGTTTAGCTACAACGGCTAGCCCCTCGAGGTCATAAGCTAAATGGTCCAAGAAGGCAAAAGGACGCCTTCTTAGCCCATTCATCTTATGCTTGTCGGGGCTGGTCAAGCCGCTTCCGATTTTCGAACTCTCCAGCGTTTCCCGCAGGAGTCGAGCACCTTCCGCTTCAATCAACTTATAAGAATTAGGTTCTAATATAACTAAAATATGAAAAGCTCGAAATTAATCAACTTGTGACAAACCTCGGAAATATCAATGTAAGAGATTCCAGTCATCACCCTGCATGGTACAATAATAAAAACAGAAAGGACGACGGCAATATGAAAAAGTTATCGAAATATGGGCTCACGGCTGCACCTTTCTTATATATGATTCTGATCTGGATCATGTCAAGTAATCCCGATGATGCCGTGTTACGGTTCCCTGATGATGGGGTGGACCGGTTCATCAAGGAGTCCCTCCACTTGGTCGAGTTCGGGATTTTATATGGATTGTTTGTCATCGCGCTCCTCGCACACGGAAGGCTGCGGTTCACATTGAACTTCATGGTTGCACTGATAGCCATTTTTTATGGATTTATTGATGAGATCCATCAGTCCTTCGTTCCGTATCGTTCTTCCACGATGATTGATGCCGCCAAGGATCTCATCGGGGTGACGGTACTGTTTTGGATCGTGAACCGCACGTATTTCCGAAATCCGGATCACAGGTTGACGAAGGCGATGAAGAAGTTCGAAACTTATGTAAAAAAGGATTGAGTACGGTCATCATGACCATACCCAATCCTTTTTCTTATCTTTGTGCTGTCACCTTCTGCAGGAGTTTGCTGGATTCTGTTATTTTTACATCTTTATAGTAATGGGTCACAATATCTTTATAATTCTTTCCTTCCTTCGCCATCCCGTTTGCCCCATACTGGCTCATCCCGACCCCATGGCCGAATCCTTTTGTGGCAATGACGATGTGGTCATCCTTCAGGTACCAGGTGAAGTCCGACGATCTCAGGCCTAATTTATCCCTGATCTCCCGCCCGGTGAATTCTTTCCCATTGATTTCTACTTTCGCCACCCTCTTGCCTTCAGTCCTGGATGTGATCGTGCCCACCGACCCGTCCTTTGGCAGGGTGACACCGAGTTTCTGTTTGAATTCATTGATGGGAATGATCTTTTGATCTTCAAATTTTGGTGACGCTTTGTCCCAAGGACTCTCTACACTCCGTAAATAGGGAATATCATCTGTCCAATACGCCTCGGAGTTTTCCGTATAGCCGTTGCTTGTCGAGAAAAAGGCGGCCGTAATCGGCTTATCATCATATGTGAGCACTTTCCCTTTCGTTTCAAGGACCGCTTCTGAAATCTTCTTGATTTTCCAGTCATAGTCGGAGCCCCATAGGGTGGCCAGTTCCTTTTGATTTTTATACACCTGATGGGAGACTGTATCCGTCACATCGGCCCCCTTCGGCACAGAAGGATCATCCGACATAAGCTGATTCACCATATAGGTCCTTGCTGCAAGGGCCTGCGCTTTTAACGCTTCTTTTTCAAAGTCCGCCGGCATTTCACCAGCCACCACCCCTACCACATACTGCTCAAGGGGGAGCTTCTCGATGAGATCCTGATTAGATCGATACACCGCCACTTCGACGGACTCTGCCAATTCCTCAACGGATGGGGTGTTTTTCAGCTTTTCGTCCAGGTTTGCCGTTTCCTTGTCTGATGAAAATGGGAGTACCAGCAGAGTGGGTACAATAAAGATGATGCTGATAAAGATTGAGAAGATGATCACTACGGGTTTCAACTGCTTCATGTTCGCGGCCTCCAATGAAAGATTAAATAGGAGAATGTCCTAGCACACTTCTCCACTCTCTTTCATATGTATGGTAATGGACAAGCAATTATGATTGTGAATTGGGAGAGTTTAAGGTTAGGGAATGATAGCGTGCAAGGGAATGGGGTTTTTGAAAACAAAAAAGGCAAGCCCTAATAAGAGCTCACCTTTTCCACTATCTATTTACGCATCCTTAATCATGTCTTGCTGCTCAGAAACAGGTGTTTCTTCCACTTCTTTCACACGCTCGATATCGGCTCCAAGGCCTGCAAGCTTCTGATGAAAGTTCACATATCCACGATCTAAATGCTTTAATTCTGTTACGCGCGTATAACCGTCTGCCACTAGACCAGCGATGGAAAGTGCTGCTGCTGCACGAAGATCCGTTGCAGCGACTTCTGCCCCTTGAAGATGTGTTGGTCCGTTCATGATGACAGAGCGTCCTTCGATCTTGATGTCTGCTCCCATGCGACGGAATTCTTCCGCATGCATGAAACGATTTTCAAATACGGTTTCCGTGATGACGCTGGTACCGTCAGCTGCCAGAAGCAAAGCCATCATCTGGGATTGCATATCTGTCGGGAAACCTGGATGTGGCATCGTTTTGATATCGACGGATTTCAGTTTCTCCGGTCCGATGACACGAAGTCCTTCTGCTTCATCGATGATCGTAACGCCCATCTCTTCCATCTTCGCCACTAATGAAGATAAATGTTCAGGAATCGCACCTTTTACAAGGACATCACCTTGAGTGATCGCAGCAGCCACCATGAATGTTCCTGCTTCGATTCGGTCAGGGATGATACTGTGCTCGACACCGTAAAGACGGTCTACACCCTCGATACGGATCGTGCCGGTTCCTGCACCAACCACGCTTCCTCCCATTTTGTTCAGGAAGTTCGCCAAGTCGACGATTTCAGGCTCTTTCGCTACGTTCTCTAAGATGGTTGTTCCTTCTGCAAGAACGGCTGCCATCATGATGTTTTCTGTTGCCCCAACGCTTGGGAAGTCCAGGTACACCTTGGCACCTTTCAGTCTTCCGTCTACTTCGGCTTCGATGAAACCATTTCCAACCTTCACTTTGGCTCCCATTGCTTCGAAGCCCTTTAAGTGTTGGTCGATCGGTCTTGATCCAATCGCACAACCACCAGGAAGAGCGACACGCGCTTTACCTGTACGGCCTAAGAGTGAACCCATTACAAGAACAGACGCACGCATTTTACGTACATATTCGAATGGCGCTTCAATAAACAACTCTCTTGATGCATTCACGATGACTTCACCATGGTTAAACTCTACATCTGTATTTAAATGACGTAATACTTCATTGATCGTATATACATCGGAGAGTGGTGGTACATTTTTTATGACACTTTTTCCTTCACTTGCTAATAATGTAGCAGCGATGACTGGTAAAACGGCATTCTTTGCTCCTTCAACTTGCACTGTACCGCTTAAACGCTGACCGCCGCGGACGATAATTTTTTCCAAGAGTATTCCCCTCCGCGTCCAATTTCTCTATATTAATATTCAATAATTAGGATGGGTGTGCCAATCACAAAGGTTGTCTTAGCGCCCATTCCGCTTTTCCGTAGACCTAGTTGTATATTCATATCATCATTTTTAGTTGGTATAGTCCGTGACATTTGTTCCGAGTAAGCTGAAATGGAATAAAAGTCTTCTTCTTTTAGTGATTCCAGTTCTTTTGCGTCTAAATTCGACATTAGTTCGACAGCCTGATTCGACAAAACTTTCTCAAGCTTATCATTGAATTCGCCTTTTATACAAGAGAAAATCATAGGTTTAGAAGTAAAAATGATTTCCATATTTGGGATAAATTCAGACTTGATATACTGCTTCGTCTTGTCTCCCAACGCTTTCTGATTTCCGCGCATTTCATACATAATGTACGATACCGAATGCCCGTTTGTGGGGGTATGCTGCAGTTTAATGGTTTCTTCCCCGTGAGACGTCTGACGTTGTCCCACAACCACTACTCCTTCAGCAGACTTCTCTGTCACCCAGTCAAAATCAGAAAATCTTTCCTGCATAGTAGTACTATATTTGGCAAACCCTTTATTCGTGAAGCTTTTTTTGTTTTCTCTTGCATATAGAGACCATTCAGTTATCTGACCTTGAGAATGAACAATGGCTTGATCAAGCTTTTCAATGTCTAATAAATGTTTGGCTTCGATAGTGTTGTTCCCATTAATGACCAGGAGAAAACCTAATCCCACCAAAAAGATTAAAATAATGTAAAAATACCGACGCATTTTTCATTCCTCCCCTTACCTAAAAGTCTGTCCGAATAGGGGGAGAACATACTTGAAAATTGTCGTCATCTTTTTACAATTATTGTGGCTTTCCAGCAAGTCCTGTGAAAAGGGTTACACTTTGAAACTTTTTCACAAAGGGACGAACACAAAATTAATCTTACTCAAAACACTGTCCCTTGAAAACATGCAGGAAGACCTATTTTTTGTCAGGATCTCTACTTATTCAAAGAAAACCGGCAAGCTCTGAGACCATAGGTAATAATCCAGTAAAAAACGGCTGACGGCTGACCCGATTGCGACCGTTAGGAGGATATACAATAGTCTCCCTTGTGCGACGCGATTTTTCTTCAGGAGCTTGTCCAGTTGAATGGCTTGCAAAGCCCAAAACGTGATCCCGAATACAAATAGATGCACAAGCATGCTGACCAGCGCCTGTTGACCAAAGCTTTCCACCACTCTCCTCACCCCTTCAAAAAAAACCATATTTGACACACATAGACCATTTTACCACATAATTCAGTAACAACCTATGCCTTTTACAAATTTTTTAAGTTAGGTTTCGTTATGAGATTGCGGGGATTTGATGCCCTTTTTTTCAGAGCGTAATGGTGGCTCTTCTATGTAAAATTTCTTTGGTGTTCCCGACGATTTTTGTTCCTGCATGCAAATTGGGAGGGCGTCCCGACCTGATCGAGGATCGCCCTCTGAGGTCCGTCCCTCAAAAATTGTTCCAATTCCAGATCGGTTTTGCCCTGAACGTGATGGATACTGCCTTTCCAGGTGATTCCCCTTTTATTTTAAGAGTTCCGTCCCTCAACAAAACCACCCATTACAGAGGATTGTAATGGGTGGTTTTGTTTTTTTGAGGTGTGGTTCACTGGGGTGTGATGTGTACTGGGGAGTTGTTTGGTGAGGGTTATTTCTTTATTTTTTCTTTTTCTTTTTCTTTTTGCCTTTTTGGTCTTGTTCCATGCATTCGTAGTAGTATCCCTGGCAGCCGCACTTTGTCTGTTTGCCTTTGCCCTTTTGTTTTTCTTTACCGCCTTTTGCATCCTGCTGACCCATATCACCTATCATCCACTGATATTCACCGTAGTTCTTGCACTGCTGCTGCCCTTTACCTTGTCCTTTTTTTGAACTCACTTTCCCATCCTCCTTTTGTCCTTTCCTACAGTCTACGCTCCCGGTCCCTCCCACGTTTGGGTTGTCCCCGCCTAAATCACAGCCTATTTTTTCATAAAGATTTTTTCGGAAAAAGTACTTAGGAGCTTCCAATGCTCTGTCTATGTGTGAGTGAGATAGATGGTGATGGGAACTGCTTCGCTTTCCGGCGGACGAACGGCCAAGCCTCCTCAGCTTAGCCGAACGGGGTCTCGGCACGCCCGTTTTTCCGCAGGAGTCTACGCCGTTCCCCTCACCATCTTGAAGAGATATCATGACAGAGCTTACTAGTGAAAAGAAATAGGATCTTACTTTTAGATAAAAACGTTCACTGCTAATGGTGAAGAAAGATGTTTTCTAGTCAGACGTGTATGGAAGTATATTAATCCTCCATACCCAGAAAGTTGATTGAATCGGAAGGTGCTCGACTCCTGCGGGAAATGCGGGAAAGTACGAAAAGCGGAGGGGGCTCGTTCAGACCCGACAAGCATAAGATGAATGTGCCTGGAAGGCGGTTTTTGCCTTCATGGCACATTCATCTTATGACCTCGAGGGGCTAGCCGCCGTAGCTAAACATCGAGACCCCGCAGGCACAGCCGAGGAGGCTCAACTCACGCCCCGCGGAAAGCGAGCACCTGCAGCGGAAATCAACCAACCACTTCCTCTTAATAGTAATAAAGCTTCCGTTCCCCCTCCATCCCCCCGCCCATTTCTCCTCCAATGGCAACTAGTCCACCAAAAAGGGCGTCTGCAATAGTACGACGTCATGGCATGTCACATATACATAAAGTGAAAATGTTTATATACAACAGGAGGGAACAGGTATGAATAAAGAGTTAATGTCTTCATTAGTCGGAAAAATTATCAAGGTGAACCGGGGTGGCCCTGAATCTCGAACTGGAAAGCTTCTTTATGGAGGGGATGATCATTTTGCCCTTTTAACAGAAAAAGATGGTGTGATTTACTACAATACATCCCATGTTAAGAGCATTTCCCAGAACATCAAGTCCGGTTTGCCATTCAATGGAGAAAAGTTATCAGAAGAAGGTATGGAGTTTATAAAAGAAGACACGTTTGGAGCTTTACTTACGAGCTTGAAATATCAGTGGGTGAGCATCAACCGAGGTAGTCCTGAGAAACTTGAGGGAATTCTTGAGAATTCGAATGATGATTTCGTCACGGTTGTATTAAATGAAGAGGTTGTCCGCCTGGCTGCATTCCATGTGAAGAGTATCAGCTACGGCGTAAAGGCTAAAAAACAAGAGAAGACGGAAGAAGAGAAGTAATTTTCTCTTTAAGGAAAGGAGAATAATTGAATGAGTAATTTCCACGAATCACTAAAAGGGTTAACAGGTTATCAGATCAATATTATTCTTAATGACGGTACAAAGCTGTCAGGTTTATTAGCGGAGGTCAGTACGGACTATCTGACCGTCTACTCCAGTGAAAACGAAACGTTGTATTACCCGATTTCACAAATCCAGGCCGTAACGAAGAACTCTAAGGATGTAGAAACATTGCCTATAACGGATGATTACTTGAAGGGTGAAAAAATGTCCGACGTTTTGTCCCAAAGCTTACTCAGCTGGGTGACGATCAATGGTTCCGGCAAAGCTTCCTACTCAGGGGTCCTTTCAGCAGTGGAAGAAGATCACATCGTGTTGACCCAGGGGAAAGACCGGGTGTACCTGAAGCATGCTTCCGTCCTGAACATTTATGATGGAACAAAGAAAACGACTTCGGATAATCAAGCAAGCTCATCCAGTAAAGATAGCTCCTCACAGAAACAGGACTCTTCAAAGAATCAGGAATCATCCAACAAGAGCGATTCAAACCAAAAATCATCCCAGCAACGTTCTAAAAACCAATCCTCTACAAAAAATACGAAGAAAAAACAGCAGCCTGCTTTCTATTACGATGAACTTGAAGGAGCAAAATCCTCTCCCTCCAAAAAATCAACCTCCAAGTAAAGACGGAAGAATCCTGAATAAAAGTTGGTCATAACGAATGAACAAGCTTATGATATGCATGAAAAATCTCAGCATCCTTGCAGTTGAAGAAGGTGCTGGGATGATTCATAAAGGATTGCGATTTGAAAGGAGGAATTATGATGTTCTTGATCATCTATTTCGTACTATTAGGAAGTATCTTTCATCTACTTTTTATTAAACCCGCTATTTCAAAGGTGGACAAACATCCACTGCTTGAACATTTAGATGCTTCGCCTTCTTCCATCATAAATGAGGCGAAATCACATGCCCGATAATATGTTTTGGTTTATGACGATCATCTTCTCCCTCACCATCATCGTCATGTTGTGGAGACCGTTCGGGATCAATGAAACCATCCCCACATCCATCGGGGCCGCCATCGTACTGCTTATAGGAATCGTTCCCTTCAGCGATGTGTTTACCATCGTCGATATCGTGAGCGGGGCGGCTCTTACCATTTTATCGACGATCATGATGTCCATCGTCCTTGAGAGTATCGGTTTCTTCCGTGTCGTGGCCGTGAATATCGTCAACAGATCGAGGGGGTCGGGGGTCAGGCTGTATATCTATGTGATGTTATTATGTTTTATGATGACCATGTTCTTTAATAACGACGGCAGCATCCTTATCACCACTCCGATCATCATCCATATGACATCCCTGTTGAAGCTCAAGAACCATCAGAAAATCCCCTACTTGCTTTCCGGTGCCCTTATTGCCACTGCAGCCAGTGCCCCCATCGCCGTCAGCAATATTTCAAATCTCATAGCCCTTAAAATCGTCGGACTTACACTGCAGGACTACGTTCAAATGATGTTCGTACCTTCCATGGTCGCCATCCTCTTCATCGCCTATCTGCTCTACCTCTATTTCCGCAAATCCATCCCGAAGAAAATCCTGGATGTCTCGATCAATTGGAAAAAAGATGCCCAAGCCTACTCTTACTCCCACCCTCTTTCCTCTACCGAACAGAAGAAAGAAATCGATTTTACCCTGATCAAGTATTGTCTGCTGATTGTCGTTCTCACCCGGGCCGCCTTTTTTGCCCTGACCCCTTTTGGCATACCACTTGAAATCATCGGTATGGTCGGTGCCGCCATCCTGATCGTCCTCAGATACACCCGGACAAGGATGGGCGTCATGGATATTATCCGGAAGACGCCTTGGCATGTTCTATTATTCGCTTTCAATATGTACGTACTCGTGTATGGACTGAAAAATGTCGGGTTAAGCGACTTCATCGTTGAGCAATTCAGGGACCATATTGTCGGACAGCCTTTCAATGCCAGTATGATGATGGGGATCTTCCTTACCGTGATCTCCAATCTCTTTAACAATCTGCCGGCTGTGATGATCGGCACCTTATCCATCACTGAAATGGGACTGGACCCCCACATTTTGCAGATCGCTTATTTAGCTAACGTGATGGGGAGTGACATTGGTGCTTTATTGACACCAGTGGGAACACTCGCCACCTTGATCTGGATGTTCATCTTAAAGACCCATGGAATCAACATTTCCTGGAGCCGCTATCTGAGGGTGACCATATTCATTGTTCCAATCAGTCTATTAATCGGATTATACAGTCTGTACCTGTGGATAGAGTGGTTATTTTAACTAGGAAGGAGTATGTAAGCTTATGAAAAATGTTTATTCTGCATTTACCGGAGAAGCGGTCATGATCGAACTGACCGGAAAAAAAACCATCAATGGATATTTGATCGAGGTAGGCAGCGAGGTCATGATCGTCTATAACGGAGTCGACTATATTTATATCTCCACTTCTCATATAAAAAATATGTGGGTTGTATCGAAAGACTCCATCGGGATCGATGAGCCGTCTGTAAGTCCACAGCTTGAACAGGAAGATCAATTATCCCTGCGAAAAATCCTGACCACGGCCAAGGGGGTCTTCCTTGAAATCTACACAACGGGCAATCAGTCGATACACGGTTATATAACAGGGATCATGAACAATTACTTCGCATTCTATTCCCCCGTTTACAAAACGATGTTCATATCCCTGCAGCATTTAAAATGGCTTATTCCCTATTCTACAAACCTCTCACCCTACCGCTTGAGTAAGGAAAACCTGCCTGTCAATCCGTCAAACTCCATTACCCTGGCCAGAAGCTTTGAGGTTCAACTGGAAAAATTGAGCGGACACCTCGTCGTATTGAACCTGGGAGTACAGGAAGAAATGATAGGCAAGATCGAGAGGGTGTCAGATAATATCATGGAATTGATTACGGCCAGGGGAGAACCGACCTACTTGAATATGCAGCATATCCAAACCGTCCATTTGCCATAAAAAAAGAAACCACCTCTCCTTGGAAAGGTGGTTTCTTCATGATTAGAAATTACGTTCGGAAACGTTGATTCTGTTCATGGCACGCTTCAGAGCGAGTTCGGCACGACGGAAGTCTACGTCGTCCTGTTGTGCCTGCATACGGTCTTCAGCACGGCCTTTTGCTTCTTTCGCGCGTTGTACATCGATAGCTTCTGCTGTTTCAGCAGACTGTGCTAGAATTGTCACCTGTTCAGGACGTACTTCTAAGAATCCGCCACTGACAGCTACAAGCTCAGTGTTGCCACCTTTTTTCAGGCGAACCGCACCGATTTGTAGTGGAGCAACCATCGGAATGTGTCCAGGTAAGATTCCAAGCTCACCGCTTTGAGCTTTCGTGCTCACCATTTCCACTTCTGAATCGTACACTGGGCCATCGGGAGTGACAATATTGACTTTTAATGTCTTCATTTTCTTCCCTCCTGGTCCCTAATTATACCTCTACGCCCATTTCTTTAGCTGCAGCCAGTACGTCCTCGATCGGACCTACAAGACGGAATGCATCTTCTGGAATGTGGTCGTATTTACCTGCAAGAATATCAACGAAGCCTTTAACTGTGTCCTTCACTTCTACGTAAGAACCTTTTTGGCCTGTGAATTGTTCTGCAACGTGGAAGTTTTGAGATAAGAAGAACTGTACGCGGCGTGCGCGTTGTACTGTCAGCTTATCATCATCAGAAAGCTCATCCATACCAAGGATCGCGATGATATCTTGAAGTTCTTTATAGCGCTGTAGCGTTTGTTGAACGTTACGGGCAACATTGTAGTGTTCTTCTCCAACGATCTCTGGAGAAAGAGCACGGGAAGTCGATGCCAATGGATCCACCGCAGGGTAGATACCCATTTCAGAAAGCTTACGCTCAAGGTTCGTTGTTGCATCAAGGTGAGCGAAAGTTGTTGCAGGAGCCGGATCCGTGTAGTCATCGGCAGGTACATAGATCGCTTGGATCGATGTTACAGAACCTACGTTTGTTGACGTGATACGCTCTTGCAGTTGACCCATTTCAGTCGCAAGTGTCGGCTGGTAACCAACGGCAGATGGCATACGGCCAAGTAGTGCCGAAACCTCTGAACCTGCTTGCGTGAAACGGAAGATGTTATCGATGAACAGAAGTACGTCTTGACCTTGCTCATCACGGAAGTGTTCAGCCATTGTCAGACCCGTCAAGGCAACACGCATACGTGCACCAGGCGGTTCGTTCATTTGTCCGAATACCATCGCTGTTTTCTTGATAACGCCAGAATCGCTCATCTCGTGGTAAAGGTCATTTCCTTCACGAGTACGCTCTCCAACACCGGCGAATACAGAGATACCGCCGTGCTCTTGAGCGATGTTATTGATAAGCTCCTGGATTAATACGGTTTTACCAACACCGGCACCACCGAATAGACCGATCTTACCACCCTTGATGTATGGAGCAAGTAAGTCTACTACTTTGATACCTGTTTCAAGAATCTCAACTTCTGTAGAAAGTTGATCGAATGTAGGTGCCTGTCTGTGAATCGGATCACGACGGATACCTGCTGCTAGAGGCTCGTCTAAATCGATTGATTCACCCAGAACGTTGAATACACGACCTAACGTTACATCCCCTACTGGTACAGAGATTGGTGCTCCTGTATCGAGTACTTCGGCTCCACGTTGTAAACCATCCGTAGATGCCATTGCGATCGTACGTACAGAATCATCACCTAGGTGAAGGGCAACCTCTAATGTAAGTTCAGCTCTATCTGCAATTTGGATCTTTAAAGAGTTGTAGATATCAGGAAGTTGGCCGCTGGCGAACTTGACATCAACAACTGGACCCATTACTTGAAGAACGTGTCCTTTGTTCATCTCTTTCCCTCCTAACTAGCTTTTGACAAAAACTTTATGAAATATAAACGGTTTAAATACCGTTAATGTTCTATTCGAGTGCCGCTGCCCCGCCGACGATCTCAGTGATTTCCTGAGTGATCGCTGCTTGACGCGCACGGTTAAATTTCAGTGTAAGGTCACTGATGATTTCTTTTGCATTATCGGTTGCATTTCTCATCGCTGTCATACGGGCGGCGTGCTCACTTGCTTTACCGTCAAGGAGAGCCCCGAAAATCAGGCTTTCAGCGTATTGAGGAAGCAATACCTCAAGGATTTCCTCTGCAGAAGGCTCGAATTCATATGAAGCAAGCTTTCCTGAAGGAGTCAGATCCGTTAACGGTAACACTTTTTTCTCCGTAACATCCTGCTGGATCGCACTTACATAGTGGTTGTAGAACATATACAGTTCATCGTATGCCTCTGCAGAGAACATACCCACCGCTTTGTTTGCGATATCTTTAATGTCGGCGAAATTCGGTTGATCCGGAAGACCAGTTACCGACTCAAGAACATTAAAGCCTTTTTTACGGAAAAAATCAGCACCGACACGGCCCAGAGCAATAATGGCAAATTCATCATTCGAGCTGTGACTTTCTTTAATTCGATTGCTAACAGCACGGATTACACTGCTGTTATATGCCCCCGCCAAACCACGGTCTGATGTAATGACCAGATACCCGGTTCTTTTAACGGGGCGGGAGACTAGCATCGGATTCCTCACACCTTGACTGCCCGCTGCAACGGATGTCACCACTTCAGAAATTTTATTCATGTAAGGTACGAATGACTTAGCATTCGTCTCCGCACGATTCAATTTAGAAGCCGATACCATTTCCATTGCTTTGGTGATTTGACTTGTCTTTTTGGTAGAAGTAATACGAGTTTGTATATCGCGTAACGATGCCACTGGTTCTCACCACCCTTTACATATTGTCAGACATAGGGAGCGGGCTGGTTACCCTTCCCCCTATATTCCATTATTCAGACTTGATGAACGTCTTCTTGAATTCATTGATCGCGGTTTTCATTGCATCATCTTCAGGAAGACCTTTGGTCGTACGAATATGGTCTAACAGTTCAGTATGGTTGTGATCTAACCAGCTTAGAAGTTCAGACTCGAAACGACGGATATCTACAACTGGAATATCATCTAAATGACCTTTAATCAGTGCATAGAAGATCATGACTTGTTTTTCAACTTTAAGTGGTTTGTTAAGATCCTGCTTCAGTACTTCTACTGTACGCGCACCACGATTCAGTTTCGCCTGTGTCGCTTTATCAAGATCTGATCCGAACTGGGCGAATGCTTCAAGCTCACGGTAAGCGGCTAAGTCAAGACGAAGCGTACCGGAAACCTTTTTCATTGCTTTGATTTGTGCGGATCCACCAACACGTGATACGGAAAGACCTGCATTGATCGCCGGACGTACACCGGAGAAGAATAGGTCAGATTGTAAGAAAATCTGTCCGTCTGTGATGGAGATAACGTTTGTCGGGATATAAGCGGAGATATCTCCTGCTTGTGTTTCAACGAATGGCAATGCCGTGATGGAACCTCCACCTTTTGCATCACTCAATTTCGCTGCACGCTCGAGTAGACGAGAATGCAAGTAGAATACGTCACCAGGGAATGCTTCACGGCCTGGAGGACGACGTAATAATAGGGAAAGCTCACGGTAAGCAGAAGCCTGCTTGGAAAGATCATCGTACACGACAAGAACGTGCTTGCCGCTGTGCATGAATTCTTCAGCCATTGTGATACCTGCGTATGGTGCTAAGAATAGCATCGGAGCAGGTGAAGCAGCGGATGCCGTTACAACGATTGTGTAATCCAATGCACCGTGCTTACGCAATGTTTCTACCGCGTTACGTACTGTTGATTCTTTTTGACCGATGGCAACGTAGATACATACCATGTCCTGGTCTTTTTGGTTCAGGATTGCATCGATGGCTACAGATGTTTTACCTGTTTGACGGTCACCGATGATCAATTCACGTTGTCCACGACCGATTGGAACGAGTGCATCGATCGCTTTGATACCCGTTTGAAGTGGCTCGTGTACGGATTTACGATCCATAACACCAGGTGCCCCACTTTCAATCGGACGCGTTTTTGTTGTTGCAATTGGACCTAATCCATCGACTGGTTGTCCAAGTGAGTTTACTACACGACCAACTAGTTCTTGTCCTACTGGTACTTCCATGATACGTCCAGTACGACGAACCTCATCGCCTTCACGAATGTCAGTATATGGTCCGAGAATGATGATACCAACGTTGTTTTCTTCTAAGTTCTGTGCCATACCCATGACACCGTTAGAAAATTCAACAAGCTCTCCAGCCATGACATTGTCGAGGCCATGAGCACGAGCGATACCGTCACCGATTTGGATAACTGTACCTACATCGCTTACTTTCATCTCAGACTGATAGTTTTCAATTTGCTTTTTTATCAGCGCGCTGATTTCTTCCGCCTTGATGCTCATGAATTTCACCCCTCATTTATACGAAAGTTAACGAATTAGTTCACGCTCAAGACGAGTCAACTTACCTTGCAGGCTTCCATCATAGATGCGGGTCCCGATTTGGACCTTGATGCCGCCCAGTAAATTTTCGTCTGTCACATTGGTAATTCTTAATGATTGTTTTCCGACTTTTTTAGCAAAAGAAGACGACAATGCTGTTTGCTCATCTTCTGTTAAAGGACGTACAGAGTACACTGTCGCATCTGCAATCCCGCGTACTTCGTTTGTCAATTCGATGAATGCCTCAACCATCCCTGTGATCTCGCCCGTACGGTGACGGTCGGTCATCAGCATCAATGTGTTCAGGACATACGGGGAAGCCGTGGAAAAAGCTTCCTGAATCAATGACTTCTTCTTATCTAACGTAAGCTTAGGATTTTCAAAGAGAACCGTTAATTCGGTATTCTCAAGGAAAACCGCTCTCACTGTACGCAGCTCTTCTTCGATTCCTTCGAGCTGATTATGATCCCGGGCAATCTCGAAAAGAGCTAACGCATAGCGTTTTGCAACTGTAGAGTAGCTCATCGCTCTTCCCCTACCTCTTGAATATAATCGTTAATTAACTTCTGTTGATCATCAGCTGAAAGTTCTTTCTCAATGACCTTAGAAGCAATAAGTACTGATAAAGATGCAACCTGTTTCTGAAGTGCTGCAACAGCTTGTTCTTTTTGTGTTTCGATTTCGCGCTTTGCAGATTCTTTCAATCTCTCTGCCTCTTGACGAGCAGTTGCGATAATCTCTTCACGTTGTTCAGAACCTTGTTTCTTAGAGTTTTCAATCATCGTTTGAGCTTCAAGACGAGCTTCTTTCAGAAGCTTCTTTTGCTCTTCTAAAATATTGTTTGCCTCAGTTCGGCTCTTTTCGGCTGCCGTGATTTCTCCGGCGATGTGGTCTTCACGCTGCTGCATGATTCCCATTAATGGACCCCAGGCGAATTTCTTAAGTAGCGCCATAAGGACCAGGAACATGATCAGCTGAAAGACGATATCCCCTGTGTTAAGGCCGCCGTGACCTGCTGCCTCACCTATAACGAATGCGTTAGTTAACATACTCGATTCACTCCCTTCAAGAATCGATTGGATCGTATTTTTTATAAATGAACCGTTCTTGCAAAGAATCTATTCTCTAGTACATAGGAATGGCGAAGATAATCGTCAAGACGAACTTCGCCATTCAACCTGTCCGTTTTATTAGCTTCCTAGTGCGATGAAAGCGATAACTACGCCGATGATAGGAAGTGCCTCAACCAATGCGATACCGATGAACATTGTTGTTTGTAAAGTACCACGTAATTCCGGTTGACGTGCAATTCCTTCTACTGTACGACCTACGATAAGACCGTTACCAATACCTGCTCCTAGTGCTGCTAAACCAACTGCAATTGCTGCTGCGATAAGACTCATTCTAAAGTTCCTCCTTTAATGTATAAGAAAAATATTTTTTACATATATGTTTGTCCACCGTAATGAACAGGTATATATTAATGGTCGTGGCTAACTTTGTGAGCCATATAAACCATTGTTAACATACAGAAAATGAACGCCTGGATCGATCCGACAAACACCGAGAACCCTTGCCAAGCAAGCATTGGTGCGATTGCTCCGATCGTTCCCCCGATACCACCGTTAACAGCGAGACCTGCAAGTAGTGCTAGCAGGATTTCACCGGCATAGATGTTACCGTAAAGTCGAAGACCCAATGTAAGAGTGTTTGCAAACTCTTCAATGATTTTTAGCGGGAATAACCACCACATAGGTTTGAAAAAGTCTTTCCCGTATTCGCCAAACCCTTTTAACCTGATTCCATAGAAATGGGATAGTACCACGACCATAACCGCCAGGGTCATCGTGATGGCAGGATCGGCTGTAGGTGATTTCCACCATAATTCGCCGTCATATACGACAGAAAATGGCAGACCCAGCATATTCGATACAAAAATATACATGATAATCGTGAGACCTAAGATATGAAAACGGCCACCCGTCTTCCAGTCCATGTTGCTCTTAATGATCCCCTTGACAAAGTCCATCACCCACTCGAAAAAATTCTGCATTCCGGTCGGTTTCAGGGCTAAGCGACGTGTAGATAAGAGGGCAATAATAAACACTATGGCCGTTGCGACCGTGATCATCAAAACGTTCGCAAGGTTAAAAGTCAAACCCAGAAAATGGGCTGTAGGTGCTCCATGATTCAAAATACTTCACCTCTCTTCCCCGCTATTTATTAGTTTTGAAGCTGCTGAAAAAATAATCTATCATAATGACAATATAGGTCGTCATTAATCCAATAATAAGACTTAGGAGATGAAATGTTTCTGGAAATCGTGTGGCAATGATGACTCCAAGGGCGGCTGCGGCCATACGGGAAGTGGTTCCTAGTGATCTCACTTTTTTCCCTTCTACAACGGCGTCCCCGAACTTCGAGACCCGCTTGGTCATGCCCCAGTGCATATAAAGACTTAGAACTGTCCCTAAAATTAACCCTAAGAATACTGATTTGTGGGTGGTGAATCCCCAACCCAGGACGTAAATAGAAAGCACGTAAATTATGTATTTCCGCTGTCTATTAAACATTTGATGGAGTTCCGGCATATCTTATTATTCTCCTAAGAAGAAATGTCGTACTGTTCGAAGCATCGCATAAATCCCTGCGGCGAGACCGAGGAGTAATCCGATGATTAAAAAGAGTGGTGCTGAATCAGCCTGCTGATCAATCCATCTCCCCAGGAAAATCCCGACTAAGATAGACCCGACAAGCTGTGCTAAAATGGCAGAATAAATCGCCATCGCTTTATATGGGCTTTCGTTTTTTTGACCCATTTCAACCTCTCCCATTCAAACCAAATTTGAACATGAGGCAAGCTTTTCAGACATGATGCAAAACCGATTGCATAAGGGTTTCCGCATTGTGAAAACCTTATCATTTTACATCCTTTGTAAGCATACAATAGGGCTTAATCTATGTCAATGCGTTCAAGTTAAAAAGTTCACAACCTATCCACGTGTTTCCAGATTGTTCACATTTTCAACACAATTACCAGAAAAGCGGAGGCGGGTTGGGCAGGCCCGACAAGCACAACTGGGAAATCCCTAAAGGCGCTTTTTGCCTTTTGGGATTTTTCAGTTGTGACCTCGAGGGACTACACGCCGGAGCTGGACATAGCTAAATCCGTATCCAACTGCCCACCCCACACGCACAACTTAGAAATATATTAACAAATTTATAGATGCCCTACTTCACATGCCCCTCCATTATATAGAAGATTCCCTTACTCAGTAACCCTTGAATTTAATGTAAATACTTCCAACTGGTTTCAAAATGTTAGCTTATAAAAAAACAAAGGTCCGTCCCTCAAAAATTGTAAGAGGGACGGACCTTTACTCAGGTTCATTCATTTGGATCGAAGGATTTTGGACGCTCATCCAGGTGACCGAATTGGTAACGGATCGCTTGGGTGATTCGGTAGGATGCCTGTCCGTCTCCGTATGGGTTTGTCGCTTTTGACATTTTGCCGTGTGCTTCCGGATCTGTCAGAAGTTCTTTCGCAAGCTTGTAGATGTTTTCTTCTTCATTACCTGCAAGTTTCAGTGTTCCGGCTTCAATCCCTTCCGGACGCTCGGTTGTGTCGCGAAGGACGAGAACCGGCACTCCTAACGAAGGTGCTTCTTCCTGAACACCGCCTGAATCTGTCAGAATCAGATGGGCACGGGAGGCGAAATTATGGAAATCAATGACATCTAGCGGCTCAATCAGGTGAATCCGCTTATCGTCTCCAAGTACTTCATCCGCCACTTCACGAACGGCAGGGTTCAAGTGAACCGGATAGACAACCTGGATATCATCATGCTCTTCTACTAATCGCTTAATGGCACGGAACATGTTACGCATCGGTTGACCAAGGTTTTCACGACGGTGAGCCGTTAACAGAACTAACCGATCGTCTCCAACACTCTCCAATACCTCATGGTGATACTCATCTTTTACCGTTGTTTTTAACGCATCAATTGCTGTGTTACCCGTAATGAAGATTCCCTCTTCATTCTTATTTTCATTCAAAAGATTCTGGGATGATTTTTCCGTTGGAGCAAAATGAAGATCCGCCATGACACCTGTCAGCTGACGATTCATTTCCTCAGGGAACGGTGAATACTTATTCCACGTTCTTAGACCAGCTTCGACATGGCCAACAGAGATCTGATTATAGAAAGCGGCAAGACTTGCAACGAATGTTGTTGTTGTATCACCATGTACAAGAACAATATCCGGCTTTGCTTCCTTCATGATCTTATCGAGACCTTCCAAGCCACGTGTCGTTACATCAATTAATGTTTGGCGGTCCTTCATGATGTTCAGGTCAAAATCAGGTGTGATATCAAAAATATTCAATACCTGATCCAACATTTCACGGTGCTGGGCTGTTACTGTTACAATCGTTTCAAAGCTTTCCGGATATTTTTTCAATTCAAGAACAAGAGGAGCCATCTTGATTGCTTCCGGCCTTGTTCCAAAAATTGTCATTACCTTGATTGGATTCGTCATATTTTCGCCCCGCCTTTCTTATTTCGTTCCGTACAAACGATCTCCCGCGTCCCCAAGTCCAGGAACGATGTAGCCTTTTTCATTCAGCTTCTCATCAAGAGCGGCGATGAAGATATCAACATCAGGGTGTGCTTCCTTGATGGCGTCGACCCCTTCAGGACAAGCAACCAGGCACATGAATTTGATGCTTACAGCACCGCGCTTTTTCAATGAGTTGATGGCTTCAACGGCAGATCCGCCCGTTGCAAGCATCGGGTCGACCAGGATGAAGTCACGCTCTTCCACATCACTTGGAAGCTTCACGTAATATTCGATCGGTTTAAGAGTCTCAGGGTCACGGTATAACCCGACATGTCCCACTTTCGCAGCCGGGATCAATTTAAGGATGCCATCGACCATTCCAAGGCCGGCACGTAAAATAGGGACGATCCCTAATTTTTTCCCAGCAAGGGTTTTCGCTTTCGCGTTGCTTACCGGCGTTTCAACGTCGATATCCTCCAGTGGCAGGTCACGTGTAATTTCAAAGGCCATTAGTGTTGCAACCTCGTCTACCAGCTCACGAAATTCCTTTGTTCCTGTTTCTTTATCACGGATAAACGTTAACTTATGTTGGATCAACGGATGATCAAATACATATACTTTGCCCATTCGACTCTCTCCTTTAAATTCAGTTTTATGTAAAAATGGTTTGTCCACTTCATTTACACCTCAGACTATTGTACATAAAAGACAATTTAAGAGCAACATGAGATGGGAAGTGTAATGGAATCGTTAGAATTGAGAAAATTGGAGTAGGAATTAATCTCTGAGAAGAGGTTTTTGTTTATTTTGACTGGGTGAGTGAAGACCAGGAGGTTTGGGACTGGTGTGATTGCGTCGTTTTTCCGTTAATTGCGACATTACACCATGTTTTTGCGCATTTTAAAAAATTCTGGAATAAACACACAAAAAACCTCCCCACCAGGAACGTCCGTCCCTAATGAAGAGGTCCTCATCTATTATCTTTCAGGATATAATTCGAATTTACTTGTTAAATCCAACACGCGTTTGCGTGCTTCTTCCAATTTGGCCTCATCTTCATGGTTCTTAAGAGTCAATGCCATGATGGAAGCAATTTCGTCCATGTCCCCAAGTCCGAATCCTCTTGAAGTTACAGCTGCTGTCCCGATACGGACACCGCTTGTAACGAATGGGCTTTCCGGATCGAATGGAATCGTGTTTTTGTTGACGGTGATTCCGATCTCATCCAGGACTTTCTCAGCCACTTTACCAGTCAAGCCAAGTGAACGGGTGTCGATCAGTAATAGGTGGTTATCAGAACCGCCGGATACAAGATCGATTCCTTCCTTCACAAGACCTTCTCCCAAACGTTTCGCGTTGTCGATGATGTTCTGTGCATATTCTTTGAAGGAATCCTGCAGGGCTTCACCGAATGACACAGCTTTAGCTGAAATGACGTGCATGAGTGGCCCACCTTGTAGACCAGGGAAAATAGACTTGTCTATCTTCTTCGCAAACTCTTCTTTACAAAGGATCATTCCACCGCGAGGTCCGCGCAGTGTTTTGTGAGTGGTTGTCGTCACGAAGTCTGCATACGGAACGGGATTCTGGTGAAGACCAGCCGCCACGAGACCGGCGATATGAGCCATGTCCACCATCAGGTATGCTCCCACTTCGTCAGCGATTTCACGGAATTTCGCGAAATCGATCGCTCTTGGATACGCACTTGCTCCCGCTACGATCAGCTTCGGCTTGTGCTCCAATGCTTTTTGTCTAACATCTTCGTAGTTGATGAGGTGCTTTTCTTCATCCACACCGTACTCTACGAAGTTATATTGAATTCCACTGAAGTTGACCGCACTTCCGTGAGTCAGATGTCCCCCATGAGATAAGTTCATTCCTAGAACCGTATCGCCCTGTTCAAGGATGGTGAAGTAGACTGCCATATTGGCTTGAGCTCCTGAGTGAGGTTGAACATTGGCATGCTCCGCTCCAAAAAGCTCTTTCGCACGGTCGCGGGCCAGATTCTCGGCTACGTCCACGTGCTCACAGCCACCATAATAGCGACGACCTGGATACCCCTCTGCATACTTGTTTGTCAGGACGGAGCCTTGTGCTTCCATGACCGCTTCACTGACAAAGTTTTCAGATGCAATTAACTCGATTTTCGTTCGTTGACGCTCTAATTCATCTTGAATCGCTGCATAAATTTCCGGATCTTGCTTGGCAATCTTACTCATACATATCCCCCTTTAATTCATAGGCCCATACTGCGGCGCCTCTTTGATTCATTCAATCCCATTCTAACACGATTCACCAAAAGGCGAAATAAAAACCTCTAGTCAAATCGTAACGTTCGTGTTTTGAGCCTGTCGGGAGGGACGGACCTCATGTGACACTCCTCACAATCAGTTTCCACCCTACGCCAATTACAACGAAGTAGCATTATGGCCGCATTTTTCGACTCCAGAAGAATCCGACGAACCATCTTCACTGCACTCCCCCGTACCCGACGCACCGCCAAGGGAATCATCTGCCCCTTGTCCCCGTTCATCGTTCGGGTTTGACAACGAGTTTAGTGACAAAACCAAAATGAAGGTCCGTCCCTCACAAACAAAAGGCACGGACCCAATTCAAATGGCTTATTCGTATACGGCTCTGGTGCCGCCGATGAGTTTTGGTCTGGTTTTGGCAAGGGTGACGTGGGCTTCGCCTAGGCTTTTTTGTGATACGCGGATCGGGACGGCCACGTGCTTCAGGTGCATGCCGATGAAGGTGTCCCCGATGTCGATGCCGGCGTCGCCTTTGATGTGTTCGACCATGACTGGATCCCCGAAGGAATGATAAGCTTTCGTCGCCATGGCTCCCCCTGCTTTTCGTACGGGAACGACGGTGACTTCATCGAGCCCTTTTCGTTCCGCGACTTCTCTTTCAAGGACCAGGGCACGGTTCAAGTGCTCGCAGCATTGAAATGCCAGGGAGACCCCAATGGAGTCCGCCCAGCTCTTTAACTCGTCATAAATCATTTCCGCGACTTCAATGGTTCCCGCCGTGCCGATCCGCTCTCCCATTACTTCAGAGGTGGAGCAGCCGACAACAAAGACTTGTCCTTTTTTTAATGGAACCTGATTGCTGAAATCGTAGAGGATCGTCTGCAGTTCATCCTTCAATTGAGCGATTTCCATGAAACCAACTCCTTATTGTTTGTCTTCGTATGCCGTGATCTTTCCTACTCTATTCGCATGGCGGCCGCCTTCGAATTCGGTTCCAAGCCATGTTTTGGCGATTTCACGTGCCAGTCCCGGGCCGATGACTCGCTCACCCATGGCAAGCATATTGCTGTCATTATGTTCGCGGGTTGCTTTCGCACTGAATACATCATGCACAAGGGCGCATCGGATACCCTTAACTTTGTTGGCCGAAATGCTCATGCCGATTCCCGTCCCGCAGATCAGAATCCCACGATCGAATTCACCGCTTGCCACTTTTTCCGCAACGGGAACGGCGTAGTCCGGATAGTCGACGGATGTACCGCATTCACAGCCGAAATCCTCATATTCAAGACCCATTTCTTCCATTAATGACTTGATTTCTTCTCTTATATTCACTCCGCCGTGATCCGACGCTATCGCAATTTTCATCTTCTCCCACTCCCCATAACCTTTGATACGTTTTATTTTGCCACATCCTCTTCATTATATAAAGCATTTCAGCAATTAAAAAACGGGCATGAGGTCCGTCCCTCACACCCGGTACTTTTTATAAATGAAAACGTGTAATCGTGCTTTTCAATGCTTCTGCCTGTTCTTTCAGGTTAAGGGCGAGCTTCTCGACGTCATTCATGACGACTGCTTGTTCTTTGGTGGATGCCGATACTTCCATTGCACCCGCTGATGTTTCTTCTGCGATGGCGGCGACTTCCTGTGATTGCTGGGAAGTGAGTTGGATGCTGTCCATCTGCTGATCGACGAGGACCGAGATATTCTGGACTGCGTCTGCCACTTCATGAATCGTTGTTGTCATGGTTTCGATCATTTCATTCGTCTGCGTTCCTTTTTGGGCTTCGGAATTAGCAGAATCAACCTGGGTTGTAATCTGTCCAACTACGTTTCCGACCTCTGTTTGAATATTTTTGATCAGTTCCGAAATACCTTGAACCGCTTTTCCACTTTCATCGGCAAGCTTTCGGACTTCCTCGGCGACCACCGCGAACCCTTTCCCATGTTCCCCGGCACGTGCCGCTTCAATGGAGGCATTCAAGGCGAGAAGATTCGTCTGGTTCGCGATATCCCCGACCAATTGGATGATCTGCTCCACTTTTTTCGCATTGTCTTCGAGTCGGCGTACAGCGTCCAACGAATCTTCATTTCCCCTTGCCAGCCGGCTGATGCCTTCGACGAGGGAATGAATCACTTCTTTACTTCCCTGAAGCTCCGTCACCATGTTTTTCGACATATGCTCGGATGACTTGGAATGATTCTGTACTTCCCGGGCAATCCGGATGACATCCTCCACGGATTCTGCCGTCGTTTGAATTGCCGTCGCCGAGCTTTCGGCACCCGCTGAAATTTCGCTGATCGTCTTGGAAATCGAATCCGCTTGTACAGAAGCGATTTCCGATGCTTTGGAAAGCTCGATGACATTCGTATTGGTTTTGTTAAAATTGTCATCGATGCTTGATACCATGTCACGCAAATTATGCAGCATGCGGTTGAACGCCAGTGCCAGTGAACGGATTTCGTCATCAGATTTCGGTACGTCCACTTCGACGGCGATGTCCCCTTCAGCCGCTTTCAACGCAACCTGCTCCAAACGCTGCAGCGGTTTGACGATGAATCCTGCTGCAAAAAAGGCCAGAATCGCCGACCAGAATACACCCATGCCGAGGGTCATGATCGTGAACCACAGTTCATTCATATCCGGCGCAAAAGCAGGTTTGATCACATAAATAAAAAAGGCACTTGTGGTATACGTTACCAACGCCAGCAGCGTGATAAAGAAGACCAACTTCTTTCTAAGACCCGACTTGTAGCTCTTCACTTTCCCCATCTTTTTCTCTCCCTGTCTTTAGCCAAGCTTTTTTATCAACTCTTCAATCAATGAATCCAACTCTCTGTATGTATGTCTATAGATGTCCACACTTCCCCCATAGGGATCCGACACATCCACGTCACCTGGGTCTTCAAGGACAAATTCCTTCAATGTAAAAACCTTGTCCGCCACATGTGGATACTGATCCACGATCGCCCGCTTATGATTCGATGTCATCGTAAAAATATAGGAAGCCCAATCCAGATTCTCTTTTGATAGCGAACTCGATTGGTGTCTATGTATTATATCGTTCTCTTTCAGCACTTCTTTAGTTTGAAATGAAGCGTCATTTCCGTCCATGGCAAAAACACCCGCCGACTTCACGTCGAACCTATCTGCACCCTTATGCTTCAAAACCGCTTCAGCCATGGGACTCCTGCACGTATTACCCGTACAAACAAACAAAATATTCATCACGTCATCCTCCTTACCACCTATTATAAAATATTTTCCAATCTCCCAATAGTCCATTCACAAAGAATACAAAAAGAAAGGAGCGGCTCGCCCTGGACCCAAATCAAAAAAGCCCACCCCCGAGGGACGGACCTTCACCAACCAATTCAAATCGGCAGCAAGAGCTTCACACCAAACGCAAACAGAATACTCCCCCCAAGGGCCTCGCTGTACGTTCCAAGCACCCCCTGGAATTTCCGGCCGATGAGTAATCCCCCCCACGTCAACACGGTAGCCGCGATCCCGAAACAGAAGAGGGCCACCGCCGTTCGTGCCCCGAAGATCCCAAGGGTCAATCCGACTGAAAAACTGTCCAGGCTCACACTCAATGCAAAAAGGACCAATCCAAATCCCACTGGTGAGATGAGGGTCGTTTCCTCCTCCTTAAAGCTCGACATGAACATCTGGATTCCAAGTACGATGAGGAGCACACCCCCTGCGTAAGCGGCAAAGGATCCGAACGTGTCCGATAAGAATTTCCCAGTCATCATTCCGAGCAGCGGCATCCACACATGAAAGACCCCGACCACCAATCCTATATAAAAGACCTGCTTCAATCTCAGCTGAAACATACCCATTCCAATTCCGATCGAAAAGGCATCCATCCCAAGAGCAAATGCCATTAACATCAAGGTAATCAATTCGCCGATAATCGTTGTCATTTTGTTTTTTCCCCCTCCGGACATGCCTACAAAACAACTTATGCACCTCCAAAGGGATTTAGAATTCAAAATAAATCCCCCTATGAAAGACCATAGGGGGTTGCCTTCATCCTTTTATCACCCGGTAACCTGCCGCTTTCTGAAGACGGTTCATGATCGCAAGCCCGACTCCTTCTTCCGGAAACATCTCGGCAAAAATGATATCCACATCACATCTATTAAAAGCACGCAATGTGTCGTAGAGATGCTGGGCCACAGTGTTCAGGTCGTCCCGGCGCCCGACGGAAAAAATGATATCCGCCTGATACCAATCCAACCGTTCCTCCGTCGTCAGAACGCCAACCTTGAGCCCTTCTTCCTTTTTCTCATCAACCAATCGCTGCACATCTTCCTTCGTGCCGTTCACTAAATAAACCGGGGCATCCGGGGCGTAGTGGGTGTATTTCATCCCGGGTGATTTCGGGGCACCCTTGCCTTCTTTTAAGGAAGGATCCACTTCCACTTTCCCGACGACTTCTTCCAGCTGCTCTTTCGTTATGCCTCCTGGACGCAAAATGACCGGAATTTCTCCCGTACAATCCACCACCGTCGACTCGACTCCGACTCCCGTCTCTCCACCATCGACGACTCCGGCGATGCGGCCGTCAAGGTCATCAATCACATGCTGTGCCGTAGTCGGACTCGGCTTACCCGACCTGTTCGCACTCGGGGCAGCAATCGGAAGCCCCGCTGCCTCTATGATGGAGAGCGCCACGGGATGGTCCGGCATCCGGATCCCCACTGTGTCGAGTCCAGCCGTCACCTTCCCGGAAAATACGCCTTCCTTATTTTTAAAAATGATCGTCAGTGGGCCAGGCCAATACGCATCGATGAGCTTCGCCGCATCCACCGGGATCTCTTCAACCAGCCCCTCCAGCTGCTCTTTATTTGATATGTGGACAATCAGTGGATTATCCGATGGCCTTCCCTTCGCTTTGAAGATTTTCTCTACAGCCTGATCAGATGTGGCATTTGCCCCCAGTCCATAAACCGTCTCCGTCGGGAAGGCAACCACCTCATCCTGCTGAAGAATCTTCGCGGCATCCACAAATTGTGGATAACTTTTGTTTTTATCCACATCACTTTCCACAATCCAGTGTTTCATCATCTATGTCATCCACCTTTATCGATCTAAGCTAAATCTGTTCACTTTTTGTGTAGTAATACTGAATATACTCGTTCCTATACTTTTGAAAGTATAAAAGAAACACCCTGAATTCTCAAGTATTATCCACAAACCGAGGGTAACTTGTTGAAAATTGTGGATAAACCTGTGGATGGTGTGAATAAATCTGAAAAAAGAAAAAGTTACCGCTTTCTCATATATTGTCGAATGCCAAACGAAAAAAACTGAACCATTTTTATGAGAATGGTCCAGTCCTGTATTCACCGCTAAAATTCTTGTCGAAATATCTATAAATCCAATTTCATGGTGATGCAGTTATCCACAGTGGATAACTTCTTCGCATGAATAAAATTCTCCAACTCATCCACAACGGGTGCTGTTTCCTGCTGAAAACCTAACAGATCAAAGAACGCGAGGGACGCTTTTCGATTGGAAATCAAATAAAGACGCGTCAGATCTTTTTCTTTCGCAAGCTTTAAAATCTCCTGGAAGAGAGCAAATAACTCTTCACTTTCAAAAGAAGACGTGACAACAAGTGAACGAAGGAGGCCGATTTTCTCCTGCACCTCGATTCCCAGCGTCCCAATCAACCGGTTTTCCGAATCTTCCACTACTAAAAAACAATCAATGCTATGTTTAATGCCTTCCGTGCTTAATCCTGCTTTCATCAAGAAGGCCACTACTTCATGAATATCCTCACTCGTTGCCTGGCGGATCACTTTCAACATCCTTTCATCCTCCCTTTTCTCTCATCCTCTAGTATCAATGTATGAGAGGAGAAGGAGAATAGAACAAAAAATGCTAGAAAGATAGACTTTCTTGAAATAAGAAAAAGCTTCATCTCAAGGGGGATGAAGCTTCTCACTTTATTTATTGAATAACCCTTTGAAAAGATCGACTACGAAGAATCGAACTTCGACTTCTTCCTCATCCTGATCTTCCACAAAAACAGGTTCTTCTGGTTTTTCTACTTTTTCCTCAACTTGTTCTTCCTGCTTTTTCACCTCTTCTTCAACCGGCGCCTCTTCCTTTTCTTCCTCATCAATCACACCAGCTTCAACTGCTTCTACTTCGACTTGCTTATAAGCGATGGTATCATCTTCAGGTTGTTCAACATCTTCACTCACTGCGTCTTCAGGATCCACTTCGGTTACCTCATTACCACTTGCCTGCACTTTCGTTTCAAAGCCCGTGCTTCTTACGGCATTTCCAGTAGAGAAATCCAGGAAGCATAGCGGCGGATACAGGACGCACCACCAGTTGGCACCTTCCCCTTTACCAAGTGTGATCAACACCGCCTCGTACTCACCAGCCGGATAAAGATACTGACCATATAGCTTAGTGGGAAAGTCCACTTTGCCAAACTCTACTTTCACTGATTGATCCATGCCTTCAGCCGCCACGACGTCTTCTGCAATTTTCTGAAGCTGCGGCAATCCTTCCTTGATGACTGCTTTCGCCTCATCCTGTGACGTCAGGGTCGATACCCATTTCGTAATCTCTTTGTTGACTTCATCCCGGACGAGTCTTTTCACGTTTTGATCCCCATCCAGATCACTATTAGCCAGGATCCGCAGACGAATCGCTTCCTCCGGGATCACCATCGTCTCCTGTGCCGCCATTTCCTGCTTCGGTATATATAAACTTAGAATCGTTCCTAATGATAGAATCAAGATATACAATAGTACTGTGTGTTTTGTTTTCATGTCCTCTCCCCCTTGGTAAACAGTGTGGTCAAAATGGGGGAATCTTAAACTAGTAAAATAACATTTTTGTTTGGGAAAATGTTATTTTTATAAGAATGTTTTATAAACTTGTGGCTTTTGAAAAGCGAGTGCTGGTTGATTTCCGCTGCAGGTGCTCGCTTTCCGCGGGGCGTGAGTTGAGCCTCCTCGGGCTTTGCCCTGTGGGGTCTCAACTTTCCCGCTTTTCCCGCAGGAGTCGAGCACCTTCCGCTTCAATCAACTTATGAGATTACCTCGATTACCTCTTTGAATAGTTTAGAACAGTTTGTTTTCCCACAAAAAAACACCCCCGATCACTATAATCGAGGGCATACATCCTTATTTCTTCATACAAAACACCATACGATCTTTCCCATTGATGTCATGGACGACTTCTGTCTCGGCATCCGGGAAGGTCGCACGCAGGAGATCCGCCACCGTCTCTCCCTGACCGACTCCGACTTCAAAGCCGATCAGGAATTTTTCTTTCATGACAAGAGGCAGTTCTTCCATAAATCGTTTATACAGATCATATCCGTCTTCCCCGCCAAATAATGCGAGTTCCGGTTCATGATCGATGACGACATCTGATAGAGTTTCGCGATCTGTCAGTGGGATGTAGGGAGGATTGGATAGAAGAATATCCAGCTTCACTCCGTCTTCAATCAATGGCTTCAGCAGATCTCCTTCAAAAAAGCGAACATCTGCGTCGAGTCTCTTGCTATTCTCCCTGGCAACCGCCAGTGCTTCAGGAGAAATGTCCACAGCCATCATCTCAAGAGGCAGACGCTCCGATTCGAGCTTTAACGTTACCGCAATCGCACCGCTCCCCGTTCCGACATCGACAGCCTGTAAAGAAGTATCCACATCACCAAACAGATCCTTCATCTTCTGCAAACCATAATAGATCAATTCTTCCGTTTCCGGTCTCGGAATCAGCACATGCTCATTCACCACAAACTCCCGGCCATAAAACTCCTCAGTCCCGATGATATGCTGAATCGGGACGCCACCTACATGCCGCCGGATCCCCTCCTGGAATTCGTCCCACTTTTCTGGAGGGACGGACCTTCGCTGTTCTGCCAGCAGCTGTGATCGTGACATGTCCATTAAATGCCGCAAGTAAATCTCTCCCACATTCTCATCGCGGCCACTTTCGACTAAAAAAGAAGAAGCCCATTTCAGGGCTTCAAATACCGTCACCATGACTATTCTTCCAGTCTCTCAAGAAGTTTGGACTGATCTTCGATGATCAATGCATCGATGACTTCATCCATCTTTCCTTCAAGGATTTGATCAAGCTTCTGGATCGTCAGGCCGATACGGTGATCCGTGACGCGGTTTTGTGGGAAATTGTACGTACGGATACGCTCGGAACGGTCACCGGTACCAACGGCAGATTTACGATTTGCATCGTATTCCGCTTGGACTTCACGCTGGAATTTATCGTACACGCGGGCACGCAATACTTTCATGGCTTTCTCTTTGTTCTTGATTTGTGATTTTTCATCCTGACATGATACGACGACACCTGTCGGCACGTGGGTCAGTCGCACGGCAGACATGGTGGTATTAACACTTTGTCCACCAGGGCCACTGGATGCGAAGGTATCGACACGGATATCTTTATCGTGGATGTCCACTTCGACTTCTTCCGCTTCCGGCAGGCAGGCTACCGTTGCCGTCGACGTATGGATACGTCCGCCGGATTCTGTTTCAGGTACACGTTGCACGCGGTGTGCCCCGTTTTCATATTTCATTTTGGAAAATGCGCCGTTTCCGTTGATCATGAAGATGATCTCTTTGTAACCACCGACACCAGTGGAGTTCGCTTCCATGACTTCGATCTTCCAGCCTTGCGCTTCAGCAAAGCGACTGTACATGCGGTATAAGTCACCGGCAAACAGGGCTGCTTCATCTCCACCTGCAGCACCACGAACCTCCATGATTACGTTCTTATCATCGTTCGGGTCTTTCGGAATCAATAATATTTTCAGACGGGCTTCCAACGCTTCGATTTGCTCTTCAAGCTCGGAAACTTCTTCCTTCACCATTTCACGCATATCAGCATCAAGCTTATCATCCAGCATCGCCTTCGCGTCTTTAAACTGCCCGGTCAATTCTTTATATTCTCGATAAGCTTCTACCGTTGCTTGGATGTCTGATTGTTCTTTTGAATAATCTCTTAGCTTCTTTGGGTCATTCACAATTTCTGGATCACTCAATAGTTCATTTAACTTATCATAGCGATCTTCCACTGCTTGTAAACGATCGAACACAGCTATTCACCTCAATTTTAATCCATAACAGTACAATTATATTATACGGTGTATGTAAACACAAGGAAGAACGGGGATGGGGACAGGGGGGATTCTTGTGAAAAAGGGGCAGCCGATGAGCTCCCCCCTTCCATTATCTTTCGGTGATTTTCACATTGATATCGTAACGAGGAATCGCTCTTTGTAATTTGTCTTTGAGCATGGCTTCCTCTTTATCGGTCTCCGCCATGTTCATTTCCTTCTTCGTATGGGCCGTCACCCACATTTGATTCCCATTGATCCACACCTCATCAGGCTGGAATTTCGAATAATCCCTTACCACTTCACGGGCTTTGTCTTCATACACACCGGTTGTCGTGGAAGTCGTACCCTGCGAATTGGTCAAGTTAGGGAAATTGGGATTTTGATCAGTGATTTCCCGCACATTTTTATCCTGGCGCTTATCCATCTCTGCTTTTCGATTATCGATGAAACGGGTACCGCCGCTGTCATTATGCACACCGTATTCCGACTCCTGATTCACGCCGCAAGCTGTAATCAAAAGAAAGAAAACGGTAAAAGATAAAGCTAACAGTAATTTTTTCATGCTTTCACACCTCCTGCTGTTAGGTTTTCCTGCAGGGTGGTGGTTATGCACTGGTCAGGTTTGAAGGTATCGATATGATTATAGGTAATATATGTTAAAAAACGCAATAAATCGTATAATGACGCAATCGCCGTCGAAAATGACGCAATTCCCGTCCGCAGACGCCTTTTCAGATAAAACTTTCAATCTCAATGAAGCAAAATGAGGCGTGAAACCAGAGAAAACATGGTATTTTCCTTGAAAACAAAAAAACAAAGCCCCAAACCTGAGACTTTGTTCAAAAGAAAATTATACTTCCTTCACCATATCCGGAGTAACGCTCATACCGGTCGGCACTTCATGATGATGGCGGCAACGTGGCTCATAGGCTTCTGATGCCCCGACGAGTATGACGGGATCATCGTAACAAGCCGGTTCACCATTGATCAGGCGCTGCGTCCGGCTTGCCGGAGAGCCGCAAACGGCGCAAACGGCTTGGAGTTTTGTCACTTGCTCAGCAATGGACATCAAGTCCGGCATCGGGCCGAATGGTTCCCCGCGGAAATCCTGATCTAGACCTGCGAGGATGACACGGTATCCGCTGTTCGCTAATTTCTGGACGACGTCGACGATGCCTTCGTCAAAAAACTGAACCTCATCGATGGCTACGACATCCACCTCTGGATTCAGGTCATCAAGGATCACGCTTGACTCCTCGACTGCTTTGGCGATGACAGAGGTACCATTATGAGATACAACCGACTCATCGCTGTAGCGATTATCTAGTTTTGGCTTATACACAGCAATTTCTTGTTTGGCAAATTGAGTGCGTCGGACCCGGCGGATCAGTTCTTCGGATTTCCCTGAGAACATGCTGCCGCAAATGACTTCTACCCAACCCGTTTGTTTCATGACATACACGAAAGCGCCTCTCCTTCCTTACACATTGATCTATAAAAAACAGCCTGGCTGTTAGTGAAAACGGACTACTCATTAGTATAAAGCATTCCTTTATGTACGGGAATAATGCTCAAAATCCGGTAATTTGGCAGAAAAAAAGAGGCACAGCTCAATTGGAACTGCCTCTATTTCTTCAACCATTTGCTTTAAACGTAATAAAAAACAGGCAAGCATGAAGATCCTTGCCTGTTTTTCTAATAGAAGAGAAGGGTGCGCACCTACGCACAAAGACGTACGATGCGGCCTTCTGACTCTTCATTATTGTTGTTGATTTTTAAGACCGTATTTTTTGTTGAAACGGTCAACACGTCCACCAGCGTCAGCGAATTTCTGACGTCCTGTGTAGAATGGATGGCATTCAGAACATACCTCAACGCGCATTTCTTCCGCTACAGAACCAGTTTCAAATTCGTTACCGCAAGCACAGCTAACTTTGATCGTGTTGTACTTAGGATGAATTCCTGATTTCATTTCTTTCATCTCCTTCCGCCCTGAATCATCTGAGACAGAGTAATTTATTACGAAGATATATGTGATATGAGCATAAGCATGAGAGTAATAGCCAGCCCCTTACCACATCCAGTTTTTAAAAACACATTGACACTATTATAACAAGGACAAGAGTTTTTTGCAAGCTGCAAAATTGGGAATTCCAGTCACCCTTTGTCTATTAAAAATCATTCGATTATTAGATTAACGCTTCTTCGACTCTTCTGTCAAGACATTGAAAAACTCTTCATTCGTCTTCGATTGCTTCAGCTTGCGCATAAGCTTCTCGGCGAAATCAGGCTGATCGGACATGGCTTTTCTGATGGCCCACAGTTTTTCAAGGTGATCCGGTTTGATGAGAAGTTCTTCACGACGCGTTCCGGAACGACGGATGTCGATGGCCGGGAAGATACGTCTCTCTGCAAGGGAACGGTCCAGATGGAGTTCAAGGTTACCTGTCCCTTTGAATTCTTCATATATGACATCATCCATACGTGATCCTGTGTCGACAAGCGCCGTCGCAAGAACCGTCAAGCTTCCGCCCTCTTCAATGTTACGGGCAGCCCCGAAGAATCGTTTCGGACGGTGGAACGCCGCAGGGTCGATACCACCTGAAAGAGTTCTTCCACTTGGAGGGATGACCAGGTTATACGCACGTGCAAGACGAGTGATACTATCCATCAGGATGATGACGTCACGTTTGTGCTCCACCAGACGCATAGCGCGCTCAAGCACGAGCTCGGCCACTTTGATGTGGTTTTCCGGAACTTCATCAAAAGTAGAGCTTACTACTTCCGCTTCTACGGAACGTTCGATGTCCGTTACTTCCTCTGGACGCTCATCGATCAGAAGGATGATCAATTCCGCTTCCGGATGATTCGTCGTGATCGAATTGGCGATTTCTTTGATCAGCATCGTCTTACCGGCTTTAGGCGGGGCCACGACTAACCCACGTTGTCCAAATCCGACTGGTGCAATCAGATCCATGATACGTGTAGAAATTTTATTCGGTTCTGTTTCAAGCTTCATTTGACGGTCAGGGTATAAAGGCGTCAATCCTGGGAAATGCACACGCTCTTTCGCAGAATCAGGCTCTTCCCCGTTAACCATTTCAACATGAAGCAGTCCGAAATAACGCTCGTTTTCTTTCGGAGGACGTACTTTTCCCGATACTTTATCCCCGTTTCGAAGGTCGAAACGACGGATTTGTGACGCCGAAATATAAATATCCTCAGAGCTCGGAGAATAGTTGATCGGACGTAAGAAACCGAAGCCTTCTGATTGGATGATCTCCAGGACACCTTCCATGAAAAAGAAGCCTTCTTGTTCTGCACGAACTTTAAGGATGGCAAAAATCAGTTCTTTTTTTGTTAATTTACTATAATAAGAAACTTTGTATTGTTTGGCTAGCTCGTAAAGCTCTTTCAGCTTCATATTTTCTAAGCTAGAGATTGTTAACTCTTCCATTATGACACCACGCTTTATTAATTTGTCCTACCTAAAATAAAAAAAGAAGGGTAGATTTTCTTAAAATGAAGAAATAGTTGAAGCATATATAAAGAAAAAACGCTGAAGATAAAAACCTTATCTATTGTAACCATACTTTTCATTAAGAATCAATGACTGGGTAAAAAAAGGAAGGTAGATTTGGTAGATAGGCAGCATTTTTTCCCCTATGAAGAAAAAAAGTGAGTGATAAGAGCGTGGACGGGCAGAAGTCCTGCCCATCCGTTACTCTTATATAAGAGGAGTTGGTTTCTCTCTCTGTATTGCTTGTTTCTATTATCTCATGACCAGGTTTGGCTTTTTCTGAAGACTGTGGCGCCCGTCGATGAATCGGACGGTACCGGACTTTGCACGCATAACGACTGAATGAGTGAGGCCGTATGTCCCTTTAAGCTGAACACCTCTTAACAGTTCTCCGTCTGTTACACCTGTTGCTGCAAAGATGGCATCGTCACCGCATACAAGGTCTTCCATTCGAAGGATCTTGTCCACATCCAGCCCCATTCCGATGCAACGCTTGAGCTCTGCGTCGTTCTGCGGCAAAAGTTTCCCCTGGATTTCTCCGCCTAGGCACTTCAACGCAACAGCAGCAAGTACTCCCTCTGGAGCACCGCCGGATCCGAACAGGATATCGACACCCGTGTGATCGAATGCCGTGTTCATGGCGCCTGCCACGTCTCCATCATTGATCAACTTGATGCGGGCTCCCGCTTCTCTCAGCTGTTGGATGATATGTTCATGACGGGGGCGGTTCAAAACTGTCGCCACCACGTCTTCAATATCCTTATTCTTTGCTTTCGCAACGGCCTTCAGGTTATCGATGACAGAAGCGTTGATGTCGATTTCCCCGACCGCTTCCGGTCCGACTGCGATTTTATCCATATACATATCTGGTGCATTCAGTAGGTTTCCATGGTCTGCCACCGCGAGTACCGCCAGTGCATTCCAGCCTCCGGAAGCAACGATATTCGTTCCTTCCAACGGATCGACGGCTACATCGACGCGTGGACCGTAGCCTGTCCCTAATTTTTCACCAATATAAAGCATTGGAGCTTCATCCATTTCCCCTTCACCGATGACGACCGTCCCTTTCATCGGTACGGTATCGAATACATCGCGCATGGCAGAAGTTGCAGCGTCATCCGCTTCATCCTTCTTTCCGCGACCCATCCAGCGGGCCGATGCAAGGGCAGCCCCCTCAGTTACTCGAACAAGCTCCATTGATAAACTTCTTTCCATGTATATAGCCTCCCGTAATCCCTTTTGTTTTACAATATTCTTAAATTGTATAACATATTGACAGATTTATTGTAACACATTAAGGCGGTTTGAGAGACTATTTTTCGAAAAAAGTAGGACATAATGGTTCGTTTGAGTAGAAAAGTGCTAACAAAATGTTCAAATAAGCGAGTAGTTGTTGATTTCCGCTGCAGGTGCTCGCTTTCCGAGGGGCGTGAGTTGAGCCTCCTCGGGCTATGCCCCGCGGGGTCTCAAGATCCAGCTACGGTGGCTAGCCCCTCGAGGTCATAAGCTAAAAGGTCCAAGAAGGCAAAGAACGCCTTCCAGGCCCCTTCATCTTATGCTTGTCGGGGCTGAACGAGCCGCCTCCGCTTTTCGCCATTTCACGCGTTTCCCGCAGGAGTCGAGCACCTTCCGCTTCAATCAACTTAGATAATTACTTAATCTAAAAAATAAGTTGAACAAACATCTTTGAAATGTTCTCAAAAGTCTACGACTTCATCTGTTCCAATTCTTCAGCGGACATTTTTTCGCGCCAGATGGTGGCGCCGAGGCCTTCGAGTTTGGCGACGAGGTCGCTGTAACCGCGGTCGATGTGTTCGAGGCCGGTGACTTCTGTGATTCCTTCGGCCATTAAGCCGGCGATGACGAGGGCGGCTCCTGCGCGGAGGTCGCTTGCCTTCACTTTGGCACCCTGCAATTGGACAGGACCGTTGACGATGGCGGAACGGCCTTCGACTTTGATGGTGGCATTCATTCTTCTCAGCTCGTCGATATGCTTGAAGCGGGCTGAATAGATCGTGTCCGTTACGACGGCAGAGCCTTCTGCACGATTCAGCAGCGTGGTGAAGGGCTGCTGCAGATCGGTTGGGAAGCCCGGATAAACGAGTGTTTTCACATCTACCGATTTGAGCTTGTCCGCCCTGCCGATATAGATCTGATCGTCGTTTGTTTCAATTGGCACGCCCATTTCACGGAGCTTCGCGATGACCGATTCCATATGTAATGGGATGACATTGTCAACAAGTACGCCTTTACCTACAGCCGCTGCAAGGATCATGAATGTCCCTGCTTCAATACGGTCAGGAATGATGGTGTGACGGCAGCCGTGAAGCTCGTCCACTCCATCGATACGGATCACATCTGTTCCTGCCCCTTTGATCTTCGCACCCATATTGCTCAGTAACGTGGCGACGTCAATGATTTCAGGTTCTTTGGCTGCATTTTCAATGATCGTTCTGCCTTTGGCGCGAACCGCTGCAAGCATGATGTTGATGGTTGCACCGACACTCACGACATCAAGATAGATGCGGGCACCTTTCAATTCATCGGCACGCAGATAAATCGCACCCTGTTCGTTGGTGACTTCCGCTCCAAGAGCCTCGAAGCCTTTGATATGCTGATCGATCGGACGCGGCCCCAAGTGGCATCCACCAGGCAGACCGATGACCGCTTTTTTGAAACGTCCGAGCATCGCACCCATTAAATAATAGGAAGCACGAAGCTTTTTCACCTTCCCGCTCGGTAAAGGCATGGACACCATTTGACTTGGATCTACACTCATATCCCCATCTTCCAATGAGACGGAACCACCGATCTCTTCCAAGAGATCTTTCAGGGTTCTTACATCAGAGATATCTGGTAACCCTTCGATTGTGACCGGAGAATCAGCAAGAATGGTTGCCGGGATCAAGGCTACCGCACTGTTTTTGGCCCCACTTACTTTAATGGTGCCTTCAAGGGGATAACCTCCTGCAATTTTTAGCTTTTCCATATTAAACTCCCTTCCACTGTTCATCGATTTAGGGCATGCTTCCCTATATCTAAAACAAAAAGGATTATTTTTCCAATAGAAGACGTTCTAAGAAGTATTGTCTACTAGTGTATACATAATTCGTCAAAACATGTATAGGATAATCGAATTTTTTTCCTTTAGACCGATTGACCTAAAATCAGCGATTGTTCCAGTCATTCAAGAAGGCATCGATTCCTTTATCCGTCAGGGGATGCTGGAATAATTGCTTCAATACTTTAAGAGGAACGGTTGCGATATGAGCACCTCTGAGCGCCGCTTCCGTAATATGCTGCGGATGACGGGTCGAAGCCGCGATGATTTCCGTTTCCAGGCCGTGAATCGCAAAGATCTCGGCAATCTGGGAAACCAGCTCCAGGCCGTCATGACCGATATCATCTAATCTTCCTAAAAAAGGCGAAACATACGTCGCTCCAGCACGAGCCGCTAAAAGCGCCTGGTTCGCACTGAAAATCAGCGTGACATTTGTCTTGATCCCTTCTTTAGCAAAAGTAGATGCAGCGGTCAGTCCGTCCGGCGTCATCGGAAGCTTCACCGTAATATTCGGAGCGATCTTCGCAAGCTCCCGGCCCTCTTTGATCATGCCTTCAGCATCCAATGCGATGACTTCAGCGCTTACAGAACCAGGGACAAGATCCGTGATTTCTTTTAATCGGTCCTCAAAGGTTACACCCTTCTCTTTTGCTACAAGGGACGGATTCGTCGTCACTCCTGAGAGAATACCCCATTCAAATGCTTCCTTGATTTCACTCATGTTTGCTGTGTCTATGAAAAATTTCATTTCCTCTACCCCATTTTCGACAAAATTTTCAATCATCTTTTAATGAACGGAAGGGACTGACCCAAAAGGTATCAAACCTCTCCCGGTGCCAGTCCCATCCTACAGCTTCATTCTTTTTCTACCACATCAGGAAAGCCCCTAATCTATCACAGGGGACTTTCCAAACATTACCTGCCTATTACGCCTGGTTAGAAGAACCGAATTCGCGCATTTTACCGATTACTGTTGCTTTGATTGCTTCACGAGCTGGACCCATGTATTTACGTGGATCGTATACTTCTGTGTCAGCCGCTAATACTTCGCGTACTGCTTTAGCAGAAGTGATTTGATTTTCAGTATTTACATTGATTTTAGCTGTTCCGTAAGAAATCGCTTTTTGAATATCTTTTGTAGGAATTCCAGTTCCACCGTGAAGTACTAATGGTACTCCGGCAGCAGCTCCGATTTCTTCCATTTCTTTGAATCCTAGGTTTGGTTCACCTTTGTAAGGACCATGAACGGAACCTAAAGCAGGTGCAAGTGTATCGATACCAGTACGTTCTACTAGTTCTTGACATTCTTTAGGGTCTGCATAGATAACGCCGTCAGCGATGACGTCATCTTCTTGTCCACCAACTGTTCCAAGCTCAGCTTCAACAGAAACACCTTTAGAATGAGCATACTCAACCACTTTAGAAGTGATTTCAATGTTCTCCTCGAAAGGACCGTGAGAAGCATCGATCATAACAGAAGTGAATCCTGCATCGATCGCTTCTTTACATTTGTCAAAGCTTGAACCGTGATCTAAATGGATGGCAACAGGAACTGTGATGTTTAGGTCTTCCATAAGACCTTCAACCATTTTCACAACTGTTTTGAAGCCGCTCATGTAACGGGCAGCACCTTCAGATACACCAAGGATGACTGGTGATTTTTCTTCTTCAGCCGCTTGCAGGATCGCTTGAGTGAACTCAAGGTTATTCAGATTGAATTGACCTACCGCGTAGCTTTTTTCTTTTGCTTGAATAAGCATGTCTTTCATTGAAACTAAAGGCATAGTTATTTCCTCCTTTTATTCAGTCAGTCGACCATTTTGGTATAAATGGCGGTGTTATGTATAACACCTTGTGACATTGTTAACAAATTCATTTGTATCATACCAAAACAGAATTGATTTTACCAACTGCAGAGGCGAAATGTTAAAAATACTACTATTTTCACTATTCAAATAACTTCCTTATACTGGAATGTACTGTCTGACGGCCTGTCTGATATCGTCAATATCAAACGGCTTCGCAAAATGGGTAAGCGCTCCCAAGTCCTTTGCTTCCTGAATCATGTCGAGTTCTCCGTATGCAGTCATGATAATGACACGGATATCCGCATCTTTCTGCTTCATCCGCTTCAGGATTTCAATTCCATCCATTCCAGGAATTTTCATATCGAGCAAAACAAGATCAGGGGAATGCTTATCTACGATTTCAAGAGCCTGAATGCCGTTCGCAGCTTGAAATGTTTGGTAACCTTCCTTTTGCAACACTTCATTTAATAGAATCCTAATACCAAATTGATCGTCCACAATCAGAATCTTCTCATTCATATACCTCAGTCCCCTTCACATTTTAGTAAATTATGTATTCCGACGGTAAATAATTGTATATTTATTACTTATTCTCTTTTTCTGTAAAAAAATCCTGCTTGTTCTCAAGATTTTGCTAGAGACCTTTTTCCCCTTTATAATAAGGGTTATGATGAGAAATGTCGAAGATGAATATAAAAGGAGATTGAACTCTATGATCAAAATGTTCACTACACAGTTAACGGGATTGTTCAAACGGATGTATGATAAACAGGAATTCGAAATAGAGGACGGAGCACGCCTCCTTGCCCAGGCAGCCATTGGACAGGGAAGCATCTACATAAAAGGCTACCGGGAAATGGAAGCCGTCACTGCTGAAGCCCTGTTCGGTGCAGAGCCGCTTCCTTCTGCTAAACGATATGAATCTTCCACTGAACTGACTGAAGCGGATCGTGTGCTGATCGTCACCCGCTATTCAACGGATGAAGAAGCAGTGACGTTCGCGAAGGAGCTTTCTGCTGAAGGTGTGCCATTTGTAGCGGTGTCCGGATTGGTGGAAGGGGAAGAGAGCCTATTGGACCTTGCCGACATTCACCTGGATACAAAAGTGATCAAAGGGATGCTCCCCGGCGATGAAATCGGTGAGCGCGTGAGCTTCCCGTCAAGCATGGCTGCCCTTTATCTCTATTTCGCATTGGGGTTTGTGATCCGGGAGATGTTGGAGGAGTATGAGGAATAATTCCTGAAATAATTAAGAGACATCCGACCGGGATGCCTCTCTTTTTTTCAAGCCTTGCGCTTTTTCGCATGAATGTACGTCACGGCCAATGCTAATGCCAGTACACTCCCTTTGATGATTTCAAATGCATAGTATGGAAGGTTCATCATAGTCAATCCATTCAGCAGGACCCCGATCAGGGCTGCCCCGAAGAAGGTTCCGAGTATATTGGGTTTTCCCGCACCGAGGACGGAAAAGCCGACAAATACGGCTGCGACGGCTTCCATCAGTAGCGGGGCACCGGCGTCCATCTGACCGGATCCGACCCGGGCCGTGAACAGGATTCCGCCAATCGATGCGAATATGCCTGACAAAACATAGGCAATCAGCTTCACCCGCTTCACTCGGACCCCGGATAAGCGTGAGGCTTCTTCATTTCCTCCCGTCATATACAGGATGCGCCCCCATGTAGTGAAATGCATGATCACATAAACAATCGCGACCAGCACGAGCATGATCCATACCGGTACCGGCAGGCCAAGCCATTTACCCTGACCGATCCACAGGAAGGTGTCGGAGAATTCCCCCGGCGCCGTGCCTCCGGTTGTCATGGGCATGTGATTGTAAATCGAATAACCTTCTGTATATGTACGGTGAACACCTGAAATGATGTACATTGACCCTAATGTTGCAAGGAGGTCGGGAATACCGAGTTTCACGATCAGTAAGGAGTTGAACAGCCCCACCCCAGCCCCTACCAGTAATGGAGCGACGAGTACGATCCACAGTGGGGCTTCATACCAGACCATCAACGATGCCGTTATGACCGTCGATAAGGAAACCGTCGATCCGACAGACAAATCGAAGCCATCGACAATGAGGGTGAAGGTAACCCCGATGGCCACCAGTGTGACGATGGAAATCGACCGCAGGATATCTGACAGATTCCCGTATGTAAAGAAGAAGGGATTGTAGAAACTGAAAAAGAGGAGGATCACCACCATCAGTACGATGGCACCGTATTTAAATAGTAAGTCGAGTATCTTGCCTGTCATGCACATCCGTCCCTCCTGAAGCATAAAACAATATGGTTTCCTGCGTCGCTTCTTCTTTTGTTAGTTCTTTGACGATCCGGCCATCATACATGACGAGAATCCGGTCCGAGATCGCCAGGATTTCTTGTAACTCACAGGAAAAGTAGAGAATCCCCTTCCTTTTTTCGGCTAGGGATTGAATGAGGGAGAAGATTTCCTTTTTCGCTCCCACGTCGACCCCTTTGGTCGGTTCATCAAATAAGAATATCGAAGCCTCATCTGTCAGCCACTTCCCAATGGAAACCTTCTGCTGATTTCCCCCACTTAAAGAGTTCGCCTGAACCTCCTCATGGGCGGTCTTGATTCCAAGGGAGCGGATTTTTTCCTGAGCAAGCTTTCGTTCCTTCTTCTTATTGATCCATAACCCGTTGGATACTTTCTTCAAGGAAGGAAAGCTGAGATTGCGCTGAACGGATTCATGTATGAAGAGTCCCTCTTTCCGCCTCTCTTCGGGAACGAGTACCAATCCATTTTGAACCGCGTCCTTAGGAGAGCGAACCTCGAGAGTTCTTCCTTTGAGGAAGAACTCTCCTCCTTCAAGGCGTGAGGTTCCGAATAAAGCTTTGGCCAGCTCCGTTTTCCCCGCGCCGACCAGGCCCGCCACCCCGACTATTTCTCCTTCCTTGACCGATAAGTGAATATCCTTCACTTTTCTCCCATCATCCAGTCCCTTCACCTCATACAGCATTTCACCTTTCACAAGCGAACTCTTCTGGAAATCTTCCCGGAATGACCCACCCAGCATGGCCTCTATGATTTCGTGGGAGTTCGTTTGATTTGTTTCATACGTTCCGACTGTCTCACCGTCTCTCATCACCGTGATGCGGTCGGAAACTTGAAACACTTCAGGCAACCGGTGGGAGATGAAGATGATCCCTACTCCCTCTTCTTTTAAATCGTCTATCACCTGGAATAACCTTTCTGTTTCTGAAGAACTAAGTGGTGCCGTCGGTTCATCCAGGATCAGTATTTTTGCTTTGTGGAGAAGGCTCCGGGCAATGAGGACCAACTGCTTTTCAGCCAGACTTAACGAAGCGGCGGGCTGATGCAGGGGGATCGATTCTGCTTCGATCTTTTTGAGTGCCGCCTCGGCTTCTTTTTTCAGCTTTTTTTGGGTGATGAAGAGGGAACCTTTTTGAGAGAATTGATCCAGGCAGATATTTTCTGCCACCGAGAGCTCGGGAACGATGGCGGTATCCACTTCCTGGTAGACACAGTGAATGCCGTGTTCCTTGGCTTCCTTCGGAGATTCATAGACTTTTCTTTCAGAGAGAAGGGTGATGTCTCCGCTGTCCCCGACATAAGCTCCTGATAATATTTTCATCAGGGTGCTTTTCCCTGCCCCATTCGCTCCCAGTAGGGCATGAACTTCTCCCTCCCGTACATCGAATCTAGCATTTTTCAACGCTTTCACTCCAGAAAAGCTCTTGTTGATACCCAACATATTCAATAGTGGAGACGCCATCACTCCCAGCCCCTTTCTAGTTTGTTAACGAAGATTCGAGCTCTTTCAGCTCATCTGTATACCCCTGCTCACTCGCTCCCCATCCTTCAATATGCTCGTTCAATTGATCCGTTGTAATCGATTCTTTCGGCAAAGCAGCCTTTTCAATAAACACAGGGTCCAGTTTTACCTTTTCAGGCGTTTCTTTTCCGTTCAGATTTTGATAAAGGAAGCGGACCTGGACCCTGCCGATATCTTTCGGATCTACAGCTGCCGATGCCACCCATGGGCTGCCGGCTTTTTGAATGATCTGAAGATCCTCGTCACTCATGTCGATTCCGTATACTTTGATTTCATCTCTCCCAGCCGCTTCGATTGCCCGGACGGCACCTTTCGCAAATTCATCCCACGCTGCCCAGACAGCATCGATGTCCCCTTTGTTTGGATATTGTTTCAAGATAGCCTCCATCTGGGCCTGTGTATCCAGCGCTGTATTCTGACTCGCTGCTCCAAATGCCGCGACTTCTTTAATATCCGGATTTCCCTTTAAAAATTCTTCGTATGCCGCCTGACGTCTTTCCATGGGCGCAAAGCCTGCGACCCATATTTTTACGATTTCACCCTTGCCGCCAAGCTCATTTGAAAGCTTTGTTAAGGTTTGTTCAGCCATTTGTTTGTCCCCCTGCTCAAGGACCGTCACTCCTTTTGATGCCACATCCGCATCGAATACGACAACCGGAATATTTTGTTCTTTCGCCTTTTCGACCCCTGATTGAAGTGCTTCTTTCGTTCCATGGTCGATCAGGATGCCATCAAACTTTTGGTTGATGGCCGCGTCCAGGTTAGAGGACATTTTGGCGAGATCCCCTTCCGAAGTAAACACTTGAACCTTCCCCCCGAACTTTTCCACCTGTTCCTTTACCCCTTCTATGTATTGAGCGGAGAATGTCCCGAGATTGATTTGCATGATAAGGGCAATTTTTTTATTGGCTAACGGATGATCGGAAGTCGCTTCCTTCTTGTCCCCGCTATCTGCATCCGCCTCCTGTGATACCTTTGGCTGACAAGCCGCCAAACTGAAAAGTAGTACGATTAATACGAGTAATGATGCCGTTTTTTTCATCTTTCTTTTCTCCTCCCGAGGGATCCCCCTCCATTTTTTCAAATAAAAAAACCCCTTTTCCCAAGAGAAAAGAGGTTTATGTATAAATAAACGTGCTCTTATCACTCAGGAAATGCTTCCTGCAGGTCTTAGCACCTTTCCGTCGTAAACGGTAGGTTGCCGGGCGTCATCGGGCCAGTCCCTCTGCCAACTCTTTATAAGAGAATATGAAATTGGTTGTGCTAGCTTTTGCTATAATCGCTATATTAACGATATGTGGAAATATTGTCAATATTCATTTTTAAAAAAGTTCCTTTGTGGGGTCTGCAGAAATTGGCTACATACTACTGCCACACTACAAAAAAGCCCTCCCAAACCAGGGAGAGCTCTTCCAAACAAAATCTTATTTCTCACCATACGCAAGTGACGCTTCCACGAAGTCTCTGAATAGAGGCTGCGGGCGTGTCGGGCGTGACGTGAATTCAGGGTGGAATTGAGATGCGACGAACCATGGGTGGTCGCTCAGCTCGATGATTTCCACAAGACGGCCATCAGGGCTTGTACCTGAGAAGATGAAGCCGGCTTTTTCCATTTGCTCACGGTAGTGATTGTTAAATTCGAAACGGTGACGGTGACGCTCGTATACGACTTCCCCGTCGTAGGCTTGATAGGCTTTTGAACCTTTTGTCAGCTTACATGGGTATAGTCCGAGACGAAGTGTCCCGCCAAGGTCTTCGATGTCCTTTTGTTCCGGTAATAGATCGATGACCGGATACGGCGTTTCTGGATTCAGCTCCGCAGAGTGTGCTCCTTCCATGCCAAGGACGTTACGGGCGTATTCTACGGATGCAAGCTGCATACCAAGGCAGATTCCAAGGAAAGGAATCTTGTTTTCACGTGCATATTGCGTCGCAGCGATCTTTCCTTCAACACCGCGGTCACCGAAGCCGCCTGGTACAAGGATCCCATCTACGTCTGCCAGTTTTTCGGCAACGTTTTCGCTGTCGACAAGCTCAGAGTTCAACCATCTCACTTCAATGTCGCTGTCGAAATGATAACCTGCATGGCGCAGAGCTTCCACTACAGAAATATACGCATCCTGTAATTCAACATATTTCCCGACAAGGGCGATCCTTGTTTTGCGGGAAAGGTTTTTCACGCGGTCGACGAGTTCATTCCACTCGGTCATGTCCGCTTCATGGCAGTTCAGCTTCAAGTGCTGACAAGTGATTTCATCCAGCTTTTGATCCTGAAGAGCCAGTGGTACAGAGTAAAGCGTATCTGCATCCATTGCTTCGATTACCGCATGTTTATCGATATCACAGAATAGTGCGATCTTGTCTTTCATATCCTGAGTCATCGGCATTTCTGTACGCACGACGATGACATTTGGCTGGATACCGAGACTGCGAAGTTCTTTCACGCTGTGCTGGGTCGGTTTCGTCTTCATTTCACCTGCAGCTTTAATGTAAGGGATAAGCGTACAGTGAATATACATCACGTTGTCACGACCGACATCACTCTTGATTTGGCGGATCGCTTCAAGGAACGGAAGCGATTCGATATCCCCGACGGTTCCACCGATTTCCGTGATCACGACATCGGAATTCGTTTCGCGGCCGGCACGGTAAACGCGCTCTTTGATTTCATTCGTGATATGCGGGATGACTTGCACGGTCCCACCAAGATAATCTCCACGGCGCTCTTTTTTCAGAACGGTAGAATAGATTTTACCTGTTGTCACAGAGCTGTATTTCGTCAGGTTAATGTCAACGAAACGCTCATAGTGACCTAAGTCAAGATCCGTCTCAGCACCATCATCGGTTACGAATACTTCACCGTGCTGATATGGACTCATCGTTCCCGGATCCACGTTGATGTATGGATCGAACTTCTGGATCGTGACGCTCACTCCACGGTTTTTGAGTAGTCTTCCAAGGGACGCTGCTGTGATCCCTTTCCCTAGTGACGACACTACGCCGCCTGTTACGAAAATATACTTAGTCATGTATATATCCCCCTTAAAAGTAAGTTTGGTTCAAAAAAAGTAGAGGGTGTCTATTGTAGGTATGTCATGAATTTATCTTGTTCAAAGAAGGACAAGTCCATTCTCTTAAAATAAATCCATCAGCATACTCAAGCTTTAAGACAGCCTCTTATTATCAAGATACATAAAAATGTAAGGGGTCTTTAAAGATTCGATCCGCCACTTATGAAAGGTTGGCAGAAACCCGTTCATGTCAATGCATTCTTCTTACAAAAACAAAAAACGCCCCGCTTACAATCGTGTAAGGGGAGCGTGATATACGTAATCTGTCCCTTTTTAGGGAGCCCAAATAAAATACTACCTTCATGAAGGGAAGAAGTCAAGCATAGAATAAGGGAGAGAATTTTCAATCATTTCTTACAAATATAAAGGGCCCCGGAAGGCCTAAAAGCCTGACGGGAGCCGTACCGGGAGAGATTATTTCTCTTCCTCTTCTTCTGATTCCTCTTCTTCGTCTTCGTCATCATCTTCGACACCGTCGAATTCATCAATCTCGAGCTCTTCCTCGTCCTCATCGATGTCCAGATCCTCGTCTGCATCATCAACATCGACATCGTCGTCGTCATCAGTCAGATCATCATCATCGTCTGCGTCATCAAGATCATCATAATCAAGATCTTCATCTTCCAGATCATCGAAATCTTCCAGATCTAAGTCTTCGTCTTTCTTCTTCGCTTTTTTCTTTTTGCTTGATTTCATCGTTGGAACGGTCTCTTCCTCGATTTGATCAACAGGGTACCATTCTCTTAAACCCCAACGGTTATCTCCCATGGCAATGTATCGTCCGTCGATATTCAAATCCGTGTAGAATTGAAGTAAACGGCTCTTTACCTCTTTATCAGAGATTCCAAGCAAACCTTTGATTTCCTTCACGATCTCTTCAAATGCCATCGCTTGCTTCTTCTCTACCAAAATTTCATGTGCCAGTTCAATGAATGATGTTTGACTCAATTCTTCTTTGGATAATTGCTTTAGACTCACTTTACGCACTTCCTTTCTCTATTTCACACTCTACTAAGTAGAGTAAAAAAGGGCAAAAATTCTCCATTATCAATTTTAACCATATTCAACATTATAAACAATATAAATCACTTTATGCTATACATATCTCGTTTTTCCCGCATTTTTTTCGCATATGGTTTCAGGAAGGCCTGCCATTTCCAATCTTCTCTTCTTTCTGAGCGCTCCTGACGACCCGGAACGCTTCATAGAATAAATAAAAAGAGAGCAGGAAAAAAGGGATGGCACCCAGTTGAAATTGATATAAAAGGATGGCGGCGTATAGGGTGATGATCAATAGTATGCAGCGTAAAATGGTCTTCACAGTCTCACATCCAAACGTATGTATCGTACTTTCCCGTTTACTTGTCTGATAATTCTTATTATATAGGATGTTTTACCCTACAAGTATTAAGTTCATGTTAAAAATTGGTTGATTTCGTATAAAGGATAGACGGTTTGGCGGGTTTTTAAACTTGTTGGTTTCTCTTTTACCTTTTTTTATGAGACATGCGTTGTTGATTTCCGCTGCAGGCACTCGCTTTCCGCGCTTAAATACCACCATCATTCATACTATGCATACTGATCATCAATTATTAGCCATCTGTAAAAAAGAGACTACTGCACCCCTACAGTAGTCTCATCTTCCTTTTATTTGTTACATATTGCGTCGGTATTGGCCGCCTACTTCGTAGAGGGCGCGTGTGATTTGGCCGAGGCTTGCGACTTTTACGGTTTCCATAAGTTCTTCGAAGATGTTTCCTCCGTTTACTGCTGCCTGTTTCAGACGAGTGAGGGCTTCTTCTGTTTTGTCTTTGTGTTGTGATTGGAAGTCCCGCAGGTTTTGGATCTGTGTTTCTTTTTCTTCTTTTGTGGCACGTGCCAATTCCATGCTGTCCATCTGCTCTTCTGAAGGTGGATTCGGATTCAGATACGTGTTCACTCCCACGATCGGAAGCTCACCGGAATGTTTCTTCATTTCGTAGTACATGGATTCTTCCTGGATCTTTCCTCGTTGATACTGTGTTTCCATGGATCCCAGTACGCCTCCGCGGTCATTTAAGCGGTCGAATTCTGTGAGGACCATTTCTTCCACGAGATCCGTCAGCTCTTCTGCGATGAATGAGCCTTGCAGCGGATTTTCATTTTTGGATAATCCGTGTTCTTTCGTGATGATCATCTGGATCGCCATGGCACGGCGGACGGATTCTTCCGTCGGTGTCGTGATCGCTTCATCATAGGCGTTCGTGTGCAGGGAGTTACAGTTATCCTGCAGGGCCATCAACGCTTGAAGCGTTGTACGGATATCATTGAAATCGATTTCCTGGGCGTGCAGGGAACGTCCGGAAGTCTGGATATGATACTTCAGCTTCTGACTGCGTTCATTGGCACCGTATTTATCACGCATCACCGTCGACCAAATGCGGCGTGCCACACGTCCGATCACCGTATACTCGGGATCGAGGCCGTTCGAGAAGAAGAACGATAAGTTCGGTGCAAAGGCATTGATATCCATTCCGCGGCTTAAATAGTATTCCACGTACGTGAATCCGTTCGCCAGCGTGAAGGCAAGCTGAGAAATCGGGTTCGCTCCCGCTTCAGCGATATGGTAGCCCGAAATCGATACAGAGTAATAGTTTCGTACTTTGTGATCGATGAAATACTGCTGGATGTCCCCCATCATGCGAAGGGCGAATTCAGTTGAGAAGATACACGTATTCTGACCCTGATCTTCTTTTAAAATATCTGCCTGAACCGTTCCGCGAACGACTTGAAGGGTCTGTTCCTTCACTTCCACATACTCTTCCACTGTCAACACGCGGCCGAGCTCTTCTTCCTTCATGCGGATCTGCTGATCGACCGCCGTATTCATATACATGGCAAGGATGATCGGTGCGGGTCCGTTGATCGTCATGGACACGGATGTTGAAGGCGCACATAAATCAAAACCGGCATACAGCTTCTTCATGTCTTCAAGGGTACAGATGCTCACGCCGCTCTCTCCGACTTTCCCGTAAATGTCCGGACGGTGATCCGGATCTTCACCATAAAGTGTTACGGAATCAAAAGCGGTACTCAGGCGTTTCGCATCATCATCCTTCGACAGGTAGTGGAAACGGCGGTTCGTCCGTTCAGGCGTTCCTTCACCGGCGAACTGACGTTTCGGATCTTCACCTTTGCGTTTGAAAGGGAATACGCCTCCTGTGTAAGGGAATGATCCCGGAACATTCTCTTTATAGACCCAATCCAAAATTTGACCGTAGTCCTTATATTTCGGAAGGGATACTTTCGGGATATCGAGTCCGGATAAGCTCTTTGTCTTTAATTCCGTGACGATTTCTTTATCACGGATCTTGGTGATGAACTGATCCTTGCTGTAAGTCTCTTTTAGAGAATCCCATTTTTGTAAAATCTGTTTGGATTCAGCTGTCAGTTTATTTTCAACTTCTTCCTTTAACGTTTGAAGGGATGTGACGACCCCTTCATTCGTCTCCTTCTCGTTGATTGCTTCGATTGCCCCTTCAAGCTGGAACAACCGGCGGGCGAGATTCACCTGCTCTTCTGCTTTTTTATGATAATTACGGACCGTTTCCGCAATCTCACGCAGATAATAACGGCGATTGTTTGGAATGATCACGTTTTGTTTCTCGACATCGACATCTTTCGAGAAGCCCGTTTTCCAGTCCAGCTCCATTTTCTTGTTCACCGTTTCAACGATAGCTGCAAATAAGGCATTGGTTCCCGGATCGTTGAACTGGCTGGCAATCGTTCCGTACACAGGCATGTCATCAAGATCCTTATCGAAAAGCATATGACTGCGCTGATACTGCTTCTGAACCTGGCGTCTCGCATCCTCTGAGCCTTTGCGCTCGAACTTGTTGATGACGATCAGGTCTGCAAAATCGATCATATCGATTTTCTCAAGCTGGGAAGGAGCACCGAACTCACTTGTCATGACGTACATGGACATATCACAGATCTCAGCGATTTCCGCATCCCCCTGCCCGATCCCGCTCGTTTCCACGACGATCAGGTCATATCCTGCCGCCTTAACCACGTTGATTGCATCTTTGATGGCTAACGAAAGTTCCGTCTTCGACCCACGTGTAGCAAGGCTACGCATGTAGACACGAGGATTAAAGATCGCATTCATCCGGATCCGGTCACCCAATAAGGCTCCGCCTGTTTTTTGTTTCGTTGGATCGATGGACAGAATCGCAATCTTCTTTTCAGGAAGTTCGTTGATGAATCGACGGATCAGTTCATCCGTCAAAGAACTCTTCCCTGCTCCACCCGTTCCGGTGATCCCCAGGACAGGTGCTTTTTTCGCTAAGCTCTTAATTTCAGAAAATACGGTCTGGGCTGTCGCCGCCACTTCTTCATTGGCCCCGACTTGATATTCGGCAAGTGAGATCAGCTTCGATACCGTGTTCACATTTCCGGTTGAAAGCTTCTCGACTTCCTGATTCACGCTTCCCTTGATGGTAGGGAAATCGCATTCTTCGATCATCTTATTGATCATGCCTTGAAGACCCTGCGTACGGCCGTCTTCAGGAGAGAAGATGCGGGCGATCCCGTATTCGTGAAGTTCTTTGATCTCACGAGGGATGATCACTCCGCCGCCTCCGCCATAAATACGGATATGGGAAGCCCCTCTTTCTTTTAAAAGGTCATACATATATTTAAAATATTCCACGTGTCCACCCTGATAGGATGAAATCGCAATCCCCTGAACATCTTCCTGAATAGCGGCATTGACGACTTCCTCTACAGAACGGTTATGGCCTAAGTGAATGACTTCTGCCCCACTTGCCTGGATAATCCGACGCATTATGTTGATCGACGCATCATGTCCGTCAAACAAGCTTGATGCCGTGACAAAACGAACATGGTGCTTTGGTTTATAAATCTCAACCGTGCTCATATTACTCCCCCTGTTCTCCCTTGTTTTTCAAATCCGATGATTCCCGTAAAAGTGAGTTCGATTTGAAGATCGATGAATTCCTCGAGTGTGTATTTCTTCTGAAGTGCCCAGCGACGGAATCCCCACATCTGTCCCTGGACGAATACATTCTGTGCGAGCATATGAATCTGATCATCATTAAGCTCAAGCTTTCCACTGTCGACACAGCCTTTGATGAGATCTTCCACCATCCCCACCATTTCAAGTTCTTTCCGGAGCACATATGGAAGGGCATCCTTCGATAAGGATTTCGCTTCCTGATACATGACGAGGACCTCATCCTGCATCCGGTCCATCACCTGAAAATAATGGGCGATGCCGAGACGCAAATTTTCAAGCGTCCCTTTTCCGACATCGAGCTCCTCAAGCTCCAATCGAACCTGCTCATAAATGCTGTCACACACTAAATACAGGACATCTTCCTTTGTTCGTATATATTCATACAGCGTTCCGATACTGAATCCGGCGGCCTTTGCAATCTCTCTGGTCGTGGTGCGGTGAAACCCCTTTTGTTTAAACAGAGAGACGGCCCCGCGAATCATCTGATCACGCCGCTTTTCCACCAAACGCTCATCCTTGACAGAAGCATGAACTTCCCTCTTCTTATTCAAAACAACCGACCGCCTTTATAATCCGTTTCTCCCCTTGACCCCTAATCCCTATACTGACTGCCTCATCCCCCAACAAAGCAATCAGGACTCTATCTCTATTTCAACTCACACCAGGTCTGGCACCATGGAGCAGCAAGCGATGTCAGTAACCCCTTTACGCCACGAAGCAGCTAACAACCCCCTCGGGTGCCTGACACGAGTCAGGACCGACCAGGTAATCCCCTTCCGGAAGACCTCCCAGTCAACCTCAACACTACTTCGTCACCATCCGCGAAATAACCAATCTCTGAATCTCCTGCGTTCCCTCATAAATCTGAGTGATCTTCGCATCACGCATATAACGCTCCACCGGATAGTCCTTCGTATAACCATATCCACCGAAAATCTGAACCGCTTCCGTCGTCACTTTCATCGCCGTATCGCCGGCCATCAGCTTCGACATCGCCGATTCTTTTCCGTACGGAAGACCTTCAGACTCAAGCCATGCAGCTTGATAGGTTAATAGACGGGAAGCTTCGATGGACGTTGCCATATCGGCGATCTTGAAGGAAATCCCCTGGTTTGCTGCGATCGGTTTGCCGAATTGCTCACGCTCTTTTGCGTAATCAACGGAGGCATCAAGTGCTCCCTGGGCAATCCCCACTGCTTGAGCGGCAATCCCGTTACGGCCGCCATCAAGGGTCATCATGGCAATCTTGAAGCCGTCTCCTTCGTTCCCAAGCATATTCTCTTTCGGTACCTTACAGTCTTCAAATACGATTTCAGTCGTTGGAGATGAGCGGATTCCGAGCTTCTTCTCTTTTTTTCCAACAGAAAACCCTTCGAAGTCTGCTTCTACGATGAAGGCACTCGTTCCACGCTGGCGCTGTGATGGATCCGTCAAGGCAAATACGATATACGTATCAGCGATTCCACCGTTTGTGATGAAAATTTTAGAACCGTTCAATACGTAGTGATCGCCTTCTAAGCGGGCCGTCGTTTTCATACCGCCTGCATCGGATCCCGAACCCGGCTCCGTCAAGCCGTAAGCACCGATCTTCTCTCCCTGGGCCATCGGACGAAGATACTTCTGCTTCTGCTCTTCCGTACCAAATTTATATACTGGCCAACCGGCTAAAGAAGTATGGGCGGATAACGTAACACCTGTAGACGCACATACTCTTGATAATTCTTCAACCGCGATACAATACGCCAGATAGTCACTGCCGATCCCGCCGTATTCTTCAGGCCAAGGAATCCCCGTCAACCCAAGCTCCGCCATCTTTTTGAATAAATCCATATCAAAGCGTTCTTCCTCATCACGCTCAGCAGCAGTAGGAGCCACCTCATTACGTGCAAAATCACGCACCATCTTACGTATCATTTCATGCTCTTCCGACAATTTAAAATTCATCTCATTTTCCCCCTATCATCAAAATACCGGGTCTGTCTCCCTCAAGAAACAAGCTATGCCACAAACCCCTTTACGCCACGAAACTTATAAATCCATATCGGGTGCCTGACACGCTAAGTACTTATGCCCGTAACACCCCTCAAAAAGCAAAAACCAACTCATCCCAACTACACCAACAAATGCTTCCCAATCACCATCCGCTGAATCTCACTTGTACCCTCATAAATCTCCGTCACCTTCGCATCACGGAACAAGCGCTCCACCGGATATTCCTTCGTATACCCATATCCGCCATACACCTGAATCGCTTCCGTCGACACTTCAACGGCTGATTTCGATGCAAACAGCTTTGCCATACTGGCTTCTTTCCCACAGGAAATGTTGTTCGCACGGAGATTCGCCGCCCGGTACACGAGAAGCTTCGAGCCTTCAACGGCCGTCGCCATATCGGCAAGCTTAAAGCCGATTCCCTGCTGGGCGGCGATCGGCTTGCCGAATTGCACACGCTCTTTTGCGTAAGCCGTTGAGTAGTCAAAAGCGGCTTCAGCTATTCCCAGCGCCTGCGCGGCTATTCCGATTCTGCCGACATCGAGGTTTGCCATGGCGATTTTAAAGCCTTCCCCTTCTTCACCAAGAAGGTTCTCAGCCGGGACTTTCATATCTTCAAACGTCAGCTGAACGGTCCGTGAACCGTGAAGCCCCATCTTATGTTCATCTTTCCCGACCACAAGACCAGGTGTATCCTTCTCAACGATGAAGGCCGATACCCCGCGGCTCCCCTTCGTCGAATCCGTCGTTGCAAATACAATATACGTATCCGCTTCGCCCCCATTGGTAATGAAGACTTTTGATCCGTTCACCACATAGTGGTCCCCGCGCTTTACCGCACGTGATTTCAGGCTCTTTGCATCGGACCCTGCACTCGGCTCCGTCAGGCAGAAAGCGCCTAAATACTCACCTGTTGCAAGCTTGGGAAGGTACTTATTCTTCTGTTCTTCATTTCCAAAATAAAGGATCGGATTGGTTCCCACTGACGTATGGACCGACAGGATGACCCCGATGGTGGCGCTTACTTTCGAAAGCTCATGAATCGCAATGATATACGAGGTGAAGTCCATCTCTGATCCGCCATATTTCTCCGGAATCGTGATCCCCATCAAGCCAAGTTCGGCCATCTTTTTTAGAATGTCTCTCGGGAACTCTCCCGCTTCCATCTTCTCGATGAACGGCTGGATTTCTGTTTCGGCAAAATCCCGGACCATCTTTCTCATCATCTGCTGCTCTTCCGTGAATCGTAACTCCATGACTGTTTCCTCCCTGATGTTCGTCGTGATCACTCGTACGAATAGAAGCCGCGGCCCGTTTTACGTCCCAGCCAGCCTGCTTTCACATATTTCCGGAGTAGCGGGCACGGACGGTATTTATCGTCTCCGAAGCCTTCATGCAAGGTTTCCATGATGTACAGGCATGTATCGAGTCCGATGAAGTCAGCCAGAGTCAGCGGCCCCATCGGGTGATTCATGCCAAGCTTCATCACTTCATCAATCGCCTCTTTGCTCGCCACTCCTTCATAAAGGGTGTAGATCGCTTCATTGATCATCGGCATCAGAATGCGGTTTGAAACGAATCCCGGGAAATCTTCCACCTCTACCGGTACTTTGTTAAGAGACTTCGTCATATCTTCAATCACTTGATACACTTCATCCGTCGTGGCAAGGCCACGGATGATTTCAACCAACTTCATCACGGGTACCGGATTCATGAAGTGCATGCCGATTACCTGCTTGGGACGCTTCGTCGCTGCAGCGATTTCCGTGATCGGCAGGGAAGAAGTGTTCGAAGCCAAAATCGTATGTTCCGGCGTAATTTCATCCAATTGAGCGAAAATCTTCGTTTTGATTTCCATATTTTCAACGGCCGCTTCGATGACAAGATCCACCTTCTTGGCGTCCTGGATATCGGTTGAAGCCGTCAAACGGTTTACCGTCGCTGCCTTGTCTTCTTCAGACATTCTGCCTTTTTCAACGGAACGCGACAGATTCTTCGTGATGACACCCATTCCCTTTTGGACAAACTCCTCTTTCAAATCGTTCAGATATACGTTGAATCCTGCCTGGGCACAGACTTGGGCGATCCCCGAGCCCATTTGTCCCGCGCCGATGACCATTACGTTTTTGATGTTCATTTTGTTTCTCCCCTTTGTTATATGAGACTAGTAATCTAGTTGGTTTGGTTTGGTTGGTTTGGTTGATTCACCTGCTGATTTTCATCAGAAATTCAGCAGCTGAACTCAAGAGCTGTACCTGGTACAATCAATCCCATTTGTACCAGGTACAAAACCGCTATCTAACGCCCTACTGCTTCGCAACCTCAATCATGATTGCATCCCCTTGACCGCCTCCGCTGCAGATCGAGGCAATCCCGATTCCGCCTCCGCGGCGTTTCAGTTCGTATGCGAGTGTCAGGATGATACGGGCCCCGCTTGCTCCGATCGGATGGCCAAGGGCTACGGCTCCACCGTTCACATTGACTTTCTCAGGATCAAGGCCGGCGATTTTCCCGCTTGTTAAGGCCACGGCTGCAAATGCTTCGTTGATTTCAAACAGATCGATCTCCTCAAGGGATTTCCCTGTTTTCTTAAGAAGCTCGTTGATGACAAGACCCGGTGTTTGCGGGAAGTCTTTTGCCTCAACGGCGATCGCTGTATGACCAAGGATCGTCGCTAACGGCTGTTTCCCTTCCTTCGCGGCTCTTTCTTCACTCATGAGGACCATGGCTGCCGCTCCGTCGTTGACCCCTGGAGCGTTCCCTGCTGTAATCGTTCCTTCTGATCCGAAGACAGGCCCCAATTTAGCCAGCACCTCGATGGATGTTTCTTTCCGCGGCGCTTCATCTTTTGCGACGAGAATCGGTTCTCCTTTGCGCTGAGGAACCTCAACAGCCACGATTTCTTCACCGAGCACTCCTTCTTCGGTCGCTTTTACTGCTCTTTGATGGCTTCTGAGTGCCCATTCGTCCTGCTCTTCTCTTGATAGTTCAAATTCCTTCGCTGTTTCATTTCCGTACGTTCCCATGTGGACGTTGTTGAAGCTGCACGTCAATCCGTCGTGAACCATCAGGTCCTTTACTTGTGAATCTCCCATTTTGAATCCCCAACGCGCTTTCGGAAGGATGTAAGGGGCATTGGACATGGATTCCATTCCACCTGCCACGATCACTTCACCGTCGCCTGCACGGATGATCTGGTCTCCCAGTGTGACGCTGCGCATTCCTGATGCACAAACTTTATTGATGGTTTCCGTTTTGACATTCCAAGGTAAGCCAGCGTGGCGTGAAGCTTGACGTGAAGGGATTTGTCCCTGTCCCCCTTGTAAAACGGATCCGAGGATGACTTCTTCCACTTCTTCACCGCTTACTCCAGCCCGTTTCAAGGCTTCCTTTACTGCGAAACCGCCAAGCTCTGAAGCTGAAAAACCGCTGAGGCTTCCCCCGAATTTACCAAAAGGCGTTCTTGCTCCATCTAAAATAACCGTTTTTCCCATCTCCATCGCTCTCCTTTATATGGGTTTTATCCGTGATTTTGTATACGCTTTCAATTTACTTTAAAAAAATATGATCGACTTTCGACTGAACGCTCGCTCAACTGCTTCTCACAAGAGAAGGGACAAATTTTGTCCCCAATATACCTTTATTGTACTTCAAATTCATCTTGAACGCACCCAATTTTTTTGAAAGTTTCTATTTTTCCATCAATATTATTAATGTAGAAAAACAATAGGAGTGAAACGCAATAGAGACTATTTTGTTTCACTCCTGAATGTGTGTCTAATTCATTATTGTGTTGATAATATTCTTTTTAAGATGCAGCCGGTTGGTCCTTTAGATCGCCACAAACGGCTTTTTCAAGGATTTCTGCTACATCCAGCGTAGAAACCGTTTCTTCCACTTCCTTCGCTTTCGTACCATCCGACAGCATCGTCAGACAGTATGGACAGCCCGAGCTGATGACCGACGGACTGACTGCCAGTGCCTGCTCAGTACGGGAGACGTTGACGCGGTGTCCTGCGTCTTCTTCCATCCACATCAGTCCTCCACCTGCTCCACAGCACATGCCTTTTTCACGGTTACGTTCAATCTCGACCAATTTCACGCCGGAAATGGATTTCAGGATTTCACGCGGTGGATCGTACACTTCGTTGTAACGTCCAAGGTAACAGGAATCATGGAAGGTGATTGTTTCGTTCACTTCGTATTGAGGCTTCAAGCGACCTTCCTGTACCAGTTGATGAAGAAGTTCTGTATGGTGATAGACTTCCGCTTCCAGACCAAAGTCCGGATACTCATTTTTAAAAATGTTGTACGCATGCGGATCAATCGTTACGATTTTCTTGATTTCATGTTTTTCGAACTCAGCGATATTTTGACCGGCAAGCTCCTGGAACAAGAATTCGTTTCCGAGACGTCTCGGTGTATCACCGGAGTTCTTTTCTTTATTACCGAGAATCGCGAACTTCACGCCGGCTTCATTCATCAGCTTGGCGAAAGATAAGGCGATCTTTTGGCTTCGGTTATCGAATGAACCCATGGATCCGACCCAGAATAGGAATTCGAAGTCTTCCCCTGCTTTTTTCATTTCCTTTACCGTAGGAATCGTCACGTCTTCTCTCGCTTCGCGCCAGTTTTCACGTTCTTTACGGTTCAGACCCCAAGGATTCCCCTGGCGCTCGATGTTTTGCATGGCGCGCTGTGCGTCGGCATCCATCTTCCCTTCCGTCAGAACGAGGTAGCGGCGAAGGTCAATGATTTTATCCACGTGCTCATTCATGACCGGACATTGGTCTTCACAGTTACGGCACGTTGTACATGCCCAGATTTCTTCTTCTGTGATGACGTCCCCGATCAGGCTTGGACTGTACGCAGCTCCTGCTGCCGCTTCTTCGGCCGCTTGAGTCGCACTTGCCATAGCTAATTGATTCCCTTTTGTGCCATTGAATGCGAATGTCGGCACCCATGGCTTCTTCTGCGTCACGACAGCACCGTGATTCGTCAGGTTATCACGCAATTTGACGATCAGGTCCATAGGGGAAAGCATTTTCCCTGTTCCGGTTGCCGGACACATATTCGTACAACGACCACATTCCACACATGCGTAGAAGTCGATCATCTGATGCTGCGTAAACTCTTCAATTTTTCCTACCCCGAAGCTTTCAGCTGACTCATCTTCAAAGTCGATCGGCTTAAGCTTTCCAGGGTTGTCTAAACGATTGAAATACACATTGGCAGGACCCGCAATTAAATGCGCATGCTTGGATTGCGGTACATACACAAGGAATGCCAACAAGAATAGTAAATGAATCCACCAGGCAACATAGAAAATGGCGATGGACGCCGTTTCCCCGATGCCTCCAAGTGCCCCTGCAATCAGTGACGCGATAGGCTCCGTCCAGGCCAGTTCTTCCCCGTGCCAGATGATGCCCATTCCATTCCCGACTAGGACGGAAAGCATTAATCCTCCGATGAACAAGAGAACAAGCCCTGATTTGAATCCTCTTTTTAAACGGACCAGCTTTTCCACATAGCGGCGATGGAACGCCCACACAACCGCGACGAGGATCATCAGTGTGACGATCTCCTGGAAGAACGTGAAGCCTGGATATAGCGGCCCAAGTGGTAAGTGACTTCCCGGAGCAAGCCCCTTCCAGATGAAGTCGATGGCCCCGAATTGGACAAGGATGAATCCGTAGAAGAACATGACGTGGATCGCTCCACTTTTCTTATCCTTCAGAAGCTTCTTCTGTCCGAAGACGTTGACCAGGATCTTCTGGAACCGTTCTTTGAATCGTTTATCGAATTCCACTTTTTTCCCGAGCTTAATATATTCAATTCTCGTCTTCACTACATACACAAACAGACTCAGTGCATAAACGGTCACAAGGATAAATGCGACCCAATTGAGAATGAGTAACCCATTCATAGACAAACACTCCCCCTTCATTGGCCTGATTTGAACATCCCCTTTGTTCAAACTTTTACAAACCAAATTAATATTCTGAATAGTCCATATCTCCATTATATTATGAATGAGCATTCAGTCAATGGTTTTTCTTAATAAAAATGAAAACCTTTTCATGAACGATTATTCATTTCTTGAAAATAAACAGGACTATTTGTACCCCCCACAGGTTTCAAAAGGACTCATGAAAGGGAAAAGAAGAAAGGATGTAATGTACGTAAGAAAGAGGACATACTAAAGATAATGCAAATGAGAGAGTGATTCTATGTTGTGGTTAATCCTACTGGTAATCCTTGCCGCAATCATCGGATGGCTGATACTCGATTTCAAATTGGGAAGAAGTCATTTCATCCGGACGCGGACAAGAAGAGATTATGAAAAGCGAAATAGTGATATTCAATTATTTTCAAGAGGCCCAGAGCTTTTTGATCATATGTTTAAAGAGATGAGAGAAGCAAGGTCTTCTATTCATGTATTATTTTATATCGTCCAGGATGACCATTTTGCCAACAGGTTCCTGGAGCTGCTGAAAGGAAAGGTGAAAGAAGGGATTGAAGTCCGTCTCCTGATGGACCAGATCGGCAGTCATAACGTCCCGAAGTCGAAGGTAAAGGAACTTCGGGATGCAGGTGTGGAAGTCGATTACTGCCGGAAAGTCAAGTTGCCATACCTGTTCTTTTCCTCCCAGCAGCGTAATCACCGGAAGATCACCGTCATCGATGGAGTCATCGGTTATTTAGGCGGTTACAACATCGGGAAGGAATATATCGATGAAAATGATAAGCCCGAGCTTTCTCCGTGGAGGGATTATCACCTGCGGCTTGAGGGAGAAGGTGTACATGATCTGCAAACGGAATTCTGTATTGACTGGTTCCGTGCCACCGAGAAAGATTTAAAGGATGAAGCAACGTATTTCCCTCCTTCTGAAAAAGGAAGCATCGAACATCGGATTTTCCCAACCGAGGGGATCAATATCGAAGACTTCTTTGGGAAATTCATCGACGAGGCACAAGATGAAATCATCATTGGTACACCTTACTTCATTCCCACTCCTAAATTGATGGATGCCCTTTTGGGTGCGCTGGGCAGGGGTGTCACCGTCAAGATCATCATACCGAATAATGCCGATCATATGCTGGTGAAAGAAGCGGCCTTTCCGTATTTCAGACCGCTGCTCGCTAGTGGTGCGAAAGTGTATCAATTCATGGACGGTTTTTATCATGCAAAGGTCATGGTCGTCGATGACCATTTCTGTGATATCGGCACGGCCAATTTTGATAAGCGCAGCTTCTTTATCAATTTAGAAATCAATAACCTGATTTACGATAAAGGATTTATCCAGACGTTGAAAAAGGAAATGGAAAAAGACATGGCGGCATCCGACATGTTAAGCGAAAGCGACCTTTCATCGGTTTCCATGGTCACACGGTTAAAAGAACGCGTCGCTTCAGTCATTTCAATCTTACTTTAGGGGGGAGACACATGAAAGTCCGACTGGGATTCGTGGCGAACTCCCTCTCTTTATGGGACGCTAGCCCTGCCAAAACCATGACATTCAAGCGATTCACTGAGTTACCTAAAAGCGGGCGGATGGATCGCCTGAAGGAAGTGACGAGATTAAACCTGGAACATACGAAACGAATCCTCTATCTGTGTGCGGCACATGAAATCAAGCTGTACAGATTATCGAGCTCCCTCGTTCCCCTTGCCACCCATCCCGAGGTGGAATGGGATTTCCATTCCCCTTTTCAAAAAGAATGGAAGGAGCTTGGAGATCTGATCAAAAAGTTCGGGATCAGGGCAAGCTTTCATCCAAACCAGTTCACCTTATTTACGAGTCCCAAGCAGCATGTGACGGACAATGCCGTGAAGGACATGGTGTATCATTACCGGATGCTTGAGTATATGGGGATCGAGAAGGATTCCGTCATCAATATCCATATCGGAGGGAGCTACGGGGATAAGGAAGAAACCCTGATTCGTTTTCATGAAAACCTGAAAGACCTCCCTCCGGATGTAAAAGACATCATGACCCTTGAGAATGACGACAAGACCTATACCGTCGAGGAAACGATCACCGCTTGTCAAAAAGAGAACATCCCCATGGTCCTCGACATTCACCATCACGAAGCCAATCCGAGTGATAAGCCTCTTGAGGATTATCTTGAAGCTGTTTTTGCCACCTGGGACAGGAGAGATTTAGTGCCGAAAATACATATCTCCTCCCCTAAATCCGATAAGGCCTTCCGTTCCCATGCTGACCTGGTCGATCCGGGTTTTGTGGAAGGATTTTTCAAAACCTTGAAGACCTTGGGTCAGGACGTGGATTTTATGATTGAAGCCAAACATAAAGATCTTGCGATGCTGAAGCTGATTGACGATTTGTCATCCATTCGCGGGGTGAAAAGGATCGGTGGCGGGACCCTTGAGTGGTAAAGTAAAAAAGATGGACACTTGGGTGTTCATCTTTTTTACGTGTATGTACGCATCATTTAAACACTGACTCGATCCAGGGCTGAATCGCCATAAACGCTTTAAACCCAAGATAAATACCCACAATACCCGCAATTCCTGCAAGGGCAGGCGGTGCCGGTATCGGTAACTTAAATAAAGCAAAGATAAACCCGACTAAAAAGCCGGTTACGATAGCCAGTATGACCGTTTTCATACCATTCCCCTCCTTCATCCATCTTCCATTATTATACGTTAAATAGGGAGAAATATAAGAAAAAGGTCCGTCCCTCATGAGGGACGGACCTTTTGTCTATTTACATTTTTTCCGGAGCTGCAACACCGATCAAGGCAAGAGCGTTTTGTAACGTGACACGTACGACTTTTACTAGTGCAAGACGTGCTGTCGTCAATTCACGATTTTCTTCATCGAGAACCTTGTTGGCATTGTAGAAGCTGTGGAAAGCAGATGCCAGATCGTTGATATAATTCGCTACACGGTGCGGGGTGCGTTTCTCGGCTGCATCGGCGATCATTTGCGGGAATTCACCAAGCTTTTTCAGCAGGTCGACTTCTTTCTCCGTACCGATCAGCTTTAAATCGATCTTGTCTTCAGAAGCCAGTCCCTGTTCTTCTGCCTGGCGAAGGATGCTGCAAATACGCGCGTGGGCATACTGAGCATAGTACACAGGATTTTCGTTAGACTGGGAAACCGCCAAGTCCAGGTCAAAGTCCATGTGCGTGTCGGCACTTCTCATGGCGAAGAAATAGCGGACAGCATCGAGGCCCACCTCTTCCACAAGCTCACGTAACGTAACAGCTTTCCCTGTACGCTTACTCATCTTCATCTTTTCACCATTTTTATAAAGGTGAACGAGTTGGATGACTTCAACTTCCAGTTTATCGCGGTCAAAGCCGAGTGCTTCGATGGCCGCCTTCATACGCGGGATATAACCGTGGTGGTCCGCTCCCCAAATATTGATGAGCACATCATGCCCTCGCTCGAACTTATCCTGGTGATAGGAAATATCCGGAGTCAGATATGTGTATGTGCCGTCGTTCTTGATGAGGACACGGTTCTTATCATCGCCAAGTTCAGTCGAACGGAACCAGGTTGCGCCGTCCTCTTCGTATACGTGACCGTTATCTCTCAATGTTTTCAGTGCCGCATCGATTTTCCCATTTTCATAAAGGGATGTTTCAGAGTACCACACATTGAACGGAACGCGGAACATTTCAAGATCCTTTTGAAGCTTGGCCATTTCAATCTTCAGGCCGTATTCACGGAAAAATTTGTAGCGTTCCGCATCGCTTACTTCTGCGTATTTCGAACCGAATTCTTCAGCCAGTTTCTTTCCGATTCCGATGATGTCAGCCCCGTGGTACCCGTCTTCAGGCATCGCTTTGTCCTGACCAAGTGCCTGGAAGTAACGTGCTTCAACGGAGATCGCCAGGTTGTGGATCTGGTTCCCTGCGTCGTTGATGTAGTATTCACGGGTTACTTTATAGCCCGCTTTTTCAAGGACATTACATAGGGAATCCCCGACGGCCGCTCCACGTGCATGACCAAGGTGAAGGTCACCTGTCGGATTGGCAGATACGAACTCGACGTTCACTCTTTCGCCATTTCCGGCGTCTGATTGACCGTATTCCTGATCTTGATCAAGAATCAACGGGATCAAATCAGTTAAGTATTCGTTGTTCATGTAGAAGTTGATGAATCCGGGTCCTGCAATCTCCATTTTTTCAATGGACGCTTTGGACTGGTCGAAGTTGGCGACGATGTCGTCCGCAATCATGCGCGGTGCCTTCTTCGCTACACGTGCAAGCTGCATCGCCATATTCGTTGAATAATCCCCGTGTGATTTTTCTTTCGGGATCTCAAGGATGACATCAGGGATCTGATCCTCAGTTGCGAGTCCCGCTTTCAGGACCGCTGCTTTGATTTCGGCTTTCAGGTTTTCTTGTACTTTTTCGACGATATTCATATCGCTATGCTTCCTCCTTATAGTGAATGGACATAACATAATCCCCCACTGGACTGTCCTGCATCTTTAACTCGTAAGAAAGGTTGAAGTCCCCTTCAAGCTTCGAGTCGTTCTGTGTATGTGAAAGTGTTTTGGTTTTCGTTGTCAATAAGAGGGTGCCGAGCTGGCTCTCGTAGGAACCGTTCTGTTCCTCGAGTTCGTTGAAGGCCATTCTCATTTTGACTGCCCCGCTTCTGAGGATGAGGGCCTGTCGATCCGTTACTTTAACAATCGTATGAGTGGTCCCTTCCTCTTGTACTTCATCGTACTTTAGAAAAACGGCATCTCCTTTTTCATAGTATCGACCAAATGATACCAGTTCAAAAGAGTCACTTTCCTCTCCTATTGTGATTTTGGTTTTCAAGTGAACTTTGACAGGGGTGTAATCCGCTTTTGCCGTCAAACCACTCACATCCTTTTCTTTTTAGGGTCCGATCAAGTGATAGGTCCGTCCCTCAAATAGACGTCCCTTCCTTCTAACTAATTAAGTATAAGAAGTATTGTGGGAAAATGCAATGGAACATGGTGAGTTTTCATTTATTGGAGGGATGTAAGCGGATTATCGGCAAAAGAATAGCCCCTTCTGCCAATGAGAAGAGGCTTTGATGGTTTATTTTACCCAGCCAAGAAGCATTTCACGGATCAGCTTACTTGCCGTATTCGCTGTCTGCTCGGATGGATCATAGATTGGTGCCACTTCCACCAGATCCGCTCCAACGACATTGACGTCAGAGTGGGCGATGGCATGTATCGATGCCAATAATTCCTTGGATGTGATTCCGCCGCAGTCCACAGTTCCAGTTCCAGGAGCATGGGCAGGGTCCAATACGTCAATATCGATCGTCACATACACAGGACGTCCTGCCAGCTGTGGAAGGATTTCCTTCAACGGCTCGAGCACTTCAAATTTGGAAATATGCATGCCGTTTTCCTTCGCCCATTGGAATTCTTCTTTCATACCTGAACGGATGCCGAATGAATAGACATTCTTCGGTCCTATATGCTCGGCGATCTTGCGGATCGGAGTCGAATGGGATAACGGCTCCCCTTCATACTCTTCACGCAGGTCTGTGTGAGCGTCCATATGGATGATGGCAAGATCCGGATATTTTTTCGCGATGGCTTTCATGACCGGCCATGAGACCAGATGCTCTCCACCCATTCCAAACGGGATCTTCCCGTCGCCAAGAAGACCGTCGATGTAATCTTCAATCATATCGATGCTCCGCTGCGGATTACCGAATGGAAGCGGGATATCACCGGCATCATAGTATTTCACTTCTTCAAGCTCCCGGTCGAGGTAGGCGCTATACTCCTCAAGACCGATCGACACCTCGCGGATACGGGTCGGGCCGAAACGGGAACCCGGACGATAGCTGACCGTCCAATCCATCGGCATCCCATAAAGGACCACCTGGCTATCCTCATAAGAAGGATGACTCTTAATAAACACATTACCTGAATAAGCCTCATCAAAACGCATATTCTTCAACCTCTCTTTTAGAGAGGGACGGACCTTGGTTCAGGTCCGTCCCTCTTTGATATTATAGGATTTTTCCTTTTAATTTGAGGTCCGTCCCTCAAATTTATTTTGTCAGGTCTTTGACGAATTTCGGAAGGGCGAATGCTGCTTTGTGCAGTTCCGGTGTGTAGTATTTGGTCTCGATGTCGTGGAAACGCTCTTCCGGTACTTCGATCGGGTCGTGCTTTTTGGACCCGATGGTGAATGCCCATAGTCCGCTTGGATATGTCGGGATATTCGCTGTGTACAGGCGTGTGATCGGGAAGATTTCCTTTACATCGCTCTGTACCTGGCGGATAAGGTCTGCTTTGAACCAAGGATTATCACACTGCGCGACAAAGATCCCGTCTTCTTTCAGGGCTTTCGAAATCCCTGCATAGAAACCTTTTGTGAACAAGTTTACCGCAGGCCCGACAGGCTCAGTGGAATCGACCATGATCACGTCATATTCGTTCTCACTCTTTGCGATGTGCATGAAGCCGTCGTCGACTTGTACGTCCACGCGCTCGTTTTCAAGTTCTCCTGCAATCTCCGGAAGATACTTCTTGGAGTACTCGATCACTTTTCCGTCGATTTCAACAAGAACGGCCTTTTTCACGCTTGGGTGCTTCAACACTTCACGGATGACCCCGCCGTCTCCACCGCCGACAACCAACACGTTCTCAGGATTCGGGTGCGTGAATAACGGAACATGCGCCACCATTTCATGATAGACGAACTCGTCTTTCTGACTCGTCATGACCATGCCGTCAAGGAACAGCATATTGCCCCATTCTTCTGTTTCAGCCATTTCAAGATATTGAAAATCCGTTTGCTCTGTATGTAAAGTCTTCTTGATTTTCATCGTGATCCCGAAATTTTCTGTTTGTTTCTCTGTGTACCAAAGTCCACTCATTGTTTCAACTTCCCTTCTTGTTTTCATATTTTTATCGGTTTTTCCAGCATAGGTCGATCTTCGCTGTCAAAATCATATACCACTAGTTTAAGTTTTCACACGTTCATCTCAGGACAAAATAGATCACTCTGTTAAGCGAAACCCTGACATAACGGGCTTTACTCCTATTTATAAAAACATCCACAGCGGACGTCATTTTTATCCTTCCCTATCATGATAAATACAAACATGAGAAAAAGTATAGTGGAATCTAGCAAAATTTCAAGTGAAATTTTTTCTAAACCTTTGACGTTTAAAATCTCGTAAAACTTTTCATACTGATACTACACAGTAATCAGTATAAACGAGATGACAAATATAAAAAAATCCAAGGTCCGTCCCTCAAATGATTCGGACCTATGTTGGGAAAGTAGGGAGAGGTATGGAACTGATGGCTCGAATGGGGAAGACAAAGAAATATGCGAGATTTGCAGTGGTCGGGGCTCTAGCGGGCATGGTCCTCTTTTTGGTGGGTCTCATGGGGATTTTGATTTACGCCAAGGTTCAGGGACCGCCTCCCCTTGCCGTCCCTCAATCTACTTTGATCTATGGTGAGGATGGGTCGGTCATAGGAGAAACGAATACAGGCGAAAAGCGCTACTGGGTGGGTCTGGAGGAAATTTCCCCTGCCCTCATTGAAGCGACGATCTCCATTGAAGACAAAAGCTTCTACCAGCATTACGGGTTTGACCTGAAGCGGATGGCCGGGGCCGTCCTGGCCGACGTCAAAGCGATGTCGAAGGTCCAGGGGGCCAGCACCATTTCACAACAATACGCTCGCAATCTATTTCTTTCTCATGATAAAACATGGAAGAGAAAGATCTCCGAAGCCCTCTATACGATAAGGATCGAGATGAACTACTCCAAGAAGGACATTCTAGAAGGCTATTTAAATACCATCTACTACGGACACGGCGCATACGGTGTCCAGGCAGCGAGCCAATATTATTTCGGCAAGGATGCCAATCAATTGACCGTTTCCGAAGCGGCCATGCTTGCAGGGATACCGAAAGCACCGTCCTACTATTCGCCTGTCACCCATATAGAAAATAGCAAGAAGCGACAGGAACTCATTCTTCAGTCCATGACCGAGGACGGCATTCTATCAAAAGAGCAAGCGGCTGTTTCCAAAGCGGCACCGATCCGAATCACTGGGGAGCACGCCCATCAAAAGGCGGAAACCGCCCCATATTTTCAGGATGTAGTCAAAAGCATCCTCCGTTCCGACTTGGGAATCGAAGAACGTACCATCGAGATGGGTGGACTCAAGGTTTACACGACCCTCAACCCTGATCACCAAAAAGCCGCCGAGAAAGTCGTGAAGGAACAGATCCCCGATAAATCGGATATCCAATTGGGGTTTGTATCGATGAACCCGAAAAATGGGTATGTAACAGCCTTAGTCGGAGGACGAAATTACGAGGAAAGCCCGTTTAACCGGGCCGTGCAGGCAATCCGCCAGCCGGGGTCAACGATCAAGCCGCTACTGTACTACTCTGCTTTAAAACAAGGGTTTACCCCATCCACGACGATGAAGAGCGAAATGACATCCTTCACGTTCGATGACGGAAAAAAGTACTCCCCTCATAATTACAATAATAAATATGCAAATGGTGACATCACCCTGGCCCAGGCCATCGCTCTATCTGATAACGTCTACGCCGTGAAGACCCACCTCTTCATCGGTCAGGACACCTTGACGAAAACCGCAAAAGAGAACTTCGGTCTGACGACAAAGGTGAAAAAATACCCTTCATCGGCACTCGGTACATCAGGGGCACGAGTCATCGATATGGTCAACGCCTACAGCATCTTCGCCAACGGCGGGTACAAAGTGAAGCCTGTCTTCATTACAAAAGTGGAAGACTGGTCTGGGAACGTCATCTACGAACAGAAATCTAAAAAAGAGCAGGTGCTAGACCCTGACCTCACGTACGTCATGACCCATATGCTCACCGGGATATTCGACCCAAAGCTCAATGACTACTCGACGGTCACAGGGATCCAGATCAGGAAAGACGCAACCCGTCCCTATGCAGGTAAATCCGGGACAACCAACACAGACAACTGGATGATCGGCTACTCCCCTCAACTGACAGCAGGAGTGTGGACCGGATACGATAAAGGAAAAGAAGTCTCCCTGGTCGATGATAAATACTATGCCAAGAAAATTTGGGTCCACTTTATGGAAGAGGCACTGAAGGATGAACCCGTCAAAAACTTCAAACCGACCAAGGGCGTCGTCGGCGTGGCCGTGAATCCCCATAACGGACTGCTCGCCACAGAAGACTGCCCGGTGCAGCGCTTCACCTACTTTGTAAAAGGTACCGAACCAACAGAATACTGCCATGAACACCTAGGTGAGAAAGAATCACCGAAGGAAAAGGCACCGGAAAAAGAGAAGAAATCTTGGTATGATAAAGTGAAGGATTGGATTTTTTAACCGAAAAGCGGAGGCGGCTCGTTCAGAGGCGACAAGCATAAGTTAAACCTACCGGAAAGGCGTTCTTTGCCTTTTTGGTAGGTTCAACTTATGACCTCGAGCCTCTAGCCGCCGGAGCTGGACATCTCGAAAAGCGGAGGCGGCTCGTTCAGAGGCGACAAGCATAAGTTAAACCTACCGGAAAGGCGTTCTTTGCCTTTTTGTAGGTTTAACTTATGACCTCGAGCCTCTAGCCGCCGGAGCTGGACATCTCGAAAAGCGGAGGCGGCTCGTTCAGAGGCGATAAGCATAAGGTAAACCTACCGGAAAGGCGTTCTTTGCCTTTTTGGTAGGTTTAACTTATGACCTCGAGCCTCTAGCCGCCGGAGCTGGACATCTCGAAAAGCGGAAGGGGCTCGCACTGGGGCGACAAGCATAAGACGAGTCACCCGGAAAGGCGTTCTTTGCATTTTTGGTAGGTTTAACTTATGACCTCGAGCTTCTAGCCGCCGGAGCTGGACATCTCGAAAAGCGGAAGGGGCTCGCACTGGGGCGACAAGCATAAGACGAGTCACCCGGAAAGGCGGTCTTTGCCTTTTTGGGTGACTTGGCTTATGACCTCGAGCCCCAAGCCCTGGAGCTGGACAGGACGAAAAGCGGAGGCGGCTTGGGCAGGCCCGACAAGCATAATTTTTGTTCACTAAAAGGGACAACTCAAATTCCGCCCCTATTCCCAGCTATATAACAACAAAACAAAAAACCCCGGGTTTGTGCGAACCCGGGGTTTTTCATGTCCTAGTTTATGTGCAAACTGTGATTTAAGTGTACTTTTTTTCTAACAATAGAGCAAGATGTGAACGACATATTCAAAAAAATGTCACAGTTTGTTCACAAAATAATCTATTATATTTTTAGCGCTTCCTTCAATTCATCCTTTGAGCGTTCCCACATACCTTGATCATGATTCTTTAAAAAGTCTGTGAGAATGCCTTTGGATTTGTCGTCCAGTTGGTCTAGGACGATCTTCCGCTTGATGGATTTATCCATATTGTTCACATGTTCCGGCATGGACTTGTAGCCCCTGCGCTTCTCGCGGTTCACGACGAGCTCACAAGCTGTCACTCCTGCATAGTACGGTCCGTCTTCCATCCGGTCGATGGTTATCCAGATGAGCCAATACGGCTTGCCGCCTGCAGAGTCCTCACGGTTATTCGTGAATTTGATCCCTTTTTCGATCGGGCTTCTTGCATGCATGGCTCCGATTTCGATCGTCGCTTTCCCTTCTTCGACATCAAGCATCACAGGTGAAACATTATCAAGGCTCAAAGATCCTACTCCGTAACCGCCGTGGCCGTCAGTGGGATCACTTTTGATGATATTGAATCCAATGTTTTTTTTCTTTTCCATGAAACGTCACTCCTTCTAGCTAAAGATTGAAAAAATGGTCGTGAATATCGTGCTGAATGCCTGATTGGTCGCCGTCATGCCACCTTGTAATAATGGCCAGATCGTATATTCGTCCAGAGGTGTGATGACAATGATTAAAAATAGCAGAACGCCATATTGCTCATACTGGGACAATTTTGCCCTGACATGATTCGGTGACAAGTCCTCGATGATCCGGTACCCGTCCAGTGGAGGGAACGGCAGTAAGTTGAAGACAAACAGCAAGACATTCAAGTAAACGATCATCTGCAGGAGATCAATGACAAACGGCGGTACTCCGACTCCGCCCGTCACTCCAACAAAGAAATAAAAAATCCCGAATGCAATGAACGCCAGTAAAAAATTACTCAGGGGGCCGGCAACCGAAACGAGCACTCCCGCCAAGCGCGGATTTTTGAAACGGGATCTCATGACCGGAACCGGTCGTGCCCAGCCAAAGCCAGCAATTAATATTAAAAGGGTCCCAAACGGATCCAGATGTTGAATCGGATTTAATGTGAGTCTTCCTTGATCCTTCGCTGTCGTGTCCCCGAATTTGTATGCCACAAAGGCATGGGCGAACTCATGGACCGTGAAGGCCATGACGAGGGCGATCACGACAAACGGAAGTTCTTCCAGCCGAAAGACGGAGATCGACTCAAAAAGTGAGCTAATTGTATCCAAAGTATGTACTCCTTTAAAAAAATGTTTTACTTCCTTATTCCATAGTATACAGAAAAAATCCTGCATGCATGACATCATCATATCAAACTTGCTCTCTCATCTCCTACCCATTACATTTAAAGAGTACGAGCCTACCACAGATTGTACCAAATCCCAAACCAAGGAGCGAATCATAATGCCTTATATCACCGTAAAAATGCTCGAAGGCCGTTCAGAAGAACAAAAACGTGCCCTCGTCGAAAAAGTGACCGAAGCCGTCAGCGAAACAACGGGAGCACCTGAAGAAAAAATCGTAGTCTTCATTGAAGAAATGACGAAAGGTCACTATGCCGTCGGCGGCAAGAGACTAAGCGATCAGTAAACTGTCTAAGTCTGCCTGTTCTCCAGGCAGGCTTTCCTTTTTCAAAGGGGTCTCTTTATCCTGCCAAATGGATCTATTCAGAAAAAATGGGTACCATTCACATCTGGCGAATACGATATACCATACACATATGGAAAGGATGGAGTGAAATGGACTTCAATATCGGCGACGTCATCTTCCAATTGTTCATGGTGGCTCTCCTGTTAGCCATTGTCGTATTCGCTTTTATGATGGCGAAAGGATTGCGGGATAAACGGATCCACCAGCGAAAACAAGATAAACAAATTGAAGAAAAGCTTGATCGGATTATCGAAAAAATGGATCAGACGCCTAAATAGTGTGAAAAGGGGATCGCCTCAAAACGGGCGATCCCCTTATCTCATATAAGAACGTTCTCTACTGAACGATTTTTTTCGTTTTTAATCCCTCGATGTAGGCGAAGGCTTCGGCGATTTCTTCTTCTGTATATTTCTGCTTGCTCTTGAGTGTGAACACTTTCTCCACGACTTCTTCTTTTGGAAGGTTGTCAAAATATAAGATGGTTGAAACAAGTTCAAGGAAGCGTGCTGATTGTACGTTCATATCCGTGAGGCAATCCTTCAGGTAAGGCATATCCTTTTCGTAGATCTCCAGGAAGTCCTCTCCTTCTTTCGTGACGGTATAACGGTATTGATAATAGCCGCCCTTTTTCTCCTTCACCTCAGAGATGAACCCCATATTACAAAGCTCCTCCACACGAAGCGTCAATTCTTCCGAATACGGACCATAAAAATGAAATTGAAATTTTTCCTGAAACGGGAATTCAAGCTTCTTGGCGATGAATATCATCTTCTGAAGCTTCTTTCTTCCCACCACTTCACCCGAGGCTAAGAAGGCACTCATCAGTTTTGCATGATCTTTCAACAATGTACGTCATCTCCTACTCCTAGTATTGCATATGTCAGATCCTCATTGGCTGTAGTGTCATTTATGTCAGTTCTAGAATCTTCCTTATTTGTCTCTTAATATTCTTCTTCGTCGATTCGTCATATAGTAAATCCACTGGATAGTATAATTTGTGATCGGTCCGGCGCTTCCCTGAGATGGAATCCACGATATCCGACTGCCTTGATAATTCCCGGAGCTCCTCATTCTTCATCAGCAGATGGATCGGGAGCCGTTCCTCTTCCTCGCCAGGTCTGTAGAAATCGTATGGAAGATCTGAAGATGAGTCCACCACTAAATAATAATCGGGATCGATTCCCGCCTTTTTAAAGAGGGCTTCCAGTTCACTGTGCTTCTTGTATTCCTTCGCCGGATCGAATTCAACGTACTTGAATAAATTCCGGTTCATGAATCGCTCGCAAAGGTCCCGTAAAATCGGATCCTCTTCTTCCTGCCAAATCTGAAAATAGTACATGATGACTGCTTCATCCAGCTTCAAATAATCTTCAAGGGCCACTTCCCCCTCAAACAGGGAATAAAAATGGATCGGGCTTTGCTTAAAGGAATAGTAGTCTTCATGAAGCTCCTTCGCCCTGTGCAGGATCTTCGTCAAGATCACTTCTGCACTGCGGGTGACCGGATGGAAATACACCTGCCAGTACATCTGATAGCGGCTCATGATATAGTCCTCCACGGCGTGCATCCCGCTCTGCTTGATCACGACCTGATCTTCACGCGGCCTCATGACACGGAGGATCCGCTCCATGTCGAAATGCCCATAGCTCACCCCTGTAAAATAGGCGTCACGCTGCAGATAGTCCATGCGATCTGCATCGATCTGGCTTGAAATGAGGCTGACGACCAGCTTGTTACTGTACGTCTTCGCGATCACTTCTGCCACATGTTTAGGAAAATCCGGTGCCACTTTACCGAGAACCTCGTTCACCTCTGTATCCCCTAAGATGATGGCTTGGGTAAAATGCTCGTGATCGAGGTGAAACACCTTTTCAAAGGAATGGGAAAACGGTCCGTGCCCAAGATCATGCAATAACGCAGCACATAATGACAGTAATCGCTCATCCTGGTTCCACTCCGGTCTTCCGATGAAGACATCATCGACGATGCGGCGGATGATCTCATAGACGCCAAGGGAATGGTTGAACCGGCTGTGTTCCGCTCCGTGAAAGGTCAAGTAGGTGGTTCCGAGCTGTCTGATTCTGCGGAGTCGCTGGAACTCTTTGGTCCCGATCAAATCCCAAATCACGCGATCCTTTACATGAACATAGCGATGAACAGGGTCTTTAAATACTTTTTCTTCATGTAATTTCTGCTTGGCATACTCCATCTTCTACCCTCTTCCTAAACTAGCATATTTCTATTATAGCGACTTACTTCATCGCATTCATCTCGAATTTTGTCGAAAAAAATAGGTATTTGTCCTTTGGTTGTTCAACCGCAAGCGTTCCAAATCCTTCAAAAAATTTGGACTCTTGACAAAAAATTCTCTCCTAATGTATTTCTCTACCCCTTATCTAGTTTCCTTTTCCAAAGAGGCGCAAACCTTTATTTATTTTTATCAGTAGAAAAGAAAAAACTCCCTCAGGCGGAAGTTTCCCTTTATTTCTTTATTTTCTTGATCACTTTTTCCATCAGTTCCTCTTCAGTCAACGCCGCTACAGGACGATTATTCACAAAAGCGAATGTCTTTTTGCGTCCTGGACCACAATAGGATTGGCACGCAATGTCGATCGGTGCATCCGGATCAATATCCTTTAACTTTGGTATCAAGGTCTTTAGGTTAACGGCCTGACAATCATCGCAAACACGGAATTCGTTTGCCATCTGTCAACAACCCTTTCTATCTATTGAAATGGATTTTATACGTCGTAAACATCGATTTATAGAATACAGTTTTCAGTCATGTTTTGCAAGTGAACATCGTTTCCATCCTCCAAGCGTTCGTCACTGATACAAGGAAACTAGCAGACAGAAAATAATTTTAACATATTCGTATAAAAACCTTATAAATGGTCCATCCTTTAATCAACGAATACTTTAAGAAAACTTTGGGAGTTGAGATGAAATGATGATGAAAACAAGACAGGATGCCTGGACGGAAGAAAATGATCTATTATTGGCCGAAACGGTCTTGCGACATGTCCGTGAAGGCAGCACACAATTAAACGCCTTCGAGGAAGTCGGGGATAAACTGAACCGCACATCCGCGGCATGTGGATTTCGCTGGAACGCTGTTGTGCGCCACCAGTACGAGAAAGCTCTTTCACTAGCAAAAAAACAACGCAAACAGCGCCACCGCATCCTCGGGAAAGACCAGGGGGGGAAGAAAAAGCTATTATACCAGCCACCGACACCTTCCTTCGACGATTTAGACGCTATGTCTCTATCAATGTCTGAAGCGGAAGAAGAAATGGAGTTTGCAGAGTACGAGAACTACGTACCGGAAACGGAGCAACTGGGGAAAGAAACCGAAGAAGCAGTGCAGGACTTTAAAGTGGAAGCAAGTGAAGAACAAGCTTACGTCGCACCACAAGCACCTGCTGCCAACCATGTTGTAAAGCCAACGGGACTAAAAGGGGAAGTCACACTTGAAAAGGTGATCGCCTACCTTCAGAACCTGGCCCAAACCAACATGAATTCCGATTACGTGAAAATTGAGAATCAGAGATTGAAGCAGGAGATTTCCGACCTCCGAAAAGAAAATGCCGAGCTCGAAAAGAAAGTCAAAGCCCTTGAAAACAACTCTGTCACGATGCAGGAAGACTACGAAACACTCATGCAAATCATGAATCGGGCCAGAAAGCTCGTCGTATTCGATGAAGACGAATCGAAAGCACCACGCTTCAAGATGGACCGGAACGGAAATCTCGAAAAAGTAGCTGAATAATGATATTCCCAACCAGTGCGCCTGTGGGCGTGCTGGTTTTTTCATGGAGTTTGTGAGATACAAAAGAATCTCTTTCTACAAAACGTAAAGTATGTCCAGTTTGGTCCAAAACTAGTTACCTAAAACCTATTTTAGCTAAAAATGCAACAATCAAGAGTGGACGTTCAGTTCAAGACGGGCGGGTATCCGCTCGATTGCGTCATTTCTCCATTGATTGCGTCGAAATCGGGGGTGATTGCGTCATTATTTTATTAATTACGTCTTTTCCAATTAAATCCAAAAAAGCCGAACTCCGATATAAACCGAAGTCCGGCTCTCCCCGTTATCCCAACACCTTCTCATTCCGATCCATGACCCGCTGATAATACATCTCGTACATCCCATACTCTTCTCCCTGAAGGGCACTGCTGTAAAATTCGCCGCTGAATCCTTTCAACGACTGCAGGAAGCGGAGCATTACATCTTGAATCGACAATTCGACTCCTAAGAGCTCCGATAATGAAGCCATCACCTCAGGGGCAATCTCCGGGAATGTAAACTTCGACGTACCATCCTTCAGTCCGGTCTCATAAAAACGCTGAATCAGCCTCGCCCGCAGAGAACCGCTTCCATTGACGCAAAGGTAAACCTGTACGGCAACCCCGTTCCGGATCCTCCGCTGGGAGATCCCTGCAAACTTCCGATCATTGATGCTGAGATCGTAACTGCCGGGACAGTAGGACTGTGTGATCTCCTTCGCTTCGATTTCCACGTCAAATTCCTTGAACATATCCTTTACCAACAGCCACATAGCGTCGTAGCCACGGTTAATGTCGATGCCTTTTTCAGAATCAGGGAAAACCAATGAGAGATTCAGTACCCCCTCATCCAATACGACCGCAAGGCCACCGGAGTTTCGTACAATATATCGATAGCCTTCTTCTTCCAACACCTCCAAGGCATCAGAAAGAAACGGCAGCTTTGTATCTTGAATACCTAATACAACCGTTTGATGATGGACCCATGAGCGTGCTGTCGGATCAGACTGACCTGCTCCGATCACCGTGCACAATGTATCGTCCATGGCAAACGACTGCAGGGCCCCGAACATCGGTCCCAAACTTGATTGATCGATCACTCTCCATCGGTCTTGACGGAGCAGTGCATATGCTTTTTCCTTATCCATAACGCTTCTCCTTCACTTACAACATGCGAGCTCATTATATCACATAATGGTGGGGTTTCTGAAAAAGGGGTTGGACGGGTGAACAGATACCGGATACGTCACCTGTTGCCATGCACCAATAAAGAACAAAAAAACCGAACCCCCTAAAGGATCCGGTTCCTAATACATCTATTTCCTTACAGCGCCTGAGCTGCCGTAATCAATGCAAGCTTGTACACATCTTCCTCGTTACAACCGCGGGAAAGATCGTTCACAGGGGCGTTCAGGCCTTGAAGGATCGGGCCAACCGCTTCGAAGTTTCCTAAACGTTGTGCGATTTTGTATCCGATGTTTCCAGCCTCAAGGCTCGGGAACACGAATACGTTGGCATTACCTTGGATGGCGGCTCCAGGTGCTTTCTTCTCCGCTACGGATGGAACGAAGGCAGCGTCGAATTGGAATTCACCGTCGACAGTCAGTTCCGGTACTTTTTCTTTTGCAAGAGATACGGCTTCTACCACTTTTTCCGTTTCAGGTGATTTAGCCGATCCTTTTGTTGAGAAGCTCAGCATCGCAACGCGTGGATCGATGTCGAACATATCGGCTGTTTTCGCACTTTCGATGGCGATTTCAGCTAGATCCTGGCTGTCAGGTGTGATATTGATTGCACAGTCAGCGAATACATACTTCTCATCTTCACGCACCATGATGAAGACACCGGAAGTCTTACGGACGCCTTCTTTTGTTTTAATGATCTGCAGGGCCGGACGAACCGTATCGGCTGTAGAGTGGGCTGCGCCGCTTACAAGTCCGTGAGCCTGGCCCGTATAAACGAGCATCGTACCGAAGTAGTTGCCGTCCAAGAGGATCTTTTTCGCATCTTCTTCAGTCGCTTTTCCTTTACGACGTTCCACGAATGCTTTCACAAGCTCGTCCATGCCAGCAAATGATGCAGGGTCGACAACGTCACAGCCGTCAAGCTTCACACCCAGCTGATCCGCTTTGGCGTTCACTTCATCCACGTTTCCGACTACGATCGGTGTCAAGATTCCGTCAGCAGACAAACGGGATGCTGCTGTCAGAATGCGTTCGTCTGTCCCCTCAGGGAAAACGATCTTTAACTCTTTACCTTTTACTTTATCCGTTAATGTTGTAAATAAGTTACTCAATAGAGGAACCTCCTTGATTTATACATATCCAATCTTAGAATACTCTTCTCATTGAGGAATTCAAGGAAAAGGAGTAATGATACCGGTTTCAGCGTAAAAGTCTTTGTTTTCAAATAATTTTTACCCGATCCTTAATGATCCTAAGCATTTATCACAATCTACGAGGATAGTGTGTTCCATAAATCCCCCTGCTATCCACCATTTGTGCCATTTTAGCGACATTGGGTTTTGTATTCTTACTAGAGGGTGAAACTATGATATAGTAAAGTTGGAAAAAGTACTTTAAGGAGTGATTACGTTGGCAGAACCGGCACAAACATTAGATGGTTGGTATTCCCTGCATGATTTTCGCGCGATGGACTGGACTTCATGGAAGATGCTTCCGAGTGAAGAGAGAGCCTCGGCGATCTCGGAATTCCACCGTTTCTTAGATCGATTGAACAGTACTCAGGATGCAAAAGAAGGAAGTCATGCTCTTTACACGATCGTTGGACAGAAAGCGGACTTCATGCTGATGATCCTTCGTCCGACAATGGAAGAATTAAATGAGCTGGAAAATGAATTCAACAAGCTGAAAATCTCTGAATTCACAATTCCGACATTCTCATATGTTTCTGTCGTTGAACTTGGTAACTACATGCCTTCAGAGGGCGATCCTTACGATAATCCATACGTACAGGAACGCATTTACCCAATCCTTCCGAAAGCGAAGCATGTCTGTTTCTACCCGATGGACAAGCGTCGCCAGGGGAATGATAACTGGTACATGCTGCCGATGGAAGAGCGTCGTGACATGATGAGAAGTCATGGAATGATCGGCCGCCAATACGCAGGTAAAGTGAAGCAGATCATTACGGGTTCTGTTGGTTTCGATGATTACGAATGGGGTGTCACTCTGTTCGCCGATGATGTGCTTCAATTCAAAAAGCTCGTATACGAAATGCGTTTTGACGAAGTAAGCGCCCGCTTCGGTGAGTTCGGTGCCTTCTACGTAGGAAACCTGTTAAAAGAAGAAGCTATCTCAAAATTCCTTCACGTGAACTAAATACACAACAAACGACAAGTCTTTGTGGACTTGTCGTTTTTTATTATAGGCACTTCCTATAAAGATTTCATGAGGGAGGTGTTGGTTGATTTCCGCTCCAGGTGCTCGCTTTCCGCGGGGCTGGCGGTGAGCCTCCTCAGCTTCGCTTCCGGGGTCTCACCTGTCCAGCTTTTCCCGCAGGAGTCGAGCACCTTCCGCTTCAATCAACTTTCTAAGCATGAGTTCCTTATAGTAATTTAATATAAGTTCAATTGTGAATCGGAAAACGGTATTCTCGAAATGTGCTGTATTCGATTTTTGCTCCTATAGAAGAACAGCTTCTTTCTTTCAATCGTTCTTTTCTCATTAGTAAGCTCTGACACCTACTTTCGTAAAGCTGCTGAGGGCAATGATGTAGTCTCCTGCGAAAGAAGGCACTGAAAATGGAAAAGCACAGAGTGTATTGGAGCGGAAGGCACTTGACTCCTGCGGGAAAAAGAGGAAAGGTCGAGACCCCGCAGGGCAAAGCCCGAGGAGGCTTGACTTCCTCCCCGCCGGAAAGCAAGTGCCTGAAGCGGAAAGGAACGGTCCACTTCAAAACAACCACTCATCTTATCAAACCAGCCCCCCTCCTTCCTTCAAAAAACACAAGAATATATTATTCCCCCACAACATAGACATGAAATAGTGAGACATAGCATCTTCTAAAGTGAGGTGGGAAGATGGCTGTTATTCCTTATAACGAGAAGGAAGTGAAGCTTCTGGCTCGACTGATGAGGGCTGAGGCCGAGGGGGAAGGACAGCAAGGAATGCTTATGGTGGGGAATGTCGGTGTCAATCGGGTCCGGTCCGATTGCCTTGACTTTAAGAAATTGGCTAATCTTCAGGATATGGTGTTTCAGAGTCCAGGCGGATTCGAGGCAACCCAGAAAAGCTACTTTTATCAGCGGGCCCGGCAGAAGGAGATCGATTTGGCGCGGAAGACCATTAAAGGTGGCAGGTATCACCCTGCGTCTTACTCCCTTTGGTTCTTTAAGCCGGCCGGAAGCTGTCCGGGTCAATGGTATAACCAGTCAAACTCGGGGCGTTTCAAGTCCCACTGTTTCTATCAACCCACTCAAGGTGATTGTCCGAAAGTATATTAATCTTACTTAAAGGAGGTATTCGGTTTGGCGAACCAACAATCAAACCCGTATCAAGGGTATAATCAATCTGCTTATAATCCTTATGGTCAGTATTACGGTGGTGGGCAAGGTCAGGGACAATACTATCCCCAGCAGCAAGGCGGTGGAGGGTATCAAATCCCTTCCCCTACGAATGCCCCGGCACCTTCTCAAAATGTTCCGGGAATGCTTCCGATTGAAGAGTCGTATATCGAGAATATTCTCAGGTTGAATAAAGGAAAAGTCGCGACGGTTTATACGACGTTTGAAAACAATAAGGAGTGGAATGCGAAGGTGTTCAAGGGGATCATTGAAGCCGCCGGCCGGGATCACCTTATCCTGAGCGATCCACAAACCGGTACACGGTACCTCATTCCGATGATTTATCTTGATTACATTACATTTGATGAAGAAATCGAGTATGAATATCCATATGGTGCGGGAGGCTCCATGCAAAGTTATTCCCAGCGCTAAAAAAAACCCTGTCAGGGAATCCGCTTCCTGACAGGGTATCTTTTATGTTTATAATGTTTTCGCTGCGAATACGATCAAGAGTACCCAGGCGACGAGGAAGCTGACTCCTCCAAGCGGGGTGATCGCCCCGAGGATTTTCACTCCTGAGATGCTCAGTACATAAAGGCTTCCAGAGAAAAGAATGGTTCCGATCAGCATCAACCAGCCTGACCAGGAAAGCAGGGATGTTGGCGTGACATTTCCCATCAGCACCCCGACGATGATGATCCCGATTGCATGGAACATCTGATAAAGAACGCCTGTATTCCACGTATCGATGTATTTCTGTGAAATCTTCCCTTCCAATGCGTGGGCACCGAAAGCTCCAAGTGCCACGGATAAAAAGGCGTTGATGGCACCGATAATGATAAATGTTTTCATGATGAACCTCCTAGTTAAAAGTCAAATAAAGAATTGCCATTGGCTCCGTCATCCGTTTCGAGAGGCTCTTCCTTCTGAATGGAAACGGGCTTCTGAACCGGCTGTGATTCCTGAAAATACGGCATGGTTTGCTGCGGTTCGGAAAACGTGGCTTGAGAGGATGCCCCGTTGTTCTCCTCCAGCAATACTTCACATAGTGCTTTTATTGAATAAACATGCTCACGGATCTGCTGGGACTTTTCAGCAGACTTTGCTTTACCGAGTTCATGTTCGATCTTCTTGATTAATGATTGATGTGGGATATTCACAATGATTGACTCCTTCCACAAGGTTTACAGTATGTACGTCTTTATCCTAATTCTTATTGAAGGATTTCGCAAATATCATCTTTGTTTCGGCTTGAATTTCATGCACGGACTCCCAGAGGATTGAAAAACCACAAGGGAAGGCATCGCTTTGGTTTTAAACCCGTAGCCCTTACATCCCCTCGGGTGAGCCTGCTCCCACGTTGTATAAAAATATTGGCATTGAAAACAGTTGATCCTTTCTTCCTTTTTCACTAAGCTTCCCCCCCTCAGTGTTTCACGTGAAACATCACGATTCTATACACCAGTCGATTTCTTCCATTCCCTGTTCACGAAGAAACCCGTTCGTTTTTGAATAAGGTCTGCTTCCAAAGAAGCCGCGGTGGGCCGATAATGGGCTTGGATGTGGAGCCGTGACAATGTAGTGCCTGGATGAATCAATCAACGACTGCTTCGCCTGGGCAGGCTTTCCCCATAGCAAAAACACTACCGGCATCTCCCGTTCATTCAATAAGGAGATGACTCGATCGGTGAACCGTTCCCATCCCTTCCCTCTATGGGAGTGGGCCTTGCCGTCCCCGACGGTCAGCACTGTATTTAATAGAAGGACACCCTGATCTGCCCATTTCACCAGTGAGCCATGTGCGGGAATCGGACATCCCAGGTCATCCTGAAGCTCTTTATACATATTTCGCAGGGAAGGAGGGATTTTCACCCCTTTTTTCACAGAAAAGCTCAACCCCTCTGCCTGATTTGCTCCATGATACGGATCCTGCCCCAGCAAGACAACCTTTACATCCTCATAGGCTGTATAGTGAAAAGCGTTGAAAATATCGTGCATGGGTGGATGAGTGAGGGTCGTTTGATACTCCCCTTTCAGCCATTCCCGTAAATCCCGGTAATATTCCTTCTGAAGTTCATCTTCCAGAACGTGTGCCCAATCATTTTGAAAAATCGCCGACACTTAGAGACACCCTTTCTAGTTTTGAAATTCAATCGTGACCTCGTACCCTAATTGTTCAAAGAAACCCTTCAATGACTTTTCAGCATTTTTTTCTGCTGCTTGAAGAATCCCCTGTTCGACCGCTTCCTGACTGATTTGATCCTTTGCCACTTCCGCAAGGGCAAACCCTTCATTCCAGTCCACATCATTCCGGAAGATCCCTTCCACAGAGAACGTCTTGATATTGTCCGTATCGATGGACGGCTCCTGAAGGATCTCCGCCCGGGGCAGCGTGAGCCTGATTTCTTTCTTCTCTTCATTCACTACTATATCCTTGTCATCGATTCCTTGTAAATCCACCCCGGCAAGGACCGTACCGGGAACGACCATCAGAAGCTTCCGTTTCGTGCCGGGGAGGTCCGCATTGATTTCTTTCCCGAATAACTGGTTATCCTCCTGCTCGATCACGGCCTTCACAAACCCTTGAGCCGTAGCCAGCGAACTCATCTCTTGAATCCGTTCCACGAATGAACCCTTTTCTTCTGTAAAAGTAGAGCCCGATAACCAGGAGTAGACCCCTATCGTTGCTGCTCCCACCACCAGCAAGAACACGACCAGAAAGAGCACCACCCTCCTCTTCCAAAAAGCCAGGAGTGTATGGGTCAATCCCCGACGCCTGCTTCTTCTATTTTCAATGGCCAAAGAGGCTCCTGTTTCTCTTTCAGTTTCCTTCAATTCCGCCAAAATCTCTTCCATTTCACGTATTTTCTTGTATTGACTTGTCAAACCCTTCACCTTCCTCTCTTCTATTATAGGAAATAATGTAGAATCTTGGAAACAATTATTCTACTTCTATATTTTGGAAAGTTTGAATTTGGCACTACCGGGAAAAGAAGGGACAAGACATAAAAACACGGAGGTAATGAATATGTATAAGGTACAAACAGTACAGAATGTAGTAGAGGCGAAAAAAGAAATCGACATGTTCACAAGCGAAGGTTATACCAAAGATGACATTTACGTATTCGCTCATGACAAACATCGTTCTAAACACATTACCGAGGCGACCAATACAGAATCAACCGGTATTAAGGAGCAGGGAATTCTTGAATCCATGGGGAATATGTTCAACAGCCGCGGAGATGAACTGCGTTCGAAAATGAAGTCCGTGGGGATGAACCAGGCAGAAGCCGATGCTTATGAGGAAGAACTCGATAAAGGCAAGCTTGTGATCGTCGCTTCCAAAGAAGCAACCGATAATAACGCAAAGCCTTTCTAAGTTTGTCAGACAGCCGAAAAGACGTCGATGGTTTTCATCCGGCGTCTTTTTTGTCGTCATCTAGAGTGAAAACAATTTGTTTTTACCCGCCCGATATTATATTCTTTAGTCAGACTTTTACAATGAAACGAATTCACAGGAGGAATGCAACCCATGAAAAAAACACTCACGATCGCCGGTTCCGATACAAGCGGAGGCGCCGGGATCCAAGCAGATCTTAAAACATTCCAGGAGCACGGCGTATATGGGATGACGGCCCTAACCACTGTGGTGACCATGGACCCTGACAACCATTGGCACCACAACGTTCACCCACTATCCATCGATACTCTGGAAGCACAATTGGAAACGGTTATGTCTGTCGGTATCGATGCCATGAAAACAGGAATGCTCGGCACGGTTGAAATCATCGAACTTGCAGCGAAAAAAATCGATGCATTCGGTCTAAATAAAGTCGTCATCGACCCTGTCATGGTATGTAAAGGGGAAGATGAAGTCCTTCACCCTGAAACAACCGACGCCATGAGAGAGCACTTACTGCAGCGTGCGACCGTTGTAACACCTAACCTGTTCGAAGCAGGTCAGCTTGCGGGGACCGGTCCAATCAAAACGATTGATGAAATGAAAGAAGCAGCCAGGAAGATTCACGACCTTGGCGCGAAAAATGTCGTCATCAAGGGCGGAAAGCAACTGAAGCACGATAAAGCACTTGATCTATTCTTTGACGGAAATGAATTCACCCTTCTTGAAGAAGAAAAAGTGGAAACGACGTATAACCACGGAGCAGGATGCACGTTCGCAGCTGCCATCACGGCAAACCTTGCCAACGGACAAGACGTGAAAGAAGCGGTCCAGAATGCCAAATCCTTCGTCACTGCAGCCATCAAACACGGCTTCAAACTGAACGAATACGTTGGACCCGTCATGCACGGAGCCTACAACCGCTTCAATAAATAATTCTCTCCCGGCCAGGTGCCAGTCACGAATGAACCCTATCGTGTCTGGCACTTTTTTTGAGGGACGGACCTCACCACGCGCGCCTCCCATTTTCCTCAATCATACTTTTCGCATTCATTCATGTATTTTAGTAAGATAGTACATAATGGTTAAGAGTCTTTTCTGTATTTAAGGAGGAAAAAGAATGGAACCAATCAAGATTGCCGATGTGCAGGGAATCATCACCAAGCTTGCCCGTCAGGACGTTTATATACATTTAGAAACCACCAATGGAGCCTACGCTTCCCACTTCAATGAAGGCTTCTTCTCCGCGGGAGCCTATATACGTAATGCCAAAGTGAACTATGAGCACGGAAAAATCATCGGGGACGGACCTTACCGCGTCGGCCTGAAAATCGAAATCGGCTGGATTTATGCCGAGGGACTGACTCATTATGAATTCGATGAACAGGGCCGCCTGCTGCTTGCGGGACATGGTGGGGACGGGAAACTAGCCGTTGCCCTTGAAATCAGTCCAACCCCTTTCAATTAAACTACTGGAACCTATAAATAAAGGAGAGGTCAAAATGGAAAAAGAAAGACAGGTACTGGTCATCTTCCCTCACCCGGATGATGAAGCATTTGGTGTATCAGGGACCATTTCCACCCACGTGAACAATGGAACACCCGTCACCTATGCATGCCTCACATTAGGGGAAATGGGAAGGAACTTAGGGAACCCGCCCTTCGCGACCCGTGAATCCCTTCCTCTGATCCGGAAAAAAGAGCTGCAGAAGGCCGCTGATGTGATGGGAATACAGGATCTTCGAATGATGGGCTACCGGGATAAGACCCTTGAATTTGAAAATGATGAAAAGCTTTCAAATATGGTGACGGAGCTGATCGAAGAATTAAATCCGTCCCTCATCATCACGTTCTACCCTGACTACTCCGTCCACCCGGATCATGAAGCAACCGCAAGAGCCGTGGTCCGCGCCGTCAGACGCCTTCCGAAAGCGTCAAGACCGAAACTTCACTGCCTGGCGTTCTCTAAGAATTGTGAAGAAAAATTGGGTAAACCCGATATCTTTGTTGATATCACACCGGTCAAAGATCAAAAAATCGGTGCCATGAAGGCCCATATCTCCCAAACGGCCTGGATGCTGAAGGATCTTGAAAAAGGGATTCAACAGAATGACCCTGAATCATTGAAATGGGTGACCGTTGAACGATTCTGGAGCTATCAATGGGAAAATGACAACGTAAAATAATGAGGTAAGAAGAGTCTGGGTCGTTGCTCAGGCTCTTTTTTTTCATAGTGGCTCTTCTACATATCAATGTGAAGAATATAATAATGAGTGATTACTCACTTTACAAAACAACTCTCATCCTTTATATTATAAGTGAGTAATCACTCACCACTTTTTGAAAGGTGTGATTCACATGGACTCCATTATCCAATTACGTGACTTGTCAAAATCATTTGGCTCACAGACCGTATTACAAACGATCGATCTTACTATTCCTAAAGGCCAAATCTATGGATTACTGGGCCCGTCAGGTTCAGGGAAAACGACGCTCATCAAGCTCATGATCGGTCTTGAAACGCCCTCTTCCGGCAGCGTGAACTTCAAAGGAAACAAGCTGAAGGCAGACGACCTGTACCCGACCATCGGATATATGGCTCAATCCGATGCCCTATACGATGAGCTGACGGCTAAAGAAAACCTATCCTTCATGGCATCCCTGTATGGATTAAAGAAAGCAGAACGAAATGCGCAAATCGAAAAAGTGATGAACACCGTTGATCTCCTGGAACATTTGAACAAGCCGGTTCATCAATATTCAGGCGGGATGAAACGAAGACTTTCCCTCGCCATCGCCCTTCTTCACGACCCTGAAGTCTTATTTCTTGATGAACCGACCGTCGGGATCGATCCAGTCCTGCGAAAAGAAATATGGGATAGCTTCCACCGGCTGAAAGAAGAAGGCAGGACATTGATCATTACGACTCACGTCATGGATGAAGCAGAAAGATGTGACATGCTGGGTCTCCTGCAGCATGGAGAAATCATTTCAAGCGACACGCCTGCCGGGATCAAAGAAGCGTACGGGGTCACTTCAATTGAAGATGTCTTTTTGAAAAATGGAGGTGTTTCCGTTGAGAATTAGAGGATTTGTCATCCGTATCCTTCAGCAGCTCCTCCGGGATAAACGTACTTTGGCCTTGATGTTTCTGGCACCGCTCCTGATCCTCAGCATGCTTTCCCTTGTTTTTGACTCTGAGGATTATGACGCAAAGGTTGCCATTGTGGATCTGCCGCAACAGCTGGAAGCGAAGGTTGATACAGAGGATTTTCAAGTCTATACGCATCCCGATAAAGCATTGAAGGACATTAAAAGTGGAGAACTGGATGGCTATATTTCATTCGAAGACCCCACTTCACCATCCATTGTCATCGAAGGCAGTGATCCCACAGTAAATGGAGCCGTCATGAAGAAGATTCAGACCTTATTCCCATCTCCTTCACAAAACATGACCGATGAAGTGAAGTATGTGCACGGAAGTAAGGATATGGAGATGTTTGACTCCTTTGGACCCGTCCTCCTTGGATTTTTCGTCTTCTTCTTCGTCTTTTTAATAAGTGGAGTCTCCTTTTTAAGAGAAAGAACGACGGGGACCCTTGAACGGTTGCTCGCTTCTCCCATTAAAATCTGGGAAATGGTCGTCAGTTACGTCATCGGCTTCGGAATCGTGACGCTCCTTCAGGCATCCCTGATATCGTGGTATTCGATTTACATCCTGGACATGATGATGCAAGGCAGCTTTTTCAACGTATTGATCATCATCGTCTCGTTATCGTTCACCGCTCTTACTCTCGGAATATTGCTGTCTGCTTTTGCTAAAAATGAATTACAGATGATGCAGTTCATTCCGATCGTCGTGGTTCCTCAGATCTTCTTCTCGGGATTATTCAATTTAGATACCATCTCCGAGTGGCTGAGCTGGATCGGACCCATCACCCCCCTTTATTATGCGGCCGATGCCTTAAGAGACGTGATGATTCGCGGCTATGCATTCGGGGATTTATTCTTTAATCTATCCGTACTGATCGGTTTTTCTCTACTCTTTATTGTTCTCAATGTTGCAGCCCTCAGAAAATACCGTAAAATATAGGGTAGGAATGAACGACAAGTTAGGGGTTTAAAAATGTCTGAAGAAAAAAATATATTTAAACAGTTGTTCGATGAAGAAGAATCACTGACAGAAAAACAACAGAAGATTGTGGAGGCAGCCCTCGAGATGTTTGCTGAAAAAGGCTACGCCTCCACTTCCACCAGTCAAATCGCCAAAAAGGCAGGCGTCGCAGAAGGAACCATCTTCCGGCACTACAAAACGAAGAAGGACCTGCTTCTTTCGATTGTATCCCCTACGATGGCCAAACTGATCGCTCCCTTTGTGATCCGGGACCTGAATAAAGTGCTTGATGCCAAATATGACCGATACGAGGATTTCCTGAAAGCGATGATTTTGAATCGCCAGGAGTTCCTGAAAGAGAATATGACCGCTTTTAAAATATTGATACAGGAAATCCCTTTTCATCCTGAGCTGAAAGAACAGTTCAGAGAGCATATCGCTGAAAAGGTATTCGAGAAATTCGTCCGCCTTGTTGATCATTATAAAGAGAAGGGGCAGATTATCGACCTGCCATCAACCGCTGTCGTGCGATTTTCAGCCACCAGCATCTTCGGCTTACTTATTGTTCGGTACCTTTTCCTCCCTGAAGCCGATTGGAATGATGAAAAAGAGATCGATATGACCGTTCAGATGATTGTAAATGGGATCGGGAAGGGCTAAAACGTTCAGAAAGGACTCCAAATCGGGGTCCTTTTTCGTTTACACGAAAGGGTCTGGACCGTTTCTTGTCCATTCCACCCAATTTATTTTCAAATCGACCACCTTCCGTTTCCCACCTCTCCCCAGCGGGTAAAACGTACTATACATCACAAGGAGGTTAAAAAATGAGTTTCCTTTTTCATGAAAACACGTTGAAAGATCAGCATATCCTTATCACAGGTGCCACCGGGGGGATCGGATATGAAACGGCGAAAACAGCCGTTCAAGCGGGTGCCAAGGTGACGATTACGGGTCGGAATGAACAAAAACTGAATCAGTTGAAAGCAGAATGCCAAGATCCTTCCAGGGTCTTCCTCTATAAAGCGGATCTTACGAGTACCGAAGACCGCGAACAGCTTTTATCGGCGGCAAGAGATGAGCATGGCCCCATCACAGGTCTTGTGAATTCAGCCGGGATTGGCGGCGGTGATCTGGTGGAGAAACTGACAGAAGAAGATTTGCGAAACATCATGGAGTTAAACTATTTTTCACTGGTCCAGCTCTCCCAGGCAGTCTTTAACCAAATGAAGAACGGGAAAAGTGGGGCGATCGTCAACATCTCTTCCCTTTCCGGACTGAGAGGCACCCATGGAAACAGTGCGTATAGTGCGTCCAAATTTGCTGTGACCGGGTTCACGCAGGCCTTTGCACATGAAGCAATACAGCATAATGTTAGAGTGAACTCCATCTGCCCTGGGTATGTCGATACAGAGATGGGACGAAACGCCATCAAATCAAAAGGGGAACGGAAAGGAAGAAGCTATGAGGAACAATTGGAGATCGCGAAGGACAGCATTCCTTCAGGAAGATTAACCTCCCCTGTTGAAGTCGCGAACACCATCGTCTATCTATTAAGTGATGCTGCCGAAAACATTGTCGGGGAATCGGTCAAAATTTCCGGGGGCAGCGTCATGCGATGATCCAAGAAGACATAAGAACGGGCAAGGGTTGTTCCCCCTGCCCGCTTCCCATTTCTAGCTGCCCTCCTGAATCTTCTTTTTGATTTCATCAATATATTTTTTCTTTTCTTTTTCATTGGTAAGCTGATCACTGTTTTTATCCTGCAGGTATTTTTGAAGAGCCTTTTCAATCTCTTCATGTGAAGCGTCTTCCGATATGACTCCGGTCTTTTTTAACATCTCTATGATCTTTTCATCGTTGGCCAGAACATCCATTTTATTCGCAGGCTGATCCGTTTCCGCAGCAGGTGCATCCGAATTGACCTCAGTAGAATCCTGATCTTTCTTCCCATCGTCTGTGGCACATCCACTAAGTAATAAACCTGCCGAAAGAAAGGCGAACATCCATTTACCACCCATCCCATCACTTCCCTTTCATAGAGAATGAACCTTGTATACTATATTACATAAACTACCCTTCAAACCCTTTAATTAAAGCTTAATCATAAAATTAATATAACAGTTGTTTCACTCACTTCCTGTTTATTCTTTGGATGAGCCGTAGCGTGAAAATATAGACCGTTCCTTTTCGCTGCACGCACCTTCTTTCCGCGGGGAGGAAGTCGAGCCTCCTCAGGCTTAAGCCTTGCGGGGTCTCGACCTTTCCTCAATTTCCCGCAGGAGTAAGGTGCCTTCCGCTTCAATCCACTCTGTAATTCTATATTCTGAAAACCTTATGACGAATAGCAAAAAACCTCAATGACTATCCTCCTAGAATTTAGTTCTTCAATGTTGAAAAAGAGTTGAGATTGTAACATTGGTGGTATACAAGAAGGAAAGGGGGAACTGAGTAGCTTCACTATTCAAGGGTTAGTTCCCATCCTGATTGGCGTTTTTTGCCTTCATGGACCGTTTAGCTTATGACCTCGAACGGCTAGCCGTCGGAGCTAGACAGTTGAGACCCCGCAGGGCAAAGCCCGAGGAGGCTCAACTCACGCCCCGCGGAAAGCGAGCACCTGCAGCGGAAATCAACCAACCACTCGCCTTTTCACAAGCAACAAACGCTCCTTAAAATGCTTTTATACACTCCCCCCCCTCTAATAAGTGGATAATTAGGGATAATTAGTGCATTCATCACTTACTTCATTCTGTAATGTATGTTTTAATAGATAGTACTATGGAACGATTATAGAGAGGAAGGTTGTGGAAATAGCCCGCTTCCGCTTCTTTATAAAGTAAAAGCAGAGAGATGTTTTCTCCTCTTTTTTTTACTTAAAAATCGAACATATGTTCTATTGGTGGTGAAAAAATGGATTCATTAGTGAGTGAATTTTATCGTCATTATCCTCATCTCAAACATAATAAAGCCGTTGATTCCTTTATCAGTCAGTCGGAAAATCAGAAGTTAGTAGAAGATTTTTTACGTTACCCCAGTGCATGTAAGGAAGAACGTTTAAACGAAGCTTTTAAAGCCCATTATTTTGATATCCGGTTTACCTCATACGTCAGTTCCTCCCTTTATTTTCACAGTGTGAACTTTGACAAACATACAAGGAAATATAGTGAACGGCACCCTCTGACCCTGGATAACCAGGCGGATGAAGAAGGTCGATCGTATGTCGAACTTGTTCCGGATCCGGCATCGGATATTGCGCCATTTACCAATTATTCGACCTTAACGGAATGTTTGGAGAACGAAGAACTCCTGCAGGCTTATAAAACGTTGACCGACAAACAAAAGCATATCCTGGATTTAGCTTATGTGCAGGAATTATCGGATACGGAAATTGCCAGAATACTGGGCGTATCACAACAGGCCGTCTCCAAGACCCATAGAAAAGCATTACGCCTATTAAAATCCATTTTAGAAAAAGGAGAATCATAAACCATGGGAATTTTATACGATCTAGTCAAAGAAGCGAAGGGCAACACGGAATATGAAACGAAGGTCATCCGAACATTCGAACCGAAGATCAAGAAATCATTGTATCTCACCCGGATTGAAAATAGAGATGATCTCGAACAGGAGTTAAAGATGAAATTGATCCGGTATGTCCGGGACTATTCATTGGAAAACGTACCGGGTCTATTCGACCTAAATAATCAGTAAAGGAAGGACAAGCGCTCACAATCCGTGGGTGCTTGTCCTTTTTTTATGAACCTATACCTATTATCTTTTGGACGTTTTTTGAACCAAGGTTGTCTTTTCCTCCTCCAACTCTTCTTTATACAGTGTAAGGCAAACAACACAGAGCGAGAGAGATTGGGATGGTCTTTCTTCCTCTTCATCCCCTTTGCCTAAAATCTAAAGGGAGAGATGTTGAATGAATTGGACACGCACATTACGACAAGGTGACTCAGGCAGTGACGTGAAGGAGCTTCAAATCCGGGTAGCAGGCTGGGCAGCAAGTTCCCCTTCGAAGACCAATGTATCGGTGGACGGGGCATTCGGACCTGGAACGGAAGCTGCCGTCAAGCGATTCCAAAGCGCTTACGGCCTTTCGGCTGACGGAATCGCTGGACCCCAAACACATAGTCAGTTGAACGCCCTTGAAGACAGCGATGGATCGACGGTCAACTTTGCATTCAGTGAATTCTATTCCAAGGACGGCAGCGGATTCTCCGGCGGGAATGTCGGCTCGACTCAAGTAAAAGAAAATGTACGACGACTGATGTACAAGCTTGAAGCTCTCCGAAAAAAACTTGGGAACCCACCTGTTGTCATCAACTCCGGATTCAGAAGCATCACCCATAATCGAAATGTCGGCGGTGCCTCTAACAGTATGCATACGTATGGGATCGCAGCGGATGTCGATCCATCAGGAAAGACACCGACTCAAGTGGCGGAAGTCGCCAAAACATGCGGATTTAGCGGGATCATCAAGTATTCGACATTCGTTCATAATGACAGCCGCATCGAATACCCGTATGGTGCCGGTTCGTATTACTGGGCTTAAGAATTTTAAAAAAAGGGGGCAAAATATATGCCAATCATCGTACTTGATCCAGGCCACGGGGGAACCGACCCCGGTGCTATGGGGAATGGACTGCAGGAAAAGAACCTTACGTTAACAATTGGGTTGAAGGTGAAGCAACTACTGGAAGCAAACTATAGCGTGGACGTACGCTTAACCAGGGAAACGGATCGTTATGTCGGACTATCCGAGCGCGCCGATTTCGCCAATGCACCGGGAGCGTTATACTTCGTATCCTTACATCACAATGCAGGCGGAGGCACCGGTTTCGAAAGTTATATTTATCCTGGCACCAGCTCTTCTGAAACGGGAAGGCGCCAGGACATCATGCACAAAGAAATCATGAATTTCCTTTCTGGATACGGTTTACGGGACCGCGGTCAAAAGGAAGCAAACTTTGCCGTGTTGAGAGAAACGGCCATGCCTGCGATCTTACTTGAAAATCTCTTTATCGACAGTGTGAATGATGCGAATCTCTTAAAAGACCCCACTTTCATCACCGGCCTTTCAAACGCGATTGCATCAGGAGTCGGAAAGGCTTTGAATCTCTAGCAGGAAGCCTAATACAAAGGAGGAGCACAAAATGGATTATTCCGTATTTGTTCAATTATTAGGTAATTTCGGATTTCCCATTGCCGTCACACTCTTTCTATTAGTGAAGCTTGAGAAGAAGTTGGAGCAGCTCGAGCTCGCCATTCATGCTCTATCAAAATCGTTCAAGGAAAATGGCAAATAGCCGGTAAATTAGTTAATCCAGTGATTTCGAACAAGCACTATCACCACCTCCTACATATACCATGGTAGGAGGTGTTTTTTATTAAAAAAAATTATTCTCTGTCAAATGTGTTGGATGTATTAACGTAAAAAAGCATGAAACCGGTCTGCAAAGAGGTTTCATGCTTTTTTATTTTTTGAAGCGTATAGGACAATCTTGAATCCGGGAAGCCTTAGAATAAGGAGGCGATGTATACAATGAATACATTCGAAGTATTATCTCTGATGCTCAGTTTTGGGATGTTCGTGATTGCGATTCTGAAAGCCAATGATGAAAATAAACATTCATGAACACGCTTTAGAGCGTGTTTTTTTTTGCAAAAAAACCTCCCCACAGAAAAGGGAGGTTTCCATCATTCTATTCTTCCTTCATCACTGACTTCAAATCCACTTCATACAACTTATCGTCATTCTCACGGGGGATTCCGCGTCCATCTGTGTTGTTGGAGACAAAATAAAGGGTGTCACCTTCCACCAGCACATCCCTGACTCGTCCAAATCCAGTGAGAAGATCGGTTACTTCCCCTGATTCCGTTTCAAACCGTTTAACGCTTTGACCAGCGAGGGAAGCAAATACAAGATCACCTTTCCAGAAGTCCGCTCCAGAAGGGGCCCATGAAGGTTCTCCGGAGTGGGCCAAAGGGGTTATCAGGGACTCTTCTTTTTCATCTCCTGTGATCTTTGGCCATCCGTAATTGTTTCCGGATTTGATCAGATTGACTTCATCATAGCCATTCGGGCCATGTTCCGTTTCATAAAGCTCACGATCCTGATTCCAGGCAAGACCTTGGGGATTCCGGTGGCCGTAGCTGTAAACAGGGGAACCCTTAAATGGGTTATCGGAGGGGATTCCTCCATCCAAATCCATTCGGAGGATTTTCCCTCCAAGGAAGGAGAGATCTTGAGCATTATCCTGCCTGGTCGCATCCCCTGTGGTAATGTAGAGCTTATGATCGGGACCGATTTCAAGCCTGCCTCCTTGATGATACTGACCGCTTGGAATCCGGTCCAACAGTACTTTTTCCTCGGTCCATTCATTTGCAGTCCGCTTCAGGGTTACGACCCGGTTGAAATTATCACCGGAATCCTCGTACGTATAATAGGCAAAAGCCTGCTGATTTGATTTGAAATCCGGATGAAGCACAAACCCTAACAGTCCGGCTTCAGGTCGATCCGATAGTGGCTTTGAAAGACTGGTCTTGACTATGGATTTCTTTCCATCCTTTATTTCAACGATGTCCCCTGTTCGTTGTGTAAGGTAGAACACATCCCCAAGCTTCTGGATGGACCAGGGAATGGAGAGATCCTGCTCCACCACCTTACTCTCGACACTCGGCCTGGTGACGGATTCACTTTTTTCCTGCTGCACATCTGGCTGTCCGAACGAGCACGCACTAAGTAGTAAGCTCTGACTCATGACCAACACGAGCCAACTCATTTTGATTTTCATCCTACCAGCTCCCCTAATTCATTCTTTTTTAACCAGTATGGACAACAGAAGGAGTTCTCATTACTTTGCCGGTTGTTGGATCACTTCCTGGATCGCTTTAGCCACACCATCCTCTTTATTCGTTGCCGTGATGAATGGACAGAAGTCTTTAATCTGCTCCAGGGCATTTCCCATGGCTACGGGTCTACCGACTACTTTCATCATGGACAGGTCGTTTAGATTGTCCCCCATGGCCATGGCATTTTCAGGGGAAAGTCCTTTGTCCTTCAGGAGTTTCTCAAGAGCGACACCTTTTTGGGCCTCAAGGCTGTTCACTTCAATATTCTCTTTCCCCGATGAACTGATGGCGATGCCTGCAAGTTCACTTAACTTCTCATTAGCTTCCTGTAGCTGCTTCTCATCAAAGGAGAAAACAAGGAATTTGTATACAAGCTGGTTGTCATCCTCGAACAGGACCCCGTAATCTTCCACCAATTTGATATGACCTTTTTCAAATCGTTCCCTGGCTGCTTGTCTCACTTGTTCTTCCGTTACGCCGGGATTTGCCGTTGTGAAGATATTGACGATCAATTCGACTCCCATTTCATAGTCTTCCGTATACGTTCCCTCGTCTGTGTAGATTTCAAAGTAAATGCCGGTTTCATTCAAGACAGCGGCAATCTCTTTTGCGTGTTTTGATTCAATCCCCGCCTGATAGATGATGTCACCTTGTTTGTTCCGCACTTCCGCTCCATTGGCACAGACGATATCGCATGAGATGCCTGCTTCTTGTATGACATATCGGGCTTCCTCATATGACCTTCCTGTGGCAACCACCACTTCAATTCCCTGCTGCTGGGCGTCCAGGATAGCCTGTTTATTCGCTTCACTGATTTCCTGATTTTCATTTAATAACGTTCCGTCCATATCTGTTGCAATGAATGTAATCATTTGTAGACACCTTCCTGTTGTTGAATATTCTTAATTTAGTCATTGTATCATGAACCATTTATGGTTTTGTACTGAACACCCTCCGGATGATGAATACCCTGGGAGAATTAGGGTATGAGAATAGAAGAGATCGTTCGTCTATTAATGTCAGGAGGATTATTCATGGGTAACCGTACATATTTGAACAAAGTATTTTGGATTTCAGCTATTATTGTGTCCATCTTGGTTGTTTTTGGCGCTTCTTTTCCGAAACTTTTTGCACAAGGCGCCAATGCTGCATTTGGTTTCACCACCTATTCGTTTGGATGGTTTTATCTCGCGGCCGTGTTTTTCTTCGTCTTATTCCTGTTTTTCCTAATGGGAAGCAGATACGGAAAGATTCGGCTTGGAAAGGATGATGAACGGCCACAGTATCCATTCTTCACTTGGATCGGGATGTTATTTTCCGCCGGGTTCGGGATCGGACTTGTGTTCTGGGGAATCGCAGAACCGATGAGCCATTTCTTTGAAACCCCGATTCCAGGTGTCGAACCTCAAACGGAGGAAGCTGCACGCCTCGCCATGGGGTATGCCTTTTTTCACTGGGGTGTCAGCCAATGGTCGGTCTTTACGATTGTCGGATTGATCATTGCTTATTTTCAATTCAGAAAGGGCGAGAATGGGCTCGTTTCTACTTCTCTCTCTCCAATGATCGGCCAACGGAAGGGCTCACGAGGTATAAAGAATACCATTGATATCCTTGCAGTCATTGCAACGGTCATGGGTGTCGCCACTTCACTCGGCCTCGGGATCCTGCAGATCAATGGAGGGCTCAGTTCCGTTTTCGGTCTTGGAAATGGAACGATGGTTCAACTCGTGATCGTGTTCATCCTGCTCGTCCTTTATTTAGCATCCTCCACTACCGGTCTCGATAAAGGGATTAAATGGCTCAGCAATCTCAATCTGTCACTGGCCCTGATCCTGATGCTCTTTGTCTTTATCGTCGGTCCGACGGTGTTCATCTTAAATACGTTCACTCTTGGAATCGGTGATTATATCTCCAACTTCATCCGATACAGCCTTCGTCTGACACCTTATCAGGGAGGGACATGGGTACAGGACTGGACGATATTTTACTGGGCATGGGCGATCGCCTGGTCCCCATTTGTCGGTGCCTTTATCGCACGGGTATCACGGGGGAGGACGATCAGGGAATTCATTGTTGGCGTGCTGGTCGTTCCACCGCTGATTGCCCTTATGTGGATCGCCGTCTTTGGGGGAACTGCCCTTCACTTGGACTTATTCAGCGGAACCTCGATTGCGGAAGGAGTCAATAAAGATGTGACGAGTGCCCTATTTTCAACCTATGGAGAACTTCCCTTCACCATGGTCCTCTCCGTCCTATCGATTCTATTGATCTTTACCTTTCTCATTACGTCGGCTGACTCAGCGACGTACATTTTAAGCAGTATGACGGCAGAGGGGAGCTTGAATCCTCCAATGATTGTGAAGATCGTTTGGGGAGTATTGATTGCCGCCATTGCAGCTGTATTGCTCGTATCCAGTGGTCTCGAGGGATTACAGACCGCTTCTCTCGTATCTGCACTCCCATTCACGGTAATCCTGGTCTTGATGTGTGTGACGTTATTTAGACTTCTCAGGAAAGAAAAGAAAGAAGGGGCAAGGCCGGTAAAAAAATAACCTTTGATTGGCGTCCGGACTCTTGTATAAGAGTCGGGCGCTTTTTTCATTTTATACGATTTGAAAGGGTTTTCATTCAACTCTATAGAAGAGTAGTAAGGGTGTAAATTTTTATAAGGGGGATGAAGATGAAAGGACTTATTTCATTATCAAACAAAATCATGCAGCGTTATTTGCCTGATCCATTTTTATTCGTTGTCATTTTAACGTTGGTCGTGTTCGGACTCGGCCTCATTTTCACCGAAAGCTCAAGCCTTGAGATGGTTCAATTCTGGGGGGACGGATTCTGGAGCCTGCTTGCCTTTTCCATGCAGATGGTGCTGGTCCTTGTGACAGGGTACGTTCTTGCGAGCAGTCCATTATTTAAACGGTTCCTCGGGTTTCTCGCTTCGTTTGCAAAATCTCCTGGTTCTGCCATTGTGATCGTGACCGTCGTGTCCATGATTGCAAGCTGGATCAACTGGGGATTCGGACTTGTCATCGGGGCATTGTTTGCAAAAGAACTGGCCAAACGGGTGAAGGGCGTCGATTACCGGTTGCTCATTGCCAGTGCCTACTCGGGATTTGTTGTCTGGCATGCAGGATTCTCAGGTTCGATCCCGTTATCGATTGCGACTGACGGTCATCCCTTCCAGGATTTGATCGGGGTCATTTCGACGAATGAAACCATCTTTGCAACGTCCACTCTCATCATCGTGGCAGCGTTATTTATCGTCCTTCCGATCACAAACAAGATGTTAATGCCAGCGAAAGACGAGACCATAACAGTTGACCCTGAGCTCTTCAATGAGACAGCTGCCACCCTTGAAAAAGAAGTGATGACTCCTGCCGATAAACTTGAGAACAGCATGATCTTATCGATTATTGTGGCGGTGCTCGGAATTGTGTTCTTATCCTCATACTTTGTTAAAAATGGTTTTGCACTAAATTTAGATATCGTAAACTTTCTGTTCCTATTTCTCGGCATCCTTTTTCATGGTACGCCGAAGCGCTTCCTTGCGGCTGTACAGGAGGCAATTAAGGGAGCAAGCGGGATTGTCATCCAGTTCCCATTCTACGCGGGAATCATGGGGATGATGACGGCATCCGGACTTGCTGTCGTCATGAGTGAGGCTTTCGTATCGATTTCAAATGATGTGACGTTTTACTTCTTCGCCTTCCTGAGCGCAGGGATTGTCAACTTCTTCGTTCCTTCCGGTGGCGGGCAGTGGGCTGTCCAGGCTCCAATCATGCTCGATGCCGCTCAAACACTCGATGCATCGGTCGCCAAGACCGCCATGGCCGTTGCTTGGGGAGATGCATGGACCAACTTGGTCCAGCCGTTCTGGGCATTACCGGCCCTTGCCATTGCGGGTCTAAAGGCAAAGGATATTATGGGGTATTGTGTGATCATCCTTGTCATCAGTGGAGTGGTCATTTCCCTGGGTTTATTATTTTTATAACAGAAAAAGCGAAAGCGCCATTCTCATTGATGGTGCTTTTTTTCTTGGATCAATAAAAAGGCCAGCCTCCCCTGAGAGACCGGCCGTTATGTATGGACGTTCATTATCTATTATCTTCGCATGTCTTCTAGCGTACGCTTTCCCTTCTTTCCATCTCCCCTTCTAGCATCTCAATAAATTCTTCTTCCAATCCTTCTTCCTGTGCCAGTTGATACACATTAGTCAATTGCTCTTCAGTAAGTTTTGTTAGAGATGTCATCGATTACAACTCCTGACTATCCAAGGTATGGATTCTTTATACCCTCTTTAACTCAGGATAAACCTCTTATTTTAAAATATCTAACCTATTTTTTAGTTCAAACGTACCAATGTACCCCGATTATTATTGAAATTTTTTAAAATTTTAGTAAACTAGAGGGGGAACTGAAAGATAGCGTTTTCATTTTAGCGATTCGCATTTGAACGTTTTTATTGAAACTTTAGGTTTCAACGTCACTTCCTTAGGGAAAACCATCTGAGGAATACATAAGCTTTCTTCCCTGAACTTATTATGGACAATTTTATATGTATGCATTAAAATGAATAATGTTTCATTTTTCCGTTACTACTACTTCTGAGGTGAATTTATGAATAAGCAACATCGCTTTACATTAACAAGTCATTTACGATTTATCATCCCTTCCTTATTGGGAGTTTTTCTATTTATGATACCAGTTCCGGGGAAAGACGGAATTACGATTCCAATCGCAGTCTTATCTGGTCTTCTACAGGATTGGATCGGCAGCTATGTACCGTCCATTATGACAGGCTTGATCATCCTGACGGTCATCGGGACATTCATCACAAAGCTCGCACACCCGGATTTCATTGTTAAATCACCGTTTTTTTCAAGTCTATTCGATGTCAGGCCTGTATGGGCCGTTGTCAGAGTGGTCGGCGCCATCTTTGCCGTTATGACTCTCTTTAAATTGGGACCTGAATGGGTCTGGTCAGATGCAACGGGAGGGCTTCTCTTAAACCCGGATGGACTCCTTACCATTCTATTTTCTGTGTTTCTTTTTGCAGGACTTTTCCTGCCGCTATTATTGAATTTCGGATTACTCGAATTATTCGGGGCACTCTTAACGAAAATCATGCGTCCTGTATTCGGACTTCCGGGTCGTTCTTCCATCGACTGCTTAGCATCATGGCTTGGGGACGGTACGATCGGCGTATTATTGACAAGTAAGCAGTACGAAGATGGATATTATACAAAGAAGGAAGCAGCGGTCATAGGGACAACCTTCTCTGTCGTATCCATCACTTTCTGCCTCGTTGTTATTTCACAGGTGAACCTTGGTGAATATTTCATCCCGTTCTATCTTACGGTAGCAGCCTCTGGACTCCTTGCAGCGATTATCCTGCCTAGGATCCCGCCACTATCCCGTAAACCTGACACATATTTCAACGGTCAGGAAGGAAAGGATACGATGGAAGAGATTCCTGAAGGATACAGCCGTGTCGGCTATGGCTACGAGCAGGCTCTTGTACAGGCGAAAAACAATAACAGTGCATCGAAGTTTTTCACAGATGGAATGAAAAATGTGCTGGATATGTGGATGGGGGTAGCACCGATTGTCATGGCGATCGGGACAACGGCCCTGATTGTTGCCGAGAACACGAAGTTCTTTGAATACATTGGCATGCCGCTTATTCCGATCCTTGAGCTTCTCCAAATCCCGGAAGCAACGGAAGCCTCACGCTCCATCCTTGTTGGATTTGCTGATATGTTCCTGCCTGCCATCTTTGGTTCAGGCATCGAAAGTGAGCTGACGCGCTTTGTCATCGCCTGCTTATCGGTCACACAATTGATTTACATGTCTGAAGTTGGCGGACTGCTCCTTGGTTCCAAGATCCCGGTCGACTTCAAGGATCTCGTCATCATCTTCCTGCAACGTACATTCTTGACGTTACTTGTGATTGTAGCGATTGCTCATATGATCTTTTAAAAAATATGAAACCCAGGTTCGGATTCGAACCTGGGTTTTTTGATTGGAACAAGTGTTAACTATTTCGAACCACGGGAAACGTCACTTCCACTTTTGTCCCCTTATTCACTTCAGAATCAATCTGAAGTGAGCCTTTATGGTCTTCGATGATTTTTTGACTGATGGTCAGACCTAGTCCCATACCCTTTTCTTTCAGGGTGAAGAACGGTTCCCCAAGTCGTTTCAATCGTTCGGGAGAGATACCGGTTCCCCTATCCTGGATGATGATATGAACAGACTCGTTCCTTATTTTCCAGTCGACATCGATTTCCCCTTCACCCATGGACTCGATGGCATTTTTAATTATATTGATAAAGACTTGTATGCATTGATTCTTATCCCCGAACACATGGATCGGGGAGGATGGAAGCTGGATATTCAACGTGATGCCTTTAAGAAGGGCTTCATGCCCCATGACCTTGACTACATATCTCAGGACATCACTCATATCAAATGGCTGGTATTCCCTCATTTGAGGCTTGGATAATATGAGCAATTCCCCTACGATTTGATTGATCCTGTCCATCTCTGAAGACATGACTTTCAGGTAGTGGTCGGATACATGCTCATTTTCTTCCAACAACTGAATAAATCCCTTGATGCTTGTTAGAGGGTTTCTGATCTCATGAGCAATGCCTGCCGCAAGCTCGCCAACCACGGAAAGCTTTTCTTTCCTTAGCAGCATTTCTTCTGCGATCTTCTGCTGGGAAATATCCCTCCCGATGATGACCAGTCCCTTCCTCTCATGATCCGAGTGAAATAAAGGGACTTTAATGACGTCAAAAGTTTTGAATTCTCCGTTCGGAAGATAGAATCCTTCTTCACACCGTGTTATTTGTTCTGCTTTCCATGACTCCTCGTCTGAATCGATGCAATAGTCAAATGCGTCTTTAAAGAAGGGAACCAGTTCTCCCAAATCCCTATCCGTCTTGCCGACATAATCAATGTCCTCAAGATTATACAGCTTTCGACCAAATTGATTCACCTTCAACCAGCGTCCTTCCCCATCTTTGAAGCAAACAAAATCAGGGAGGGCATGCAGGAGGGTGGAGAGCTGATTCTCTTCTTCTAATAGTTTCTGGTGCTTTAGCATAAACCGATTTCCTTCCTTTAACAGGAAAAGGAGAACCACTGCCGCTGCACTCACCAAAAGAAGAGAAGCGATAATGTTCCAGGGTTTATCAAGCATGAGTATAGCGAGGATCTGAAACACGAATAGAGCCATCAGGAGCATGATTATATTGTGAAATGTCCTTGCCTTCGTACGATTCGTTTTCTCTATCATCATAGTCACCCGCCCGACTCATACTTTTGTGAAGATCAAATTAAAATAAGTTAAATATATACGGTCCAATTGATGTTATATAGAAAAGCACATAGATTCCCATAAAGTAGAAAGCACCTGCGAAGGACCCCCACTCGGGATCTCTTCCTTTTTTCCAGATCACCCAGGTGATGACGCTTAATAGCACCAACAATGCATAGCTGCTGCCAGGGAACACAAAGTACTCCGGCGCCACCTGGTAAAAGTAAGGGTTCATCGCTTTGCTTGTGTAGGAGATCGGCATAAGCAGGAAAATGATGATTGAAGCATATTCCGCCCAGCTGACCCCGTCTTTTTCAAATACATTCGGTCTGAATATATAAAGCAAAATCAACAGGAATAAAGAAGGTAAAAACCAATAAAAAGATGTAAGTGTGGTAACGATGCTGCTGAACATCATAAGGACCCCGTTGTTGAGCGCTTCCCTCACTGACCTTCCCGACCATTTTGTACTCGCAGAAACGACTTGCTCGTTCTGCGAGGCCCCATATAGTTCATATGTACCACCATCATAATTAAACCAAACCAGTGATTCGTCGGTTAATTGCACGGGAGAATATGTTACATGCTTGGTCGTGTTGAGGGTTGTGCCCTCCAATGTGTCTTCATTTCTAAATGGAGCTGAGTATAGGCGGACGGAGCTGCTATCCCCGACCTCCTGTCCTTCTGACGTGAACAAGACAGATTCTTCTCCGCCCACGTTCACAAACCGTGCTCCACCGGGGCTAACGAGTTTTTCCCCGTTGCTTTCATTCACGAATTCCATCTTTGTCCCTGTCAGGATGGATGCTCCTAATTCTTGTAATGGGGCTTGTACCTTGTATACATTGTAAGAAAGAGTACCTTGAGATCGGGATTTCTCATTATAAAGCAGGATGAGTTGCCCATCATCCACTTTAAACGTCAATCCGTCTATCATTTTGTTCTGTGCTGTATTAACGACCAGGAAAGGCTTTTCTGTTACTTCACCTTTTTCATTCATAAAGTAAACGAAATCATGCGTATCATCTTTCATCACTTGTATGACGGAATTGCCATCCTTCTCAACATGGACAGCAGAGATTTCAGAAGGGAAAGTATGGACTTCCTTTGAAGAACCCTCTTTAATTCCATATTCGAACAACTTTTCATTATTCCAATAATAGACTTGATCTCTCCCGGCTCCCAATCCTGTGATCCCCTCATAAAGAATCTCATCCTTTTGGTTTTGGGTCAGAACTAAGTTGCCGTCTTTATAATAGATGAATTGATCACCATCTGTCCAAAATGGATAACCCCTCGTGATTTTCGTATCACTGACTTTATCCTTTGAAACATTCATCTCATCATTAATGGTAAGCTCGTGGACTTGTCCTTTACTTGATAAAAATAAATCTTCATTGTGTTTGAACAATTGAGGCTTTTCTTTAGACGTATAGTCCAGTGGAATCGAACGGCTCCATTCCGGCTGAGGAAGTTGTTTCACAAGAAATAGCTGGTGAATGAACAGGGCAGCAACAAATAGAACCATGACCCCTAAAGGAATACCGAATACTTTCATTTTTTCTCTCATCTGAAATCCCCCTTTATGGAATGTGTTAGACTTCTGAAGTTTAGCATAGTCCAGATGCACTTTCACCATTTTTTTCCACAAAAGGGAACTCTCTGTCTTGCATTTCCTCTCATTATATCATGGACATATCAAATATTGTCATTTTTTGTCGTATTTCCAAACACTTCTTTAATAAATAAAAAAAAGATCCCCATGACGTTTCACAGGGATCCTTTCTTTTATTTCGTTTTCAATTTATCCAGCATATCGGACGTCATTTTGGCTAAATCGTATTCCGCTTTAAAACCCCATTCGTTCATGGCTGCACTGGAATCGATGGCGTTTGGCCAGCTTTCGGCAATGCTTTGGCGAACAGGATCAACGTTATAATCCAGTTTAAAATCCGGTTGGTGGACACGGATCGCTCCGGCAATGTCTTCAGGCGCCACGCTCATGGCTGACACATTGAAAGAATTGCGATGCTCAAGCTTAGAACCGTCTGCTTCCATCAGGTCGATGATCGCATTGAGGGCATCCGGCATATACATCATATCCATGTAAGTGCCTTCACCAATATAGGAAGTATACTTATTATTCTTTATCGCCTCGTAGTAGATTTCTACAGCATAGTCCGTCGTTCCACCGCCTGGGAGGGTTTCATAAGAAATAAGTCCAGGGAAACGCAACCCTCTGGTGTCCACTCCAAATTTCGTGAAGTAGTAATCTGAAAGAAGCTCGCCTGATACTTTGTTCACCCCGTACATGGTCGTAGGGCGCATGATGGTATCCTGTGGTGTTGAATCCTTCGGTGTGGATGGGCCGAATGCTCCGATGGAACTCGGTGTAAAGAATTGGCATCCTAACTCTCTTGATGTCTCAAGGGCATTCACAAGTCCGCCCATGTTCAGATTCCAAGCGAGAAGCGGTTTCGCTTCTGCTGTGGCAGATAATAGAGCGGCTAAGTGAATGATGGTATCCACATTTTGGGTCTTGGCAATGTCGAACATTTTTTCTGCATTCGTTACGTCAAGCTGTTCGAAAGGGCCATTCTTTACAACCGGACTATCCGTTTCGCGGATATCCGTTGCGATGACGTTATCTGAACCGTATACTTCACGCATTTTATTGGTGAGCTCAGATCCGATCTGTCCAAGAGCACCCGTTACTAAAATCTTTTTCATCGTCTTTCCTCCTGCATTTACCTTTGGTGATATCGTAAACAGATAGGGCCCGCTATGTAAGTCGCGCCCTATTCGGTTTGTACTGTTAGATTAAATAATTCCCATTTCTTTTCCGACTTTCTCATATGCTGCAATCGCAGAATCGAGCATTTCCTTCGTATGTGCAGCGGAAGGCATGTTCCTTACACGACCTGTTCCCCTTGGTACAGTTGGGAACACGATGGATTTTGCATAAACCCCTTCTTCATACAGACGCTTACTGAAGTTCTGCGTTGCCTGCTCCTCACCGATGATTACAGGAGTAATAGGTGTCTCACTGTTTCCAATGTCGAATCCAAGCTTCGTCAGCTCTTCCTTCAAGTAACGGCTGTTTTCCCACATCTTATCCTGAAGCTCTGTCGAATTCATGATAAGATCAAGGGCTTCCGTACAAGCCGTCACATCTGCCGGTGTCAAAGATGTCGAGAATAGGAATGGACGGGAACGGACCTTTAACCAATCAATCAGGTTTTGAGTGCCGGCTACATATCCACCGACAACCCCGATGGCTTTTGATAACGTACCCATTTGGAAGTCCACTTTATCAGATAAACCAAAGTGCTTGACCGTACCCGCACCTTTACCAAGGACACCTGAACCGTGAGCATCGTCCACATACGTCATGATATCGAATTCCTCTGCAATTTCAACGATTTCAGGAAGCTTACATACATCCCCGTCCATGGAGAATACTCCGTCCGTGATGATCATGATTTTGTTGTATTGACCGGAATTCTTAGCTTCTTTCGCTTTCGCACGAAGATCTTCCATATCGGAGTGACCAAAGCGGATGACCTTGGCTTTTGATAGACGGCATCCGTCAATAATGGATGCATGGTTCAGTTCATCTGAAAGGATGGCATCATTCTTATCCATCACGGCTGAGATGGCTGCCATGTTACAGTTGAATCCTGATTGATAAGCGATCGCTGCCTCTGTTCCTTTGAATTCTGCAAGCTTTTCCTCAAGTTTCACATGAAGATCCAGCGTACCGTTGATGGTACGGACAGCTCCTGCTCCAACACCGTATTCTTTCACGGCTTCAATCGCTACCTTTTTCAGGCGTTCATCTGTGGCGAGTCCCAGATAGTTATTTGAAGATAAGTTCACGAGCTTTTTCCCGTTAATGGTGATCACCGGTCCATTTGCACCTTGCAATGGATCGATTTCATTATACAAACCGCGTGATTTTAAATCTTCAAGGTTTTCTTGTAGAAAGTGATCTAATGTCTTGCTTGTCATATTCTCGTCCTCCTGTTATGTAAGCGTTTCAAAAACAGATGTCCACTCCAAAAATACAATATTTATCAGGTGATTCTTTGTGTTTTCTAAGGATTGTTCTATTTTTTAGTTTAACATGTTTTTTTGTGATGGACAAAAAATTTCTTCAGATTTCGGCTTAATGTTAGAGTTCCCTTAATGGTTGAAGTTAGTTGATTTTATTTGGGGGAAAAATAAAAAGATGAACAAAAGCGGTCTCTTTTGTTCATCTTGGTTGGTTATTTATTCATTGTGCCTTCTTAGACGGTGTTCGAGTATGGCTTCGTGCATTCTTCTTAGCGCCAGATCTACTCGTTCTTTGGGGCAGGCGATGTTCATTCGGACGAAGGATTGGCCGCTCTCTCCGAATTTGAAGCCTTCGTCGAATTTGACTCGGGCTTTTTCCAAGAAGAATCTGCAAAGTTCTTCCCCTTGCATTTCTAGAGCGGTGCAGTCGATCCAGATCAGATGTGTGGCCTGTGGCTTTATGGCTCTAAGCTCCGGCAGGTGCTGCCCCAGATAGTTCTCTACATACTGTTTATTCTCTTCCAACACCATCAGGAGCTCATTCAGCCAAGGTTCACCTTCCTCATAAGCCGCGATGGTGCCTTCAATCCCAAACACATTCGGCCGCATCAGTCCAAAGCCGGTGAGCTTGTCCTGATACCTTTCCCTTACATTTTCATTGGGAATAAGGAGGATCGAGGTTTGCAACCCCGCTATGTTAAACGTTTTACTTGGAGCGGCACATAGGACGCTTCTTTCCAACAGACTCTCATCCTCTTTAAAGAGAGGAGTATGTTCAAATCCTTCATACACTATATCTCCATGCATTTCGTCAGAGATGATCCATAAATCATGACGTTTGGCGATATCACCAATTTTCCTCAGTTCTTCTTTTGACCATACCCGTCCTACCGGATTATGAGGGCTGCAGAGAATAAGGATCTTGGTTCTAGACCCGCTCGCTTTCTCTTCCAAATCGTCGAAATCAATGGTATACACGCCATCTTTATAGAGTAATGTGTTTTTTATCACTGAACAGCCGTGGTTCTCAATCGTGCTATAAAAAGGATAATAAACCGGATCCTGAATGATGACGCCGTCGCCGGGTTCAGCCAGCACGGACAGAAGCACATTGATACCAGGAATGATCCCCGGGCTGAAGCTGATCCATTCTTTTTTAATATCCATTTGGAAGCGCCTTTTCCACCATGTCATAATGGACTCAAAGTATCGATCGCTAAACGTCGTATAGCCATAAATGCCGTGCCGGGCCTTCTTGTTCAGTGCTTCCACAATAGCAGAAGAAACTTGGAAGTCCATGTCTGCTATACACATAGGGATCACGTCCCCGTCAGGAAACGACCATTTAACGGAGTGAGTATTCGTTCTCTCGATGCAATCATTCCAGTTCATATCCCAATGCCCCTCTCAAATCTATCTTTCTTTACTTTATACTAGATTGGGGTCCTGAGTGAATACCTGAAAGATAAAATAGGAATTTTCCCTTATTTCTTTGCGGAACCCCTTGCTATTTTACCGTTTTCTCCGCCTTTGCTTTTCGATTCACATGCTTCAATCCTTCCCGGACACTCAATGGAGCCAGCTCCTCTGTAGCAATGAAGTCCTTCACCGCTTCGGGATTCGTTTTTGAATACTCCCTCAGTGCCCATCCGATTGCTTTCTGGATAAAAAACTCCTTCGATTGACGATGCATTCCGATATATCTGAATAGGCGTGCCTCATCGGTTTCGTCCTTATATTTCAATTGATGAAGGATGGCGATGCGGTTCAACCATATATTATCTGAGTGTATCCATTTCTCTAAGTATGTGTCATCTTCTTCTTTTTGATAGATTTTCCCTACATGATTGGAAGCAATATGATCAATCGTATCCCACCAGGATTTCGTGACAATCATTTCTTCCAAGAGGGGAAGATGCTCCTTTGTTAAGTACCTTGATTGTTTATCGATCAGGCCGAGAGCGACGTATTGACATTCACGCTGAGGTTCCGACCAGAGAGAACGTACAATATCAGGCAATTCTTCCATGGCTGGTTTTCCCTTCTCCTTTAGAAAATCGCGGAGCAAGAGAGTGCGCTCCGGAGTCCTGATGCCAAAGAACTCAAACTGGTTTCTCATATACGCTTCCATGGCTTCCCGGTTTTCACTGTTTTGATGATCTTTCAATCGGGCAATCAGTTTAACAGCATACTCATGACTCATGTAAAATCTCCTCCTTATGACGTTCCTCACACTCAAAACAACAGTTCTTTCCCTCCCCGATTTGAACACCGTTAAAGAAACCGTCCAAACAATAGAGGGGCTTTTGACAGAGGTAACAATAGTCTACAAGCTCTTTCATACTCCCACCCATTCCTTCTCACATAATAGATTCCTCTTACCTGAACTCTATTCATACTTCTGGATGATCGTTTGAAAAACCTTTTCAAATTAAATAAAGACAACCCTTAGCTTGCTAAAGGATTGTCTCGTTTTGTCATCTGTCTTGCAATGAGAAAGTGAAGTAGCTTTTTGCTTTGAGGCAATGAAAATCCAACGATGGAACCGAGTCCCAGTGCGATGATCACAGTACCGATCCCGACAGGACCGCCCAATAACCAACCGAAGAAGAACACGATGATTTCCATTCCATTCCGCACCCATTGCACTTTCCAACCCGTTTTCTCAACGACCAGCAGCATGAGACTATCCCGCGGCCCCGCTCCGAGGTCCGCTGAAACGTACAGACCGATTCCGTACCCGATCACCACGATCCCAATGGCAAACACGATGGCTTCTGCCAGGAAAGATTGTGGATCAGGCAGTAAAAAGTTGAATACATCTATGAAAATTCCAATTAATAGCATATTGATAAACGCACCGGCTTTAGGAAATGACCTGGTCCCGACACCTGTCACAAACAGGATGATGAAGCCCACAATGATGGACCACGTCCCGATCGTCAGACCAAGCTGCTTGAATAACCCATAATGGAATACATCCCAAGGTCCGATTCCCAGGTCTTTCCCCTTGATCGTCAAGCTGATGCCAAACGACAGCACGAGCAGTCCCACAAAGAAGAACGACCAGCGTAAACTCTTTTCTTTATTCATGAAAATCCCTTCCTACACCATAGTCAGTTCATTTATTACCCGGATAACTGTATCACAGAATCACAGACAAAAAAATTTCATAAAACCTATGGGGTTGGTGGGGATAAATCAGCCGGATTCAAGAAATAACAATGAAAAAGGTATAAACCATCCCCTACGCTTCAATAAACTCAATGATTTCGCCATCGGGACCTAAGAAAAAAGCCACTTTCCAGCCATTTTCAAGAAGGAGGGGGCCTTCCACAGGCATTAATCCCTTCTCCATTACGAATCCAACTTCCTTCTCAAAATCGTCTGCTTCCAAAGCTAAATGAAGAAATGTACGCTTCATTCCGTCATCCTCCCCAGACTCCTCGATTAGCTCCAATCGGCAATCACCCTTTTTCAAAAACAGGATGTTCTCACTTCCCCATTTAAAAACCATTTCTTCTTCAAATCCAAAATGTGACTGATAGAATTCCTTCGATTTCTCCAGATTCTTCACATTCATCCCAATATGATGAAGTCTCATACTCATTCTCCTTACAAAATGACATTCATATCCCCGAATTCATGCCATTTATAGTTTTTTTCCAGAGCCGTTTGATAGGCATGACGCAATTTGTCCTCTGACATGAACGCCTTTAAGAGATCCAAATGACTCGCTTCCGGCTCGTGCAGGCCAGTAATGAGACCGTCTACGATTTGGAGGGGTGTATCACCGGATATATATAGGTTTGTGACACCTTCAGCAGCCTGAAACTGCCCGTACTGAGTCATGACCGTCTCAAGTGTCCGAACAACCGTTGTACCCACTGCGATGACCCTCTTCCCCCGCTCCTTTGCGTGACGTATTTCTTTAACCGCGTCTGAACTCACCTGATAGTCTTCAGGGTGGCACTCTGGCATCGGCCAGCGATCGTTCCCATAGTAGCTCAAGCCTGCGTGGAGCTGGATGAACACAATGCCGACTCCTTTTTCCTTTAAGGCATGTAATAATCTCCATGTAAAAGCCCTTCCTGCAGATGCCATTTCAACGGACCCCGGTACCGATCCATAGACATTCTGGTAATAGTCCAGTGGCCAGGGCTCCTGGATGTATTCATAACGGATGGGCTCACCGTATTTGAAAATGAAGTCCATCAGTTCACTTCCACCCTTGTTGAACTCCACCTGTACAAGCGGGCTTTCACTTCCTTGACCCTTTATGCGCCCTGATACACCTCCTGGAAAATCAATTGGTTCCTCCGCTTGATGGAAGTCCCCAAGAATGAGGGCATCCCACGTGGCATCCTCCCTTTTCCTGGAAAGGCGAAGGAGGACATTCCGGTTTCCCTGCTTCCCTTTGAGTGATGCAGGAAGGGTTCTGCTGTTATTGAAAACAAGCACGTCCCCCTCATGTAAAAAATCAGGCAGGTTTTTAAATACAGTATGTTCACACTGGCCGTTCTCACGGTCCAGTACCATCAGCTTCACGTCATCCCTCTCAAACCCCTGAAGTTCGATGGGTGTCGTCGCGTTCAAACGGGAGGGGATTTGAAAGGAATAGGAACGTTCATTCATGCCTCATCCCCCGCTTTCCATTGAAACTCCTGCGCTTCAAATCTCTTACCGTTTTCATCAGATGAAGCATCAGATGCAAGATATAGAAAGACATCCAGGTGATCGTGTGGATTTGCAAGGGGATAATCACATTCAGGTACAGCCTTGTCGTGCATTTCAGTGTCCATCTCACCCGGATCCACCATGTTCACCCGCACACCTGTCCCATTCAGCTCGTCTGCCCACGTTTGAGTCATTCCTTCCACCGCGAATTTCGAAATACCGTACGCTCCCCATTCGCTGAACCCTGTTTGGCCCGCTTCTGAAGTTAAATTTATGATAGAGCCCCTCCCCCTGCTGATCATACCGGGAAGAACCCGTTTGGTTACTAAAAATGGGTTTAACGTATTGATTCTGAGCACCTCCATAAACTCCGCCTCTGGATAATCCGCCAACAGGCGCGGCCCCGGTCCAAACACAGAAGCATTATTTATCAGAACATCAACGCTTCCCCAAACTTCTTCTGTCACCGACACAAAACGTTCTACATCACGGGCATCCGAAACATCGGCCTCTAGTGCCACCACTTCCGCTCCCAACATTTTCAATTCTTTTTCAACTTCCTTTAGCGGTCCCGGGTTTCGTGCACAAATAGCCACCTTTGCCCCTTCTTCAGCGAACTTCATTGCCAATGCCTTCCCCAGTCCTTTTGAAGCACCCGTTATCATGACGATTTTTTGTTCAAACATATCCCATACCCCTTTCTTTTCTCTTGTTACTCCCAGTGTATGAAATTTTTAAAGGCCAAAAATCGTCTATTCGGGGTTGAACCTAATAGAAAATTAGATGTAGCACACTCTCAGTCTTTTGATGTATTCCCAGAAAAAACACGAACATTAATACTGGAAATTTAATTTATATTCGTGTTACAATAAGTTTGAAGATAATTAAAGCAGTGACTGGCGAAAATGTGGAATCAACCACAAGGGAGCTGCGAATTTTACAAAACATGAGCCATTAGCCGTTCGCCTGGGCAGAAGGCAAGGGGATACCCTTGTCTTTTTTTACTATAATCAGGAGGGATTGCAGTGGAACCACTAGTATTAGACGGGAAACTTGTTGCATCTGAAATTAAGGAAAGCCTGAAATCAAGAGTAGCTGTACTAAAGGAGAAGGGAATCACTCCGTGTCTTGCAACGGTGCTGGTCGGAGATGATCCATCTTCTGCTACGTACGTGAAGATGAAGGGAAATGCATGTGCAAAAATCGGAATGGAATCAAGACGCATCCACCTTCCAAAAGAAACGACAACAGAAGAACTGCTTGATGTGATCGGGAAGCTGAATGATGACTCTTCCGTACATGGGATTCTCTTACAGCACCCCGTTCCCCATCAAATCGACGAACGCGCGGCCTTTGAAGCGATTTCCATCGAAAAGGATGTCGACGGGGTCACGAGCCTCGGCTTCGGCCAAAATTCATTGGGCTTCGGTGAATACCCATCCTGCACCCCGGCAGCCATCATGAGCATCATCGATTATTACGGGGTAGCCCTTGAAGGGAAACACGCCGTCGTGGTTGGAAGGAGTCCGATCCTGGGTAAACCGGTTTCCATGATGTTATTGAACGGAAACGCAACCGTGACTACTTGCCATTCCTATACAGAGAATCTCCCTGATATCCTGGCTACTGCAGATATTGTCGTGGCAGCTGTCGGCAAACCGAACTTCATCCAAGGCGGATGGTTAAAAGAAGGTGCTGTCGTACTAGATGCCGGTTACAACAAAGGGAACGTCGGGGACATCGATTATGAAGCATGCTATGAAAAGGCAAGCGCCATCACACCTGTCCCTGGCGGTGTTGGACCTGTGACCATCTCTATGCTATTAAAGCAGACTGTTGATTCTGCTGAGAAATACGGCCCTATCCTTCAAAATTCTTAAGTCACAACGCTTCAAGAGATTGACTCCATCACCGGGTCAGTCTCTTTTTTTCTCTTTTCGCACTTATTTTTTCTTCATTTCGGGAGAGAATGGTAAAGAATAGAAAGCAAAAGGAGCGTTCATATGGATACACACCAACAAAATGCATTCTCCAACACACCGGAACCGTACTGGAGAGAAACGACAAAACTCCCCCTATTTAAAAAGCTGGATCAAAACCTGAAAGTAGACGTAACCGTTGTCGGAGGCGGGATAGCAGGGATCACAACTGCTTATCTGTTGGCAAAAGGCGGGAAGAAGGTTGCCCTCATAGAGGCTGATCACGTATTGAACGGCACGACAGGTCATACAACCGCCAAAATTTCCGCACAGCACGGATTGATTTATGATGAACTCATCCAGCATTTCGGACAAGAATTCGCAAGGAAATATTATCTGTCCCAAACAAAGGCTATTCAGTTCATCAAGGACACCATTCATAACGAAAACATCGACTGTTATTTTTCAGAAGAAGACGCGTATGTGTATGCAACGACAGAACACTATGCAGAGAAGATAGAAAAGGAATATGATGCGTATCAGAAGTTGGATATTGCAGGTAGGCTCACAGAAGACATCCCCCTCGACCTGGATATCAAAAAGGCCGTGATGATGGAGAAACAGGCTCAATTCCATCCATTGAAATATTTAAAAGCCTTAATTGATTCTTATACAGGATTGGGTGGTCAAATCTATGAAGGAACCACTGCGAAGACCATCAATGAAGGAGATAGCACGCAGGTTGTCACGTCTGATGGATATCACCTCGATAGTGAATTCGTCGTCATCTGCTCCCACTTCCCCTTTTATGATGGCATGGGGTTTTATTTCACGAAAATGCATGCAGAACGTTCTTACATTCTCGGAGTTAAAGCCAAGAAGGATTATCCAGGGGGAATGTATATCAGTGCAGAAGATCCGACCCGTTCCCTCCGCTATGAAGTGGATGATAACGGTGAAAAGCTAATCCTGATCGGCGGGGATAAACATAAGACGGGGCAAGGAAAAGATACGATGGACCACTATAGGGCACTTCAGGAATTTGGAGAAGAAGTAGTCGGGATAGACGAAGTAAGGTATCGGTGGTCTGCACAGGACTTGATCACACTTGATAAAGTGCCTTATATCGGGAAACTGACGGAAAAGCATCCCTCAATTTTTGTCGCGACAGGCTTTAATAAGTGGGGGATGACTTCCGGTACTCTAGGCGGGGAGATACTTTCTGACCAGATCTTAGGAAATCATCACATTTATGCAGATATATACTCACCTTCGAGGTTTGTTGCTGACCCTAGTATCAAGCATTTTTTCAAAGAGAATCTCAATGTAGCCGGCGAGCTCATTAAAGGAAAACTTCAAATCCCATCTAAAAAACCCGAAGACCTTAAGAAAGGGGAAGGCGATGTCGTGAACTTGAACGGGCGCCGATGTGGAGGGTTCCGGGATGAAACGGGAAAATTGCATGTGGTGGATACAACATGTACCCATCTCGGCTGCGAAACCGAGTGGAATCACGGAGACCACACCTGGGACTGTCCTTGTCACGGCTCACGCTTCTCCATTGACGGAGACGTCATCGAAGGCCCTGCCAAGAAACCCCTCACAAAGTTTGAAGATGGAGGGACGGACCTCTAGAAAATGTGAGGTTTTTGTCGAATATAGCCTGGGAAATAAATTAAAAAACCAAGATTCCTGACATATTTTGTCGCATGATACACCAGAATATTTCCTGCGTAACTCCTTAAACTATAAATGCTTGACTATTTAGGGAGGGATTCTGAATGGGACGCACTAAAAAAGGAAACCGCAATGCTCAAAGTAATACGAATGCTAAAAGAGGAAATCGCACGAGTTCTGAATTAGTCGAGTTTACAACCGGGCAGGAAAACACCAAGAAAAACCGACCACAACAGTAATAACGATCAACCATAGATAAAGAACAACCGGGAACAGAGGGACATCACCTGCTTCCGGTTGTTTTTTTTTGCAACGAGGAATCTTCCAATCCTTTGGCTAACCTTGGCGGCCGGCATGTCATTATTTACGAGGAAACAATATCAGAAAATCACCATACCCTTCCTCTTCCAGCTTTTCTTTAGGAATAAACCGCAAAGCTGCAGAGTTAATGCAGTAGCGAAGTCCTTTGGGACCCGGTCCGTCGGAAAAGACATGGCCAAGATGGGAATCCGCTTCTCTGCTCCTGACTTCCACCCGGGTAGAACGATGGGAGAGATCGTATCGTTCGCTGACGCTTACGTCCATGACCGGCTTTGTAAAGCTCGGCCAGCCACACCCACTCTCATACTGATCTTTAGACGTGAAGAGGGGTTCCCCTGACACGATATCCACATATATTCCTTCACTCGTGTTATTCCAGAATTCGTTTTCATATGGTGGCTCCGTCCCATTTTCCTGAGTGACGAAATATTGCATCTCAGTTAGCTTCCCTATTAAATGGGAGCGGTCCTTTGGCCAATATTCCTTCAGAAAATCTTCTCTGCTTCGTTTGTACAGCGCATATCGGAAAGCGTTTTTCTTATGGAAATCCTGATGATAGTCTTCCGCAGGATAAAATTCCCTGGCAGGGAGGATTGCGGTTACGATAGGGTCTGCAAACCGTCCGCTCTTCTCCAATTCTATTTTAGAGGACTCCGCGAGCCTTTTTTGATGATCATTGTGATAAAAGATCGCTGTCCGATATGAACTTCCCCGATCTTTGAATTGTCCTTCGGGGTCTGTCGGGTTAATTTGTCTCCAGTAAAGATCCAGAAGTTTCTCATATGAAAATAAGGCAGGATCAAATAGGATCTGCACGGCTTCATAATGACCGGTTTCACCTGATGTCACTTCTTTATAGTTCGGATCGTGTGTCTGCCCTCCAGTGTAGCCTGAGATGATATCTTCGATTCCTTCCTGACTCTCAAAGGGTTCCACCATACACCAGAAACAACCTCCTGCAAACATTGCCAATTCCATTTCATCATCCCCTTCGTTTCACGTGAAACATTGCTATCATTCACCCTTCAAAGTACAGGTGATAATGGTTCTGACACCCGGGATTAAAATCGGACTGACAATGGGGGCAGACCGATTGACAATTCATATATTGTAAAATCGTTAACTCGTTATTGCATTCCCCGCACAGAATCGCTTTCGTATTCCACTCTTCCGGAGACCAGAGAATGGGATCATGATCCGCTACTTCTTCGTGACAAGAGTGGCAAGGATAATAGGTGTTACAGCATTTGAATTTAATGGCGATGATATCTTTTGATGTTCGATAATGCTTACATTTTGTTTTAGAATCCACATCTACGCCGGATACCGGAATCAGCTTTTCAGTCATGACCTTCCTCCCCAATCAGTATGTAGTAGCCTTCTATAAGTTTCGCATTCCTTTCAAAAACGAAAGAAAACCAGTCTAATGATCTACCTGTACTATACAATGAATTTAAACGGAAAGGGAGTGGGAAGATTTTTGAAGTTAACCGGAACCAACGAGAAAAGGAAAAGCTGATTTATCTTGTGGCTTTTACGATATAGAAAATCAGCCTCTTGATTCTAGCACTTATGCTCCAGTATTCCGTTCAGATCACTATAAACAAAATCGGGTTTCACACCCAGCTCATCCATCACCTTATCCTGGCGATTGATCCATGCCGTATGAAAACCAAAGTTGGCTGCTCCTGCAATATCCCATGGATTGGACGACATGAACAAGACTTCCTCCCTTTTGACACCAAGCTTTTTCAGGACAAGCTGATAGGCCATCGGAGTTGGTTTGAATTGCTTCACCTCATCCACTGTCAACACTTCATCCAACAAGTGACCAAATGACGACTGCTCAACCAGTGGTGAAAGCATATCCAAGGAACCATTGGAAAAAATCGCTGTTTGATGAGATGTTAATTCTCCCAACACACTCTCCACTTCTTCATAATGAATTAATTCCAGATAGGCATCCAGCAACACCTTCTCTTTTTCATCCGAAAGGTCGACCCCGACCTGCACACATGCGTAATGAAGGGCATCCTTCGTGATGGAGAAAAAGGTCGTATACGTTCCCATCAGCTGACGCAGGAAGCTGTACTCCAATTGTTTCTGCCGCCACACCTGACTGATTTCCTCCCCTTTATCAGGAAAAAGGTCATTACATTTATCAATGACGGAATGAACATCAAATAACGTTCCATAGGCATCGAATACAAAAGCTTTAATATTGAGATTTGACATAGTCACCCTCCTCACAGATTCTCCTTATATAATAGACTCTTTCCCGAAAGGTAAACTTCCACGTGTAACTTTCTTCTGCAAAGGTGGATTCCCCTTCTGCCATTAGGGGTATAGTAAAAAAAAACCGTAGAACAGGGGAATTCATTTGAAGAAAAAGAAAAAGTGGTATGAGAAGAAAAAATGGTGGGTTTGGGGAACCATCATACTGATCCTGACAGTGGTGATGATTTACAACCGCATCAAGCCTTTACCACCAGGAATCTCTTACGCAAGCGACACTTATACCATACCAGAGGGTGACGTAGAATTCTTATACGACCTCACCTATCAGAAGGATGGGAAAGAACTATACGATCAATCGATCTTTGATGAGGTGTATCAAACCATTGAAGAAGCAGATGATTTTCTAATTTTGGACTTATTTTTAGTAAATGGCTATACAAAGGGTGACCGTGATTATCCGAAGATCAGTGAAACATTGTCCAGGAAGATTGAAGAACAACTGAAAAAGAAGCCCGACCTGAAAGTGGTCTTTATCAGTGACGTCGTCAACACGACATACGGCTCACATCAAGCGAAACAAATTGAACCATTGGAAAAGCTTGGAGCTGAAGTCGTATTTACCGATTTGAACCGTCTCCGAGATCCAAATCTCATCTATTCGGGTGTATGGAGGACCGCATTAGGATGGTTCGGACAGGATGGCTACGGGTGGCTGCCTAACCCGATGTCCCCTTCTGCCCCGAAGGTCACGATGAGATCGTATTTGAAACTATTGAACGTAAAAGCCAATCACCGAAAAGTCGTCCTCTCGGAGGATTCGGGTCTCATCCTTTCCGCCAACCCCCATGACGCCAGCGGATTTCACTCTAATATCGCCTTTAAGGTTAAAGGGGACATCATCAAAGATATGGTCAAAGCTGAAAAAGTCGTAGCGGATTTTTCAGGTGGGGATCTGGATGCTTTCCCTACGGAAGAAGAGGTCAACGATTCCGTCAAAGCCCTCCCTTCCAGTGAAAGATCTGTCAACGCACAGATCCTGACAGAAAGGGAGATTCAAAAAGGGGTGGTGAAGGCTTTAGATGATGCAAAAAAAGGGGACGATGTCTGGATTGGGATGTTCTACCTTGCAGATCGGGACATCATCGATGCGATTGAAGACGCGGCAGAACGTGAAGTTGAGATCCGTTTAGTGCTGGACCCGAACCAGAACGCCTTTGGACAAGAAAAAATCGGACTCCCGAACCTCCCCATTGCAGCGGAGCTTCATAAACTGGAGAACGAACATATTGCCATTAGATGGTATAACACGAATAAAGAGCAGTATCACACGAAATTCATTTATGTAAAAGGGAAAAAGCAAAGTACCGTAATCGGTGGATCGGGCAATTATACATCCCGAAACCTGGATGATTATAATCTTGAAGAAAACCTGAAACTGACGGCCCCTTCAGACAGCAAAACCATGGTGGAAGTGAACGACTATTTCGACCGGATTTGGAATAACAAAAACGGGACATACACCGTTGAGTATGAAAAATATCAGGATAAGTTACCTGCTGTTAAATATGTCATGTACATCCTGCAGAAAATTTTTCAAGTGACAACATATTAGGTTTTGACATTTGAAAAAAGGGGAATTTACCTTATAACAACACAAAAACATAACTTGGAGGCAAGAAAAAAATGGGTATTATTTTGTATTTAATTGTTGGTGGAATCATCGGTTGGTTAGCTGGTCTAATATTAGGAAAAAACGTTCCTGGTGGAATCATCGGTAACATCATAGCTGGTATCATCGGTGCATGGATCGGTGGAGAACTTCTTGGAAGCTTCGGACCATCTCTTGCAGGAATCGCTATCATTCCAGCCTTACTTGGAGCTATCATTTTTGTATTCCTGTTAAGCTTACTGCTAAGAGGGATGAGAAAGACTTCTCATTGATAACAAATGAGCCCCCTGGAAGTCCAGGGGGTTTTTATTTGCCCTTAAATACATAAAAAAACAGCCCATCCAGGCTGCCCTCTTAATACGTCATCGATTTCTTATGTCTTCTTTTATTCCGATACTTCTTATAGACCGGGTAAATGATAGGTCCCCATTTGATCAGTCTTCCAATTAAACGTTTCATGAAGGTAACCTCCTTTGTATACTAATCTATACCCGAATATACAGAAAAAAAACATATTGAAATAGCGTCCATTCCAGGTATACCCATGCTTCCACTAATGATGGAGGATTCGGTATGCTCCAATCACTCGGAGTTACCTTCTTAGATGAAAATACCATTGTTGTCGGGTCCTTTGGGAATAATCTCGGATCCATCATACAAAAAAGCAACCGGGCCCGGTTGCTTTTTTATATTATTTACTACTTTTCGATTCTGCAATCTTTCCTAAGAAGAACCCGTCGACTTCATTTATTTTTCCACGCCACATGATCTTCCCTTTTGAAGGTGTCGGCTTGCTGTCCCCACAATACACCTTAGTATTCTTCAAATGAATAAAGTGGGCTTCAGCACTTTGACCTTCTTCCACAGATTCTCCGGCTTTCGCTAGCTCTTCACTCAGCTTCTGAGCCACGTCACTGCCATCCTCAAAGGTTTCACTCAATGAATCGAAGTATTCCTTTGCGGAGACGAGGGTACCCGTTATGACGGCTCCCTTGACGTTTAACGTGATGTCTAATGAAAAGTCATGTTTGTTTGATGCCTGTACAAAAAATTCTAAGATGCTGTCCTTTCCTGTACCTGATTCTACACTCATTTTCACATCTCCTTTATCGTTATGCTACTGTGTCATCTTCGGTAGAGAGTGTTGTATCTTCCTCTTGATCTTCGTCTTTATCTTCATCTTTTTTTGCAGATTTTTTACTTTTAGCTGAAGATTTGCGAGTAGAACGCTTCTTTCCCTTTGAACTTGATTTTGCGTTTGATTTCTTCTTGCCAGAAGCTTCTTCCTCATCTTCGCTTTCATCTTCGTCTTCTTCATTTTCGTTTTCTGCTTTTTCATCTTCATCAGTATCTTCGTCTTCTTCATCGTCTTCCTCTTCATCAGACGCTTCTTCTTTAGACTTTTTTGAGGATTTCTTACTTGAAGAAGTTTCTTCTTTTTCTTCATCATCCTCGTCTTCCTCTTCATCGCTTTCATCTTCACGTGCTGCGGCAATTTGATTCATTTTCTCTTCTAATTGCTGCAGACGGTTCTGTAATTCTTCATTTTCCTGTTTAAGGGAGTCATAGTCCTGGTTCGACTCTTCCTCTTGGCTGTTCATTTCTGTTGAATTTACGGCCGTTTCCGTGTCTTCAGATGCTTCTTCCTCTTTATCACGCTTAAATAGGTTGGCTGTTGATGATTTTAGTGACACAGCGGCTTTTCTGGATCTTTCTTTTGCTGCTTTCCCGAAATCCAAGCTCTTACTTTTTAATTTCTCTTGGTCAATACGATCTAATAGTTTTTTTCCATTTTCAGGTGTTGCCAGATATCCTACAGTCGCTCCCAACAGACTTCCGGCTACAGTTCTCTTGATAGGGCCACTTCTTCTTGTCTTGTTCTCATTCGTTGAATTCTTTTCCTGTCCTTGATTCTCAACTGTTGTGTCTTGGGTATTATTTTTTTCTGCCATTGGTAAAACCTCCATTTAGTTTGTTGTTTCCGCCGTATTAAGACGGTTCGTATCCAGTTTCTTTTCAAGTGATTCCAGTCGTTCCTGTAATTTCTTATTTTCCTCTTCCAGTGCTCTAGTGTTGTTATCTGCGGCTTTGGAACTTAAGTAAGGATCATTTTCCCACCAGTCCATGCCTATTTCTTTTGCTTTATCTACAGAAGCAACTATTAAGCGGATCTTTATCGTAAGCAGCTCGACATCGGCGATTCCCACCGTGATATCTCCTGCCACGACAACTCCTTTATCTAAAATCTTTTCTAATACATCCACGATTGTGTTGGATTGAACCGGATGCTCCATACCCATCATGTAACCTCCCTAATCGGCATTACATTAAGCTCCCTAAAGGACCTAAATCTATATTCAAGTCTTCTGCATCAAGACCAAATACCTCTTTCAACTCTTCCATTTTTTCTTCTAAGTTCATTAGGGCTATGCCTAGATTCTCCACTTGTTCATCTGTTAACGTGCCGCCTTCTACACGCCGCATGGCATGTCTCTCAACGATTTGCCTTAAGAGTTCTACAACGGTCAATACGAGCTGTGCCAATCCTTGTTCTGCTTTTTCCGGGTCAAAATTAATTCGCCCATTTGTCCCGCTGGCCTGTTGCATGAATCAATCCCTCCCTTTCTTTATCGAATTGATCGGATGTTACGGTTTTACGCGTCCCTTGTTTATGTTGAACCAACGTTTCTACCGAGGAGATCAGAACCCGCAAATCCAGATAAACGAGGTCGACCCCGGCAATGGATATAATCAAATCTCCCTTAATCGCCACACCTTTATCGAGAATGACATCTAAAATATCTATTAGGGCTATATCTTTGTTCTCGATCGATTCTCTCACTGTCATATTTCTCATTCCTTATTTTGTGATTAAGAAAAACTAGAAAAATGATAGGGTGGCCAAGGACCCGATGCTTCAATTTTCCAACCTGCGTGTCCCAGTTCTTCTTCGTATTGCTTTATTTCTTCTACAAATTCATCTACTTTGGATGCAGGAAGGAGAAATACACTATTCCAAGCCATATGTTCCTGTCGGCCTGTTACATCCTTACTCCAATTTTTTTTGATGTTCCCATGCAGGGAATGTTCTTTAAGCTTTTCATGAACCTCTTCACAAAGGCGGTTTTTCTCGTTTTCAAGTTCCCGATCAATCAGCTGATCGATTTTTTTCTTTTCAAAGAATTGCCTGCCCTTTGGTAATTCGCTGATTTCTTTCCTTTTGGCTTCGATGGATGGATTGCTTTCACTTACTTGTTCTTTCAGCAGCTTATCGTCACAGTAGATCTTGACGTTCCACTCTTCGTTGCCGTCCAACTGTTCAAATGTCGTTTCCAGCTTATTTCGATTGCCTTCTATCGTAGACTTGAGGCTATCCTCGTTTTTGTATAATGTACAGAACTTCAGGGGGATGATGGTATACAACTTTGAAACCATCAATACTGTTTCGTGATGGTGAAACGCCTTTTCCTGAAGCCAGTCCATGTCGTTATCAACTTTGTCCTTAATGGTCTCTTCAGAGTATTGATTTGATGGTAAATCACACACAATGGCTGACACTTCTCCAATTTCAATCGTGTACAGCTCACTTTCTCCATCAAACCCTTTCATGGAGGGCAGGTTATCTTTATTTGCTTCTTTTGTCGGAACTAATCCGTATAAATAAAGTAAATCGCTCATCTGATCACCCTTGCTTCTTTTTCGTTAATTCTTCCCATTGTTCCATTTCCATCTGTTTCGCAATTTCATACCTTGTTAAAAGCTCATCTTCTTTTTCCTGGAATGCTTCTTCAGGAATTTCTCCCAATTCATACATCATTTGAAGCTGAATCAATTTTTGTTGAATGGTAGGAAGGTCGTACAATTCTTTGTCTGCTTCTTCTTTGATCTTTTCGGCGACCTTTATGACTAAATTAATTGGTGCACTCACCAATTTATGAATCATCAGCTTTCTTCAACCTTCAAGCGTATGTTGACAAAGTTGTAAGCGGGCCAAGGGCCGCTGTAATTAAATTCGACCTTATCCTTCCATTTTTCATGTGCTTCATTGACCTTTTGATCGAACAACTCTTCCTGATCCCGGTCAATTAAGAAAGAAGCGTTCAGCAGCATTTTCTCACTTGAAGGCTCGTTGGCTTTGGCAGATACTGCCGATTCCTCAAGAGGTGCGTAAACTTCTTCCTTAATCTCACTCTGCAGGGAAGCAAATAGCTTCTGAGCCATTCCACCAAGCTGAATTCGGTCGTAATACGCTGCCGATTCTGATTTCCCTTTTACGGCAGAGGCCATTTTTTCTACTTGAGGGTTATCCTTTACCATGGCTTCAAGCCATTCCTTTTTACCGATAACCTTTAAGCCCAACTCGATTTTCCCCTTAATTGCCGGGAAAAGGGTCTCGAACTGCGGATAAAGGTTTTCAAGCAAGGCCTCAACATCGTCTGTCGACTTAAAGACATTACCGAAGCTGATCGGGATGACTGTATCCTTTTGTTCCATAACCCGGGCTACAGCTCCCTGGTGCATCAATAAATTCGGCTTTTTAGGATGATAAATTTTCATAGGCACTTCTGCCGCTACCATCGCTGCGTCCTTATATCTGATCGTGAACGTCTCACGTTCTTCTCCTTCTATTTCAATCGAACCAAATTGATCATCATCATTGGTTTGTATGGCACAAAATATATAAATTCCTATTTCTTTCTGACTCATCATTAAACTCTCCTTTATTCCTCAGATACCTTCATGCGTTTACATGCATCTATAATGAATTGTTCTGCTTTTTCTTGTGAGTTTTCTCCGTCGATACATCGACTTATGCTATGTGCTGTTATATCAATACATAGACGTTGAAAATCTGTATCCTTACCGTCTATGGGAATGTCTGATTCAATGGCGAGTCTTGCAATCATCAAGGAAGCACGCAAGCTCGGTCCGTTCATTTCATTTGTACATTGATCGCGTAATGTTGAGATTAGTGTAGTAATCGCTCTTGCTTCACTCATAACCAAGTTAGCTTTTTCTGATATAATTTTCGCTTCTTGTTCTGCCCCTTTGTAATCTACGTTAATGGTGATTAACCTATCGAGTAGGGCATCTTGTGTTTGATAAACCCCTGCATATTCTGCAGGATTACTAGTAAATATGATGGCAAATTCCGGGTGTACTCTAATAAAGGGCTCTGTGAGCTTCGAACCATATAAAGGAATGATTCCTTCTTCCAAAATGGATAGGAAAATATTATTCGTCGTCGGCTGTGATCGAGTAAATTCATCGTATACAAGTGTATAACCATTCTTGACGGCTTCCAATAAACGTCCGTCTCTCCATGTCTCTGTAACGCTTTCGTCCTTTTTATAAACGGATCGTACATATTGATCCACGACCTTTTTACTTGTATAACCCGTAAAATCACCGATTAAATCTTTATTATTCAGTTCGTGATTACCGTGCATGAGCATAACCGGTCTTTTTCTCTTTTTCGCAAGTGCGAGTGCAAGAGATGTTTTCCCGGCCCCGGAAGGACCTGTGAAATGCACAGGATATCCAGCTTTAAGGTATTGCAATGAGCGCGAAAGCAATTCTTTCGTTTCATCATCTTGTATTAATGCCCTGCTATCCTTTTTGATCCGTTTAGTTAAGACCGTCACGTACAATTCCCTCCTACTCGCTAAAGGACACTACATTTCCTGTCCGATGGCACTTCTGTAACGGATATCCCGTCGTTTAAATGAGGTGACTTCCTTTTCTTTATTGAGAAGAACATCATATGTGCCAAGCATTTCGTCTTTCGCATATTTCTTCATATATTCTTTTTCTTCAATGACTTCGACTTGAAGCTTCCATCCTTCGTCCTCTGTCAGTTCCACTGACGTAATCTTATGGACCGGAGCTACATGTTCATTGAAGAAATCCGTCACACTATTCATGATTTCTTTGATTACCATAGCTGCCTCCTACTGTAGATGAAGGGGAGGGTGCCGATAACGGCCCCCTTCAACTACTGATTCCTTTGCTTTCACTCCTATTAAATGCTGAACTGGGAGCTTCTTTCATTCTGCTGCGTAGCAAGACCGTTTTCTTCTACGTCATCGCGTAAAAGACCTACTGCCTCTGCATAACGCAACCATGTATCTACGCTGGCGATGACGACCCTTGCTTCAACGGTCAATATTTCAATTCCGACGACAGACACTCTAGCAAATGCATCAATGACGATCCCTTTGTCAAGAATTCTATCAATTACTTCTGCTAAACTTGAACTGTTATTACTTTTTTGTATAGCCAATTTCATTCTCCTTCCAGTGTCTAAGAACAGATTGTCTTAATGTCTTTTGATGATTTAATATTTTCTGAACTTTTGATTTCGGTGGAGCTCTTAATGTTAAAGGAACTCTTGATGTCACTTGCTCCCTTAATATTTCCCACGCCTTTGATTTTTGTTTGATTGTCATTCGATGAAGAGATTTTCTTTTGGAACTCTTCTCCTGCTTCTTTTGCGTTTCCTAACTTTTCTCGTACGGAAAGCAGGACATCCTGTACTTTTTCCTTTGCTTCTTCTGCTTTGGTATGAACATTATTGGCATTTTTCTCTTTTGCGTTTTCTAACTTCTCTGATGCCTCGTTAGCCTTTGATTGAAGCCCGTCTTCAACACTCTCCACAAATGTTTCTTTCGCCTTTTCTTTCATCGTATCTTTCACTTTCTCTTTCACTGGCTCCGGAGCATGGTCGTATGCTTTTTTAGCCATCTTCCCAACTGCTTTTTTTACAGGCTTACTCATGTAATGCCCCCTTCAGGGATGCGATTATTTCTTAGAATCCACCAGGCTGTTCAGCATTTCTTCAATTCGTTCTAAACGCTCATTCAAATTCTTGTTTTCTTCTTTGATTTCTTCTAATTCTTCTGACTGATTCGAAGAATGTTCATTATTTTCTGCTTTGGCATCAGAGTTTTCCGACGCCTCTTCTTTTTTCTTCTTAGGTGACAGCAAGCCACCATCCAGCCTGCTCATATATCCGGTAGCGGATTGTCTAAGGGTGATGATGGCCTGCTCTGTCAGGAATTCCTGTGCTGACCTTCGCAATTCTTTACTTGCAGCTTTCATCACATCTGATTTCCCTAAACTGTCCACTACTTTTTTTCCTGTACCGGGATTCGAAAGTAACCCGATTCCTGCACCGACTACTCCCCCGATAATCGCATAATTCATAGATTGTCTGTTTTCAGTGGATTGTCCTTCCTTTTCATCAGTGCTCTTCGTTTCTTCCACCTGTTGACTGCTTTTCACTTCTGACATATTCATCCTCTTTTCTATTAAAATAGTAAAACTATATTTCATTTACTTGTTTATATGCTGAATGTGCTCCCTCTTTCATTCTCCTGCTTGGCAAGACCCTCTTCCTGGACCTCGTCTCTTAAAAGCCCAACTGCTTCTGCATACCGTAACCACGTATCGACACTTGCGATTACCACCCGTGCTTCTATAGTAAGAATTTCGATTCCTACTAAGGAAACCCTGGCGAATGCGTCAATGACAATTCCTTTATCCAGGATTCTATCAATGACTTCTGCGAGACTTGAGCTATCATTACTTTTTTGAATACTCATCGAATCTCTCCTCTTTAGTGGTGTAGCCAATGACTGACGTGCCATGTTTTATTCTGTTTAATCGGTGTTTACCTCGAATTATGCCCTGTTTAAACCACAGGGTGGGAATTATTTGAAGTAAACTGCCATTTTTTATACATGTTTTAAATCGGTTGTAACGGACTGTAACATTTTTTCCTAAGAGGCATCTGCACTGGAGGGTTTTTGGTGAAAAATATAATTCAAATAAGACAAATCGATTACAGTTTCCAACTATAATAGGTAGTTGAATTCAGTAGGAATATATGCATTAAAGGGATAGGGTATATAGAACCAAAAAGAACCTGAAGGATAGGCCCAAGGGCCTCACTTCAGGTTCTTATCATTTATTCATTTGGGCGAGAAAATCTCCTAAGAGGTCGTCCATCGATTCTTCTTTAGGCTCTTCATTGACGGTTTCCTTGGGTTTCATGGCATTGTCCCAATCGAAGTTGTCCAGTTCTTCATCTGTTGAGTAGGAACGCTCATCCACGACTTCTTCAGGGGTAGCATCCATCACTTGATCAAAGGACCACGTTCTTTCGGTATCGTCACTTGCTGCAGATTCCTCCTGAAGGTACAGCGCTTCATCGATATCCAATGAATTACTGCTCAAAGAAGCAAGGAGGGAGGCAGTTCGAACCGGGTTTGAAAGCAGCTGGTACACGATGCTCCCGAGCAGGGCTTCTGAATGTTCATGCTTAAGCCAGTCACGTTGGGACTTGTCCAATCCCTTCGGAAGGGGAATCGTAATCGCTTCCCGCTGCCTTGAAATTGTATCATTCACCCCGTTTAGGACAAGCTCTGCAATTTTACTGGAGAAGTTTCGTTTTTCTATTTCTTTGAGCTTTTGTAAATGTTTTAATACGTGATCAGGTGTATCTGAAGGGAGCCTAAATGTGATCGGCTGTCCCCTCGACATCCCTTTTTCAGTCATACCATCACCCTATTTGGTTTTCGCTAATTTTTGTTCTTCTTTCGGGGCTTGTTGCTTCTGTGTTTTTCTTGTGAAGTCGGCAATCAACTTGTAGTATGCGTTTGCCATCATCCAGATACTTTCCTTCTCATCTTCAAAGAAGTCGATATTGTACCCATCAAGATTATTGTTAAGCGTCTTGATATACTCTTTAAGGACGCTGGATCCACCACCGATGAAGTAACAGATCTCGGTTTGGGAATTCTTTTGCCACATATTACGAAGATGGCGGTACTGCTTCTTAGCAAGCTCAAGCATAATGCGGTCTACGATGTCGTGTACGCTTGTACGACTACCTTTTACCATAATATGATTGCGGTCACTTTTCTTCGTGATGATTTCGACCACATCACGGCGGCTGTCAAGCTCAATACCATGTCTTGAGCGGATTTCCTCACGAATCAATTCTAGTGATTCAGATACACCCAGGTTAAACCCTTGAGCTTTATCATCGTCTACTTTACGATCTTTGATGACCGCAATATCTGTTGATAATCCACCAATATCCTGAATCAAGATGCGCTTATCAATCAAATCTTTGTTGATGATATTTGAATTATTATCCATCACAAGGTTGATAAAAGCAGCAAATCCTTCAGGATACACTTTCACTTCATCAAATTTAATATTTACTTTGATACCTTGATAGCGTGGAGTGACAAGGAACTCGACCTGGTGAACAGAACCTACTAATCTTGAACGATATCCAACATCTTTTCCTTCCTTTACTTCACGTAGTGGAAGGCCTGTTCCGAGCGTGTAGTTTGCTTCTATTACATTATTATTCTTTTTGAAATCTGATCCATTACGTGCTGCATCCAAAGCAATAGAAGCAAACAGCATGACCAATGTTTGATCTTCTTCTGATTTACTGCTGCCCGGATCCAGTTCAGTCGAGTTATTGCTCTTTGTCGCAAGATTTCCGACACGATAAATTGCATTATTGTCTTTCAAAGCAGGGGAGTGGACACGGATATGTATGCCGTCTAGTGGGTCTTGTGTATCCAGCTCCTCTATACCGATGATAGGACGGTCTTCAACATCCCTTGCGATGACGTTCGGAATATTCACCTCAGCGTCCATTTTTCCAAAAATACCTTTTAAAGAATCATTACCAACATCAATGGCTGCAATGCGAGAATTCGTCATTAAAATCATCCTTTCATTCATGAGTGAGAATTTGTCTAAACATTTCAACTCTTACTCTCAGAGTATACAATTTATCGTCTTCGGTCAATCCTACTTTTCTATCGAATATGGCAAGTGAGAACGCGTTGTTTCGTACACATTTTTGTATCGTTGTGTACATTAATTGTATACAACGCTTAACAACAGCATGTGTACTCGTTTGTGTACATGTTTACTTTTTTGTATACAATTGTGTACGATTTTGTTTACATGTATACAAATTTGTAAACTTAATATTTTTTACATATTCTTACTTCAAATCATGCTCTTTCTACTACATTATAAAACTAGAAAACTACCTTTTTATTACAGATAATAATTAAGAGGGAAAAGAAGAGGAGATGTAAAAAGTTGATTCAGAAAATGTCGAGAGGAGAAAAATGCCGATAAAGAACGAATGTGTTGAAAAGAGAAAGATCGTCTAACGACTCGATAAATGGATAGAAAAAAGACTTCAGCATTTCGCAAGCCGAAGTCTTATAAAGAATGAACCTAATTATTGTGCCGTATATCCGCCGTCGATGACGACCGCTTGTCCCGTTACACTCTTCGCTTGATCGCTGGACAGGAACATTGCGTAATCGGCAATTTCACTGACATCAAGCAAGCGTTTTTGAGGTACTAACGGATAGATGACATCTTCCAGGACTTTTTCTAAAGGAACGTTACGCGTAGTTGCAATATCCTTCAATTGTCCTCTTACGAGTGGTGTATCTACATAACCAGGGCAAATGGAATTCACAGTGATGCCGAAAGGAGCCGACTCAAGAGCTGCCACTTTCGTCAGCCCGATCACGCCGTGTTTCGCACTATTGTATGCAGCTTTTCCGGCAAAGCCCACTAAGCCATTGATGGAAGAAACATTAATAATACGTCCAAACTTCTGTTCTTTCATGATTGGCAGCACATGTTTGATGGCTATGAAAGGCGCGGTAAGCATGATTTTGATCATAAGTTCGAACTTGGCTGTCGGGAACTCTTCAATCGGGGAGACATGTTGTAATCCGGCATTATTCACCAATACATCGATACGTCCATATTGTTTATGGGCTGTGTCGATCATGTTCTTGATATCTTCTTCACTCGTTACATCAGCTTTAAGACCAATTGCTTCATAACCAAGACCTTTAAGTTTATCAGCCGCTGCTTGAACGCCTTCTTCGTTCAAGTCTGTCAATACCACTTTGCTTCCTTTTTCAGCGTAGGATTTACCTAACTCAAAGCCGATGCCGCTTGCTGAACCCGTTATTAATACCACTTTATTTTCTACCATTTCAATACACTCCTTTTTTATTATATAAGTCCAATACTTGCCATAATGATCCCCGCTATGACTGCCATGGTAGGAATCACAAGCCCTACAATAAACACATCTTTATAACAGTCTTTATGCGTTACATTTGTAACCGCCAAGAGCGTCAATAATGCCCCATTATGAGGCAGGATCGATGCCCCGGAAGCAATAGAAGCCATGCGATGAAATGCTTCCGGACTGATTCCGGTCGATTGAGACAGTTGGTAATAGGTGTCGCCGAGTGCCTGCATGGCAATCCCCATCCCCCCGGAAGCAGAACCGGTGATCATCGCAAGGATCTGAACAATCAAGGATTCCGAGATTAATGGATTTGATGAGATCCCCAACAGTAGATCTGTAATGCGGTCGAAGTCCGGTACACTCGTCACCACTGCCCCGAACCCGACTGCCGCACTTGTATTGATGATGGCCATCACAGATCCCTTTGCCCCTTCGTTGATGGAAGGAATGAATTTCTTATAACGGTTCAAATTTATTAGGAGAATTAGTATAATCCCTGCCATTAATGAGGGAATGGCGTTCAATTTGATCCCGTTCAATAACATGACAACCAAGAGTAATGGCAGTAAGGAGACGATCCAATTGGGTAAAGCTTGTTGCTCATCATTTGACCCTGCCCCTGTTTGACTGATTTCCTTAAATGTATCCCCGCTTGCAGCCATCTTCTTCTGCCTGCCCACGAGCCACAGGTATCCACCGACAGCCATGATGAGTGACGCCACGACTCCCATCCATGAACCTGCCATCGGTGACGTGTGGAACGTCTTCATCGGGATCAGATTCTGTATTTGCGGTGTTCCCGGAACAGCCGTCATCGTGAACGTAAATGCCCCCAGCACGATCGTCGGTGCAATCAGCTTTCTTGAAATGTTCGCGTTTCTGAATAATGCCAATGCGATGGGATAGATGGCGAACACAACGACGAAGAGACTCACACCTCCATAAGTCAGTACTGCCGAAGCGACCAGCACCCCAAGAATGGCACGCTTCTCCCCAATCATTTTCGTGATTTGATAAGCGACCGATTTTGCTGCACCTGTATCTTCCATCAACTTTCCGAAAACGGCTCCCAGTAAGAAAATCGGAAACCATTGCTTGGCGAAATTCACGAATCCCGACATATAAGTGTCGGTGTACGTATCCATCAGATCCATACCGCTTATGAATGCCACAATGCCTGCAACAATCGGTGCAATCCAAATAATGGACCATCCCAGGTAAGCGAAAACCATCAATAGCACCAATCCTATTAAAATACTAAACAACTTCTTTCCACCCTTCTAAAGAAAACAAAAAGAGAGTGCGCGATTTCACACCACTCTTCCACCGTTTAAACAATAATTTTTTTTGACGTAAGAAATTTTACTCTTCTCCTATAAATAAGTAAAATGAATTTAAACTATACTTATCATGCAAAAAAGTTATAGATTGAAAAGGAGAGAAACCATTGGATATTCGACAGCTTACCTACTTTAATGAAGTGGCCAAATTCAAAAGTTTTACGAAGGCTTCAAATGTTCTTCATCTATCCCAGCCCACCCTCAGTAAAATGGTAAGGAGTTTGGAAGATGAATTGGAGATGGAGCTGATCGACCGGTCCGCCCGTCAAATCGAACTGACTGAAGCCGGCGAAATCGTTTATGAACAGGGACAGGTCATCCTTGAATCTCTTGATCACTTATCGACTCATCTATATGACTTAATGAACTTAAAGAAAGGGAAAATTAAAATCGGAATCCCCCCGTTGATTGGATTCTTATTCTTCCCAAGCATCATAAAGGAATTTAAAACATCGTATCCGGACATCCATATACAGCTGAACGAATATCGTGCCAATAAAGTGGTGGAAGAAGTGAGGGATGGGATGTTGGACCTTGGGGTAGTCGTCTTACCTATGGATGAAGAGCAGTTTGATGTCGTCCCCTTCGTTTCCGAGAAACATATGCTATTTGTCCACCACTCTCACCCATTGGCGGAAAAAGATTCGGTGGAAATGAACGAATTGCATGAGGAGGACTTCATCCTCTTCAGTGAAGACTTTGCCCTGCATGACAAAATCATTGAAGAGTGCAGAAAAGCGGGATTTTATCCAAAGGTCGCCTATGAGAGTTCACAATGGGACTTTATAGGCGAAATGATCGGGCAAAATCTTGGTATTTCAATCTTCCCACAATCCATTTCTAAAAAAGTCGACCATGGAGTCGTGAAATCCATCCCCATCGTAAATCCGGTCGTTCCTTGGAACCTAGGGATCATCACGAAAAAAGGAAGATATGAATCTTTTGCTGTTCGTGAATTCAAGAAAATGCTGGATGACCGGTAAACCTATAACTATTTCGCATACTATTAATAAAATATATGTATTTTACGCATATATGTGTGTAGCGTTATAGTATTCCTGTAGTAACTTTGACAGGAGGAATGGAAAATGAATCAAGACAGATATCAACACGGATTGGATAAACTGATGGAATACACACTGACCGATAATAAAGAAATCTCCACACATCTTAAGATCTCTGAAGCACTGGAAGACATCGCTCCCGATGTGGGAAAATACATTATCGAGTTTGCCTACGGGGACATTTATTCCCGCCAAGGATTAACGAATAAGCAACGCGCCATCGTCACCATTTCCTCCCTTGTAACACAAGGGACAGAACCTCAGCTTGAGCTCCATATCAACACGGGACTTACAGCAGGATTAACAGAGGAAGAAATCGTAGAGAGCATAACTCATTTGATTCCATATACCGGGTTCCCCCGTGTTCTTAATGCCTTAACGGTTGCAAAGAAAGTATTCGCTATCCGTCATGAAAGTAAACACTGACCTAAAAAAGAGACCTGATGAATTGTCAGGTCTCTTTTTGATTAGATTGCTTTATTTAGGCTCTTCACTTCTAGTACCACCTTTTCCCCTTATCACGGTCGATTTGACTTAATTAAGGGCAACCTGAGCCATTATAAGGGGATATCCTCCATCAACCAGGTACTTCCTTGTAGTTAATCATGGCTGTTTCATAATTGTTCAAAATCGGAAGAAAGATATTCCATAATTTAGTATAATGAAAAAACATTAATCAATCAGGGAGAAAATCATATGAAACAACCCAATTCTTCTAATTACATTCTGCAGGCAAAGAGCGACAAATTTCATTGGGAAGGAGTCGGACAACTGTCCATTAAGACCTTCATGAACGGAAAGGCCTTCTACAAAACAAGCAGAGGCTACTTCTGCGTAGAGGAAGGTCGGTATCTTCTGGTCAATGATGGCCCCTACACCATTACCATCGAGGAAGATCAGCAGGTGGAGTCATTTTGTATCTTCTTTAAGAAAGGGTTTGCCGAAGATACCTATCGCACGTTGAACGACTCTCCCAATCAATTGATAACCGATCCGTTCAAACGTAGCCGACCCATTGAGTTTTTCGAAAGGACCTATGAGATCACCCCTTCAATCGCCAGGCAGATACAAATGTCCCAAAGGCTTGAAATATATCCAAAAGATAACTGGTGTGAAGAACAGTATCATATCTTTATGGAAAATCTATTAACCTCTCATTTTCAACATTTGAAAAGAACTGAATCAATTCATGCAGTAAAACACTCCACCAGAGAGGAAATCTACAGGAGAATCACCATCGCTCATGAATATATCAGAGCATGTTACCACAACGCTCTTACACTCGAGGATATCTCGATGGTTGCATGTTTATCACAAAATCATCTGATCAGAACTTACTCTCAGTATTATGGGAAAACCCCACACCGCCACATCTCGGAATTACGAATTGAAAAAGCCAAAAAATTATTGAAAGATCGTAACCTTTCCGTTACTGACATCACCTTTGAACTTGGCTATCAAAACCCTGTGTCATTCTCTAAGATGTTCAAACAATTTGTGGGTTGTTCACCCACTTTCTATCGAAAAAAAGTGATTTTGGAAAAGAATTAACTCCTTCAATCTCCTACGATAAGGAGGAAATGAAAGGAGAGAGATGAAATGAGTATCATTCAAGGAATCAAACAAATCGGAGTCCCCGTAAAGGATTTAGCCCGCGCCATAGACTTTTATCGTGAACAATTGGGGCGCCCGCTCCTATTCACGACTGCCTCTATGGCATTTTTTGATTGTGACGGGGTGAGGCTCCTCCTTACCCTGCCGGAAAATGAAAAGTTCACCCACAGCTCAGTCATTTATTTTGATGTAGAAGATATCCAATCAAGCTACGAAAAGATGAAGGAAAATGATGTTCATTTTGTGGATGAACCTCACATGGTGGCAAAAATGGACGACGTGGAATCATGGATGGTATTTTTTGAGGATACTGAGGGGAATACACATGCTCTTGTAAGTGAAGTCAGGATATAAAAAAAGGAAGAGGATCCGTGTGTAATGGGATCCTTTTCCTATGACTCCATACACGTACATTTAAAACATCTTTACAACAGGCTTCATAATTCATCAACCTCCCCGCTCTGTCCATCCACCTGGTATGTCACATCATACTTCTCTGCCAAGAGTTTCATATCCGAATGATAGGATTCCACCAGTCTGTAATACTCCTCAATTTTGGCATTGGACTCCTCTATCAACACTTCATCCTGTTCCTCGATAGCCTGTTTTTCGAGCAAAAGGGAATCATAAAAAATCTGGGTGGCACTCACAATCCGTTCCGTCATTTCCTCAAGTTCGGGGATTTTTCCCTCGATGGACTCCGCTTCTCCCAAGGCTTTCTCATATGAAGGTATGGTTGTTGAGGTCAGCTCTTTATAGAGGGTCTCATCATCGGTATAATTCACACCAGAGACCGATGCAAGAGATTCAAATGCCACAACTTCATATTCAGCAACTCTCTGAATATCTTCATTGATAAATTTAATGATCGCTTTTTGTTTATCAGCATTCGTTAGTTTTTCACCGTCTTTGACATCATCGACCAGGGTCAATTCTTTGTTGGTTTCCTCTTTACTGTTATTCTCTCCAGTCTGTGGTTCCGCGTTTTTATTAATCGAAATCTGCACTTCACCACATCCACTTAACAGAACGGCTGTTATCAATGCTAACCCGAGAAGTTTCTTCATGCTTTAATTCCTTTCTTATGCAATTTGGTCAATTGCTTTTAGAAATTAAATACCCATCTTTTGTAAAAATAATCTAAATATTTCTAAATAAAACAATTCCTATCTTCAGGCATATGGCAAACGTATGTAATTTCCTATACAATTTATGTAAACAGCAAGATTGAGTGGTGAAAGAATTGAAATTATTACTAATCGAAGATGATATAACCCTTTTCAATGAAATCAAGGAACGGCTTTCCCAGTGGTCCTATGAGGTATATGGAATCAAAGATTTCAATCAAGTCATGCAGGAGTTCACAGTGGTGAAACCGGATCTTGTGATCATTGATATTCAATTGCCTAAATTCGACGGCTTCCACTGGTGCCGGATGATACGCACACATTCCAATGTGCCGATCCTGTTCCTGTCCTCCCGGGATCACCCGACGGATATGGTCATGTCCATGCAGCTTGGGGCAGATGACTTCATCCAGAAACCCTTTCATTTCGATGTCCTCATCGCAAAGGTCCAGGCGACCCTCAGGAGGGTGTATAACTATAACACCGAACAGGTGAGCATCAAGACCTGGTGCAGGGCAACCGTTGATTTTGAACGGAACATGGTAACGAATGAACTGGGGTCCGTCGAACTGACGAAGAATGAAATGTACATATTAAAACTTCTAATCGATCAGAAAAATAAGATTGTCAGCAGAGATGCACTGATGAACAGCCTCTGGGATGACAAGCGGTTCATCAGCGATAACACGTTGACCGTCAATGTGAACCGCCTCAGGAAAACCCTTGAAGAGATAGGACTCGGCCGCTTCATTGAAACGAAAGTCGGGCAAGGATATCTGGCCATTGAAGAGGATTCGCCATGATCCGTACATACTTATGGGAACGGAAAAGCTGGATATCGTTCGTGATTGTACTTCATCTGTTTTGGATCTTTATCGCCTATATCGATACAGCCATCCCCTTGCAATCGATCATCTATATGATGTTCCTTTCTCTGCTCTTTTTCATTGTTTTCGTGTTCATCCGCTATCAGAAGGAAACCCGGTTCTTCAAGCGCCTTAAAGAATGGGATCATAACCTTAACATTACAGGGGTGGATGCCCCTGATACTCCATTCCAGGAAATCGTTTCGGACAGTCTATCGGGGCAGGCGAACCTTTTGAGAAAGACAGCATCTGAGAATCGAATGATGCTCGAACAGGAAAAGGACGACCTCCTCTCCTGGATACATGAAGTGAAAACCCCTCTGACGGCGATGCATTTGATGATTGAGCGTTTGGAAGACGAACCATTGAAGTCTCATTTAAAATATGAGTGGCTGCGCATCCACCTTTTGTTGGATCGGCAGCTGCACCAGAAGCGTATGTCTTTTATGGAGAATGATTTATACATTGAGGACACCGATCTCGAGTCTGTTATTTTTCAGGAAATAAAAACCTTGCAATCTTGGTGTATTCAGAAAGGGATCGGATTTGACATCCAACTCGTGGTCACAAACGTGCTGAGCGATGCGAAGTGGCTGGCATTCATGATCAGGCAGCTTTTGACCAACGCTGTTAAATATAGCTCTAAAACGGACATTGCCATATTAAGCGAAAAAAGAGATGGAAAAGTGACTCTCACCATTCAGGATTTCGGAAGGGGAATCGACTCCAGGGACCTGCCAAGGATCTTTGAAAAAGGATTCACCTCGACCATTGACCACAATGATCACTCCTCTACGGGAATGGGCTTATATTTAACCAAGAGAGTTTCAGAATCTCTGCTGATTAGCATAGATATTGAATCCAAACGGGGAGAGGGGACCAGGATCACCCTCACCTTCCCGGAGAAAAATGATTTCGTCCAACTTACCGGCGTGTGACAGAAATGTCACATGCTTTTCTGTTTTGTTCGAACAATAAAAGGAAAAGAAACTTCCTGCTTTTTATAATAAAGGTATCAAATCAAAGGAGTTTTTCATGTTGACTATATTAGAAGCAAGCAAACTTCATAAAAGCTACGGAAATAAGTTCAATAAGCAGGAAGTGTTAAAGGGAATCGACCTGTCGATTCAAAAAGGGGAATTCGTCAGTATAATGGGAGCGTCGGGTTCCGGAAAGACCACCCTCCTGAATGTCCTTTCCTCCATCGACAAAGTGAGTGAAGGGTCGATTAAGATTGAGAGTAATGAAATGACGATGATGAAAGAAAAGCAGCTCGCACAGTTCCGAAAGAATCACCTCGGATTTATCTTTCAGGATTACAACTTGCTCGACACTTTGACGGTGAAAGAAAATATCCTTCTGCCTTTATCCATTACTAAGACTCCGAAGAAGGAAGCCGACCAGAAGTTCAATGACCTCGCTTCAGAACTCGGGATCCTTGAACTGAAAGATAAGTATCCGAATGAAATATCAGGCGGTCAGAAACAGCGGACATCAGCCGCTCGTGCCTTCATCCATGAACCAAGCATCATATTCGCAGATGAACCGACTGGCGCCCTGGACTCTAAATCGGCCTCTGATCTCCTTAACAAGCTGAGCGAGCTGAATCAAAAGCTGAAGGCGACGATTGTCATGGTTACCCATGATCCCGTTGCGGCGAGCTACTGCAGCCGGGTCGTCTTCATCAAAGACGGGCAGATCTATACTCAATTAACAAAAGGCGACCAGGAGAGGCAGCATTTCTTCAGTGACATCATGAAAACCCAAGGCGTGCTCGGTGGTGTGCAGAATGAACATTAATACCCTTATCTTCAGGAATCTGAAGAAGAATCTGAAGAATTATTACCTGTATGTATTTGCCCTGATTTTTAGTGTCGCTCTCTATTTCGCCTTTGTGACCCTGCAGTACGATCCATCTATGGATGCAACAAAGGGAACCATTAAAGGCGGGGCAGCGGTAAAGGCAGCTTCTGTCCTGCTGGTCGCCATTGTCTCGATATTCCTTTTATACGCCAATACCCTCTTCATTAAGAGAAGAAGTAAAGAAATTGGGTTATTTCAGTTAATCGGTATGACAAAGAATAAAATCTTCCGCATTTTAAGCGTGGAGAATTTCATCCTTTATTTTGGATCTTTGATACTTGGTATCTTGATCGGGTTTTCCTTCTCCAAGTTAATCATCATGATCTTATTCAATATAACCGGTATTAATGCGATTGCTACACTGCATTTCTCGTCCAAGGCACTCATCCAGACCGTTATTGTGTTCTGTGCGATTTACCTGCTGATCATGTTGATGAACTTGGTGTTCATTAAAAGACAAAGCATCTTATCACTCTTCAGGGTCCGTTCTTCAACGGAGACAAGAGTGAAAAAAATGTCCAAGTTCGAGATCATGATCGGTATCTTTGGAATCATCCTGATTGCCTCCGGATATTATGTATCTTCCAAATTGTTTGGCGGGGACTTCACAACGATGCCTCAGCTGTATGGAGCCATGCTCTTTATACTTGGCTCAGTGATTCTCGGAACCTATCTTTTTTATAAAGGGTCTGTGAGCTTTATCTTTAATGTCATCCGTAAGAAGAAGGGTGGCTACTTAAACATCAACGAGGTCCTGTCCCTTTCATCCATCATGTTCAGGATGAAATCCAACGCATTGCTTTTGACGATCATCACGACGGTATCGGCTCTGGCTATCGGATTATTGTCTTTAAGTTACATTGGGTATTACTCAGCTGAAAAAACGGCTGAAAATAGTGTACCGGCAGATTTTTCTTTAATAAACAAACAAGACTTCAATGATTTTAAAGACGCCCTGTTGAATAATGGTATCGAATTCAAAAAAGTGGAAATAGAAGTCATCAGAGTTCTCGTTAACTTGGAAGACATTGCAGACTCTGAATTCAGTGAACTGAACGGATCACAAGATGCCATGCCTACTGCTGTCATCAGTGAAAAAAGTGTAGAAGGCATTGACGTGAAAAAAGGGGAAACGGTCTTTACTGGCTATAGCGACTTACTTCAAAAGCTGATGCCCCTACACGATTCCGGTATGACAGAGCTAAAAGGAAAAACGAAGAACATAAAGCTTAAATACTTGGGTATGCAGGATGAATACCCGATCTCTGGTTGGTTTACAGGGTTCGGTTCACCTGCGGTCATTGTGGACGACCATGTTTTCCAACAGCTGAAAAAGGACCTGGATCCAGAAATCCAGAGGGAATCGTCCCTTCATATCGGTGTGAACATCGATAAGGAAAAAGATGTACAGAAAGCAAACGACCTCTTTCATGAGTTAAATCTAGTTGAAAGATGGGGGAACGCTTCACAGTACGACATGAAAGCCGAACAAAAACAAAGCATGGGCCTCACGATGTTCATCGTCGGGTTCCTCGGCCTCACCTTCCTGATCACATCTGGTTGTATCCTGTACTTTAAACAGATGGACGAAAGTGAAGACGAGAAGCCGAACTATACGATTTTACGAAAATTAGGATTTACTCAAAGTGACTTATTGAGAGGCATTCAAGCGAAGCAGCTCTTCAGCTTCGGAATTCCTCTTCTCATCGGACTTCTGCACAGTTACTTTGCAGTCCAGTCCGGATGGTTCCTGTTCGGAGCCGAAGTCTGGACGCCGATGATCATTGTGATGGTATTATATACAGTGTTGTATTCGATCTTTGGTGTATTATCGGTTTTGTATTATAAAAAGGTGATTAAAGCGTCGCTATAATGGAGAGAGCCATCCCTGGATGCCGGGATGGCTCTTTTATGCAATGCGGGATTACATCCTGTTCCGTCATTTTATCTTCTTCATTTCTTGCTCAGGCGCATATTCTTTAGCCTATTCCAGTATCCTGGGACGTAAACAAGCAATGAATGAGAGAAGAATGAGTAGTGCTTCGACCTGAATGCCAAATAACCAAACATAACTATCTCCATCCGGAGCCCATTTATTCTTATTCAATAAGAATAAAAGAATAGAAAAGAGAAGGAAGACATTACTCCTCCAGTAAAAAATGAAGCCTCGTTTAAATGAGAAGAATTTCTCATCCTTCTTTTTACCTTTTTTATTCACTTTTGAAAGTTGAATACGTTCTTCCTTTGTCATGCTATATCCCACCTACCCATCATTACATAAACGCTAATTAAAGATTGCAACAATCCCAAAACCAATCCAAACAAGAGAGAGGAAAAAACATATAGCCAAGAGTTTATTCACTAGAAAAGGGAGACGGTTTAATACGTTTTGTATATAGTAATTAATACCCGATGTAAAGATAGCTGTGTACTTATTGAAATATCCGATAAAACTATCTTTTCCTTCAAAGACGTTCACTTCATATAAAACAATAATCAATCGTTGAGCAAAAATAGAACAAAAAGCAAACACACCATTTGCTGCTATCATTAATGGAATATAGGAACTGGGTAAAGGGACATTTATTCCATATAGCGAACATGCAATCAAGGTAAACACCACGAACACAAGGATAAATCCTACTACTTTCTTTCTTGACATGTAATTCCCCCCCAAAATGATTCCCCGTTAAATTCCCCTCTCTCTTTTAGGTAAACCAAACTGAGGGTACAACTTCTTAACGGTCTCTTCATGTTTCACAATAAAATAATATCGGTGGACAGTCGTTGAAAAAAAGGCGGTGAGTATCGATAATATGGATACTCCCGTAATGATGATGATCATAAAAAGAGATTCCGTCATAAACGAAGAAAGCAGAATATGAGCAATGACATACCCAATACCTGAAGCGGTCAATGCAGGTGATATCGTAACCTTTTGATCATTTTTCTGCAGTCTTGCATACGTCCCGGAATACAACATTCTATGGTTTAATAGCTGGAAAAACACTAGCAGTCCTATTAGTAACAGCAAACCTAAAGTAAAAGGGACCTTACCATTCAATCCGGCATATACATACAAATATTTTTGAATCACCAAAAAATACACATACGTATTCACGATACCGTAGATGCCGAAAAACAGGTAGTACGATTTTTCAAACGTAAAAGGGGCAACCACATAAAGGACTGCCCAAATATGTAATAATGCCACTGGTACAACAGCCGGCCAGACAAAGGCATAGGAGAAAGGCTCCCCCAAAATGGGAAGGAGACCAATGATGTCCAAGAAAAAGAGAAAGAACGTAATGATATTTCTTCTATTCTCTTTCGGTGTTTGTAAATGTAAATAAGACAATGTGATAGAATCAATATCTTTATGCCTTTTCATGTTCTCTTCCCTCTTTTCTGAATCAGAGTTCTTTCCCTTTTCGGCAACCCGAATTGGGGATCAATCTGTTTTACTTTCTCGATGTGCCTTCTGATATAAAAATATTTATGGATGCTGGTTGAAAAATAAGCCGTGGCCACTGAGAGGATAGAGAAGACCCCTATGATCATGAGGATTTTCACTGATTCTACAAAGAAGGATGAGAAGATGACCTGTGCCAGTACGTAGCCAATGCCTGTGGTCGAAGCAATCGGAGTAAGGTTGACAGTCTTTTCCCCTTTTTGAAGACGTGAGTACGTTCCCGAATACAATAAGCGGGTATTCATCCAATTCATGATGAAAAGAAGGGATACAAATAAAATAGAGCCTAAAATCAAAGGGGCAGTTCCGAATATTTAAAAATGAGAATATATCAACTTTTGTATTACTAAAAAGTATAAGAAGGTATTGATCACCCCATACACTCCGAAAAACAGATAATAGGATCTTTCAAACATATAAGGGGCAATTACATACGGAATGGCCCACAGGTGAATGAATATCACTGGAATAATGCCACCCCAAAATAACGAAGGAATAAAGGGCTCTCCCAGAAGGAAAAGCACACCAATGATATCCAGAAAAATGAAAAGAAACACAAGTATATTACTCCTGTTTTCGCTGGGTGATTGGAACCTTAAATAAGACAGAGTAATATCATCTACCATTTCATGCTTCAACGATAAAATCCCCCTAACCAAACTTCCTGGAATCCTTTGGCTTCCCCAAATCAGGATACATTTTCAACACTTTTTCATTATATTTTCGTATATAAATATACCGGTGAACGAAAGTTGATAAATAAGCAGTCACGATTGAAACGACCGTATACGCCATCATTAATACAATCATATATGCTGAGTCAGTGAGCATGTAGGACATTAAAAACTGTGCAGCAACGTATCCTAAAGTTGAGAAAGCGACGATCGATAAAATAGTGAATGGAGACTTTCCATTTTGGATTTTGACATAGGCACCGGAATAAAGCATTTTCACATGAAAAACCTGAATAAATATCAATAGAAACACCATAAGCACTAATCCTATGTAAAAGAAGCGGGTACTTTCTACACCGATATGAAGATATAAAAACTTTTGAATAACAAGGAAAAATACATACGTATTTACAACCCCAAAAACTCCAATGTATAAGTAATAAGATCGTTCAAATTTATAGGGAGCAACGATATAAAGAATGCCCCATAAATGAATAAAAACAGCAGGTGCCAGTGCAGCCCAGAAAAAGGAGGGAGAAAAAGGAATGCTCTGTAAAGGAAGCAATCCTAAAAAGTCCAAAAGTAGGGTTAGAAACCCTATTACATTTCTTCTGTTTTCTTTAGGAAACTGCATATTGCTCAGGTACACATGGGTCATATCATCTATATCTTTCAATTTTTTCAGTTCTGCTCACCTCAATAGTCGTACACTTATCTAAAATTTACCATATAAATGGTAGTATCATAAATCCGTCTCTTTGTGAGACGGACCTCTTCTAGCGTTCTCGATAGCACCTGCTTAGATCTTCCGTTTCTTTTACTTCCTTTACCTTACATGTACCATCTAAGTCAATGATGTTCACGACTGATTCATCCATACCGTATTTCTTGAAGATATCAAAGGCTTTTAGAATGTCCTCATTACTTGAATAAGGTTTGGCAAATAAGGTGATATCCTGATTTACAAACAGTGTTGTAATAAAATGTTCACTCTTCTCATCCCAATTCAAACTTGAATCGGCAAACATATCCAACTTCTCGAGTTCTTGTTCCAATGCACCACTATCAACCAATTCATGGTGGTGAATCAACATAAATTGTTGTTCTATTATCTGCTGGAATTCATCAGATTCTTCCTTACTATAGTAATCTGTTGAAATTCGATTATATTCCATTTCCAGATCGAGTGAGGTTTCGACAGGCACTTTCACAAGTCTTTCGCTTATTTCTCCTATTGTGTGTACCAGCTTTTCCGGGTTGGTTTCTCCACCCTGGTAGTATCCACTGATTGTTATGTAAGGTTTGCCTTTATAAATCATACTTCTAAACTGGACATCTACTATTCCATTCTCTTCAAATACTTTTTGGTATTCTTCATACTTTTTATCCCGTTCCAGTAAATATTCATGTTTACTTTGAACATAATCCTCTTCAAAGTTTTCAAGGTCCCCTGAGATTTCACCCCCGAATGTGAAATTCGGATCATCTTCAGATTGAAATGTCAGGTCATATACATCAGTGAAGATTTTTGTAAGTACCACAATGATCGTGGCGCCAATAGGTGTGGATTCCTCTATAGAAGTCATTTTGACTTTTTCTCCATACACCTCATCAATTTCTGCTTCCGTAAAGGTGGAGACCTTCTCTTCTAAAGAAGTACAACCTGATAAAAAGAAAATTACGATTAAAATAGATATTTTTTTCACCAATTATCTACCCACCTTTGTTTTATTAAATTTCACAGAATCATTCTTATCTAAGACACACCTTAATACAGATATGATCTTATTTAGAAGATATATCCATATTTATCTCATATCAAACCAGATCGGAAAGGAAAAAAGAAAATGGAATGGTCTACTCATTTAAACACAAAGCCTTCTTGTCTATCAAAAACGTTTCTTACATTCCCATAAAAAATGAGCCCTGCTCTTTTGTTTATATTTTTTCCATACAAGGGTTACTGCAAAAAAATGTTTTATGGTATGATGGTTAAATTGTTTGCCCACTCTATCCCATATGGATATTCAACTTAGAAAAGAGGTACTTATGAAAGAAACGGTATTATCTAAACAACATTGGTTCCTTATTTTTACCCTTACGTTATTAACATTTGTTCTCGGGACAAGCGAATTTGTCATCGTCGGGATCTTAACGGAGATTTCTTCAAGTCTCCATATAACGAATGCAAAGGCAGGCACGCTCGTTTCAGCATTTGCCATTATCTTTGCCATCGCCACGCCCATTGTCATGTCTGCAACAAGTCATTTTCCAAAGCGGAAATGGGTGTTGTGTTTGATAGGGGCATTCATCATTTTGAATGCTTTGTGCGTGATTTCCACAAGCTACGTCATGCTTATGGGTCTTCGGATGCTGACAGCGATTGTGACAGGAGTGTTGATTTCACTTGCCATGACGATCGCCAGTGAGGCCATTCCCGTCACAAAAAGAGGAGTCGCCATCTCATTCGTGTTCGGCGGGTTCACCCTGGCAAACGTCATCGGAGTCCCCATCGGCACGGTCATTGCCGAATGGTACAACTGGCATGCTACGTTCCTATTGACGACGTTACTAGGTGTCGTTGCCTTCTTGGCATCGTTCTTGAATTTACCGAGTAAGCTCAGTCAATACCGCAGTTCCATGCGGGATCAGTTCTCCTTATTGACCCATCCAAGGATCCTGATGGCTTTCTTCATTCCATCCCTTGGCTTCGGTGCGACCTATGCAGTATTTACGTATCTTGTCCCGATTCTGAACAAGATGGGAGCACCAGGCAATTCCATCAGCTTGATCCTGTTCGCTTACGGGTTCATCTCGATCTTCAGCAACATCCTTGCAGGGAAGATTGCCAGTCACAATGCCATCGGACGCCTCCGATTCGTGTTTCTTATCCAGGCATTTGTTCTGTTTGCCCTGTACTTTACGACCGATCATTTTATCGTTGGATTGATCAATATCGGATTGATGTCCTTGATGGCCATCCTCCTTACCACATCAACCCAGCTTTACCTGATTGACCTTGCAGGTGTGTATCAACCAAAAGCGACTGGCCTAGCCGCTTCCCTGATGCCCGTTGCAAGCAATGTCGGCATCGCTATGGGATCAGCACTCGGAGGTCTGGTCTACCATCAGGGTCCGTTGATGAATGTGACACTCGTCGGAGGAGTGGTTGCAATTTGTGCGAGTCTGCTGACTTTCTTCAGTTATCGCTTAGATCAGAAGCAGGTAAGTGCAACATAACGTTAAAAAAGAAGTATCCAGAACGTAATATTGTTCTTGGATGCTTCTTTTTTAACTGGATTACTGTGATGGAAGATTTTTATGGAAGGAAACATGCGAGAAATGATCTGGATCGTGCGGTTTAAAAGTTGTTTTTCGTGCAGGATTTCAACTAATCAAGCGAACCTCAGAATTTTCATTGAAGTGGGGAGGAGTATGGGTTTCAGGAAAGCTATATGAACGACAAAGGGCAGCACTGCAAGCAGTACCGCCACTCATTAGTCTCTATCTCTTGCCACCTGGGTATCCCGGATGTTTTTCTGAATCGTAATGGCCGCAAACAAACTAAGAACAAACGACATTCCATAAAATCCTTTTTCACTTAAGATGATACTTCCGGCATTATAAAGTCCGATGGTCATCAACGATATGGCTACAATGACGGCGAACCAGCTGAGACCATAATAGATTCCCGAAACAGGTATATCCTCTTCCTTGTCCCTTACCGCTTTTTGCAGGGATACAGCTGCATAGAGTCCGAATACCAGTACCGCAAAGTAATACCCCTTCTCATTGAGTTCCATTCCGGCATTGAACAAGCCGATCAGATAAGCTGAAACCCCTATCACCAAAGCTGCCCAGCTTGCCCCTTTAAATGCAGAAGTCGGTTCCCCTTCTTTTCTTTCCATCTTGATCTTCGGTTTCTTTTCATCGCTCTTCATTAACAGATTTTCATTTAAATCAGACATTGACGGCTCCCCTTTACTGTCGCAGTTCCATACACTGCTTCTGTAACAATTATAGCAATTTTTTACAGATTTTGTTCAGTATTATGAAATAAATTCTTCCATATTCAATGTGCTTATCACCCTATCCCGACCACCTTATTAATCTATTCTACAATTGGTTCATTTTTCTTCAATAATAAGTATTTCCCTCTTAATAAGACGACGCGTTCCCTTGCACTTTTCGTCCAATACGATTAAAGTATATACTGGTTGGAATCCATCTTAATCGGGAATGGATAACAGTAAAGCATCTTACTTTTTAATTTTGGGAATATGCTTCCCTAAAGGAAAGGGTTTAAATAGATTATGAAAGAAAATTTCTGGCATGAGTTGCCTAAGCCATTTTTTGTTCTGGCACCGATGGAAGCCGTGACCGATGTCGTTTTTCGTCATGTTGTGAGTGAAGCGGCGAGACCTGACGTGTTTTTTACAGAGTTTACGAATACAGAAAGCTATTGTCATCCGAAAGGAAAGGACAGCGTGCGCGGACGTCTGACGTTCACGGAAGACGAACAGCCGATTGTCGCCCACATTTGGGGGGATAAGCCCGAATACTTCCGTGAAACCAGTATCGGAGTGGCTAAAATGGGCTTTCGCGGAATCGACATCAATATGGGATGCCCCGTACACAATGTCGCAGCGAATGGAAAAGGTTCCGGCCTGATCCGCCGACCGGATGTTGCAGCGGAAATTATCCAGGCAGCCAAAGCGGGGGGACTTCCCGTCAGTGTGAAGACACGACTTGGTTACACAAAAGTCGAGGAGTGGCACGACTGGCTGAAGCACCTATTGGAACAGGACATTGTCAATCTTTCCATCCACCTCCGCACGAAAAAGGAAATGAGTGACGTTGATGCTCACTGGGAGCTGATTCCTGAAATCAAGAAGCTTCGTGACGAAATCGCCCCTCATACATTACTGACGATCAACGGCGACATCCCTGACCGAGAGAAGGGGCTTGAACTTGCGGAGAAATACGGTGTAGACGGCATTATGATTGGACGTGGGATCTTCCACAATCCGTTCGCTTTCGAAAAGGAGAAGAAAGAACATACTAGCGGGGAACTGCTCGATCTCCTTCGTCTGCAGCTCGATCTTCATGATAAATACTCAGAAGAACTTGAGCCGCGCCAATTCAAGCCACTTCGCCGCTTCTTTAAGATATATGTACGTGGATTCCGCGGAGCAAGTGAACTGCGAAATCGTCTGATGGAATCAGAAACCACCGATGAAGTTCGTGCTCTTTTAGATGAATATGCAGATGCAGTGAAAGAGGATGAAGGCTTTTCTGTGTCTAAGTAAATAAAAGCAGGAAAAAAGAGAGAAGAGCTAACATAATGCTCTTCTCTCTTTTTTTGAATGGCCGGGATGCCATCCGACGTAGTATAGCAACAAAAAGCAGATACGTTCTACTTCCCTGCAACCCAGTCCATCACCCAGTTGGTCCGTGCACCAGAGTCTCCAGTACTGGGACACGATACACTACTCCCGGTCAGCTCTTCTACAATTGATTCTACAAGCGGCTGATGGACATGAAGCGGCCGCTTAAAACTCCATTGCTCTTTTCCTTCAACTGTTGTCAATGTGACGGGGTCGTCTCCAAATGTAGAAAATCGAATCTTCCCCTTACTTCCGACAATCTCATTTACATCCATCTCTTCAAAAGCTGTGAAACACCATGTCCCGACTCCCTGAATGCCGGATTCAAACTGATATGTACCCGTCACAATATCTTCTGCCTCGTAATACCCCCCTTGATTGGAAGCATATCCTTGTGCTTCTTGAATGGGTCCGAGCAGAAAATCGAGAATATCAAGAGTATGGCTGGCCAAATCGAAGAACAACCCGCCTCCAGCTACTTCGGGCTGAACACGCCAAGGTAGATGGTCTGAATCTTTCACATCTTCCCCCGCTGTTTGATACTGGGTCGAGGTGACAAAACGAATGTCTCCGATCGCGTTTTGATCAAGCAATTCTTTTATCTTCAAAAACCGTTCCTGAGCCCGACGGTAGTATGCTACATACAAAGGCACACCCGCCTTCTTACAAGCTGCCACCATCTCATTGCATTCATCGAAGGTACGTGCCATCGGCTTCTCAACATAAACCGGCTTCCCGGCAGCCGCCGCCTTGAGGGTATATTCCATATGTGAAGCAGGTGGGGTAGCGATATAAATTGCATCCACATCAGGGTCGTTAATCAGCGCATCGGCATCATCGTACCACTTCGCTACTCCATGTCTTTCGGCATAATCCTTCGCCAGCTCACCTGTCCTCCGCATGACTGCAACAAGCTCGGAGTTTCGTACCTTTTGGAATGCTGGGCCACTTTTCTTTTCTGTCACATCTCCGCAGCCGATGATTCCCCATCGGACTTTATCAAATTCCATGATTACGTTCCCCCTAGTGTTTCGTCTTACTTCCATTGTAACAATGAGCGTTACCCTTTGCTCCTCATCCGATACAAAATAAATAAGAGAATGAACCATAGAGGAGTCAACAGTAAGGCTGGACGAGTAGCCTCAGAAAACAGCATAATCACAAGGATCCCTGCAAACAACGCTAGCACGACGTAATTTATCAGAGGAGTGAGCGGTGCTTTAAATGACGATTTCTCGTGTAAATGCGGACGGCTTTTTTTATATTTTATATGACTGATCAGAATGATGCTCCAAACCCAAATAAAACAAATGGCACTTATAGTCGTCACGATACCAAAGGCCTGCTCAGGTATAAGCTTACTTAATAGAGCCCCTACTGATATGACCAGTGTGGATAGGAATAACCCGTTACCCGGAACATGATTTTGATTCAGTTTGGCAAAACGAGGGGATGCCTGATGATCTTTACTTAAATGATACAGAATTCGGCTGGTAGAAAACATCCCGCTATTACAGGCAGAAGCCGCTGATGTTAAAACGACAAAGTTAATGACACCTGCCGCCAGCGGAATTCCGACCAAGCTAAAAGTTTTCACAAATGGACTTTCTGCTGCATTCAGTTCCATCCATGGATTAATGAACAAGAGGACGGTCAGGGCCCCTACGTAGAAAAATAAGATCCTCAAAGGAATTTTATTGATGGCGGAGGGGATATTTTTCTCCGGGTTGGATGTTTCCCCTGCCGATACAGCGACTAATTCCACACCGACATAGGCAAAGGTGACCATTTGGAAGGAAAGGAAGAAACCTGATATTCCGTTCGGGAAAAATCCGCCATGCTCCCACAGATTTTGAACCGTAACCGCCCCAGAGTCAGTCTTAAACCCGATCACCAGCAGAATGACACCAAGGGCAATTAACCCAAGGATCGTAATGACTTTGATTAAAGCAAACCAAAATTCCAATTCCCCAAACAGCTTGACCGTTAATAAATTGAGTCCCAATAAAATGATGACACAAATAAGTGCAGGAACCCACTGCGGGATGTCAAACCAATATTTCACATAAACACCAACAGCAATCACATCGGCCATCGCCGTCATGATCCAGCAAAACCAGTACGTCCAACCCGTCACAAAGGAGAACCGGGGTCCAAGATACTCTTCCGCAATGTCTGGCAGCGATTGAAACCCGGCTTTCGATAACAACAGCTCCCCAAGAGATCTCATCACGAAAAAAAGGGCAATCCCCACAATTAAATAAGCGAAGATGATCGAGGGACCTGCAAGCTGTATCGCTTTACCGGAACCTAAGAATAGCCCCGTACCGATCGTACCCCCAATCGCGATCAGCTGAACGTGGCGATTCGATAGATCCCTCTTTAACTCTCGTTGTTCCAACACTAACTCCTCCTTAAAACCAGCACTTCAACAATTGAGCACAAAAAAAGAGATTGGATGGGCTCCAATCTCGTGGTCATAAGAATAACAAATATCATTTGGCATGAGCACACACCAAAGAAATATCCGATACTCTTCTGTCCTTTTGCCTGAGATAATGAACCCTTCGGCGCCGCGGATTCCGCGGTCTCTCCAGAAGCTGCTCCTGCTACGGGATGATCCATAGCAATCATAGCTTTCTATTAATTTTATTCGCTTAACGTTTCACTGTCGAATAGTTGATAATTTTAAGGGCTGATATGGATTTTGTCAACAGGAGGGATTATTTATGATACGGTTCCCCCCGATTTATCCGAAACGCCCGATAAATCTGTTCCACCAATATCAATCTCATTAGCTGATGAGGGAATGTCATTTTCGAAAACGAAAGGGTTTCATTGGATCTCTTGATCACATTATCACTTAATCCGAGTGATCCTCCGATAACAAACGCCACTTTGCTTTTTCCGTACGTGGCAAGCTTGTCCAGATTATCTGCGAGTTCTTCTGAAGAACGCATTTTCCCTTGAATGGCGAGGGCAATGACATGATGATCGGGTGAGATCTTCGCTAAGATCCGTTCCCCTTCTTTATTCTTCACCTGCTCCATTTCAGAGTCACTCAATACTTCTGGGGCCTTTTCATCTGCCAGCTCTACAATATCAATTTTTGAGTACGCACCGAGACGCTTCACATATTCATCGATGCCCTGTTTTAAATATTTTTCTTTCAGCTTTCCAACCGTTACTATTGTGATGTTCACTATCCACACTCGCTTTACAAACAATTTACAAACACGTTATCCACAGAAATTATCCACATATCCACATTACCTCTCTTGATATGGTATGAGAATATTAGTTCGCCACAATATATATTGCGTTATTCCCACAATATTCACAGGTTGTGGATAACTTCTTATCTTCAGAAAGCTCCGTTAGTTGAGGGGCTACCTCATGCTCATCTACGACAATATCCATGGCTAATTCCACATGCTCCAAGCAACAGTAAATCATGTCGTTTCCTCCTAAAAAGTAGTTTATATACTTATCCACAATCATCATATCATGTAAAGAAAAAGCAGGAAAGGGCGCACCGCCTTCCTGCTTTTCGTTTTATCCCTATTCTATAATCGGGATTCATCCGTCAATTTCATCGTGATTTCTTTCTTCTTTCCATCTCTATAGAAGGTCACTTTCATTTGATCATTCACTTCTTTTTTATTATAAAGATGCTTCCTCAAGTCGATTACATTCTCGACTTTCTCACCATCAAGTTCAGTGATGACATCCAGCTCCTGTAATCCAGCTTGAGCAGCAGGCGAATTCGGAACGGTTTGTCTGATCATCACACCATAATGGATATCTTTCGGAAGCTTCAAGGTTTCCTGCTGGTGATAGGCAGAAATCTGATTGACGTCTTCCAGTGTCACCCCCATTGCAGGACGCTTCACTTCTCCGTATTGCTCGAGGTCTTCAATGATAGGTCGGGCAGAATTGATTGGAATGGCAAGTCCGATTCCTTCTACCGCTTCCTGGGCGATCTTCATGGAGTTGATCCCGACCAGCTGACCTGAAATATTGATGAGGGCTCCACCGCTGTTCCCGGGGTTGATGGCTGCATCGGTTTGCAGAACCTCTGCGTTCCAATCCTCCATTCCATCCTGATTGATGTCGACAGGAATCGTTCTCTCCACACCTGAAACGACACCCTGCGTCACGGAACCTGAGAATTGAAGACCTAGTGGGTTTCCGATGGCGATGACAGGCTCACCTGCTTTCAGCTCATCTGAATTTCCAAACTCGGCAATGTCATCATCCTTGATCTTGCTTCCGTCGATTTCAATGACGGCAAGGTCTGTCCAAACATCAGTACCACGGAGTTTAGCAGGGACCTTTGTACCGTCAGCGAGGGTGACTTCCAATTGATCGGCCCCTTCAACCACGTGATTATTCGTCACGATATAAACGGTTTTACCTTCTTTTTTATACATGACCCCTGACCCCGTACCTGCCTGCTGGTCCTGAGTCTGACCACCACCCTGACCCCAGAAGCTCTGGGATTGGATATTCGTGATTCCTACCACGGAGTCTCCAGTCTTTTCAACGGCTTTCGTCACATCCGTCGTCACATTGACAGACACATTCTTCGTGGTTCCATTATGATACGTCTGGTCCGTTTCTTTCAAATCCTGATCCGGTTGGACCGAATAAGGTAATATATCAAGGTTTGTCAGTTGAGGAATGGCCACGATTACGAGAATCGCCCCAAGGACGACGCCCAACAGCCCCGCCAAAAACATTCCTCCCCGATTTCCCTTTTGCCTGCCGCTCCTGCCTTCTGAATTAGGATTGCCGTCATAATATCCCATATATCTTCTTCATCCTTTCTGCCAGCTATTCCTTTAGTTATTTTATCTTTACAAGCCCGATTATAGTCAGATTAAATTAAAAAATGATGAAAAGATGGTAAGAAATTTATTAGGTTACTTTTTATGTAAACAAAAAAGGCGAAGACATAAGCCCTCACCTTTTTCATACCTTAAACAAAGAAATCATAAACATTTGAATCGGTTTAAATCGCAACTAAAGGTGTTGGTACTTTAGGATCCGTATCAAATAGATCGATTTGTTCTCCTACCATGATTCCTTTTGATTCGAGTGTTTGGGTGACACTCATCCTTGCGAGATCTTTCATGTTGTTATCGAGGCTTAGATGAGCCAGGTATATACCCTTGGTGTTATCCCCCATCACTTCACTCATAGCTATGGCCGCATCTTCATTGGATACATGGCCATAATCGCTAAGGATCCGACGTTTGATATTCCATGGGTAACGGCACATCCGGAGCATACCTACATCGTGATTGCTTTCAAACACATAGGCGTCGGCATTCGAGATGATCCCTTTCATCCGATCGCTTACATACCCCGTATCGGTGACAAGAACAAGCTTCTTATCCCCTTGGTGAAAGACATAAAACATCGGCTCAGCCGCATCGTGCGACACACCGAAGGACTCTATGCTTATGCCTCCAAAGTGCTTGGCCGTTTCCATGTCAAAGGAAAACTTCTGCTCTGTATCAATCTTCCCCACTAGACCGTCCATGGCGTTCCACGTCTTATCGTTTGCATAGATCGGCAGCTTGTACTTCCTAGCCAACACACCGATCCCCTTAATGTGATCACTATGTTCATGGGTGACCAGAATCCCCGACAAATCTTCAATCTTTCGGTCAATCTGGCTGAACAATCCTTCCATCTGCTTGCCGCTCAATCCGGCATCGACAAGAAAGGAATGTTCCTCCGATTCAACAAATATCGCATTTCCCGTACTGCCGCTTGCAAGTACACTAAAATGCATCGTCATATCTCTCACTCCAATGTTTCTTTTTCCGGTTTGTTGATCTCCACGATCTGTCCTTCTACCGCATTGATAAACAAATCTTCTTCCTTGTTTCCTGATTCCACCACAAAATGCCAGGTTGGTGCAAGGACCTGTGACTCCTCGGACAGAAACGTCCAGTACCCTAATTTCGGTTTATGAACGACACTTCCTGTACCGATTTTTTGATTCGTATAAAGGCCCTGCAATGCTACAAAGGAAGGAATGATGGATTTATCTTCCCCAAACTCATTCAGATCCTCAAGCATTGACTGTTTATAAGATACAATTTTATTTTCATTATTGACGGTCAGAACAATCTTTCCGTTCGTATTATTAAACAACTGTCTTCCCTGATATGTTTGAAAATACGTGATTATCTGTTCATCTTTGTTATAATCCCAAAAGCTATATTTATTTCCATCAAGGACCTGATTTTTCATGAAGTCTGCTAAATCATCCGGAGAAAAATCCTTATCTAATGCGACTGGGTCATCTAAAGTTGAATGAATCGTATTCTCGTTTAGGATAGTAACATCCTGGTTCTTTAAAACATTGAGGTCTTCGTCCTTAAACTTCCTCGATTTAGCCTGTATATATTTTTCTTCCGTTGGATCCTGGGACAACGTCTTTGGGTATTTAATTTTGTCCGCTTTTAATTTTTCCTCAAATGTAGCCTGACTGAGGGTTTCTGGATTGCTTTCTCCCACTTTATTAATAAAAAGGGACATCAAAAAGATATCTAACACTAGAAAAACAATGATGAAAATACTTTTCGTTTTACTCCAATCCAATTTACAGTCCCTCCTTGTCATCGACGGATAACCTCAACCAATTCCCATCGTATTTATAATACCAGGAGGGTTCGAAATTAAGCTTTCTGCTTTCATTAGGGTCTCTTGTCATTTTGTAACCAACAGCAATATCCTCTACATAATTAAGGTCGATCGAATCCACTTGATTCAGAGCATAGATGACGGAGGAACCTGATGGTAACAGGACTTCAGCCGTATCTTTAAACGAAAAGTCCAGTTTAAAGTATGGCCGACTGTATTTATTAATTCCGTTCAGACCCCATGTTTGGGAGATTTCAGCCATCCCGTTATCATTGAAGACCGGGTGATTTTGCAGAAAAAGGCGATAAACGATTTTATTTTCATAGGGGCTTATGGAGAAGAGTTGGTAATCATCTGTCCAACCACCATGATCATTGACGAATTCCATGCTCTTTTGAACAAGCATAGCAGGTGCGGATCCATTATCTTTCTCCTCGGAAGGGTTAACAAACGAAAAAGTATTGTGATTCTTATCCACCGTCAATATAGAGGAAACATCCATATATGTCACCAGGTCGTCCACTGATCCCATATTCACGCTATTTGGATCACTAAATAGTGCCTGCTTGTACTCATCCAGAGAACTTAATTCCGTGTAGTAATAATAACTGATATACTCCTCGGCATCCTTGGGTAGAAAAATGGTTTTCTTCCCAGATATAGGTTGTTCCACATATTGACGATAAGCGCTGTTATATAATGCTCTTTGCACAAAGGTTCGTTTAAATGAATCCATACTGGCAAGGCTGACTTGGCTTTCATACACAGTCTTTTTCTCTTTATCGTCACTTACTGTAATAAAGAAAATGGACCCTGTATCACGATTATTATTATTCTCTAAATCGATGACAATCCGATTAAAGGAAGCAGAAGATACATTTTTTTCTTCTAAACTCAACCCTTGACTAAAGACAGATAGTGGAACAATGTCAGGAAATATGAGTTCAAATTTGTCTTGACCCTGAATAAGTGTATTGATTTCTTGAACACTATACTCGTTTGATACATTCTTTATTTCAAAAAGCGACCATTTCCCCAGCTGCTCTGTCACCTTATTCATTTCAGTCTGGTTAGTAGTGCCAACTGTTTTGTCCCTTCCATGATAAAAGAGCTTATAAGGCTTGATAAGATGCGTATTTAATTCATTATCCTTTAGTTTCCCCCCGACTGAAACATCATAAGCATCGCTGTTGATCGTATCGTAGCCAGGGGAATAGGTCCAAAGGTTAAAGGTAAGAAACACACTTATGCAAACAAGTAAGGTTAAGACTATCGATTTTATTTTTTCATAATTCATGACCAATCATCCTCTTGTGTGGAATCATATGGGAGGGTAAATAAGATCGTAGTCCCTTTACCTTCTTTACTTTTCGCCCACACATCTCCACCGTGTGCTGATATCATTTCTTTCGCAATGGCCAGTCCTAATCCAGTACCGCCCATTTGTCTCGTACGAGCTTTGTCTACACGATAGAAACGTTCAAAAACCTTCTCCAGATTATCTTTCGGAATCCCAAGCCCCTGATCGGATACGCTGATCTCGATGAATCCTTCTTTTTCTTTCACCGTAAAGGTAATGGTTCCGCCTTCTGGTGAATACTTTAATGCGTTGGAAATGATATTATCCAGCACTTGAGTGATCTTATCCTGATCAATTTCTACAAACATCGCTTTATCCGGCAAGAAACGCTTAAACGTTACCTTTACATCTTTCGTCATTTCAAAGCGATCTATGATTTTATGGAAAAACAGGATGAAGTCCACCCAGTCCTTATTAAAACGATAGTCTTTGCTATCCATTTTGGATAATTGAAGGAGATCATTGACGAGCCTGATCATTCGCTCAGTCTCGTTCTGAGTCACGTCAAGAAATTGGGGGGCTATTTCCCTATCCTCCCATGCTCCATCTGCCAGAGCCTCCAGATAGCTCCTCATCGTCGTTAAAGGAGTTCGAAGCTCGTGTGAAACGTTCGCGACAAATTCCCTTCTCTCTAAATCTATCTTCTCTTGTTCCGTAATATCATGCAAGACTGCTATAAGACCATTCACGAAGCCCGTCTCTTTTTGGATAATAGAGAAATTCGCGCGTAAAATATACGGTTTATCTTTAGTACTGTAATCCAAAATGATAGAGTCCTGTTCATTCGATAAGTCATCGAATGTATATTCCTCATCGAGTCCCAACAACGAAACGATCGGCTGCGAAACGACTGTTTCACGTGAAACATCCAGCATATCTGCAGCTGGATCATTGATGAGAATGACCCGACCTTTTCGATCTGTCGCAATGACCCCGTCCGTCATATAAGACAACACTGAAGAAAGCTTCCTTCTTTCCCCCTCAGTCGTTGCCTGGGCTTCTTGAAGACGCTTCGTCAGATTATTAAACGTAATGGCCAACTGACCAATCTCATCGTACCCGTAGACCTTTACCTTCCTCGAGAAGTTACCTTTCGCCATGGCTAAGGCCTGCTTTCTCATATCCGATATGGGTCTGGTGACGGTTTGGGCCAATAAAACTCCAAGGACAGCCGTTATAGCCAGTGCTATAATAGTCCCGTTCGTGAAGATTTTATTGATTTCATTCATTTGATCATAGACTGTTTCGATTTCACCTGCGATATAGATGGTCCCAATGACTTCATTGTTGGACTCAATCGGTTTGGTGTAAACCCATATTCGATCCTTTGTCTTTTCATCAAGGTAGATATCATCGTCTCCAAACCCGAGTGCAAGGGCTTTTTTGACTTCTTTTTCTGGACTGACTTGACCAACCTGACCTTGGTTATTAGGATCAGATGTCCCCTCTATTCTGGCTCTGTTATTAATGACCCTGATTTCAGCTATATCGGATGTCTTACTGCTATCGTTTAATATCCGGAATATATCCTCTTGGAGGGTGGGATCGTCCTCGGTCCTTTTTTTCAACATTGCTTCTTTTACGGTATATTCTAATAAGTTTACTCTATTGGTAATAGAGGTTTTAAAGTTTTCCACCAGCTTCTGCTCAAGTTCCCGCACAAAATAAACCCCAATGATTTGCATGGCGAGAAGGATGAGCAGAACATAAATCAGAACAAATTTAAGATGAATCGAACGGGTTAAGCCAACTTTCTTCATTACATATTACTCCTGTTCAGGATTTCGTAAGTAATAACCTACTCCTCTACGTGTTACGATCCAGGTAGGGTGACTTGGGTTATCTTCAATTTTCTCGCGAAGACGTCTGACAGTCACATCGACTGTACGTACATCGCCATAGTAATCATAACCCCAAACAGTTTGAAGTAAATGCTCACGGGTCATGACCTGTCCGATATGTTTCGCTAAATAATGAAGGAGCTCGAACTCACGGTGAGTCAATTCGATTGTTTCTCCCCGTTTTGAAACAACGTAGGCATCAGGATGGATCGTTAAGGATCCAACGGTGATTTCATTATTCTCATCCTCGACAGCTTGTTGGGCCCCATGCTGATGACGGCGCAGGTTGGCTTTCACCCTGGCAATCAATTCACGTGTACTGAACGGTTTGGTCACATAATCATCCGCCCCAAGCTCCAGTCCCAGTACTTTGTCGATTTCGGAGTCTTTCGCTGTCAGCATGATGATCGGCATTTCATACTTCTTCCTGATTTCACGGCACACTTCCATTCCATCACGATTCGGAAGCATAATGTCAAGAAGGACAAGATCCGGCTTGATTTCTTCTGCCATCTTGACCGCTTCATCGCCATCATATGCACAATGAACCTCATAGCCTTCTTTCTTTAAATTAAACTGTAATATATCTGCAATTGGTTTCTCATCGTCAACGACTAGTATTTTCTTTTCCATATCAATTGATCTCCTTTAGAAAAAAGTAATGGATCATATAAAGTTGTGATTAGTATAAGGTTCTTCCTTTAAATTTATCACTTTCTCCATATTAATTCATCTTTAACTCTATCATACCCTTTATTTCAATGCTTGTTGACTATAATCTAAATATAACAAAGGGGACTGACAATTAAAATGATTGTGTCAGTCCCTTGCTTGATTGCCTCTATATCATTACAGTACATCCAATGGATTAATCAATGATCCATTTTTGAATATTTCGATGTGAAGATGAACGCCTGTTGCTTCACCGGTTTCACCCATGATTCCGAGTTTTTGCCCTCTTTCAACCGTTTGGCCGGCAGAAACAGAGATCGAGTCTAAATGAGCATAAAGAGTTCTATATCCATTTCCATGATCGATGATGACCTTATTTCCATAACCGCCATCGTCCCAGCCTGCTGATACGACTCTTCCGTTATCAACGGATTTAATGGTTCGGTCACTTGGACGGGCGATGTCGATACCTTTATGCATTTTCCCCCATCGCTGGCCTTGCTTGGAAGAAATATAACCGCCATTCGTCGGCCATCCAAAACTTCCCGATCCTCTTGAAGGGATGGCTTTCGTCCCTTTAATCACGATATATTTCACTGGATCTTTTAATTTCTTTTCTTCTTTTATATTTTTAGCAGTTTGAGAACCATTTACCTCCGTCGTTTCGAAAGTAACGGATTTCTCACCGTCCTGACCTTCCTGTTTCACTTTCGTGTCGCCTTTATTCATAGAAGAGTCTTCTTCTACTTCTTTATCATAAGCGATCTTTTCAATCTTATTTGCTTCCTTCTTAACGAGTAAGTGAACAAGTGGCTCGTATACAGTAACGTTTAACTCTGCACCCACTTTCAGCGCGTCGTCCTCTTTCAAACCTTCGTTTAACTTAAGTAAAGTACCGGTCGTCAATTGATGATCTTCAGCAATCGTACTAAGAGAATCGCCTTCTTGCACCTTGTATTTCTTCTCTTCTAACTCACCTTTTTCAAGAAAATCAGCCGCTTCTTTAGGAGACATCATTTCTTCCGGTTTTACCTGTGCCTTTTTCACATCTACATTCTCTTTGAAAGAAACTTCTAATAGTCGAGTTTCATTTTCTTTTAAAGCGGGTAAAGAAATATTCGAAGAGTCCTTTTCCCTTGCCTCTAAATCAGCCAGCTCTTCTTCAGAAACATAGTTAAGCTTAAAGGCTTTTAAAGCTTCTTCAGCCGCCTGTTCGTCTTTCACATACGCAACCGGCTTATTATCGACAAACAAAGCAAATGCATTTGCTTCGATTGCTACAGATTGATTTAAACTCTCAATGACTTGTTGATTATTTGTTTTGGAAGCTTCAAATACATTCTCAGGTATGTATGTAACTTCATGATCGAAATCAACCTGGTAATCACTAAATTCCTTCTGAGCCTTCTCAAGCTTCTCCTCTAAAACAGCCTTTACTTCATCCTGACTTGTAACGGCACCTACATACTCACTACCCATGTACACATGATAGATGGTTTGCAAATCTTCTTCAGACCCCGTAGCAGCAGCAGATGAAAAGGTTAAAGTGGTAAGAGCGAGTGTTGTAATCCCTACTCTCTTCACTAATTGACTTGATCTATGTCGAATATTAAGTTTTTTGTATTTTTCTAAAATGGGTGATAACTTCTCTCCAAAACTCATTGACTTGCCTCCTATAAACTAAAGCAAAACTCCCAATTAACGGTAGTTCATTAAGCCTAATTTAATTCTATAAAATTAATACTTTACTAATTTACCATAATTCGACGAAATCCGGGACGCAGAATCATGATTGTAATATAACTGTATAATTTATCTGAAAATATTCTTTTACCTCTTGTACGATAATCCGCGTCATATTGGGAATGATATGGGTCTAAAGGTGGATTCGTGAATGAAATAGGGGTGGTAGAAATTAGGAGGGATTAGGTGATTCATGTTACATGCATGTTACAAATGCATAATAAAAAAGCACTACGAGAGTCAAAGTCGTCGCAGTACTTTTTGTGTGATGGCTCAGGACGGAATCGAACCGCCGACACATGGATTTTCAGTCCATTGCTCTACCAACTGAGCTACTGAGCCAAATAGTTTTCGGCTTCCGCTAAGCTTCGAATCTCTTCGTCAGCTCACTCAGTCACATCCTCACGTATGTAAAATACGCTCCGGTGTTCCTTCGATCGCTTCCTCGACCTTCTCGCTTATCGAAACCCTTTTCCATTTCATGAATATCATTTCATGCATATTAGATATAAAAATGGCGGTCCGGACGGGACTCGAACCCGCGACCTCCTGCGTGACAGGCAGGCATTCTAACCAACTGAACTACCGG
>NZ_JANIOC010000011.1:13030-187334 GCF_024733565.1 Rossellomorea sp. SC111 | reverse complement strand
TCAAACATGCTACCTCCCCAGCTTGGTACATATTTAGTGCCCTTGTAGCTGTAATGTCCTTCGAAGACCTCTACACCGTCATATGTTTCTGTGTATCCTTCTGGAATTTGAGCCTGCCAATCCCAGCTTTCGGGCATGGTTCGGAACATTCTCCACCAATGGTCTTCCGGTACATCTTCTTTTCCGATGGCGATATAGCTTGCTACCCGGGGTTCAGTATAAAAGGCACCATAATGATGAGCTGTATAGCTTCCGGTCGCTACATCATAGCCGCCTCTCATTTGTCCTACTTCAGGAGTATAGAGGGTGGAATAATCCATGTCTTCTACTAACGCGTGGGTCCGATCATACAGTTCAGGATACGCTTGTCCGATTACGATCAAGCCGGCAGACAGCCATCCATTGTCAACGGTGGAAATGAATTGTCCCCAATCCGTCATGAGTGAGGCATCTTTCGTATAATACCAGTTGTAAAAGAGTCCGTTCCATTTCTCCATATCTTCTAGTGATGTTAATGTTTTTGAGATGTTTTTCACAGCTTTTCCCCTTGAAATGAGCCCTACTTCCTCGGCTGAAACGGTACTCATCATATACATGGAAATGTTCGTAGGTGAGGTGAATTTCTGGGAAGTGATTTCCCTGTTTTCCATACGGACGGCATCATAAGTGAGACCGGTCCGTTTATCAGTGAAATCTTCGAAGTAGCGATAAGTATTCTTTGAAATCGCTTTCAATTGTTTGGATAAAGCAATCTCTTTTCCTTTGTTTTTAGGCTGTGCTGAAGCAGCAGCAGGAAGGGTAGAACTGATAACCAACACGATGAGGAGAAGCAACGACATTATTTTTTTCAATATCCTTCACGTCCTTTCAATTTAGTGAAACGTTTCGATTAAAGTATACAAAAGGAACGTAAAAACGTATATCGCTCAATAGTAACAATTATCTGAAAAATACAGAGGGAACTAAACGATTTAAATCATTCTATTGAACTAGTGTTCAATAGAATGATTTAAATGGAAGGCTTGACTTAGGGGGACGGGTGCCGTGTCCTAAGTCAAGCCCTCTATCGTTCAATTATTCTATCATTCCCACAATCCTTTCACAGATCTCATGGGTGCTCAAAGAATCCTCGATGGAAGGGTCCGTTTCCTGCCCTTTTTCCACGCATTCGATAAAGTGATCCACCAGATCATAGAACCCCCGTTTATACAACGTCGGTTCCCAATCTCCAAAAGAAGAAGTGCTCTTCTCTTTGTTATGATAGTGCGTCGTTTCAACAAGGCTGTTTACGACATACTTATGATGTCCGGCAGAGTATTCAATGATTTCTTCCGTCACACCGCCATCACGGTTCATGATGCCGATGGCCGTGCAGTCGTCACCGATGAGCTGGATGATGAGGTGATGGAGGAGATCCCCTTTTTTAAGGAATTGAACCTTTACATCCAACACGTCTGAAGCCATCAGGAAACGCAGGGTATCGACGACATGGATGAAGTCTTCGACGATGAATCTCCTTGGCTCGTCCGGTGCTTTGAATCGGTTTTTCTGCATTAATACGAAATCTGGTTTCCCGTGGTCTCTCAGCTCCTTCACTTTGGGAATGAAGCGCCTGTTGAATCCGACCATGGCGATCTTTCCACTGTCCTTCGCAAGTTGGACGATTCGTTCCGTTTCATGGAAATTCAAAGAAATCGGTTTGTCTATGTACACATGAATGCCGTTTTCAAGAAGCGTTTCCGTGATCTGAAAATGGGCCTCTGTAGCTGTACTGACGAAGGCTGCGTCAATCTTTGCAGCAATCAATTCCTCTACATTCTGGACCCTTTCTTCGATTCGATATTTTTCAGCCATACTGAGCAGTGTTTCCTCATTTCTCGTGCAAAGGACCAATTCAATGCCTTCTTTTTCAGATAGAACAGGAAGATAGGCTTTTTTCGCAATATCCCCTAATCCGATAAGACCAATTTTCACAAGGTTCACCTCATCGTTTTTCTTTTATTATAGTATTCTACAATAAGATTTCAAACGTAATGCTTTAATTCTAAATAAACACTCCCTAAAACACGAATGATTATAAAAATAATTTAAATAAAATTCGTATTTTAATTGATTTCAAGGAGAGGGTTTGTTATAGTAACACCGTACCGCCATTACATATCGTTACTCGTATATCCTCGGTAATATGGTCTGAGCGTTTCTACCTGGTTCCCATTATAAGAACCAGACTACGAGTTGAAGTATTCGGTTTTCGGCCTTTTTGCCGTCTTTTTCGTTTGCTTTGACTATGGAGACCTGGAGCGTAGAGCTATTCTGCCAAGACAGGTCTTTTTCTTTTGACCGAAATCAACGGGATCCAATCATCCAGAAAAGGGAGAGAGACAATTGAAAAAGAAAATCGTATCACTCGCAGCAGTATCTGTACTAGGTTTATCTTTATTTACGGGATGCAGTTCAACGAACAAAACGGAAGCGAAAGACAAAAAGGAAGAGCAGCCGATCCTGATTCAGGGACCGATGCCCATTGAAGCTGAAAAATTCGCTGGAAAACTTAAGAATGTAAAGGAAGAAACATCCGGCTCATTCGTTTTTTATAAAGGAACATTGGACGATTACCCGGTCATCGTCGCTAAGACGGGTAAAGGAATGGAGAATACGGCCGCAGTCACGGCTGTCGCCATTGAAAAATATGATCCAGCAGCCATCATCAACCAAGGGACATCAGGTGGTCACGACCCGGCATTGAATGTTTTTGATATCGTTCTCGGTGAAAGAACCGTTAATCTCGGTTCGTTAAAAACAGGGAGCAGGGCAGATGAAGAAGGAATCGAACCTACTGCATGGAAGCCAATGGACTTGATGGCATCTGAAGGAAGTGCCGGGGAGGACCCGAATGCAGAGAAAATCCGTTATTACGATGGTGATGAGGCATTGCTTGCGGCTGCTAACGCCGTAAAGGACACATATAAAGAAGGCAAGGTGGTCGAAGGAACAATCGGTTCTGCTGACGTGTGGAATAACGAAGTCGACCGTATCCAATGGTTCCATGACAAATACGGTACATCCGTAGAGGAAATGGAAGGAGCAGCAGCGGCACAAATCGCCGGGGCATACGATGTGCCTTTCCTTGGAATCCGTGTATTGTCTAATAACAAGACGAACGGCGGAGCATACAACCCTGACACAGCTGCTGCCAACCAAGGGTATGTGTATGAAGTAGTGAAAGAGTATATTAGAGAGATGGAGTAATTCATCGTGTAGGGACCGGCCCGTAGTCGGTCCCTTTCAAATTGAAAAAGTTTTACTGATTCTGTTAAAGGGAAGAACATATTATACTAGAACGCCAAGGAGGAAACAGAATGGGTAAAACAATTTTCATTACGGGTGCGGGAAGCGGTCTCGCCAAGGGCGCGTCTCTTGGTCTTGCAAAGAAAGGCCACCATGTCATTGCGACTACAGAGCTTACCTCGCAAAAGACTGATCTAATGAGAGAAGCGGATGAACAAGGATTGAATATGGAGGTATTTAAGCTTGATATAACAAATGCAAGAGATCGCGAGCAAATCTCGAAGTATGATTTTGATATTTTCGTGGCGAATGCGGCAATCAATGAGGGGGGACCACTTGGTGAAGTTCCGATGGACCGGTTTCGTGCCCTGTTTGAAGTGAATGTCTTCGCTACCTTGGAAACGGTCCAGCAGGCCGCCCGAAAGTTGGTGGAGAGAGGAAGCGGGAAAATCGTGTTCATGAGTTCTATGGCCGGTATCTCAGCAACGCCTTATGTTGGGCCGTATACAGCAACCAAACATGCGATTGAAGGGATTGCCCAAACCTTGAAGTCCGAGCTTGAAGAGTTTGGAGTGAAAGTGGCCACCATCAATCCAGGGGCCTTCGAAACCGGATTCAATAAGCGGAGCGGGGAAGAAATCTGGAAATGGTTCGATGACGAGAAGAATTACACGAGAAAAGAGGACATTCTCGAACAGCAGAAGGGATTGGAAGATCAGTTCGATCCTGAAGATATGATTCAAAAGATGATTGAAATCATCCCTGCTGAAAATCACAAATTCCGTACGGTTTACCCGGAAGAAACGGAAAGACAATTGAAACAAACTCAGGCAGAGCGTTGGGAAATGGAGATTTAATGCCATTCCATTTTAATGAAGGGAAGGAACCGGGAAAAGGGTCCTTCCCTTTTTGTGTTACAATGATGAAATGCAGCATCTCATTTTGTACATCATACGGAGTTGGTCACAATAGAAGCGAAAAATTATTTATATACGTATTCATGGGAACCGAACGAAAAATCCCTATGTGCACTGGAAAGACGCACATTGTTCGGGGTGAGTTCAGAATCCAGTGTTCTTGAAAGTCCTGTGAAGATAGATCCCAGCAGGAGTCCGTTTATTCGGGAGAGGCTGGAGATCATCTGTGAAGGTCCTGAATTTCAAGAATTACTGAAAGAAATACACCGATTGGAGGCAGTGGATGGATTCAAAGTCGTGTTCGTACAGAATCCCGATGCCGAACGGGTCGGTTTCAAGAAGCTGAGAAGAATCGAAAAGGAAGTCGGGCTTCACCTGAGAGGCGAAGCAGAACTAGTCAATCCTGGCATCTGGTATGGAGTCATCAACACAGGTGACCGCTGGGTGTTTGGGCATTATATGAAAAATGAAGCCGTTTGGCTGCACCACGTGAAAAAGCCACATAGTTATTCCACAGCTTTGAGTACCCGTGTGGCAAGAGCGGTCGTGAATATAGCGGCACCCGAAACGGAAGGGGTCAAAATGATCGATCCCTGCTGTGGAATCGGGACGGTACTTGTAGAGGCACTGTCCATGGGCATCGATATTGTGGGGAGTGACCGCAACCCATTGATCCTCGATGGAGTGAGGGAGAATATCGATCATTTTGGACTTGAAGGGAATGTATCATTAAAAGACATCAATGATGTATCGGGGAGTTACGACGTGGCGGTCATTGACCTGCCATATAATCTCTGCTCTGTCATAACGGACGATGAACAACTGGAAATGCTGAAGAGTGCGAGACGGTTCGCAGAAAAGGTCGTGATCGTGACGTTGGAAGATGTGGATAGCAACGTTCGGAAAGCGGGCTTCGATATTATCGACCGTTGTGAAGTAAGTAAAGGAAGATTTGTCAGGCAGATACTAGTATGTGCGTAATGAGTGTGGGAGATGGTTCCCACGCTTTTTTTTATGACACTTTTTCACCAAAACAAGAATATATTTCTTTTTGTCAATAATAATAAAGTTAATTGAACGGTTGGCTGAATGAGAGAAAGTCAGGATTATCAACGGTTCCGGCAAATGAAAACGCATGACATTTTCTCCCTTATGACATTTGTCATGCCCAGCATATGACACCTACTACTAACACGATGATTCCTCTTATCCTATAATGAATTCAACGCCTTAAACGAAGGGAATAATGACATGACAAATATAAAAACGCTGAAAAAAGAAGTTGCTCCTTATGAAAAGTCTACAACGAAGGAAAGTGTATGGCAGATGATCAACACGCTTGGACCATTCTTTCTATTATGGTTCCTTGCGTATCAAAGTCTGTCGGTATCATACTGGCTCGCACTCGTTCCAATCGTGATTGCTGCAGGATTCTTGACGAGGATCTTCATTATCTTTCATGATTGCACCCATTTCTCTTTCTTTAAAAGCCGTAAAGCCAACCGGGCAGTCGGAACGGCCATGGGTGTAATGACACTGTTCCCGTTCGATCAGTGGGGACATGATCATGCCGTCCACCATGCGACAAGTGGAAATCTGGATAAACGAGGAACAGGTGATATCTGGACCCTTACCATCGACGAATATATAGCAGCACCTTTGAAAACACGTTTAGCCTACCGTTTTTATCGCAATCCGTTCGTCATGTTCGTTCTGGGACCGATTTATGTATTTCTTTTGAAAAATCGATTCAATCGTAAAAATGCACGTAAGAAAGAGCGCAATAACACTTATTTAGTGAATGTCATCATCGTGGCTCTCATTGCACTTCTTTCTGTCATGCTTGGATGGCAGGAATTCCTGCTCGTACAGGGTTCGATTTTCATGGTTTCAGGCTCGATCGGAATCTGGTTGTTTTATGTACAGCATACGTTTGAAGATTCCTATTTTGAAGAAGACAAAGAGTGGCAGTATGTATTGGCGGCCGTTGAGGGAAGTTCCTTTTATAAACTTCCTAAAATCATGCAGTTCCTGACAGGGAATATCGGCTATCACCATATCCACCATCTGAGTCCAAGGGTACCGAATTACAAGCTGGAACAGGCTCATGTAAACTCGGAGCCCCTACAGAATGTACCGACGATTTCACTCGTAACGAGCTTGAAATCTCTTCGCTTCAAATTATGGGATGAAGAAAATAAGACGTTTGTAAGCTTTAGAGGGATCAAATCCTCAAGGAAATCGAACGCGCGCATTTCTACAGAAGCCAAACCTGAATTATAAACCGCAGCCGACTCTCCTTATGAATCTTCATATAAGGGGAGTCTTTACTTGATACGGTGTTAAAAGGAGAGGACGCATATGATTCGCATTGTGATAGCAGAGGATGAAGAATGGGTGTTAGGGACAATCGGCACGCTCTTGAACCTTGAAGAAGACATGGAAATAGTGGGGAAGGCAAGAGACAGAGAGCATGCACTGGAACTCATCCACTCCATGCAACCAGATCTCCTTATCCTTAACATAGAACATCTACTGAGGGACGGACCTCTTGAAGTGCTGGAATGTCGACTTCTGGTACTCGCAACATTCCCAAGAGAGGGGAATCTGGAAAGGGTACAGGATGCGGGTGCAGACGGTTACTTATTGAAGGATAGTCCGAGTGAAGAATTGACCTCTTCCATTCGCCGAATGATGGAGGGAACACAAGTATATTCCTCAAAGCTCTTGGAGAAAAAAGAACCTGCATTATACGAAATACCCCATGCATCCGGACCGGTGAAGAAAAATTATTTTACGATGATCATGGATAAGATGAAGCATCCGACAGGGTGATTAGGTTGGTCAGTCAGCCCCTCACAGAATCTCAGTGGGGAGTTGGCTCATTTTTTTGTCATCATCAGAATCCATCACACATATAGGTATCGTAATGTTAAAATGTAGAAAAAGATTCAAAGGGGAGAAATGAATATGTATGGTGGTGGAGATTTTATATTTCAAGCGGTCCCGATTTTCATTGGGATCATCTTTGTAATCGTGATTTCGTTCATTTTGTTTTCTGCCGTAAAAGGAGTGACCCAGTGGAGTCAGAATAATCAATCGCCTACCTTGAATGTATGGGCGAAAGTGTTGGGTAAACGGACGGCTGTGAAGGGTGGAGGAGAAAGCAGGGCCTATAGCCATTATTACATCACCTTCGAAGTGGAAAGCGGAGACAGAGTTGAATTGAAAGTGAAAGATACGGATTATGGGATGCTAGTGGAAGGGGACGAAGGGGAGTTGACCTTCCAGGGGACACGGTATCTGGCGTTTGAGCGCAGTCATCTAAAAGCACAACGATAAAAGGAAGTCAGAGGGGAATTCCCTTCCGACTTCCTTTTTATTAGAAAAATACATTCAAGATATAAAAGAAGATGGCGGCAAGACTTGCTGAAATAGGTAATGTGATGACCCATGTGATCAACATTCTTTGAGCCGTACCCCACTTCACCCCTTTCAATCTGTGAGCGGAACCCACACCAAGGATGGAAGAGGAGATAACGTGAGTCGTACTGACAGGTAAGTGAATCGCCGTTGCACCAAAAATGACGGCTGCACCCGTCAAGTCTGCCGCCACTCCATTTACCGGTCGGATCTTCATGATCTTTCCGCCAACGGTTTTGATAATCTTCCATCCCCCGATCGAGGTCCCGAGTCCCATGGCCGTGGCACAGGAAACCTGAACCCACGTCTGGATATCATCGGAGGTTTGATAATTGTTCACGATCAGGGCCATGGTGATGATCCCCATCGCTTTTTGCGCATCATTGGTTCCATGGGTGAACGATTGAAGTGCCGCGGTCGCAATCTGGATCGAACGGAAATTCCGGTTCGTTTTTGCCAGGTTACGATTCTTAAAGACGACCTTGAATATGCTATAAATGATGAAACCAATTACAAAAGCCAAAATAGGTGAAAAAATCAACGCCTGGATGATTTTGATGAACCCTTTATAATTCAGTGCCGAGACACCTGCCGCCGCAATGGCTGCCCCAGCAATCGCCCCGATCAAAGCATGGGAGGAACTGCTAGGTATCCCGTAGTACCACGTCACTAAATTCCATGTGATCGCTGCAAGAAGAGCTGCCAGGATGACGATCGTCCCGTTCTCGAGGGAAAAGGGGTCGACGATGTCCTTGGTGATTGTTTTGGCGACTCCTGTGAAAGCGAGGGCACCGGCGAAATTCATGACGGCTGCCAGGATGATGGCATGTCTTGGCTTCAGTGCCTTTGTCGATACAGCGGTCGCAATGGCATTGGCCGTATCATGGAACCCGTTGATGAAATCAAATGCAAGGGCCCCCACAACGATAAGTATGGTTAAAAGTAAGATTGTATCCATTCCTGCAAGACTCCTTATGCATTCTTCATAATAATGGTTTCAAATGTGTTGGCCACATTCTGACAATAGTCCGCGATTTCCTCAAGCTCCTCATAGATCTCCTTATACTGAATGATGCGAATGGGATCCTTTTCCGTATGGAAGAGATGCTTGATGGATTGACGGAGAATCCCATCACATTTTGATTCTAAATCTTTGATCTTGATGGCATGCTCTCTGATCTGGAGCCATTTTTTTGTAGAAAGCAGTTCGACAGCCGATTCGATCTCATCGGAACATTGGCGGATTGCTTCAACAAACTTCAGCATATATTCGTCTGCCTGAGTGATGGAATACATTTCAAACATAGCGGATGTGTGCTCGAGCCCGTCCAGAACATCATCCATGCTCATAGCCAGTGCCAGGATATCTTCCCGTTCAATCGGTGTGATGAAGACTTTATTCAAGTCCAAGATGACCTCATGCACAAAAGAATCCCCTTTTGTTTCGTAGTCCTTCATCGTACCTGAAAATTCTTTTAAATCACTCACATTATTCAGTTTATAATCAGCAAAATAATGCGCACTCACTTTCAAATTACCAGCTATTTGACTAAGAAGAATAGCGAACTTATCCTTTTTCTTGAAAACCATGCGTTCTCAAACCTCCACATAAATCTAATTAGAATATCTAAACTATTTTATAATAGCTTATATTGTCGAAAATAAGAAGAGTAAATCCACTACTTCTTGAAGCGTCAAAAGATAAAAAAGTCCGGTGCCCGACTGTTAGCCAGTCAGGGCACCGGACCTGTCTGTTATTACCATTCCTTCGGTTCGTAATCCAAATCCTGAAATAATCGCGTTTTCTCTTTCTTGGAAAGATCCCGCCACTGTCCGACAGGAAGATTTCCCAGTTGAATGTTCATGATACGCGTACGCTGAAGTCTGTACACCTCATATCCAAGAGCTTCACACATGCGGCGGATCTGTCGGTTCAATCCTTGGGTGAGGGTGATTTGAAATACATATTTCGAAATCTGTTCGACTTTACATGGCAATGTTTTCGTTCCAAGAATCTTAACGCCCTCTGACATCTGCTTGAGAAAGTCTTCTGAAATCGGGCGGTCAACCGTGACGATGTATTCCTTCTCATGCTGATTTTCCGCACGGAGGATTTCATTGACGATATCTCCGTCGTTCGTCAGAAGAATCAAGCCATCGGAGTCCTTATCCAGTCTTCCGATATTAAATATCCGCAAGGGATGGTTAACGAGATCCACAATATTACCCTTGACCCCTTTTTCTGTCGTACTCGTGATTCCGACAGGCTTATTTAGAGCGATGTATACATTATTCCTGGCGACCCTTACAGGGGCACCGCTCACCAGCACATCATCTCCGGGGTTCACTTGGTCACCGATCTTCGCGGTCCGTCCGTTGATCGTGACCCTGCCTTCTGTGATCAACTTATCGGCCCCTCGTCTCGACGCTTTTCCAGCTTCACTGATATATTTATTAATTCGCATATTCAACACAACCTTATACTCAAAGTGACTATACTAAGAATATATCGGACTGGCACTTTATTTTCAAGGAAATCCGGGGCGGGGGGGAGGATGCCCCCATCACAATCGGGCTTTTTTCAAAAAAACCCTTTACATTCACGCTGCGTCAACCTGTAAAGTAAGAATTGTCAGGAGGTGACATCATGGAATATACCGTTAAAAAATTGGGGGGGATCGCTGGGGTGAGTCCGAGGACCCTGCGTTATTATGATGAAATTGAGCTTCTGAAGCCGGCCAGGACCAATTCGTCAGGATACCGGATTTACGGGCAGGAGGAAGTCGACCGCCTTCAGCAGATCCTCTTTTACAAAGAATTGGGTGTTGGACTGGATGACATCAAGGATATTCTCGATGATCCCGCCTTTGACGCAACACTTGCATTACGGGAACACCGGGAAAAGTTACTGAACAGACGGGCCCAGCTTGATCAACTGATTGCGAATGTCGATAAAACACTCCGTGTAAAGGAAGGGAGAATCACTATGGCGGATAAAGAAAAATTTGAAGGATTCAAAGAGAGTATGGTGGAAGAGAATGAGAATAAGTATGGGAAAGAAGTGCGGGAGAAATATGGTGACAAGAGAGTGGACGAATCCAACGCGAAAGTCATGAACATGTCACAGGAAGAGTATGAAAAGGTCAAGGAATTGGAGGAGGAAATCAAAAAAGCGCTGGGAGAAGCATTTCAAGATGGTGACCCTGGAAGTGAGATGGCACAGAAAGCGGCTGATCTTCACAGGCAGTGGATTTCCTTCTATTGGGGGCATTACAGCAAGGAAGCTCATGCAGGACTCTCTCAGATGTACGTGGACGATGAACGGTTCAAGGCATATTATGATGCAGAACAAGAGGGAGTGGCCGAATTCCTGCGGGATGCGATCCACATTTATACTGGGCAGAAAAAAGAAGTGGAATAAACAAGAAGTACCCCGCTGCACTAATCCGTGTTATGATATGGAGACGAACGTGTAAGAACGAACCTGATCATAACGGAGTGAAAAAATGAGTAAACCTAAGAAAAAGAGCGGAACAGGCCAGGGCACCGGCAAGAAAGGCTGGAACCGGTGGAAGGCAGGCGCCAATAAGAAAAAAAGCAACAAGCCTTATACAAGTAAAGGTGTAAAACACGGGAACAAGCAGGAAGAGTAAGAGTGCACGTCCATTCCTTTGGGGAGTGGGCTTTTTTTCTGTTTCTTCTTATATAATGGTATTGGTCATCACAATTCAGTAGTCCATTTTAAAAAAATATAAAAAAGGATTTGCTATTTTTACGATTTCCTGTTATTCTAAGGAAGAATTATTTTTGTTCGGTCTGTAAGGAATGAAAGTATTTAAACTTTTCGCCTTTGATATCTAATTGAGCAATAATAGTAATAAATCGTGGATATAAAGTCCACACAGGAGGATACACACATGCAAGAAGGTACAGTAAAATGGTTTAACGCAGAAAAAGGTTTCGGTTTCATCGAAATCGAAGGTGGAGAAGATGTATTCGTACATTTCTCAGCTATCCAAGGCGAAGGATTTAAATCTTTAGACGAAGGTCAAAAAGTTTCATTCGAAACTGAGCAAGGTCAACGCGGACTTCAAGCGACTAACGTTAACAAAATCTAATTGCTTTAAGAAAAAGGACTCTCTCTTGAGGGTCCTTTTTTTGTGTTAAAAAAAAGATGCCTGCAATGAGGCATCCACACGTTAAGTTAAAGCGTATTTTATGATTCCCTGAATGTAGATGGAAGTTTCCTTCAATGTACATTCCCTGATTTTGATCTTTCCCTCTCTTTCTAATTCAGCTGCCACATGTTCGATGGTTTCTGCTTCTTCTCCCGATTGCACAGGAAGTTCGATTGTGAAAAAGTTTCCGCGACTTGCTTGACTCAGCGTTTTGAGTAATGTGTTTTTATTCATTGGGTCATCCCCTTTACCTCTCTTACTTTCGACAAAGGAACAGGATTCTCCTTTATGAAAAGAGAGTTTGAAGAGAAAATTCAAATCGATTTGCTTTTTATGAGATTATCTGTTATTCTAAGAAAGAATTATTTTTGTTCGGTCTGTAAGGAAAGAATAAGTTTTAAACTTTTCGCCTTTGATATCTAACTTGAGCAACTATAGTAATAAAACGTGGATTCAACATCCACACAGGAGGATACACATATGCAAGAAGGTACAGTAAAATGGTTTAACGCAGAAAAAGGTTTCGGTTTCATCGAAATCGAAGGTGGAGAAGATGTATTCGTACATTTCTCAGCTATCCAAGGCGAAGGATTTAAATCTTTAGACGAAGGTCAAAAAGTTACATTTGACACTGAGCAAGGTCAACGTGGACTTCAAGCGACTAACGTAAACAAAGCGTAATAGCTTTTGATGAAGGGGCTCTCTCAGGAGGGTCCTTTTTTTATTGGGAGTGAAAAGTTTGGGTGAGGATTTTTTGTCTGGGCTGGTCGAGCCGCCTGCGCTTTAGGTGACTTCCAGCTCCGGCGGCTAGAGGCTCGAGGTCATAAGCTAAATGGTCCAAGAAGGCAAAGAGCGCCTTCCCGCCCATTCATCTTATGCTTGTCGCCTCTGAACGAGCCGCCTGCGCTTTAGGTGTCTGCTAGCTCCGGCGGCTAGAGGCTCGAGGTCATAAGTCAAACAGGCCAAAAAGGCAAAGGACGCCTTTCCGGCCTGTTCGTCTTATGCTTGTCGCCTCTGGGCAAGCCGCCTGCGCTTTAGATATAAAAAGGGACCGACAGCGTTCGTCGGTCCCGGAGACAACATGTTACAAGTTAAAAATGGTTAGGTAAAGCATACCACACTTTTGGGGGATTACCTAAATAAATTTGAAAAGAATTTTTAAAAGGGTATTGTTCATTGAATAGAATCGGAGCTTTCCTATGAAAATAAGAAAAAATAAATGAGGTTATGATATGACTGATAAACAATTTGTGGATTATCCGCTCAGTGGAGAGATTGTAAGGGCGCTGTCCGGTTTAGGATATGAAGCTCCTACAGAAGTGCAATCCAAGGTACTCCCACTTGCTTTAGAAAGAAAAGATCTTGTTGTCCGTTCCCAAACGGGGAGCGGAAAGACGGCTTCTTTTGGGATTCCCCTATGCGAGATGGTGGAGTGGGAAGAAAATAAACCCCAGGCACTGATTTTGACCCCGACACGTGAGCTTGCGGTACAAGTCAAAGAAGATATTACGAACATTGGGAGATATAAGCGGATCAAGGCGGCAGCAGTATACGGAAAATCTCCTTTTCATCGCCAGAAGCTTGAGTTGAAGCAGAAAAATCATGTCGTCGTCGGAACACCGGGACGTGTCCTCGACCATATTGAAAAAGGGACCTTTCCTCTGGATAAACTTAGGTACCTGGTCATTGATGAAGCCGATGAAATGCTCAACATGGGCTTTATCGAACAGGTTGAAGCGATCATTCAGGAACTGCCATCTGATCGTGTGACGCTGACATTCTCTGCAACACTTCCAGAAGATGTGGAGACACTCTGCCATAAATATATGAAGCAACCTGTTCATATTGAAATCAAGGCAACGGGAATCACGACGGATAAAATCGAGCATTCAGTTCTTGAAGTGAGAGAAGAGGATAAGCTGTCCCTTTTGAAAAACGTGACGACCGTAGAAAACCCGGATAGCTGCATCATCTTTTGCCGAACGAAAGAAAATGTGGATACATTATGTGAAGAGTTGGACCGGTCAGGTTACCCTGTGGATAAGATCCATGGAGGCATGATCCAGGAAGCCCGTTTCGAAGTAATGGACGATTTCAAGAGGGGAGATTTCCGATACCTGGTGGCAACGGATGTGGCAGCACGGGGGATAGATATCGAGAACATCACCCATGTGATTAATTATGATATTCCCATGGAGAAAGAAAGCTATGTACACCGTACCGGGAGAACGGGTCGAGCTGGTCAGGCAGGAAAAGCGATCACGTTCTGCACACCATATGAAGAGAAGTTCCTTGGTGAGATCGAGGAGTATATCGGATTTATGATTCCGAAACTTGCTGGACCTACACAGGATGCTGTGGCCGATGCGAAAAATGAGTTTGAACGGAAGCTGGATGAGGAACCCGATTTCAAAATGGACAAAAGTCAGCAGCTGAACAGAGACATCATGAAGCTCTATTTCAACGGTGGCAAGAAAAAGAAAATCAGGGCAGTCGATTTTGTCGGAACGATTGCGAAAATCGATGGAGTGACTGCTGAAGACATCGGAATCATCACAATACAGGAAAACCTCTCGTACGTGGAGATCCTCAATGGAAAAGGGCCGTTGGTTTTACAAGCCATGAAGAAAACGACGGTAAAAGGGAAGATGCTCAAGGTACATGAAGCAAGGAAATAAATGAAGTGGCCTTCTCGTGTGAGGAGGTCTTTTTTCTCACCCTGCAACATGTGGCACGATAAGTCGGGTTGATTCCTTTCATTCTTGCTATTCTTATGAAGAAGGAGGTCATGGAAATGGATACATTGAAGACGATGAATGACGCTTTACGATATATTGAAGAAAATCTGACGGAAGAAATCAATTATGAAAAAGTGGCAAAGCGTGCCTATTGCTCGGAATATCACTTTAAACGGATGTTTTCGTTCCTTGCCGGGATTTCACTGTCAGAATATATCCGGCGCCGACGTTTGACCATGGCGGCCCTTGAACTTCAGAACGGAGATGTAAAGGTGATTGATATAGCCTTAAAATATGGTTACTCATCACCCGATTCCTTCACGAGAGTCTTTCAAAAAATGCATGGGATCACTCCGTCACAAGCGAAAGGCCATTCACTCAAATCATTTCCACCGATGACCTTCCAGTTATCCATCAGAGGAGGCAATGAAATGAATTATCGAATCGAAGAGAAAGAACCGTTTGCCATTGTTGGAAACATGAGGCGGGTGCCGATCATATTTAATGGGGTGAACCCTGACATTGCAGAAATGTGGCAGAACCTGGATCAGACAATGATCAAGAAGTTAAAGAGTTTGTCTAATGTGGAACCACAAGGATTGATTAGTGCATCCGTCAATTTTTCCGAAGGCAGATTGGAAGAGAAGGGGGAACTTGATCATTATATTGGCGCAGCCACAACTGATGAATGTCCCCCCGGCTTATCGAAACTTGATGTCCCTCGTCTAACTTGGGCTGTATTTGAAGCGGTCGGACCGTTTCCGGACACATTGCAGCAGGTATGGGGGAGAATCTATTCTGAATGGTTTCCAACTTCAATCTATGAACAAGCAGAGGGGCCGGAGATCTTGTGGAATGAAAGTAAAGATATTGAGTCTGATGCATTTAGAAGTGAAATATGGATACCGGTCAGGAAAAAGTGAGGAAGAAGCAGCGAATTTGTTTGGATTCGCTGTTTTTTTATGTTGATCGGGATTTATTTTTAGGGAGAAACCCTGGAAAATCACTAACGTTATAGAAAAATAATATTGAAATTGTTTACAAGCTGTTGTACTATTCAGATAAAGGAAATCCGAAACGTTTTGGGAGATGTGCAAGTGACTACGATTAAAGATATTGCCAGAGTAGCTGGGGTATCCGTTACGACGGTTTCAAGGGCGTTGAATGGATACTCGGATGTCAATGAAGATACGAGAAAGAAGATTGCCCAAGTGGCAAAAGAGTTGAATTACAGCCCGAACTCCATTGCACGGAGTCTGGTGATGAAGAAATCGAAAACGATTGGATTACTTGTTTCCGGCTTCACGAAGGAAAGTGTGAAAGATAATTTTATTGTGGAAGTTCTTGCGGGCATTAATGAATTTGTGTCAGGTTCTGATTACGATCTTGTGTTATTTAATACGAATTCATCGAAGCAGCGAGAAAAGACTTACACACAGCTTTGTAAGGAACGGAGAGTGGATGGAGTGATCATCCAGGGAATCAGAACCGATGATCCTTATTTACACGAAGTGGTGGAAAGTGATATTCCCTGTGTATTGATCGATATTCCTCTTGAGTCCCCAAATGTAAGTCATGTGACAACAGATAATGTGTTGGGGGCTGAAAAAGCGGTCCGGCATTTAATCGAACAAGGCCACAGGAATATCGGAATGATCAACGGCCACGAGTTTGCGTTTGTCAGTCAGCAGCGACTGGAAGGTTATATTGCCGCCTTGCGTCAAGCACAAATAGAGAGTAAACCCGAATACATCATAAACGGTGCTTTTACTGAAGAAAGTGGAAGGGAAGCAGCGCATCAAATGCTTTCATCTAACCCGGAAATCACAGCCATCTTTTGCTCCAGCGATTTAATGGCTATCGGGGCAATGAGTGCTGCGAAAGAGTTGGATATTAAAATACCGGAAGATATTTCAATTGTGGGATATGATGATATCCTGCTGGCTTCGTATGTAAGCCCGAAGCTTACGACCATCCAACAAAATAAATTTCAATTGGGTTATGAAGCTGCGAAGTTATTGTTGGATTTATTAACAAATCAGTCTGAAACCCACCGGATGGTGTTGGAAACGAAGTTAATCGAGAGGGAAAGTACGAACCTCATATTCGAATAAGGGTTGGTGAGTAATTTTACGGACCAGCCATTATTCAGTAGAAAATCCGAAACGTTTTGGATAGAATGGATATATTTTTTTGCTCTATTACCAAAACGTTTCGGAAACAGTGAAAACATGTGTAGAAGTAGGAGGAACCAATATGAATTACCGGGTGATTAAAGAAAACAACTTATTTCTTCTTACAGATGAACAGGGAGATATCACTTCAGAGCATAGTTACGGGCTGGGTTTATACAAGAATGACACGAGGTACCTAAGCAAGTTGAATGTAAAAATCAATAATGAAAAACCAATCCTATTACATTCGGATGGATCTGAAAACTATATGTCTACGATTCTATTGACAAATCCCCACCAGGAAGAGGATGGAAATCTAATTCTGTGGAGAGAATCTGTTGAGATTGAACGTAAGCGCTTTATTTATGGTGATGTGTTATATGAAACGATAAAAACAAAAAACTATTACCCAAAGCCGGTCTCTTTTGAGTTGAATATCAGAGTCGATGTAGATTTTAACGATATGTTCATTGTACGCGGGTTCCAAACTGGAAAGGTAGGAAAACGAACCGGACAGAAGGTGGAGGATCAATCCGTCATCTTCCAATACGCAGGAGCAGACGGTATCAACCGTGCGACCAACATTCACTGGGATGCCAAGGCGAAAAACGTGAACGAAAGCGGAGAGATCACGTTCCAGGTGGAGCTTCATCATGAGGAAGAAAGATCCATTACATTTATGATCGTGCCACTTGAAAACGAAGAGATAAGAGAAGATATTTTACCTGTCGAAGAGGCACTACAAAAATTAAGAGTTTCTTATAAAGAATGGTCCGCTGGGTTAACAAGGGTAGAAACCGATTACGAACCGCTTCAGCGTCTGGTGGACAGAAGCTTATCCGATCTTAGAGTGTTATTGAACGACACTGGATACGGAAAGTTTCCGGTAGCTGGTCTGCCTTGGTTCGGGGTTCCATTTGGCAGGGATAGTCTGATTGCGGCACTGCAAATGATTGCCTTCGAGCCACAGGTTGCAAAAGGCACCCTGTTCACGATGGCGAGTGAGCAAGGAACGAAGGTGGATCCTTGGAGAGATGAACAACCAGGAAAGATCATGCATGAAATCCGCTACGGAGAGCTTGCAAATACGAACCAGATTCCGTTCACACCTTATTACGGGACGATTGATGCCACTCCGTTATTCCTTGTTCTTTTAACGGAGTATGTGAAATGGACAGGGGATTTCGGCACATTCAGAAAGCTTGAGGATAACGTAAAGAATGCTTTGAAGTGGATCGACCAATATGGAGATCGAGATGGAGATCTATTTCTTGAGTACCATCAGGAATCTTCCAAAGGAATTGCGAACCAGGGGTGGAAAGATTCTGCGGACTCCATCGTCCATCGAAATGGGGACTATGCTGATACGCCGATAGCCTTAGTGGAAGTTCAAGGCTATGTGTACCAGGCAAAGCGGGGACTGGCTGATGTGTATGAAGCCCTTGGGGATCACGAAACGGCTTCTTGGTTAGCTGCAGAAGCGAAAAACCTTCAAGAACGGTTTGAACAGGATTTTTGGATGGAGGACCTTGAATTCTACGCCATCGCCCTTGATCAAAAGAAAGAAAAGGTAGGTACGATTACATCGAATCCTGGTCATGTGTTGTTTTCAGGAATGATGACAGGAAACCGTGCTGAAAAAGTCAGTCAAACTTTAACGGGTGACAACATGTTCTCCGGTTACGGAATCCGTACGATGGGGAAAGGGGAAGCAGGCTATAACCCAATGAGCTACCATGATGGAAGTGTCTGGCCACATGATAACAGTATAACTTTGCTCGGATTAAGCAAGCTTGGATTGACGGCTGAAGCGAAGAAAGTCATGAGTGGGCTGATTGATGCGTCCCGGCATTTCGAATACGACCGTCTTCCCGAATTATTTTGCGGGTACGAGTCAACGATCGGAAAGGCAGTAAAGTATCCCGTCGCATGTTCACCGCAAGCTTGGGCAGCGGGAACACCCCTTGTGTTTGTTCAATCTTTATTGGGGCTTTTCCCGAATAGCCTTCAAAAAGAGATTCATTTACATCCGATTTTACTCGATGAGATGAACACCTTAACGGTTCAAAATATAGCAATAGGTGATGGAATGCTTTCTCTCTCCTTGGTGCGAAATGGTGACAAAGTAGATATCACCATTATTGAAAACTCAACCGGCTATGACATTGTAAAAGAAAAACAAATAGTTTAGGTACACCTGGGAATAAGCTTCCTATTTTTCATAAATCAATAAAGGGGTTGGAAGAAATGGTGAAAAAGAAGTGGATAGCGAGTGTAGGAATGACAACGATGTTAGTAGGATCAGTACTTGCGGGCTGCAGCGGTTCGGATGAGAAAGCAAGTTCAAACGGTGGGGGAAATGGTGAAAAAGTGGAAATCACCCTTGCCGGCTGGGGAGGGAATCCTTCAGAGCAAAAGCTCCTGAAGCAAACCCTAGCTGACTTTGAAGAAAAGCATCCGAATATCGATGTAAAACATGAAGTCATTTCTGAGCAGTACATGGATGTCTTGAAAACACGTCTAATCGGTGGGGAAGGACCGGATGTCTTCTATCTTGATGCCCTTGAAGCACCAGCCCTGATTGATACCGGGGTCGTTGAACCATTGGATGATTATGTGACGGAAGACTTTGATTTGAAAGATTTTGAGAAGCCGATGCTTGAAGCATTTCAAGTCGATGGAAAAACGTACGGCTTTCCGAAAGATTACTCGACATTAGCCCTCTTCTACAATAAGAAGATGTTTAAAGAGGCGGGTGTCGAAGTTCCGAAAACATGGGAAGAACTCCGTGAAGTTTCAAAAGCCCTGACGAAAGATGGGGTATATGGATTTGGTGTGGCGCCTGAGCTCGCCCGACTTTACCACATCGCCCAGGCAACGGGTGGGGAAGTCGTGAAGGATGATCAAGCGAACTTTGCTTCAGACAAAGTCGTGAATGCCCTTCAGCCGATCATCGACCAGCATAATGAAGACAAAACCTCAGCACAGGCTTCTGAAGTCGGAGCGAACTGGGGAGGAGAAATGTTCGGACAAGAAAAAGCGGCCATGGTCATCGAAGGAAACTGGGCGATTCCATTCTTAGCGGATACGTTCCCGGATGTTGACTATGGAACGGCAGAATTACCGACCATCAATGGAGAAAAAGGAACAATGGCTTATACGGTCGGATATGTGATGAATGCCGCATCTGAAAAGAAGGAGGCTTCATGGGAGCTGATCTCGTATCTGACAGGTAAAGAAGGAATGGAAACATGGACCTCGAAAGGATTTGCCCTTCCGACACGTAAGTCAGTAGCTGAAAAATTAGGGTATGACAAGGATGAATTACGAGGTGCACTTGTAGCGGGAGCACCGTATGCAACAGTGTGGGCAGAAGGGAAGAACCTGCCGATCATCATGAATAACTTTAACAACCAATTCATCGCTGCCTTCCTGGGTGACAGACCATTGGATGAAGCTCTGAAAGAAGCACAGGAACAAGCGAATAGCGAAATTCAATAGTCTTTCTAAAGGTACCTGGCACTCAGTATCGTGTCAGGTACAACTTTACCATTGACTGTATTCTTTCTTTTTAGGTCTTGGCGCTTTGACCTTGGCGGAAAGAATACAGGTAATCGGTGTAGGTTAACGAGATAGATAGAAAGTAGGGATAAGAATGAACAAACCATCCTCCAAAAAGAGAATAAAAGATGCAGGACAAGGATACTTATTTATGTCACCGACACTGTTGGTATTAGCAGTGTTTATCATTGGACCGATTCTATATGCCATTTTTTTATCCTTTCATAAAGTTCAACTCCTTGGTGATATGAGTTTCGATTTTGTGGCTTTCGACAATTTCACACGGATCTTGGAAGACAACCGGGCCATCATTGCCTTGAAAAACACAGCGAAATATGTGTTGATCGTGGTACCGACCCAAACCTTCCTCGCACTGGTATTAGCTGCCACTTTAAATGCAGGATTAAAGGGTGAGAAGCTGTTCAGGATCGTCTACTTCTTACCAACCCTAACTTCTTCAGCCGTATTAACCCTGATCTTTATGTGGATGTATAACAAAGAAGGGTTGATCAATAACATTTTAGATAAAGTCGGTTTGCCCACCTATAATTTTCTGGGAGATCCAGATATAGCCTTGAATGCCATCATGCTGATGAATATTTGGGCGACGGCTCCGTTTTTCATGGTCATTTATCTCGCTGCCCTTCAGGATATTCCCGACTCGTTATACGAAGCCGCAGAACTGGACGGAGCGAGTGCCATTCAGAAGTTCTTCTATGTGACTGTTCCGTTCCTCAGACCGGTTACATCCTTCGTCGTGATCATGGGAGTCATCGGCACGTTCCAGTTGTTTGATCAATCGTATATCTTCTCAGGGGGATCCGGTGGACCCAATAACTCTACGTTAACGGTCGTGCTCTTAATCTATCAATATGCCTTTAAATCATTGGGATCTATGGGATATGCAGCGGCCCTCGCCTTTGCACTTGCTCTCATCATCCTGGTGGCCACCTTGATACAACGTAAATTCTCTAAAGAAGAATCACTCTATTAATGGGGGGACTAAAACATGAATTCAAAGAAAAAGACGTTCAGTAAACGTCTCCTGTATATTGTTTTGATTGGCTATGCCATCACTACCCTGATCCCATTTCTATGGGCACTGTCTTCTTCTTTTAAAACGCTGGAAGAAATCATTAGCGGGACAATGAATTTCATACCAAGGAATTTCACTTTGGATAACTACAAGCAAATTTTTATCGAGCAGGAGCTATTCCCGAGATGGCTGTTCAATAGTTTGTTCATCGCCGTTGTCGGTACCGCATTGAATATCATTTTTAATTCCATGTCCGGATATGCCTTGGCAAGGTTGAGCTTTCCAGGGAAAAAAGCATTGTTCATCATGATCCTGGCTGTCCTGATGATCCCTGCCCAAGTCACCATGATCCCGAATTATTTAATTCTAAAGGAAATCGGATGGCTAAACTCGTATCAAGGGATGATCGTACCGGCGATGATCAATGCTACTTTCATCTTTATGATGAGGCAATTCTTCATCAACTTCCCGAAGGAACTGGAAGAGGCAGCTCAAATCGATGGTCTCGGCCGTTTCGGTATCTTCTTTAAAGTCGTATTGCCATTGGCCAAACCGGCCCTGGCTGCCCAGGCGATCTTTGTATTTATGGGCTTTTGGAACAACTTCATGACTCCATTGATTGTCATGACAGATACGGAAATGTACACACTTCCATTGGGTTTGAACACTTTCAAAGGGCAATACGTCAGCTACTGGAACTATATCATGGCCGCTTCGATGGTCTTTACGCTGCCCGTACTGTTATTGTATGCATTCTTTAATCGCTACTTTATTAAGGGGATTTCGTTTACAGGGGGGAAATGAAGTAGGAGGAGTAGTAGAGCGATTTATCGGCGAATTTCCAATTTTAACGCCGAAATCGAAAATATATCGGTGAAACTACTACAGAGTACATTGGATATGTCCGAATCTATTATGATTACTAAAAAAGGCGAACCCTATAAGGATTCGCCTCTCTTACATTACGCCCCAGCCCAAACATCCTTCGCGTATCGACCATCCTCTTCCAATGATCTCATCCAGCGATCGGCTTCTTCTTTTGATGTTTGATAGAAACGCATGTAGCTTTCTACCAGAGTCTGTTCGACATCTGGAGCCATTTTACTTCCGTCACCACAAATGTATAGGCGTCCGCCATTTTTTAATAACGTCAGGATTTCTTCTGCATTTTCTGCCAGTCGATGCTGGACGTATGCTTTTTCTTGACCCGGGCATCTTGAGAATGCCGTGTGAAGTGCGACGATTCCTTCTTGTGCTGCTTTCTCCAATTCATCCTGGTACAGGTAATCGTGCTCAGGATTTCGGCAACCAAAGTAGAGATGTGCTTCGCCGAGTGAATTTCCTTGCTCCTTCAGAATGCTCCGTGCCTGGATGAATCCTCTGAATGGTGCAATTCCCGTTCCCGGTCCGATCATGACAATCGGAGTTTCCGAATTCTCAGGCAGCTGGAAGTTCGATTGTGGTGTGTTGATGAAGCAGGCGATTTTGTCTCCTTGGGATCGCTCTGCCAGGTAGTTGGATGTGATTCCTTTGTATTCACCATGTCCGCTCCAGGCATCTCCACGGACGACGCTGACAGTGATGGTTGCTTCTCCGTTTTTGTATAAAGGTGAGCTTGAAATTGAATAATAGCGAGCCTTTAATGATGGGAGAAGTGCAAGGAAGCTTTCAAAGGGTATTTCACATGCCATGTACTTTTCCACAAGATCGAGCATCGTTATTCGTTTACTTAATACCGCCTCTTTATACGTCTCATCCTTCAGTAGTTCCTCGAGCTCAACGACGTGAGGAGGGCAGACGGTATTAGCGGCAAGCGTCCTGATTTGAGAACGGGTAGCGGGTTCTTGGAACTCTACATAATTGGCCAGTAGTTCATAAAGTTTTACAGGCTTTTCTGTAGGGAGATGCGCCGCTTTACCGGAATCGCCCGTTAACGTAACGAAGTCCTGTCCGTTCAGGTTGAATCGACTGAGCACTCGCTCGACAAGAGATGACGGATTTTGCGGAAGGACCCCGATATGATCGCCTTCCCTATAGGTAACACCTTCTGGAAGAGAGAGGGCGATATGTCTCGTGTGCCTGCCACTTTCTGCGTGCTGTAACTCGGTATTCTCATTCACCATAGCTGTAAAGGCATGGTGAGTGCGAGCAAGCGGTGTGTCACTCACATCACTGACATAATTCATTGTAATCGAGCTGTTTGATTGATCATTCTGATGGAGTTCGATGTTTAAGTCATCAGCCAGCTTCGGCCAAAGAGACTCTGCCCATTTTTCATAATCTCCTTCAAAGTCATCGCTTGCATCACCATGCCCGATTTCCGTTATGCGGTGCCCGCCTTTTTCAAATAGCTGTTCATCTATGAAGTTAGGGATCCTCTGATACGTAGTCGCCCAGTTATGGTCACCACACCCGAACACTGCGTAATGGACACCTTCAAAGTCATCAGACTCACTTTCTTTCAGCATGGAGATGAATTTACCAGCATTGTCAGGTGGATTTCCATTGTAGGAAGCAGAGACCATGATGACCGCTCCTTCTGTTGGAAGTCCATCACTGTACTCATCTAATGAAGCTACCTCTGTCCGGAATCCTTGTTGACGGCCTGTCTCTCCCAGATCCCGGGCGATTCCTTCCGCCGTTCCCATGTTTGAACCATATAGGACGAGTAAGGGGGTTCCGTGGGATGATTCTACCTCGATAGGCGCAGCCGTTTTTTCCGGTTTTGCTGCTTCAGACGAAGCAATGGCAAATGATATGGCCTGTTTACGGGGTGTGACCCGCATTGTTAATCCATCGGGCTTGAGAGTCAAGGTTTCTTTGACATCGAGTTGATAGTTTCGATGGTCGATCAGGTCAAAGTGCTGCAGGACCATGCCGAGCACCAGTGTCGCTTCATGAAGGGCGAACTGCTGCCCGATGCAGGCCCGCTGTCCATTTCCAAACGGTTTGTACGCGTGATAGGGAATGGAAGATGGGTCCTCGAAACGTTCAGGAATGAAAGCTTCCACGTCATCCCCCCAGACGGATGAATCCCGGTGTAATTCAGGAATGACCAATGTGAACACATCATCTTTTTTGACATCATATTTGCCATCAAGAGTGGTGTCGTTTTTCGCATACACAGAAAATGCAGGGGCGGTAGGCCATAGTCGCAGGGTTTCATTCAGGACCATGCGGACATACTTCAACTGTTTCACTTGTTTATAGTCCGGAATGGTATCACCAACAACACGGTCGACTTCCTCCTGAGCCTTTTTCAGTTTTTCCGGATGGTTCATCAAGTAGTAAAGGGCGAAGGAGAGGAGTCCGCTTGTCGTTTCGTGACCTGCAATCAAGAAGGTAATGATTTGAAAGCGGATGTTTTCGTCACTGAGCGCCTCTCCTGTTTCAGGATCTGTTCCTTTTAACATATAGGAGAGGAGGTCATCTTCCCCCTGATCACCGTTTGCCTTGCGATCGGCAATCAATTCGTCGACAAGGGAGAACATGTACTCAATGTCTTCTTTGAATTGTTTTTTCGATTTGATCATCAGTTTATCTTGAAGACCGAGGCGCTGTGATTGGTTCATCGCTTCATCCAGAGCCCGGACCATACTGTCGACAAAGGGGTGGGAGGTTTCCCTGTAGAAGCTGTTAAAACGATAATTGAAACCACAGAGGCCGATGGTATCCAGGGTCAGACGGGTCATATCCTCAGGGACATCGATTTCATCTGCAGGATTTAAGCGTGCCCATTTTTGAATGAGCTGGGTGGCGAGATCCACCATCTTTGAGTGGTATCCTTTCATGGCCTGCTGGCTGAAACTTGGCAGTAAGATATTATGCGCCTTCTTCCAGTTCATCTCATTCGTTTCACTGGTAAAAAGGCCGTCTCCACCGAAGGCTCTCACTTTTTGCAGGGCAGGTCCGACTTTTTTATCAAAACGGGTTTCATCGCATATTTCTTTTGCAAGGGACGCACTGGAAACAAAGGTGCTCATTCTGCCGGGAAACTGGAACTGATAGATGGGTCCGAGTTCCCTGGAAAGCTTCATAAATGATTGAAGGGGCTTTTCTTTATCGATTACGGGCAAATTCCCGAGTGGTCCATATGTTTTCGGTTGTGGATATTGAGATTGTTGTGTCATGGTTCCTTCACCTCGTATAGTAGTTTGGTTGAAAGCCCGGAATGAACGTTCATTCCGTTTGGGGCATGAGAAACGAATCGTTTCTCACTCATGTAATCGAACGGCATCCCACATACTATCCTCTACATCTGAAAGCATGGAAGTATCAGGCTCTAATTCTCCGATCCGGACAAGTCGCTGAAGTTCGAGAAAGGCACCATAAAGAATGGCGATCAAAGCAGTCGAAGGCAGATTCTTGATGACCTTCTTCTCTTTCCCGGAATCGAAGAAGCATTTAAATAGATTCAACAGTTCCTCGAAGCATGTGTGACTTTCTTCATTCAGGAAATGGGCGCTGCTATGTGTTCGGATGAAGTAGAGCGCCTGGCTTTGTTCTTTTGTAAACTGAATCATTGATTGGAAAATATGGTGAAATTGATCACGTATCGACTGTTCATAAGGGAAGGCATTTTCCACTGTTTCAGTAAAGATCTTCACATATTCTTGAAATATCGTATTTCCAAGGACTTCTTTATTTTCAAAATAGCGATAGATGGTTCCTGCCCCCACGCCTGCAGACGAGGCAATCATGGGAATCGTCGTGGCATCATAACCCCGCTCTGCAAATAGAGCCAGAGAACTCGCTACAATGCTGTCCCGCTTATTTAATGCCATTGACATACCAACTCAGCCTTTCATAACGGTAATGCGGAATGAATGTTCATTCCTGTATAGTGTATACCCATGTCTAGCTTATCTCAATCAAACGAAGTACCCATTGTTTGTGAAGGTTTTGTTAAGTCGTAGTACTGCCCTTTTTTTCTTTTCTATTATATTAGCCGGTCCGACTCTAACATTTTCTCATAGAATAAGTTTGTAAGAGAGCTCACTTACTAGAGTTATAAATAGAAAGGGGGGATTTTATATGTCGTTAGGACTTATTACCTTTCTAGTTGCCGTATTATTGTTGGTCGCTTGGTTGTTGGTATCGATTTTGGCTCCAAACACCAACCTGGTATCTGTGTTGAAAAACGCTGTTTGCAGTACTTTAGGATGCTAGTTTATACAAGACCCTATTTACGTAGGGTCTATTTTTTGTGGGAACCTATAAATTTTTTTAAAAAAACTGTAGGGTTTTCTCTGTTTCCTTCGTCTATTATTATGAGACCGCAAGAAAGGGGGAGAGAGGTTGGTGGATCCGCTAGTTGAAAAAGCGAAGAATGGCAGTGAAAAAGCATTCCGGATGCTGATCGAAATACATAAGCAGTATGTGTTTAAATGCATCTACGGAGTCTTGAGAAACCAGAAGGACGCAGAAGATGCCTCCCAGGAAGTGTGGATGAAGATTTACACCTCTCTCCCTCGGTATGAGCATCAAGGTTTCAAGACGTGGATGACAAGGATCGCGGTGAATCATGCGATTGATTGTAAACGGAAGCTTGCTAGAAAGGGAGAGGACCTTGTCGACGAGCTCCCGGTGAAGGAAGCCCGTGATTCAGCAGAAACCCGGTTGTTGAAAAATGAGCAGAAGCAGCTTGTGATGAGATATTTAGAGGAAGTTCCTGATTCATACAGGGAAGTGATCGAAGGATTCTACATAAAGGAGAAATCCTATCAGCAACTGGCGATGGAACAGCATGTGCAGGTGAAAACAATTGAAACGAAGCTGTATCGTGCCAGACTTTGGATGCGGAAGAATTGGAAGGAGGAGGATTTTAGATGATTCATATTGCGCTTGATGAATGGAAAATGTATGTCAGAGATGAAATGGAAGAAGACAAACGAATCGAATACGAAGAGCATCTGTACAGTTGTGAGCATTGTATGGGACATTATCTAGAAGCGGTGGATGCGGTTCAGAGAGATCTTCCTTCCATTGAAGGTCCGTCCCTCTATACTGATGAGGTGATGGAGCGGATTCCGTTTGAAGGTGGGGATGCGAGGAAACCATCCCGGAAGGATTGGTATGAGAAAAAGGTATTCCATTATGTATTGGCAACGGCGATGACACTGATTTTGATGGCTACAGGAATATTTGGGGAGCTTCTAAAGGTCACCTCGGAATTCGAAAAAAATAGTCAGCCATCCTTTACAGAGAACATTTTAAATAAAACAACGGCATTACTCGATGATGTCGAAAAAGTAGAAGAACAGGAGGCAGAATAAGATGGAAAATAGGAAGAATCCCATAATTGCATTTTTGTTGGCGTTTATCCCTGGAGTTGGGTTGATGTATTTGGGGAAGGTTTTGAGAGGATTCGGGTTCCTTCTGATCATTATTGGATCCCTTCCAGTATCTTTTTTTGTAGCAGATTATATCATGAGCGCCCCCCTGGCGATATTAGTGGCAGGATGTGGTTTTCTCGTTTATGTGATCAGTATTGTGAATACAGCCTTATTGGCATCAAGGGGATTGAAGGGACGGGAAAAAACCATCACGGATGATGAGACCTTAAGCAGCGAACGGTTCTACACCATCATTCTTTCCATGATTCCGGGACTGGGGCACTTCCAGCTGGGGTTGATGAATCGGGGCGTTACGTTTTTGGCAACGTTTCTCGGTGTTGCTGCAATGATCCTGTTTGTGACGGCGATGACTGGAAGAGGAGAGTTTATGGTATTTCTGATCGTCCTCCCCGTCGTTTGGGTATACAACTTCTTTGATACGATGCAACTGTTGAATAAAAAGCAGGCAGGGGAAGTGCTGACGGACCGTTCTGTATTGGAAGATCTGGAGGCACAGCATGAAGGGGGAAGGAAGAGTAAGGCATTCGCCACTTTCTTATCCATGTTCCCTGGAGCAGGGCATTTATACCTTGGATATCAAAAGAGGGGCATTCAGCTCATGGCTGCATTCTTGTTTTCAATTTACATTCTGGACGTACTTCGCTTGGGTATCTTTCTCTTCTTAGTACCGATCATCTGGTTCTACAGTTTCTTTGATGGTCTACAGAGGGCGTCGAAACATGGAAAAGAGCCGTTAGAGGATACACCGATCGTATCCTATTTGATCAATCAGCAAAAATGGGTGGGGATCGGATTGATGCTGCTTGGGGTCTATTACCTGGCAACGAACATTCTCATGCCATTGACCATGCCGTTTTTAGATTCGTATGGCATTGATCTTTATCATGTGATGAATAGCTATATCCAACCGGGAATCGTTTGTCTTCTCCTGATTGGGGGAGGCATCAAGCTGGTGGCGGGAAGTAAAAAAGAACACTCAAAAGAGGAGGTATCAGAATGAGAACCTGGAGAGTCGGATCCATATCGATGGGGGCATCCCTTTTGTTCCTGGGAATTTTCCTACTGTTTTCTCAGCTGTTAAAATGGGATTCAGCCTATGTGCTGGCAGGCTGGTGGCCGGTGCTGCTGATCGTATTGGGAGCAGAAATCTTAGTTTATTTGTATCTATCGAAGCAGGAAAAACCGATGTTGAAATATGATTTTTTAAGCATCCTATTTGTGGCTGTCATCGGGACGGTGGGAATCGGATTTACCGTTCTGCAGGCAACTGGATTGATGGGACAGATGGAAACGTTCTTTGATTCTGAAGTGAAAACAGCGGACCTTCCTTCTTATAACCATCAGGTTGGAGATAATGTGAAGCGGATCGTCGTTGATTCCAGTCATTATCCAATAACGGTGGAAACGGTTAAGGATAATGAAGTGAGTGTGTTTGGTACGTATCGGGGAACTTTCACGGGAGATCGGCCATTCCTTTCTGAGCCTGAGGATTATTTATTGACAACACAAAAAGGAGACACATTATATGTCACCCTAAAAGGTCTTCCGGAGTCAAATGGGTGGAGACAAGCTGGTCAGGAAATACAGGCGACACTCGTCGTTCCGGCATCCAAGTCTCTGGAAATTTCCAATAACTACAATGAAGTTACGTTAAAGCCGAGAACCCTTTCAAGCTCATGGGAAGTCACAAGCTCATCAATGGTCAATCTGGTCCTTCCTACAACGGAAAACTTAACCATCAATGCCGAAAATGTAGGGAACATACAAGGAGAGGACGCCAAGTGGCAATTCACAGAGCAAACGAATGCATCTAAATCAGAAGAAGAAACCAGAGAAAACGAAGGCATCCCAACCAAATCCGCCACCCTCAAACTTGGTAACGGACAACACCCCATTACCATCTCCCACGCTGATCAAATAAACGTATCCATCAGGGATTAAGAGAGTGAAGGAGAAATTAAGGGACGGACCTCCTATTTTTCTTCACTCTATTTGTGTTTCAAATGGAAAGTCTGAAGAATTGGAGGTTTTTTTCTTTAGTTGGGTAATGTGGTGAGGGACGGACCCAAATATGTCTATTGCTGAATCTTAAATGAGAGGATTTTAAGGTCCGTCCCTCTACTATGTTTACTACTTCACATAAGGGGAAAATACTCTCCATGAGATATTTCAAGGAGGTTTTACTTTATGGGAAGGCTAGAAGATAAGGTTGCGGTGATTACAGGAGCTGCAACAGGTATCGGGGCAGCGACTGCCAAAGTGTTTGCGCATGAAGGAGCGACTGTGGTATGTGCAGATGTGAATGAAGAGGAAATGAATAAAACAGTGGATGCGATCAAAGACGAGGGCGGAAATGCAGTGGCATTTCAACTTGATGTATCCAGTGAGGAAAGTGTGACATCGTTTGCTGAAGAGATAAAGAAGAAATTTGGTATGATCGATGTCCTCTTTAACAATGCGGGGGTAGATGAACAGGGTGGAAAAGTGCATGAATATCCTGTTGAACTATTCGATCGGATCATCGCAGTGGATCTAAGAGGGACCTTTTTATGCAGCAAGTATCTAATCCCGCTTATGCTTGAAAACGGTGGATCCATTATCAATACGGCTTCCATGTCCGGGCAAGCGGCAGATTTGGACCGGTCTGGCTACAATGCTGCAAAGGGAGGCATTATCAACTTTACGAAAGCCATGGCGATTGATTATGCGAGACATGGCATCCGTGTGAATTCTCTTTCACCAGGAACAATCGAGACTCCTTTGATTGACGACCTTGTCGGGAGCAAACAGGATAAGATGGGAGAGAAATTCAGGGAAGCCAATAAGTGGATCACACCGATGGGCCGTTTGGGAAGACCTGAAGAAATGGCGACAGTGGCCCTGTTCCTGGCATCGGATGACAGCTCCTACGTGACAGGTGAAGACATCACAGCAGACGGAGGCATCATGGCTTACACATGGCCGGGGAAAATGCTGATCGAGGAAGAAGAGTGGAAAAAGGGAACTGAATAATAGTTTTGAGGGACGGACCTCCAATCTTACGGCATCCTTTACATTATAGGGTTGCGTGTGGGATGGAGGTCCTTTTTCGTTTAAATCTTAAAATGGGGAAAGATTTATAAAATTCAGAGGATAATAGTTGTTAATTAGAGATTTACCTAGTAGGATAGTCTTACAAATATATGAGTTGGAAGCAAAGATCATTCACTGGTAAATGGGCGCTGTTTGTGAATAGGAGAGAGTGGCGCAACCGGCCAGCACACGCCAAACGGAGAGCCTTTATAACAACGACTACTTTCTCTTTGGTACATATTTGTATTGTCTCTACTAATTTTGTTGAAAAAGAGGAAGTGTTGCGAAGTGCTGAAAACAAGATCAAGAAATAGTACTCAAGTGTTTGGGGAGTCTGCTTTACTTGCCGCTATTGAAGAATCGCTTGCCATGATTGAATTCGATGTTAACGGAAATGTGCTGTGGGTGAACGGGAATTTCGCAAATACGATGGAATATGATACACAAGAAATGATTGGGTTGCACCATCAGGTATTCTGTACAACGGAGTTTGCCGAAAGTCTGGACTATAAGAAATTGTGGCGGGACTTAAGGAGTGGGAAAAACTTTCAGGAGAAAATTCAGCGGGTCACGAAGACTGGGAAACTTCTTTGGCTGGAGGCTACATACACACCAGTTTATAACGAAGAAGGAAAGCTAGAAGGTGTTGTCAAGATCGCGACGGATATTACGAATCGGGAAACAACGATTGGAAATGTCGCTTCTGAATTACAGAAGATGTCTGAAGAGCTAAGTGAAAAAGCGGATCAGGGTATTTCAAGAAGTGAAGAAGCGGCCATGGCCACGGAAAAACTGGTGCATGATTCGAATGAAAATATGGAAACGCTTAAGTCTCTTACTCTGCAGGCAAATTCAATCGGTAATATTGTCAAAACAATTAGGGACATTGCGACTCAAACCAATCTCCTTGCGCTGAATGCCGCCATTGAAGCGGCGCGGGCCGGTGAACATGGGAGAGGATTCAATGTCGTAGCCGGAGAAGTCAGAAAGCTTGCCACGAGGGTCCAGGATTCAATTCAGGAAGTGAACTCCCATGTGGAGGGAATCACAGGCGAAATCAAAAAAATCAATGAAGGAACGGTCCGGTCACAATCAGGCATTTCAAATAACCAGGACCGCAACCAACAGGCCGTCCTCGCTTTCAAAGAAATCGGGAGCGCTGCCCGGCGACTCGACCTCCAAGCACGGGATTTCAAAAATCTCCTGTAAGCTTGAGGGACGGACCTCGAAATATCCTTTGCAGGACCTCTTGATCAATGGCTTTGGAGGTCCGTTCCTCAAACCATATCTTCCCATCCATCACGGGGTGTGGTAGAATGGTTGTAACTTATGAGAAATGGAGGTTTTCCTTTTGATTTTGATCAGACTACGCATCCGCAATTTGAACGCTTAATTGAATATGTTCAAAGGCTCTGCCTGTGTGCAGGGTAAATGGGATTGGTCTGACTATTTTTAAAGGAATTCTTCATTTAACGTGAATTGAAGGAAGGGAGTGCCCATGACACTCTCTTAAAAATAGAATTGAATACTTACCAAGAGGCGCTAATGTGTGTTTTTTCAATAAAAAACACACCAGGGGAAAATGCGGTCTTCTTCTTGTGCGATTGGTATATTCAAATCCATTTACAAAAAACACAGGCGGAGGCCTGTGTTTTTTTTCTGCATCATCATGACCAAAATAAACAAACAGGAGTGACTATGTAATGGAAGAAAGATTAAAAGCCATCGCCATAGGCGTTAATACGAAGGATAAGAACAATGACTTTGAGTATTCTATGCTTGAGCTGAAAGGGTTGGCCGATGCCAGGCAAATCGATGTCGTGGGCGAACTCACTCAAAATCTCCCCCGGCCGAATCACGTGCATTATATTGGAAAAGGGAAGATTGACGAGTTGTTGCCACTCCTTGAAGAATGGGAAGGGGATGTCTTGATTACAAATGATGAACTTGCGCCTTCTCAGATCCGGGTCCTCGAGGAAAAGCTTGATGTCCGGGTGATGGACAGAACGATGCTGATCCTTGATATTTTTGCAGAGCGGGCGAAAACCCGTGAAGCCCAGCTGCAAGTCGAGGTGGCACAGCTGCAATACATGCTTCCCCGACTGATTGGACGCCGGGAATCACTGGGTCGTCAAGGAGGCGGTTCGGGACTTGCCAACCGTGGAGCCGGTGAAACGAAGCTTGAGCTTGACCGCCGACGGATTGAAGAAAAAATTACAGCCTTGAATAAAGAACTGGATTCCCTCGTCGATCTGCGAACCACACAGCGAAAGCAGCGGAAAAAGAGAGAAATCCCCGTCGTGTCCCTTGTCGGATACACGAATGCGGGTAAATCGACGACCATGAATGCATTTGTGGAAACCTTCCATCCGAACGAGAACAAGCAGGTATTCGAGAAGGATATGTTATTTGCGACCCTGGAGACATCGGTAAGGAACATCACCCTGCCGGATAAAAAGGAATTTCTTCTGACAGATACGGTCGGGTTCGTGAACAAACTGCCCCATCAACTGGTCAAGGCGTTCCGCTCCACTCTTGAAGAAGTGCTTGAAGCGGATCTCATCATACACGTGGTAGACTATTCTGATCCACATCATGAGAAATTGATGAACGTGACTGACAAAACACTTGAAGGCATTGGGGTAGGAGATATTCCGGTCATCTATGCCTTTAATAAAGCAGAGTTAGTGGAAGGGGAAGTGCCGAGAGTCGAAAAGGATCGGATTTATTTATCGGCTAAGAAGAGAATCGGGATGGACGAATTGCTCAATGTTGTGAAAAGCTATATTTTTAAAGACTACAAAAAGTGTCAGATGCTTATTCCATTTGATAAGGGTCATTTGATTTCTTATTTTAATGAACAGGCAAATGTAGTGGAAACAGAATATGAAGAATCAGGGACGAAATTGACCCTTGAGTGCAAGGTAAGTGACTTTGAGAAGTATCGACAGTATATCATTCATGAATAATATGGAAAGACAGGGCCTTTTTCTAATCGAAAGGTCCTGTTTTTTTCTTTAATATTGCCGGGTACTTCACAGTAAACCTATCAAGAATAGGTTCACACCGGCATTTCAGTACATCAACTGGACACTTTGGACCCGATTAAGAAAAGTTTACCAACATACAGGAAAGGGTAGAGTGGCTAATAATTTACAAAGGGGGATGCTGTAACGATGATAGCAAACTATACAAAGACGTCTTCAACTCGGAATCTATGGGCTGGTATCTTATTTGGGATGGGGATTGTGGCATTTATCGATGAAGCTGTATTTCATCAGTTGCTTCATTGGCATCATTTTTATGACAAGTCCACCACCTCGATCGGGCTCATATCTGATGGTTTTTTCCATGCATTTAGCTGGTTTGCTACTATCGGGGGGTTGTTTATGTTTGCTGACTTACGCCGTAAAAAGGGGCTGTGGAAGAAAAGATGGTGGGGAGGCATTTTGCTTGGAGCAGGAGGTTTTCAATTGTATGACGGGACAGTGCAACATAAGCTGATGGGGCTTCATCAGATCCGTTATGTGGAGAATCTCCTTATGTATGATGTGGTCTGGAATGCGAGTGCGGCTGCTATGATTCTTGTCGGGATCGTAATGGTTGTAAATACGAGATATAAAAAATATGAGAATACCGCAAATGCAAACTGATCATTCTATCTTAAACATATCCCAAGTCGTGGGATCGAATTCTCAAATCCTTCTAGCCGTTCCTTTTATAGTTTTATTAGTACTGTACCTCCTTGCTGTGGTAGTTTCCAATCGGAAGCATAAAAAATGGCCGGTTTCCCGTACAATCCTATGGGTCATCGGTGTCGGCTGTGCATTGGTAGCTGTATCAGGACCAGTGGCTCAGCGGGCACATATGGAGTTTTCTTTTCATATGCTTGGTCATCTGCTTTTAGGAATGCTGGCCCCTCTTCTCATGGTACTCGCTGCGCCGGTAACACTTACCCTGCGGACGTTGCCAGTCACCCTTGCCAGGAGACTGTCCTACATACTTAAAAGCCGCATTATGGGAATGGTGAGTGACCCCATTGTCGCTGCCATCCTCAATATTGGAGGTCTGTGGGTTCTTTATACCACCAGTTTGTACGAGGCAATGCATCACAATATACTCCTATATCTATTCATACACATCCACGTCTTCCTGGCCGGATATCTCTTTACAATATCCATGATTTATATTGATCCGGCCCCGCATAGAACAGGATATATTTACAGAGGCATTGTATTGATCCTTGCCTTGAGCGGTCATGGCATTTTGTCTAAATACATATATGCCCACCCTCCGATCGGAATACCCCTTGAGCAGGCACAGAGTGGAGGGATGCTTATGTATTATGGAGGTGATATGATTGATTTGATTCTGATCGTAATCTTTTGTTATCAGTGGTATAAGGCTGTACGGCCGGGAATGAAGATACGTAAGAGCAAAGACAATAAAAATTTCGAGGAGCCACAGCCGTTTAAAGGCTAATTCCAATCATAAGGGTATAAGCACCTAGGTTTAGGGTGCTCTTTTCTTTATTGAAAAGTATACTTTCAACCTATACAAAAAAATCGTCAATCATTGTACATGCTCACCCATCTGGGCTTCTGCATACAGTAGGCTTGAGGAGGGATGCAATATGTATTTTCAACGACGCTATCCGGTTTATCCAACAGCATATGAATGCTACCCATTTGGAACAGAAGTAAGAAACGATTATGAAGATATGTTTTTACCTCATACTTATCAGCAATACGTTCCATACCAAGATTACTATCCGCAGAACTATTCTTTTCAGGGGTATGCTTCAGAGCCTGTTTACACGGATCCATTTGACTCTCGTGCCAACTGGAGGGAATGGGAGGATCTTGGGGCACCGCCACGGGGGATGAAGGGTTCACCTGCCGTTGCATCCTGGCAGGCAAACCGGCTGGATACGTTTGTCAGAAGTGAAAACGATAGAATGTATCATAAGTGGTGGGACGGTTCCCGCTGGAGTAATTGGGAGGACCTCGGAGCTCCAAGACGGGGATTAAAGAGTTCGCCCGCTGCCGTATCGTGGGGCAGAAACAGGATTGACACCTTAGTAAGGGGGAACCGGGATACTCTCTTTCATAAATGGTGGGACGGCAGAAGTTGGAGTGAATGGGAAGACCTTGGAGGGCCGCCACGGGGCTTCAAGGGAGATCCGGCGGTATCATCATGGTCAGCCAATCGACTGGATGTGTTCGTTCAAGGATACGACAATAATCTTTGGCATAAATGGTGGGACGGACGGAACTGGAGTCAATGGGAGAATCTCGGCGCTCCAAGAGGTGGCTTGAGGGATTCACCAGGTGCCGTATCATGGGGGCCAAACCGGATCGATTGCTTTGTACGTGGAAACAATGACCGGATGTGGCATAAGTGGTGGAACGGTTCACGATGGAGTAATTGGGAAGATCTCGGATCGCCGCCGCGTGGCTTTGAAGGGGCTCCGGCAGCATCTTCATGGGCAACCAATCGAATCGACACCTTCGTACGTGGAGACAATAACAATATGTGGCACAAATGGTGGAACGGTTCCCGTTGGAGCAAGTGGGAGGATCTTGGGGCACCACGGGGAGGCGTGCGTTCCTCACCGGGAGTCGTTTCCTGGGGACCAAACCGGGTGGACGCCTTTGTCAGGGGAAGAAATGACCATATGTGGCATAAGTGGTATGCCTGATCAACGGAACCATCCCTGCGTGTAAAAAGGGATGGTTTTTTAATGTCAGGAAGTTAAGATTATGTTATTATTTGGTAAAATGAGGGAGGATGCGGTTGACCATGGTAGAAGAGATTGATGATATCAGACTGGCGAAAAAGGAAGTCATCGATCTCCATGGCCGTCACTGTAAATATGAAGTCCTGTTAAAGAAAAAACCGGTGTGATTTGTCATCACACCGGGATTTTCGTTTAACTGGATTTTCTTTTAGGATGAGCTTCCATCATCGGCATGTATTCGTTGAAATAATGATTTGTCTCCGAAACGATGACTTTATAGAGTAATAGTAATGCAATCAGATTCGGTATCATCATCAAGGCATTGGACATGTCGGCAAAGGCCCATACCAGGTTTAGATTCGCCACTGCCCCAAGCCCAGTCGCAAAAATATAAATAAGCCTGTAGGAGTTGGCAAATCGATAGTTTGTCAAATACTCGAAGCATTTCTCTCCGTACATGTACCATCCGACGATCGTCGAGAATCCGAAGAAGATGACAGAGAAGGATACGATATATTCACCGACTATACCAAGGGCATGTCCAAATGCGGCGCTCGTCAATGCCCCGCCATCAAGGCTTGGAGCGTGCTCGACACCAGATATCGCTCCGCCTGTCGGATCCCAGAAGCCTGTGATCAACAGGACCAGGCCGGTCATCGTACACACGACGATCGTGACGATGAATGTTCCTGTCATGGCGACAAGGGCCTGCTTGACCGGGTGGTCGGTTTTCGCATTACCGGCAATAAGTGCTGCCGTACCAAGACCTGCTTCGTTTGAGAAGATTCCTCTTGATACTCCACTGCGGATTGCTTCTGAAATAATGATCCCTGTAAATCCACCTGCAGCTGCCACAGGATTGAATGCGTAGAAGAAAATCATTTTAAACGCTGGGATGATCATATCGTAATTTAAGACGATAATCAGAAGTGAACCACCGATGTACAGGAACGCCATGACCGGGACAAAGAAAGAAGCGACGGTACTGATCCGCTGAATCCCTCCGAAGATAATCAATCCTGTCAGGACAGCGAGAACGATTCCTGTTACCAGATTGTTAATGTGAAAGCTGGTACTCATGACGTCTGCAATCGTATTAGACTGCACGCTGTTCCCGATGCCGAGAGCGGCGAATGCACCGAACAATGCGAATGCCACTGCCAGCCACTTCCACTTGCTTCCGAGGCCCTTTTCTACATAATACATAGGACCACCGGAGTATTCCCCGTTTTTATTTTTCACACGGTATTTCATGGCAAGCAGGGCTTCTGCGTATTTCGTTGCCATTCCGAGCAGGCCGACGATCCACATCCAGAAGATCGCCCCGGGCCCCCCGATGGTCAGTGCCGTTGCCACTCCTGCAATGTTCCCATTTCCAATCGTTGCAGATAAAGCCGTCATCAGCGTTTTGAAGTTACTGATATCCCCTTCTGATTGATCAGAGGATGCGGAAGGCTTCTCTTTCGTGAAAGCAAGTTTAAAAGCATACATCAGTTTACGGAACTGAAGTCCTTTCAGCATAAATGTTAAGAATAGACCTGTACCGAATAATAGTACTAAACTTGGTGTCCCCCATAAGAATGAATTAATCTTGTCTAGCACATCTAACATAGAATCCTCCTTGTCATCTCGTGTTGTAAACGTTTTCTTTGTGAGTTTCCATCTACTATTTATATAGTATTCCGAACAATCTGTCCATAACAATTGTCGAATTTCCAGAGATTGAGCCTTTTTCAGTAGGGACGGACCTCGGTTTCAGGTGAATAATGGAAGAGTACAGTAAAAAAAAAACGTGGAAACCGCATAGTGAAAGGGACGGAGCTCATATCAGCAGGACGTTTGAGTCACGTCTTTGCTTGATTTTTGAGGTCCGTCCCTCTGCATCATATGAGTGTCACGATTAGTATGACCAGGAGTGGTCCGATGAGGACGATGTATCCCAGTGGTCTTGCGAAGTTCAGGGTCCAGCCTACTCCAAAGCGTTTTTCGACGAAGATGGAAGGGTCTTCGGGATTGAAGTAGAAGAGGCCGCCTTTCCAGTATTGATCATCATCAGCGTTGATCACATCACCGGAGCTTTCATCGATGATTTCAACATCGAGGTCTGAATCCTTTTTCCCCACTTTAATGGCGAGTATGACTGTCCCAATCAGGACGAGTGCAGAGAAGGCAAGTGGCATCGTGATGATCAGCAGTTCACCGACACTATTTTCGTACAAAGTGGTGAACTGCAGGAATGTAAACAGCATGGAAACCAGGATGGAGATGAAGAACAACAGCCAGCTCGTGTACTTGCGAAGGCGCAGCTGACGGACGCGGGATGACTCGACATTCCCTGCGCTCAGCTTGATGCCGGAATTTCTTGTAAGCTCATTGATCCCAAGGAACATGGCATTCATCACCAATAGCACAATAGGAAGGGTTAAAGCGGAAAGATACGTTTTACCGGTGAAAGCATCGGGCTTGCCATCCGGTCCCCAGTGGGTAGGGATCTGGTCCGGGAGGCTGGTGTAATGTAATAAAGTGAATACCACTAACCCTACTGTGATGACCATGGGGACGGTATACACGATCCATGGGAGCATTTCATCTTTCGTTCTGATGTTCAACTCAGAAACGCGAACTTGTTTGCGGTCCTTGAACCACTGCTCTTGCTTTTTCATCTGCGTCACTTTCATATGAAAATAAAAATAAAGGGCCATCGACAAGAATAAGATGACAAAGGGCATAAATAATCCCGCAAATATGAGGTGATTTTCGGTGATGGTGTTCATCGATGCCCAAATGAAATAGGTGACCAACACGATTATTGAGATGAACAATGTCAGGGTGGCATAAAGTTTTTTATAATGACGAAGTTGAACATTTTTCACCTCATCAACAGGAATGGTTACACCGAACACCACCGTTCGTTTTACAATGAAAGGAACTGCCATTTGAAGTGCTGCCAGAAAGCCTACTGTGACGAAAATAATTGTCATTTCCATTTTTTAATCCCCCTTAACGTTTGAAATGATGGATGCGACCAATTCGGCAATCTCTTTTTCGCTCATGCCGGCGACCAGTGATTCGACGACTATCGGCCTTAATCCTTCTGAAATCTGATTCAACCTTTGCGGTGGAATCGTTCCCTCGGAAGGTGAACAAATGACCGCACCCGACTTCGGAACAATCCGGATCACTCCTTTGCTTTCCAATTCATGATAGCTTTTATTCACGGTATGCATGTTCACACCAAGGTCACCCGCGAGACTTCGTACAGAAGGAAGGATATCTCCCGGAAGCAATTCACTCCTGACAATCCCTTCCATGATTCCGTTTGTTACCTGAGCATAAATCGGAGTATCCGATTGAGGTTCAATTTGGATAAACAAAGTGTCACCCCCTAGTTTTGTTATATGTTAAGTATAACAGAATTGTTCTAGTATGGGTATAACAAAAATGCGGAAATCCCAAAAAAAGTTAGTGGGGTGGGTGATTTCCCGTTATACTTTGATTATAGAAATGATGGAGGAGAAGAACAGGTGAGAAATAAAAAAATTCGCGGGTTGAAAAGAAGGACGGATTCCATGGTTAAGAGAATTGAAGAGGAAACGAAATGTTTTCCTGATCAATTTATACATGGATATTGGCATTTACCATTACCTGCTGGCAGGGGTTTTATTTCCTCGAGCAAAACCCCTTTTAAAATGAAACGATTGTGGGTACAAACATTGCTTGATAGAAGTGAACGTTTGATCATATTAAAAACCGAGAAAGAAATGCAAACAAGGGTCATTGTAGTGATTGATCCTTCAGATTTATGGAACTCCCACCTCATTGTTTTTAATCAAGAAGATGCCTTCAAGGCTTTTTTTGATCGGAACTTCGTGGATCAGAAATGGATACCGCAGGTAATGAACGGAAAGTTATTGAAAGCATGGAAAATTAAGATTCCGAGGAGTTTAGAGTCCGTAAGCTATTTGGAAAAGATCATGGACGAAGATATAGGCTCTAGAGAGAGGGAACTTTGGTTTTTGGGGGAATTTACATAAAAAGTATAGTAGTTTAAAGGTTCCAGCGTGTTATGAAGTTTAACAGGTATATTGCTGAAATGAAATTTGTAATCTTTAATAAAGAGAATAATAGATACGCGGGGGAAGGTGGCCATAATGAATGAAGATTTGGAAATTATTGAACTGACAACCATAGATGAGCATATAGTTGAGCTTTCTCATCTATTAAGGACAGTCGTGGACGACGGGGCGTCGATAGGTTTTTTATCCCCAATGGAACATTCTACTGCGGTGGAGTTCTGGGGGCATGCACTTCGTCCTCATATGATCCTTTATATAGCATGGGTAGAGGAAGCCATTGCAGGAACTGTGCAGCTTCATCTTTGCACCAAACAAAACGGTACCCACAGAGCCGAAATCGCCAAGATGATGGTCGACCCCCAATTCCGCCAAAAAGGCATCGCCAAAAAACTCATGCAAACCGCAGAGAAAAGAGCGAAAGAAGAGGGAAGGACCTTGCTCATTCTCGATACGGTAAAAGGTGCGCCTTCTAATCATTTGTACACCTCCCTAGGGTTCGTAAAGGGAGGACATATACCAGATTACGCCACCTCGCCTTACGGGGAACTAGAGGCGACTATCATTTATTATAAGCACATTTAGAATGTATAGGGACGGACGTCAAAATAGACTCGTATTTAACTGAAGTTATCACCAGTAGAGGTCCGTCCCTCCATTTATAGTAAAATAGAATCAGAAACTAATATCTGTCTGGTTCGTATGTGTAGATAGCAAAGAAGTTTTGAGGAGGAAGACATGAGGGAGAAGCGTTCGTTTTTGATTTTAGTATTGTGTTTGTGGAGCAGTTTACTGTTTGTGACGGCATGCAGTGACTCGAATGCCGGCAGTGGGGAAACGAAAGCCGATAAAAGAGAAGAAGATCCGTATGAAAAAGAAGTAAAGAAAATGAACGAAGAGATAGGGGAAGAGGAGCCTCTGAAACTCACATCTTATAGCGAGGAAATCGGTGTCACAATTGATGAGCCAGCATATAAAGAATTCGCTGCAAATGGAAAGGTGAGCGTGAAGGGGGAAGTTGAAAAGTATCAAGATCTGAAATCGGACTTTGCCTGGATTAAAGTCAGGGCTAGTGAAGAAGGACCTGCAGGAAGGCAACTCGAATATTACACACCGATCGAAGACGGCAAGTTCCAGCAGGATATCCATTTTTTTAACGGGGAAGGGGAGTATAGTGTCTCTGTGCAGCTCCCGAGTAAGGACCGTGAGAATTACTACTATGATACAGCATCTTTTACCGTCCATAATGTAAATCCGGATGCCAATAGGGATGTGACCTTGACGCCGTTTGGCCAGGATGCTGAACTTTCATTAAAAACCAAATCCAGCTATGTCAAAGGGAGAGAAGTCTTCTCTTTAAAAGGAACGGCAGCTAACCTCTCGGATGAAGACACGATCATGCTCAGACTAAAGAAGGACTCAGATAACTGGAAGCATGTCATCCCCGTGGAGGATGGCGAATTTAACTATGATGTCCCCTTGTTTTACGGAAAAGGGGTTCATGAGCTTGAAGTGCTGGTTCCGGATGGAGACCGTGAGAATTACTACCAGACGGCGACCACTCTTCTCATAAATAACGAGTCAGACCGGCTGATGAGTCCCATTGAGTATGCGGATACTTATCGTGAGCGGGGAGTGACCCTCGAATCTCCTCAGTTTGGAGGTGAAGAGTCGGATGGCCAATACAAGATCAAAGGAAGCATCGACCCGAAAGCAGAATTCGGCCAGGAAACGACGCATATTTATATCACTACGAAAAAGGGGGAAGACGAAGCACTGGACGTCATACCTGTCGAAGATTTCACCTTTGATGATTCGTTTTACCTTCGCTTTGGACCGGGTACATATGAAGTGACCCTCAGCGTACCTGAAATAAAGGAAGAGAACAGTGATTTCTTCAGGTTTTTCGGTTTTGCAAAGTTTGAAGTGGAATCCACAGGTGAAGACATGCGGGACCTACTGCCTTCACGGGGTGTTCAGTCAGATTCACCTGAAATCAAGAAGCAGGCAGAAACCGTCACTTCAGGAAAATCAAGTGACAGGGACAAGGCAAAAGCCATCTATGATTATGTCGCAAAGAATGTTTCGTATGATGTGGAAAAATATGAAAATGATGATTTCAATTGGGATGACAGTGCATTGAAAACACTGAAATCCAAAACCGGTGTGTGCCAGGATTATGCGTACCTGGCGATTGCCATGCTTCGTGCCAGCGATATTGAGGCAAGATTCGTGGAAGGCAGGGCAGGGGGCATTTTCCCGGGAAGGCATGCGTGGTTGGAAGCGAATCTTGACGGAGAATGGGTGACCCTGGATCCGACATGGGGATCCGGTTATTTGAAGGACGGTAAGTTTGTTCCGGCCTTTAATGAAGATTATTTCGATCCGGATATGAATGAATTTAAGAAGACGCATACACGGACGGGTGTGTCGTATTGAATGAAGAACCAACTCTTAATAGCAGGAGTTGGTTCTTTTTTAAGTGCGACAGGAAATTTTTAGCTGTATTGAGAATGATAGCCATAAATAGTACACTTGGATAAGTAGAAATTCTAAATTCAGGAGCGTAATGATGTTTTTTACACAAAATAAGAAAACAGTCCTCATACTTTTTATTACCATGATCTTCTTAGAAATCCTCGATTTTTCATGGAAGGTAATCGATCAATCTAATGGTGAAGGGTCACTATTTCTTCACACAAGTTTAGTATCCTGTATGCTTGCTCTATTGTTCATCTTATTCAGGGGGAATTGGAGTGCTTCAAGGGAACTATCCAACAGCAATAAGAATTTAAACAATATTTTCGAGACGCTGGATGTTGCCATCTGGTCCCATGATTTGAAATCAGATGTTCTATTGATCACTCCGGGCATTGAAAAGTTGTATGGATATCCATTGAAGGATTTCTATCAGGATACACTTCTGTGGAAAAAAGTGATTTATCCTGAGGACATGCCGGTATTGGAAGAGAGAGCGAAGAAGCTTGGTTCAGGTCAGGCATGTGTGAGCATTTACCGGATCATTTGGCCTGATGGCCAGGTTCGCTGGATCCAGGACAGGGGAATTCCGACATTGGATGAAGATGGGGAAATGACTTCTTTTACGAGTGTGTTGTTTGATATCACCAACCGAAAGGAAAGTGAAGATCAATATCGCAGTTTAGTAGACTTGTCCCCGGATATCATTGCAGTGATCAGTGACCAAACGTTTTATTATATCAATGAGGCGGGAAGCAGACTGATAGGTGCAGATGGCCCGGCAGACATCCTAAACCAAAATGTCTCCAAATTTACCAGTGCTGAAAATATCAGGAGGGTTAGGGAAGAGACCTATGGTTCTACCTCAGGTGAACGTTTTGAACTGACTGTTTACCGCCTTAACGGTGAAGAGATAGAATTGGAGATTTCTGCTATGCCCATTTTATATGGCGGAAGGATGGCCATTCAGTTGGTTGGCCGGGATATTACAAATCGAAAGAAAGCTGAGAAAACGATTCATACCATGGCCTATTATGATTCACTGACCGGTCTTCCGAATCGCAATAAATTCAAACAACATTTAAGCGGATCTTTACGTGATAATCCGGATCAATTGATGGCGATATTATTTTTGGATCTGGATCGCTTTAAAGTCATCAACGATACAAAAGGGCATTCGACCGGAGATTCCATATTGAGGAAGGTCGCCTTTCGATTGGAAAAGGTGTTAAGTGACAAAGGGATTGTGTTCAGACAAGGAGGGGATGAATTTATTATTATTCTCTCCAATATGAATGAACGGGAAGTTGCAGAAACCACGAAAGAAATTTTACAAAGTTTCATAAGTCCGATCTTCATTCAGGAACAGGAATTCTTTGTCACCCCGAGTATCGGTATCAGTATGTATCCAAAGGATGGGAGAGACGAGGAGAGTTTAATCAAACAAGCTGACACAGCCATGTATTTAGCCAAGGAGCGGGGGAAGAACAACTATCAGTTCTATTATCCCGAACTCGAAAAGGCTTCTTCAAGAAATATGGAGATTGAAAATGGACTCCGAAAGGTATTGGAATTCGATCAATTATGCCTCCATTATCAGCCGAAGGTAGATCTCGATACCCTTAATATAATTGGTGTAGAAGCGTTGATACGTTGGGAGCATCCTACATTGGGAATGATCTCTCCGGCTGAGTTTATTCCGCTGGCAGAAGAGACCGGGTTGATCATTCCGATCGGGGAGTGGGTTTTGAGAGAGGCTTGTAGACAAAGCAAAGAGTGGGAAGAGACCGGAATGGGCATTATTCCTGTTGCTGTCAATATATCCGTCAGACAGATTAAGGATGGCGGGTTTGTTGAAATGGTAAAAGAAATTTTATCGGAATATAAATTTAAGCCGGACCGACTTGAGCTGGAAATAACAGAGAGCATTATGCAGGACTTTGAAATATCAACGAAAGTTCTCAATAAGTTGAAAAAGGTGGGTGTCATGATTTCAATGGATGACTTTGGAACGGGTTACTCGTCATTAAGTAATTTAAGACACTTACCGATCGACAGCATCAAAATCGATAAATCCTTCGTGGATGATATTATGGAAGACTCCAATCAGGTTTCCATTGTCAAAGCCATCATCGATATGAGTCAAAATATGAACTTTATAACCATAGCAGAAGGCATAGAAATGGAAAATCAAATGTTGTTCCTGAAGCGGAATGGCTGTCAAATCGGGCAGGGATATCATTTTAGCAGGCCATTGCCCCCATCTGAGTTACGATTATCTTTGACCGGGGAGAGAGCGACGCAATGATTTAAGTGAGGGACGGACCTCCAATTTCGTGATAAACCCCAGGGGTTTATTGCTTATTGGAGGTCCGTCCCTCTTTTCGATAGAGAAATGTTAGACTTATATAGTTAATGTCTAGAATTTAGTGGGGATGATAGTGGATAAGACTACGAGGGGCAGGGAGTTTCATTTGGCTCCTGGTTACCACAGCCAGAAAGGAGGTCTCTAAAGTAGAAAGATGAAGACTGTAGAAAACAAAAACAACATCGATCCAGCTTCAGGTGCCATCATTATGGCTATTGGAATCTTTCTTTATGCTGCCATTGATGCTTTTACCTGGGTGAACCACATCACTGCAAAAATACTGAGTGTTTCCTTAATTGTGCTGACTGCCATTATATATAAATCTCTTATTAAGCAGTTGTTAACTAAATCAGATAGAATTCTTTTACTAACGAAGCCTGTACCTTCATTCGTCATGGGATCATGGATTGCGGGTATTTCGGTATTGAGTAATGTGATCGTCAAATATTTTCCCGATATGAGCGTGGCGGTTCAGGCAGTCATGTTACTCAATACATTGATGTGGCTCGGTTTTATGGCAAGCTGCGTCTGTCGGTTTAAAGAGTTGTTGAAACGGCCGGCCGCACATCCCATTCATGGTGTTGTGTTACTGTCTACCGTTGCTACCCAGTCAGTTGTGATTTTTTGGGTGAAGCTTTATCCTTCTCTTCCAGAGGGGTTGCTGATTGGGGCGATATCCCTGGGAGCCTTTTATTATTTGATAGGGATTAAGCTGATGATCGTTCGTTATGGCAGAGGAAGCCGTTGGACACTCATTGATGATTGGCCAAGTACAAATTGTATCATCCACGGAGCTTTATCCATTACAGGCCTTGCCATCGTGTCTTCTGAGATGTTGTCCGGAAGGATTATCATGATTTTTTGGCTGTTTGTATTTTTCCTTCTGATTGGAGTGGAATGGTTGGAGATGGTGAGAGCAGTCAAGCGGATTCAGAAACTGGGGTGGAAAAAGGGGATCTTTACCTATCATATTAGTCAGTGGTCGCGGAATTTCACCTTCGGAATGTTCTATGCTTTTACGATTACCATGCATGATAATCCTTATTATTTGAATCGTTTTTATCCGTTTCATGAAGGATTTTTACATGTTTGGGCGTGGATTGTGTGTCTGTTTCTCATAGCCGAGGTTGGTTTATGGGTGGGGTCAAATCGATATTTGCTTGAAAGAAAGAGTAAGGAGCATGTGTCTTGAGTACATTTATCTTGTTTATGGCTATCATTTTATGTGCATCCATATTGCAAACGAGTACAGGGTTCGGATTTTCCATCATGGCTACACCTTTTCTATTGCTGTTATATCCACCTAAAGAAGCGATCCAGATTAATTTGATCTTATCCCTTGTGATTTCTTTGGCACTGATTGTGAAAATCAGGCGGGATATTGACTTTTCATTTGTAAAAAGGTTTGTAATCGGGAGCATTCCCGGCTTATTCCTGGGGATAGTGGTTTTTACTCTTATTGATATGAGTCTTCTAAAGATAGTGATCAGCCTGGTCATCATACTTCTCACGATTTTCCTTATCATGAATTTCCGCATCAGGCAGTCGACCGGACGGGACTTTCTGGCAGGGGGATTGTCGGGCGTGCTGACCACAAGTATCGGGATGCCCGGTCCGCCTCTGCTTCTCTATTTTTCAGGCACCGGGACAAGGAAAGAGAAACTTCGGGGAACGACCCTTGCCTTTTATCTGTTCATCTATCTCGTCAGTCTAGGAATCCAGGTGGTAGTTGCAGGAACCTCTCTGACCGTTTGGGAATCAAGCCTGCAAGCATTACCCGCAGTAGCTGTTGGGCTCGTGTCAGGACAAGCCTTATTCAGCAAAATAAATCAAAAGCTCTTTCAAATCGTTACCTACATACTCCTCCTATTTACAGGCATCTATCTTTTGATAGAAACCCTTATTTGAGGGACGGACCTTCAATCAGCGAATGACCGAATGGTATTCTGCCGATTTAGAGGTCCGTCCCTCTTACATATCCTCCAGAACTTCTTTTAGGACTATGGCATGGTTGTGCTTTTCATCTTTTGCTCCGTAGAGAAGAACGACCCGTTCATTTTCTGCCATTTCCTTCAGTTCCCGCAGTTTTTTTTGTTTGTCTTCATCTTGATGGAGTTCTTCTTTATAGGATTGTTTGAACTTCTCGAACTTTTCGGGGTCATGGTTAAACCACTTCCGTAGAGAGGGGCTGGGTGTAATCTCTTTCATCCACTCTTGAAGGTTTGCATCTTCTTTCGATATTCCACGGGGCCAGACACGGTCGATCAAGATACGGTGACCTCCCAATCGGGGAGGTTCATCATAGATTCGTTTCAACATGATAGACATCGTAAACCCTCCTTCTATTTACAGGATAAATGGGAATGGGGAAAGAAGCAACGGTACTCATTCCACATCATCCAAACAACAAGGTCCGTCCCTCATGTGTTTGTAGTATTTCTGTTATAATTGTTAAAAAATTCAAAAAATAAGGAGGGTTTTGGATGGGTAATGGGGTCAAAGTTGATGGGGTATCTAAGATATATAAAGGTGAAGGTGTAAAGACTCATGCTTTATTGAATGTAACGGCTGAGTTTCAGGAGGGGGAATGCGTCTCAGTCGGAGGTCCGTCCCTAATTTTGAAATTCATTCTTCACAACTTATGAAAATTAAGTTATTATATAAAAAACTTAATTAAATGAGGTTTAATGTTATGGATGCTTATGATAAGAAAATTTTAGATGCAATTATGCAAGACTCCAGGGTTAAATGGTCCGATTTGGCAGCAACGATCGGACTAAGTGCCCCGGCAACGGCGGATAGGGTCAATCGTCTTATAGAAAAGGGTGTAATCAAGCAATTTGGAGCCATCCTGGATGCTGCCAGCTTGGGATATGAACTGACTGCCTTTGTAGCTGTATCACTGGAACGTCCGGAGCATCGAGAACCTTTTCTTCAATTGATCAATGAGTTGGTTGAAGTCCAGGAATGCCACCATATTGCAGGAGAAGATGACTATCTCCTGAAAATCCGGAGCAGGAACACGAAAGATCTTGATCGTATCATCAGTCATGAAATAAAAAGTCTTCACGGGATAATCCGGACGAAGACCACGATTGTGATGGATTCTCTTAAAGAGAGTACTATTTTGCCACTGCCATCAGGTACGCTTTCTTCAGAATAAGGAGAGAAAACAATGACTTCTGTATTATTATTTTTTAAAAGTCTTATGATTGGAGTGGCCATCGCGGCACCAGTTGGGCCAATCGGAATTCTTTGTATTCAAAGGACATTGACTTACGGAAAAAGGATAGGTTTCCTTTCAGGTTTGGGGGCCGCCACAGCAGATGCCCTTTTCGGCTTGATTGCCGTTATGGGCCTGACAATGGTTTCCGGGTTCCTTCTGGATCATCAGTTCTGGATTCAACTATGGGGAGGGGTATTCCTTTTGCTTTTAGGGTTGAAGACATTCATCTCCCAACCTGCTGTAATGATGCTGGGTGAACCTGGTACCAATTCTTCGGTGAAAGGATTTGTGTCGGTTTTCTTATTAACGCTTACGAATCCAATGACAATCCTTGCTTTTATAGCGATCTTTGGAGTTTTCCGGGTGGCAGGTTCAGAGGATTTTGTCACCGTCTTGACGGTAGTATCAGGCGTATTTTCAGGATCTGCGCTCTGGTGGTGGGGGCTTGCTTTAGTTGCCGGATGGATCGGAAGCAGGGTCGGACCTGCTTCATTAAAGCTGATAAACCGAGCGGCGGGTATCGTCCTAACGATTTTCAGTGTGCTCTTTTTAATCGATCTGTTATAACCGGGATATTTATGAAGAAGGGATCAACACATCATGTTATTACTTAAAAGCTTTATTCTGGGATTTTCTGTTTCGGCACCGGTTGGCCCGATTGGGTTGCTTTGCATACAAAGGGTATTATCTCGAGGCGTCACTGCGGGGTTTTTGACGGGGCTCGGTGCTGCGACAGCCAATATCATTTATTCAAGCATCGCCGCTTTCGGATTTACCGTTGCTTCTGCATTCATGTTGGAACAGCAATTTTATTTAAAAATAATCGGAATGATATTTTTAGTCTATCTGGGAATCAAGACGTTTCATAAGAAACCCCCACAGGATTCGGCAAGAGTCAAAGGGGAGAGCTCATTTCAATTGTTTGCATCGACATTGCTCCTGATGATTACTAACCCTGTCACCATCGTCAACTTTGCTGCCATGTTTGCAGGTTTAGGGTTTTCAGGAGAAAGCAGTTCCCTTCAAATGGCGGTTTCCCTCATACTCGGCGTTTTTATGGGTGCGGTCACTTGGTGGCTTCTATTGAGTATAGGAGTAAACCTATTCAAAAAGAGCATTACTCCGCATCTTCCAATAGTCAATAAAACAGCAGGTATCCTCCTCATCCTGCTAGCATTTCTATCACTAGCATAAAAAGAGGGACGGACCTCTAAAACGGATCTTTACTTTACATAAGATACCCGAGTGGAGGTCCGTCCCTCTCTATATCCCCATTCTAAAACTCCCCATGCTCATTTCCCCACTCGTGCATGTGCTGAAGGATGGGCATGAGGGTCATGCCGAGGGCGGTCATGGAGTATTCGACTTTTGGGGGGATGGTGTCGTATTGGGTGCGGTTGATGAATCCTTCTTCTTCGAGTTCTTTCAGCTGCTGGCTCAGTACCTTGTGGGCAACACCCGGGAGAAGACGGCGCAATTCATTGTACCTGTGCGTCCCTTCCGTCCCGAGGTGCCAGAGGATGACCGTCTTCCATTTTCCGCCGATTTTCCGCAATGTGTACTCGATGGAACACTTCAATTTTCCGTGTTGATCGATGGGTGTATCCATATCTTTAACCCGTCCTTTCTTACCTAAAGGTTAGTTTCTCACAAAAAAGTGCATTCTTACATAAATCCGCTTCTCTTCGTATAATGAAGTCGAGTTAGATGAAGCTAATCAAAACGAAGGAGGAGTCAATCAATGTTACCATATCCAAGATCATTTTCTCATATAGGATTATCCGTCCAGATCCTTGAAGAAGCAATCAAATTTTACCAAGAGGTGTTCGGCTGGTATGTCATCATGGAACCCTCAGATGTCGAGAATGACGACACAGCCATCGGTCAGATGTGCCGCGATGTCTTCGGCAACGACTGGGATAAGTTCAGAATCGCCCATATGGCAACCGGTGATAAAATCGGAATCGAGCTATTTGAATTTCCGCATAATGAAAAGCCGGAGAATAACTTCGAATATTGGAAGACAGGATTATTCCATTTCTGTATCCAGGATCCCGATGTAGAAGGCATGGTCGAAAAGATCAAGCAGCACGGTGGAAAACAGCGTATGCCGGTACGTGAGTATTATCCAGGGGAAAAACCTTACCGCATGGTGTATGTGGAAGATCCATTCGGGAATATATTCGAAATCTATTCCCACAGCTATGAATTAACCTATTCCGATGGGGCTTACTGATGAATGCAAAAGGCACGTTCAATATTTGAGCGTGCCTTATTCTCTTTTGAAAGAGGTTTTCTGTTTCGAATGAAGAATGTAGTAGTGTAATATTCCATAAGTGAGAGAGGAAAACACAAATGAAAATCATTAAATTACAAAAGGGTTCAAGCAAGTTTGAACAAGCAGTGAACGTGTTCTGGGGACAATGGGGAAATGAGGATAACTACAGGTTCTACCACGATTGCATGTTTCATTCCTGTCATACCGAAGCAGACCTTCCCCGTTTTTATATCGCTGTCCATGAGGATGACATTATCGGCACGTACGCATTGTTAAGAAATGATCTCAACAGCCGTCAGGACCTGTATCCGTGGTTGGCGTGCCTGTATGTTCACCCTGACCAGAGAGGGGACGGACTTGGTTCTGCCCTGCTTGACCATGCTCTCCGGGAGGCACATAAAAAAGGGTACAACTGTCTTTACCTGACGACTGACCTGGAAGGGTATTATGAAAAATACGGCTGGACTCATTCGACAGAAGCCGTTGGGCCGGGTGGAGGCTCCATGAAAGTCTATCAAAAACAGACGAATATCTAAAAAAAGCAGCAAGGAGAATGCGATAAATCACATTCTCCTTGCTGCTTTTGTGTGAGGTCCGTCCCTCAAATGATTTTCTTCTGAACCAGGTCCATTGCATATCCGATGATGATGGCCACCATGGTGGGGGTGGTCCAGGCGAGTCCATTTGTACTCAGGGGGAGAACGCTCAGGACGGACTGGATTCCCTCGATTTGAATATTGAGGCTTGCGAGCATTTCGTATAAGGAAAAGACACCACCAATGCTGACACCATACACATACATCCTCCTGCTCTCCCCGAAGAAGTGCTGAAAGAGGGAAAGGGCTACGAGTACAATCGCCACCGGATAAATGAGAACAAGCAGCGGGGTGGCGACTTTTAGTATCATATTCAGTCCCAGGTTGGTCACGGCCATCCCGATCAGGATAAAAATCATGACATATGCTTTATATGAAAATCTTGGGTAAATCTCATGGAAAAAGCGCCCGCACGCATTTATCAGTCCGATGCATGTCGTTAAACAGGCAATCATCACAATCAAACCAAAAAGGAGATTGCCACTGTACCCAAATAGTTGCTGAGATGCTAACACGAGTATTTCAGCACCATTACTGATCGGGGCTTCATGGGGAATCACCCGCCCGATCCATCCAAGGGAAAGGTACACCATCACCAACCCGAAGGCGGCAATCATTCCTGCACTGATGGTTCCACGGATGAGCTCTTTTTTACCGGAGGCGCCTTTATCCTTTAGTCCATTGATGATGACAATGCCAAAAGCCAGGGCTGCCACGGCATCCATCGTGAAATACCCTTCAAGGAATCCTTTCAGGAACGGGGCTGATTGGAACTTTTCTGTCGCTTCCGCATCCATATAATCAAAGGTGAAAAAAGCCCGGATGCATAGTACAGCTAATACTATGAGTAATATGGGTGTTAAAAATTGTCCGACAAGATCAATCACTTTTTTAGGGTTGATGCTGAGTAAGTAGGTCAACCCAAAGAAAGCGATCGAGAATAATAATAAGGGCAGCCGACCTTCCACATTGACCATTTGCAAAAATCCCAATTCATACGCCACATTGGAAGCCCTTGGGATTCCGTAGAGAGCACCGATTGAGAGATAAATCACGATGGCAAAAACGATCCCGAAAACAGGGTGGACCCGTTCACCAATCGATAATAATCCATTTTTTGAAAGGGATACGGAAATGATCGTCAAAAAAGGCAGGAATACCGCCGTTAAAATAAATCCTGAAATCGCTGCAATGAAATGGATTCCGGATTCCATCCCGAGATATGGCGGGAATATTAAATTCCCTGCCCCAAAAAATAACGAAAAAAGCATAAATCCCGAAATCAGGACATCTCTTTTTCTCATACACACGCCTCCAAATTAATGACCGACTGATAGGCCTTCAGTCACATTTTACATAACACATGAAAAAACCCGCCCCTGATCAGGGACGAGTCCGAACTCGCATAACTAACCATATCCGTATGTTCCAAACTTTCGTAAGGAATGTGAAAGTGGATATATTCATACTTTTCTTCTTTTTTAAAATTTCATTAATACTCACAATCTAGCACAGGCCATTTGTATCGTCAATAAATTTTCCTACTATAATGTTAATTTCTTCTCTATCTACAGGTTATGCAAGCAGCGTGTCTGGAATATGTATATAGAAAAGGTAGGGGAGGTGGTTCCATGAAGCATGTTGCTGCGGCAATCTATCTTTCTTTCGGAATGCTATTCTTATTTTTACAAGGATTTGACGGGTTTACTGGACCGGAAAATATGAATTTTATTATTTTCTTATTCTTAATGGCAGGGGCATTGTATCTATACCGGGAAATCAGGGAACGTTTTCAAAAAAAATAGACAAAGGCACGCATGGGATGCGTGCCTTTGTCTGTGCTTACAATCCGAGGGAAATATACTTCACTTCCAGAAATTCTTCTATGCCCTGGTGACCGCCTTCACGGCCGAGGCCGCTTTGTTTGAATCCTCCGAATGGAGCCTGTGGAGTCGATGGCATCCCATCGTTCAATCCGACGATTCCGTATTCAAGTTGCTCACTGATCCGGATCCCCTTGGTGATATTCTCGGTGAATACATAGGCAGCGAGGCCGTAAATGGAGTCATTGGCCCGTTCGATCGCTTCCTCTTCGGTTTTGAAGGTGGTGATCGGAGCGACCGGACCGAATGTTTCGTCATTCATGCACAGCATGTCATCACTCACGTTCGTCAAGACAGTCGGTTCATAATATAGCCCTTCTATTCCTTTTCCTCCGTAGGCAACGGAAGCTCCTTTGTCTACGGCATCTTTCACATGCTTACGGACTTTTTCGATGGCATTTTCATCGATCAATGGACCGATATCGACGCCTTCTTCGAGCCCATTTCCTACTTTCAGCCCTTTCACTTTTTCAACCAGTTTTTCAGAAAAAGTATCTGCGATGGATTCATGGACATAAATCCGATTGGAACAGACGCAGGTTTGTCCGGCATTCCTGAATTTGGATGCGATGACTCCGTCAACGGCTTTTTCCAGGTCAGAGTCATCCATCACAATTACAGGGGCGTGGCCGCCAAGTTCAAGGGATATTTTCTTAACGGTGTCCGCAGATCCTTTCATCAGGACCTTTCCGACTTCCGTTGAACCGGTGAAGGTCAGTTTCCGGACGCGTGTATCTTCCATCCACGCTTCCCCGATGGATTTCGAATCACCTGTCACGACGTTGACGACGCCTTTCGGGATGCCGGCTTCTTCAGCAAGTGCAGCCATCTTTAACGCAGTCAAAGGGGTTTGATTTGCCGGTTTGATCACGACCGTACAGCCAGTGGCAAGTGCCGGTGCCACCTTGCGTGTGATCATTGCCGCAGGAAAGTTCCACGGTGTGATGACCGCTACCACCCCGACCGGCTGCTTATGGACGAATAATCGCTTGTTACGCTGAGTGGCAGGGATCTGTTCCCCGTAAACCCGCTTTCCTTCTTCAGCGTACCAGGAGATGAATCCATTGGCATATTGAATTTCGCCGAGTGCTTCTTTTAGCGGTTTTCCTTGCTCGATGGTCATCGTACGTGCAAGGTCCTCTTTGTTTTCATTAATAAGATCATACCATTTTCGGATGAGTTCACTTCGTTCGTATGCCGAAAATTGGGACCATTCCTTGAATGCCTCATGAGCGGCATCCACCGCCTTCGAAGCCTCTTTTTTACCTCCATTCGGAATGGTGGCGATCACTTCTGATGTGGCAGGATTGGTTACCTCTTTCTTTTCAAGATCCGATCCGGTTTGTTCTCCATTGATGATGAGATTGTAGTGTTGCATAGTGTTCCTCCTTTAGTAAGATAGATTCCCATATGCTTATGACTATGTAGTTTGTCTTAAATTTACAATAGTGTGAGGGAAGAATCCAGTAATAAACGTTAATGAATGACGATGGGCTATTCATAGTTTAAATACCCTAAATATGAGGGAAGATAAACAGTATGTTCTAAAACAAGGAGGACGTAATTATATGAAAGCCATCATCATCAACCAATATGGAGATAAAGAGGTATTACAGGAGAAAGAAATTGATAAGCCCGTAATCGGGGACAGTCAAATACTGTTGGAAAATCATGCAACATCCATCAACCCCATTGATTGGAAGGTACGGGCAGGATATTTAAAAGATATGCTGGACTTTGAATTTCCGATCATCCTGGGATGGGATGCAGCAGGAGTCATCGCCGAAAAAGGGAAGAATGTAAAAGGATTCGAAGTGGGTGACCGTGTATTTGCAAGACCGGCTACGACAAGGGAAGGTACCTATGCTGAGTATGTGGCAATAGATGAAGAACTGCTCGCTAAAATGCCTGAAAACATGAGCTTTGAAGAAGCGGCTGCGATTCCGCTGGCCGGATTGACCGCCTGGCAGTGCTTAGTCGACTTTGGTGAAATCAAAGAAGGAGATAAGGTGCTGATCCACGCAGGATCCGGCGGGGTAGGGAATTTTGCGATTCAGATTGCCAAAAGCTTCGGAGCACATGTCGCCACAACCGCAAGCGGTAAAAATGAAGAGTTCGTCAAGTCATTGGGAGCCAATCAATTCATCAATTATAAAGAAGAAGACTTTAGTGAAGTGTTACAAAGCTTCGACCTGGTGCTGGATACCATGGGCGGGGAAATACAGTCCAACAGCTATAAAGTCCTCAAGGAAAACGGAAAGCTCGTATCGATTGCACAGCCTCCGAATGAGGAGGAAGCAGCAAAGTATGGCGTGAAAGCTGAATTCCTATGGCTCGATCCCAAAGGAGAACAGCTTTCAAAGCTTGCCGACCTGTATGAATCGGGGCAATTAAAGCCAGTGCTAGGAGAAACATTCGAACTGAGTGAACAAGGGTTAAAAGACGCCCACGCCCTAAGTGAAACGCACCACGCAAAAGGGAAAATTGTGATCAAAGTGAAATAATTAAAGGAGGGACGGACCTGTAAATCATAGGTCCGTCCCTCTCCTACATAGTTTTAAGGAATTAATATAAGTTATAAGCTACCTGCCTGAAATGCTGATAGCGTTTAAAATCGATTGCTTAAGCTGAGGTGTGAGCTTTCTTAAGTCACCCACACTATAAATCCCTGCAAAGTATTGAATGATCATTCCATCTACAAATGAAACTAGAATTGAAGCTCCGGTCTTTGAATGAACAATAGGGAAGTTTCGATCGTGATCCACTTTAGAAAGCTTTTTTTGTAAATGAGTTATCATCCGATCAAATGACTGGCTAAATATCGTCTGATGAATGTCACCTCTGTTAACACGGCCCATTACAGATATAATCAATTCCATATTTTCTTCATTATACTCCCACGAATCATAGAGAAATGTTTCAATGAACTGTTCTATTGTGTTGCTTTCATTTAGGTTTAGTGCTTGTATGTAATTGTCTTCAAGCTTTTTTAATCCTGAATCTATTCCATATGTCCCCATTATACTACCCTCTTCCTTATCATTGTCATTTCACCTGGTTCCCCTGTTTGTTCAAGACTAAACATGTCTATTAAAATCTCATCATATCCCAGGAATGGATGGGAGAAGCGAGGAGGGACGGACCTTTGAAATCAAGGTCCGTCCCTCTTTTTTTACATCGATTATGTGGTGAAACAAATTCTTAAAATAATGTAAAGGACACTTGACGTCAAGTGTCCTTTACATTATGATATGGAAATATAAGGAGGTAGCTCTCTTTGAAAAATAAACTGGTAGAATACCGGAAGACGTTTGGATACTCACAGGAAAGATTGGCTGCGAGACTCAGAGTATCAAGACAAACCATCATTTCAATTGAAAAGGGAAAGTATGACCCTTCTTTGAATCTCGCTTTTCAGTTGGCAAAGGTATTTGATGTGTCTATTGAAGAGATTTTCGTTTATGAAGAGAAGGGAGGAAAGGAGTTGTGACGAAGAGTTATCTGATTATAGGCTGTATTATGGCACTACAGACTGCTTTCTTGTTTTTTGTAGGTATCATGGCAGGAAATTTTCCCTATTATGCTCTTAATCCACTGGCTTTGACTGTCATGAGTTTTTGTATGTACTATCTTTATCCACAATTCAAGGATAAGGATGAGCGAATGAAAGTGATAAGGGAGAAGGGGATCTTCTATTCGTACTTTGCCCTCTTATTTTTTTTCATCATCATCATGTCATCTCTGGGGATTGGCCTGATCGAACTCACAGCCTTGAACCTAATGTACATCATAACCAGCCTCACCATCATGACCGTATTCATATCCATGGTAATCATGGCGAAGATTTATTAATAATGAGGGACGGACCTTTGTGTCAAAGGTCCGTCCCTCCATTCAATCCGTTCGATTATTGACTTCATAGGCGGCACGGATGGCGGATTCGATTGCCCCTTCGACCCAGCCGTGAAAAGGGGATGTGTGTTCCCCTGCAAAATGGATGCGGTGTTCAGGTAAGTATAGATGGTCAGAAAAATCAGATGCCTGATTTGGAGCGAATAGCGTAAAACAACCGGCAGAAAATTGATTTTCTCCCCAGCTGTAGGAGGCGCCAGTAGTAAATTCTTTGTACACTTGCTCTCCATAAATTTTATAAAGCCCCTGGAGTGCTTCGCGAATCCGTTCTTCCTCAGGCAGGCTATTCCACAGGTTTGCATTTTGTCCCCAGCTGTAACTGCCCAGCATGACACCTGGACCTGCCACGCCTATTTTATGACTTGGTCGGTACGTATACCGGATGGGAAGATCCGTTATGATATTTCCAATTTTATAGGTTTCCCAAAACTTCGACTTGAATTCCAAGCCTATTTTTACTGACGAAACATAATTCAGTTCCCGTATCGCTTTCCATTTTTGAAAAGAAATCGAATGATAGGGATGCACATCAATGAATTGAAAAACTGAGTAAGGCACCGTAACGATGGTATAATCTCCTTCAAAGCGATGATAACGGTTGGTGGTTCGGTCTCTCGCTATAACTTCTACACCGTCATCCTTCTGAATAATTCCATGGACCTTTTGAGAATAGAAGATATTCTGTTGCAACTCTGGCAAGAAGGAGTAGGGAAGCTTATCATTCCCACCATCTATTTCATAAAACTTTAATTTATCATTGAATACGGTTCGAACAATATCAAGAAGAATATCAACGAATGATAGCTCGGGAAACCCTTCTATACCAAGGATGACTTTTACGATACGGATAGCTTCGGGTGAAAGGGAGGTTCCGATTGGATTGAACCTCAAGAAAACATCGAAAGAATAATGATCAAACTTCAATCGTAACCGTTCCTGTTCCTCTGGGCTAGCTTTTTCGTACAAGTCTAAAAAAGGTTTCACGGCGGAGGTTAATAACTCGATGGCTGTTTTGCCTTGTTCCTCAGGGGGGAAGGGATAGTTGAAAATACCCGGATTTGAATTGTAATTGGAATCTGTCGTTTGAACGCCATTTACGAGATACAGATCGCTCTTGTTGATGAACTCATTGGTAGGTAAGTTGAATTTACGAATATATTCAAATACTAAATCATGGGTTTCTGGAAATCGCATGGCACCGACATCCAGGTATTGGCCTTCTGAAAAAGGCTGTCGCAACGTATATACCCTTCCGCCAATCCGGTCATTTCCTTCAAGGATCGTAACGGAATGCCCTGCTTTTTTCAAAAGGGATCCTGCCACCAAGCCCGCCATACCTGCACCAATGATAATCACTTTACTTGGTTTTTGTGTGGGAGCCAATCCATTTTTAACGATGGATACCATATCATCAGGATAAGAAAGATCACCGTAATGATGATCATCAGCTCTGTTTCCCATCTCGTTCTCCCCCTTAAGCCGAAGCTGCATTATTTAAATATATGATAGGAGTGAAGGGAAATAGACGGGGCAGATGTGGTTTCAACTCTAATTTGTAAAAAATAAACAGGGACGAACCTTGAATTTAAAGGTCCGTCCCTCTTTGCTATTCTTCCTTACTTTCTACGATGTACTTCAGCTTAGACAACTTATTATTCCAGAACTGCTCGTAATAGGCGAGCCAGTCCTTTAATTGTGTCAAAGGTTCGGGATGAAGGCGATAAATTTTCTCTCTTCCGACCTTTTCCCCGCGGACCAATTCGGCTTCAGTAAGAATGGTAAGGTGCTTTGCAACGGCGGTCCTGCTCATCGGAAAATGGGAAGTCAAAGCCGAAATGGGCATCTCTTTTTCCGAAAGAAGACGAAGCACTTCACGACGGGTCGGATCTGCAATCGCATGGAATACATCATGTTTAACGGCAGACACTTATTCCTCCACCACCTTCCGAAGTCGCTGGTCCACAATGCCGACCCAGCCGTTCGCCATTCGTTCCCGTATAACGGAGCTTTTTTCGTTCGGTTTTGAAACAACTGCATCATCATGCTTCCAGCCACCATGAATCAGCGTGAATTCGGTTTGTGTCCCAATCTCTTTTAAAAGGAATGTAACGAACCAGCCATCCGTATCCCAGGAGAAGGACAGCTTATGAGGCTCATCAACTTCCAATACCTTACATGGGGACGGGCCGAAGGGGGACTGAATATGAAATTCATACCCGACTTCAGGTTGGAAATCATTAGGCATGAACCATGAGGAAATGCCTTCTGAAGTGGAAACGGTGTCCCATACCTTTTGGATGGGGGCATTGAAGAGGACGGTCTGGTTAATATCTTGAAGTTGGTTGCTTTGATTTGGTTTCAAATTTGTCGCCTGCTTTCTGTTATTAAATAACACCAATTGGTTTCGTTTTAATGTTATAACACCATATGGTTTCATGTCAATAAAAAGAGGAGATAGGTAAAAGAGTGTAGAAGTAATGTCTTGGTGAAGGTTAGTATCTGTATACTATGCCCAATTTATAAAGAAACCACCGGTCACGACATCGCACAGAATGACCGGAGTATATACAATCTGCATGGTACATTAGTTGAGACAGGAGAAGATAAACAATGGAAATGCTTCATAGGATGAATGACTGCATTCAGTATATAGAAGAGAATCTTGAAGGAGAGATCGAGATGGAGGAGCTTGCAAGGCTCTCATTGAACTCGAAGTTTCACTTTCAAAGGTTATTTTCTTTAGTTACAGGCTGCACTGTAGCTGATTACATCAGGAGGAGAAGGCTGACTCTTGCGGCTCAGGAACTGAATAATGCGAATGTAAAGGTCATTGATGTCGCTTTCAGGTATGGATATGAAACACCAGAATCTTTCTCGAAGGCATTTCGAAAAGCTCACGGTGTTTCCCCATCCCAGGTAAAAGAATCAGGAATTCCCTTGAAAGCATTCCCGCGTATATCCTTCCAAATCCAATTAAAAGGGGAAGTCGAAGTGAATTATAGAATCGTTGAAAAAGAAGCATTTCAGGTGATTGGAAAAGGGAAAAGAGTCTCAACCAGTAACGGTCAAAACTTGAAGGAGATTCCGTCATTTTGGGATGAGGTGAATACTTCGGGCTTGGACAGTGAAATTTGTGAGGCAGCAAATAATGATGAAATGCTCGGAATCTGCATGGAGTTTGATTATCCGAATGAAGAGTTTACCTATTTTATCGGGTCAGAAAAGAAAACTAATCATCATTCCTCACTGGAGGTTAAAGAGGTACCTGCTTCCACATGGGCAGTATTTGAATCGGTTGGTCCGATGCCGGAAGCGATCCAGGATGTGTGGAAGCGGATTTTCTCTGAATGGTTCCCTTCCACAGGATATGAGCATGGAGATGCACCGGAGTTTGAATTGTATCCACCGGGAAATCCGAATGACGAGGATTATAGATGTGAAGTTTGGGTTCCCATCATGAAGAAATAAAAAAGGGTGTAAATCTCAATTGAAAAAAATTAGACTTCTTTAGAAGTGAAAACAGACAATTATTATGTCTTAATTTTGAAAGTTTATTTCCTGGAAAAAAGACGGGGCCTCTGCTTAAGGTAAGCGGTGGCCCCGTCTTTTTTCCAGGCAGGATTGCGAACCGTTCTTTTTCCTTGCCGCCTTTTTTTTGATACACTGATTGAGTTGCAAAATTGTTTATCATTGGAGGAAATGATGTCAAATCGAAATAAAGGAATTTTACTATTATTATTATCAGCGTTTGGTTTCTCCCTGATGGCGGCGTTTGTCAAGTTGTCGGGGGATGTGCCGACGATCCAGAAAACCTTTTTCCGGAATATCGTCTCTGCATTCATTGCATTCGGTTTTGTCCGGTACCATAAGGAACGTCTGTTTGGAAAAAAAGAAAATCAGAAGCTTCTGTTACTGCGTTCTAGTTTAGGGGCTGTCGGTATTGTGCTGTTCTTCTATGCAATCGATCATCTTGTACTGTCAGATGCCGATATGCTGAACAAGCTGAGCCCGTTTTTAACCATCATCTTTTCGGCACTATTCTTGAAAGAACGGACGCGCGTCTTTCAGGTGGTGGCGATCATCATTGCGTTCATCGGGACATTGTTCATCATCAAACCCGCATTTTCCTTTGATGTCATTCCGTATGTTGCTGGCGTACTTTCCGCCATTTTTGCCGCAGGTGCCTACACGGTGCTGCGAGTACTCGGGAGCAGGGAGAAGTTTTATACGATCGTCTTTTACTTCTCCTTCTTTACAACGGTCGTGCTGCTTCCGTTTGTCATCGGATTTTATGAGCCGATGAGCGTGAAACAGTGGGTTTACCTGTTATCTGCAGGTGTATTTGCGACAGTCGGTCAGTTCGGTATTACGATCGCGTACAAGTTTGCACCGGCAAGGGAGATATCGATCTTCTTCTACTCGACTGTTGTATATTCCGCTCTCATCAGCATCTTCCTGTTCGGACAGATTCCTGACGTATACAGCATCATTGGGTACATTGTGATTTTTGGGGCGTCATTGTACATGTTCCTCAAGAATAATGAAGCAGGTAAAAAACAAGCAGCATGAATGAAACCTATCCATCACATGATGGATAGGTTTTTTACGTTGGAAAAATGAAACATTTCCCATTTTTCAACCGTATATATACTAACCGTACTAAAGACAGGAGCGAGGAAAATGAAGGTGGCTTTACTCATTATTGGAGTTGGTTTGGTTATCGCTTTGATCATCATTGTGGTAGGCATTAGGCAGAACGCGGGGAAAAAGGATCCCAACTATCTGTTAAACTATTTAAAACATCACGAGAATTGGAGTTTAACGGTGATTCGGAATGGGGAAACGCTCGTGTCCGTCAGGGAAGATGAGATGTTCCCGTTAGCAAGCGCGATGAAGACAATCGTGGCCATTGAATATGCGAGGCAATGCGGCGAACAGAAATTGGACCCTTCCCTGAACGTTTCCCTGGAAGACCTTGATCGATACTATATCCCTGATACGGATGGGGGAGCACATGAAGAATGGATTACGTATTCCAAAGAAAAGGGACTACTGCTTGGAAACACGACTAACCTTGAAAACGTAGTGAAAGGGATGATCTTATTCAGCTCCAACGCCAACACTGACTATTTGATGGAGCTTCTTGGAAGTGAGGAAATCAACAGATCAATGGACGAATTGGGGATTGAAAAACATGAGGCGCTCTACCCTATCTCCGGATCCATGCTGATTCCAACATATTTTAAAATGAAAAATCCGTCTTTTACGGATGACTATATCGAGTCGAAGATTATGACGATGTCAAAAGAAGAATACATACAAACAGCTCAAACCGTTACACACTCATTAAAAAATGGAGGAAAAGATACGTACATAGAAAATTGGCACAGTAGTGAGCCCCAGCAGAAGATATGGTCCGACAGACTGACCAGCAGTACTACTTTTGAATACGCATCACTCATGGGGAAGCTAAATTCTAAGCGTTATTTTAATAAAGAAACACAGAAGTGGTTGGATTCAGTCATGGAAGGTCTTATGGAGAATCCTATCAATCAAGAGTGGTTGAAGCATGCCGGACAAAAAGGGGGATCGACAGAGTTCCTTGTCACCAATGCTGCGTATGCCACAGACAAAGAAGGTAATTCAACGGAGATTGCCATCTTTTCAAACGAGTTGGAACCTGGGGAATTAGAAAAGATCTCAGGAAGTTTGAATTCATTCATGCTCAATATTTTAAGAGAAGAAGATTTCCGAAAAAAGCTGTTAGAGTTATAATGTAAGTAAATGGAATTTCAGTGAAGGAGAGGTGGTTTCTAATGGTCCTCCGTGACACGAAATGGGCATCATGGGCACTTGCCCTGTTATCAATCGTCATCCTGTGCAATGTATTATTGTATCAGCCTGCCGTGCAGCAGTTCCTGGCCATTGAACTTGAAAGTAGTGCAGTACTTGGATCCTTAGTGGATTTAGTCATCATTTCACCTGCACTTGCCTATGCAGCTTTTAAAGTATCAAAGAAGCAGGCGGTCGGATTCGTCGTATTAGGATTGGTCATAGCAAGAGTTATCATCCCTGAAGAATTCTTTGCACCCTATACAATCCTTCTGTACTCCGGGATAAGCTTCGAAGCCTTGTTCTTTCTGACAGAACTTGGTCTGATCTTCCTTCTCCTCAAGAGAATTCCAGTCATCCGGGCTGAAATGAGATCATCGGGAACAGGACCGATCTTCTCATTCCTTCCTGCCGTGGAAAGAAAGGTAAGCAGACTTCCTCTTATCCGAATCGTGGCCTCTGAGATTCTGATGGTGTATTACGCCTTCTTCAGCTGGAGAAAAAAAGTCCCACTCATGACGGGGTGGTTACGATGCATCATAAGACCAGTGCCATCGCCATGAATATCATGCTCATTCATGCCGTTGCCATTGAAACAATAGGTCTTCACTGGTGGTTGCACTCCAAAATTCCCGTCCTGTCATTCATTTTGCTCGTTCTAAACGTGTACAGCATTCTTCTCGTACTGGCCGAAATCCAAATTACACGATTGCATCCTGTGGAAGTGAAAAATGCCGAGATGCACATTGCTCAAGGACTGAGGCAACGATTGATTTTGTCCTTATCAAACATTGACCGAATAGAATGGGGAGAGAAGAAACCAAATAAAGACACTATGGTCTTTATGCAGAAAGACTTTGAAGAGATTCATCCTCAATTGATCCTGTTCTTGAAGGAGCCTGTCGAAGCGACCCAGTTCATGGGTAGAAAGGAAGAGGTGTTTAAAGTGGCTATGAGAGTCGATGATCCAGAGAAATTGAAGGGGCTGTTAAACCAAAATGAAGAAAGTGCCTGACTGTTTCAGGCACTTCCCATCTCTTACCTCATTCGATGAACCCAGTCACATTCCCCGATCATCGACTCATCATGAGTGACCATGATGGTGGCGATATTTCTTTCTTTCGTTTCTTTCACTAATAATTCCACAACGGATTTCCCCCGTTCCCTGTCGAGGCTCGCAGTAGGTTCATCGGCAAGGATCAGCTTCGGTTCATTCATGAGGGCTCTTGCGATGGCGACCCGCTGCTGTTCGCCGCCTGAGAGCTGTTCAGGGTAATGGGAGCGCCGTTCATCAAGTCCAAGATGAGATAATAATTCTACTGCCCGTGCCTGAAGGCGGTCCTTCTGTCTTGTGAGCTTCCCGACGAGCAATAATTGTTCTTCAACCGTCAAGAAGGGAACAAGATTGGATTGTTGAAAGATAAAGCCGATTTCCTTTAGGCGAAGGGATGTTTGCTCTTTGTTGCTCATGTCGTGAACATTACGTCCGTTTATGATCACTTCGCCACTTGAAGGGCTGGTCAACGCCCCGATGATGGAGAGGAGTGTGCTTTTTCCAGAACCGGAAGGCCCCAGGATCGCACCGAACTCCCCGCTGTAGACCATCATTGAAACATGATCCAGTACTGTGAGCCGTTCTTGTCCCTGTCTGTATGTCTTCGTAACCCCGTTTAATTCCAAAATCGATGTCATCTTATTTCACTCCTCCGATTGCTTCTAAGGGATCTACATTCATAATGCTCCTAAAGGATAGGAGAGAACCGATCCAAGCCATGGCTAGAATCAAACCATTGTTTAACAAGATCATTCCGGAAGATATTTCAAACGGGACATCTCCTGGAATTAGTTGTGTCAAACCATACGTAAGGGTATTTCCTGCTAGGATTCCGAAGGTCGAAAGAATGGAAATCTGGACAAAAAGGGCACGGAGCAGAATGCCTGTTTTTGCCCCGATTGCTTTCAGCACACCGTATTGATGGAGCTTTTGCAGTGTCATGACATAGAAGAACGTAGCCAGGACAATTGCAGAAATGATGAGCAAAAAGATCACCATCATCTTTAAAGACCCCTGTTCAGCTGAAAAACCCGGTACGTTTGAAAGAATGTCATCCTTGGATGCCTTGTCCAGATTGGAAGGGATATCTTCCCCTTCATGGTCTTTGAAGAGAAGTGCCTGGTATCTAAGGTCATCACCAAGCAGATCCTTCCACGTCTCAATCGACGTGAACATGACCGGCGTATGCCCATAACTAAAGCGTTCTTCCGTAAATCCCCTGATGATCCATGTTTTCTCCCCGTAGGTGAAGGTGTCCCCTGGTTTATACCCTTCTTTTTTGAGAGCAGGGTCTGCAAGGAGCTCATAAGGAGCAAGTTTCACGCTTTCTTCTCCGTCAGGCATGAATGGGCTCTCAGAATCTAAGGCGAAGAGGCTGATATTCACGGTTTCCCCGTCATGGATCATTTCCACCATCTTTAATCCCAGGGGAGAGCCTCCTTTTACAGCGTCGATATCGTCAGGGGTCATCATAGAGCGTTCAAGCTGATGTTGATCGCTTTCTTCGACTACGTATATGTCAGCGGTCATGTTCTTTATGGCAGAGGCGTTATCCACGGACAAACCATTGGCCAATCCGGATATGGATAACACCAGGCTGGTTATCAATGTGATGATGCCTGTAATCAATAAGAACTTCATTTTGGCATAGCGAATTTCTTTCCATGCAAGAAACAAAAAAATCACCTTCCCTTTCATTACTTCCCCTTCATCATAAAAGGGAAGTATGAACGGAAGATGAACATCAGATTAAGGAAGCGTCACTGTAAAGGTGGTCCCACCGTCAGGAATGCTCTCAACATGAATGTCTCCGTGATGGAGGGAGATGATTTTCTTCACGATGGAGAGACCCAGTCCGCTGCTGTTTCGTTCCTGACTGCGTGCTTCGTCCACTTTGTAGAAACGGTCAAAGATCTTCCCCGTATGTTCTGGAGGAATGCCGATTCCGGTATCCTCTATCCTAAACATGATGCCTTTTTGTTCCTGTTGAAGGGAGAGACGGATTTCACCTTCAGGTGGAGTATATTTTATGCTATTAGATAAGAGGTTCTCGAATGCCTGGTAAAGCAGGTCTTCGTTTCCTGAATAGATCACCTCATCCGCCTCCAGTGAGAGGGCAAGGTCTTTTTCTTCCCACAGCCACCTCGTTTGGCTTATGAGAGTGTGAAGCATTCCAGTCAAGTTAACAGATTCACGCTTGATGGCTCCATGATCCTTATCAAGAGAGGCAAGGGTCAAAAGCTGTTTGCTTACCTTGGACAACCGGGTGCTTTCAGATTCAATCACCTTGGTGTAGGCATCATGTTCCTCTTTGGAAAGGGAAGGGGAACGCAGCAGATTCGCATATCCTTTCATGGATGAGAGGGGTGTCTGAATTTCATGGGACACATTTGAAACGAATTCCTGACGCATTTGTTCTACCTGCATCAGCTGCCGGCTCATGAACATAAATGACCGGGCAAGTGTCCCGATCTCATCCTGTCGGTTCTCCTTCAGCTCTATGGAGTAATCCCCATCGGCAATCTTCTTTGTAGCGACGGTGAGCTCCCTGATCGGTTTCACTAAATACCTTGTACTGAAGAAGACAATCAGCATACTTAGTGCAATCGTCAGGAGGAGCAGTACAGCCAGGAGAATGTGGATCTCATTGAACTGCTGCTTGATGTCCGGTCTCATGAACATGGCATATGGTTTCCCGTCGATTTGAATCGGGACACCGATCGAGTTTGACAACTCGTTTGAGAAAAATCCTGTTACAAATGTGGTAGCGGGATATTCAGCCATGCCATGGTATGTATTGCCGTTCACTACATTCTTTATCACTTTGGACGACAAGGTTCGATTCCGAAACTCCTCTCCATAAAATGTTCCGTCTCCCTCTCCATCGGTTACATAAAATTGATAGCTGAGTTTTGCCGTCTTTTCAAAAAAGGTGGACTCGTCCATGGAGGCTGCTTCGAATAGGTCCACCACGTCATGGGCGATTTCTGCGTTTTTTTTATCATTGGAAGGTTTTAAGATCTTCTGGTAGTAAAGATTCGAGCCAATAAAGGCGATCACGCTGCTTATCATCATAATGAAAAGGGTGACTACAACGATCCGGATATAAAGGCTCTTCATTTGTGCACCTCCAATTTGTATCCGACTCCCCGTACGGTTGTGATTGTAAAGGAATGGGAAGAATCCCGGAACCGTCCACGCAGTCTTTTAATATGGACGTCGACGGTTCGGTCGTCCCCTTCAAAGTCCATTCCCCATACATGCTGGATCAGCTCATCCCTTGTAAAGGTCCGGTATGGAAAACTGGCAAGATAATATAGTAGTTCGAATTCCTTGAGGGGGAGAATCATGGTTCTCCTCCCGGCCTTTACCTCATAAGATCGTTTATCCAGGGTCATGTCTCCGAGGCGGACGGTTTGAGAACCAGCGCGTTCGAATCGTCTCAAGATTGCCTGGACCCGGAAGAGGAGCTCTTCCTTCTCAAAGGGTTTCACCATATAATCATCGGTCCCTGCCTGGAATCCTTTTGCCTTATCCTTGATACTGCCCCTGGCCGTCAACATAATGATCGGGATATCATAGTCTGACCTTATTTCTTCTGCCAGCTGAAATCCGTCTTTATTCGGCATCATCAGGTCGACAATGGCAAGATCGACGGTTTGATCGAGTAGAGTGACGGAAGCCGCTTCGCCGTCTGGTGCCTCTGTCACCATGTATCCATTTTGCTCCAAATACACACGAACGAGCTTTCGGAGATGTGGATCATCATCAACTACAAGGATCGATATCATAACGGCACCTCATTTCTGTAAACGATTTTTTATGATTTCACTTTAGCACAAGTGAAGGAGAGGAAACCAATTTATGACGAAACTCCCTCCCTTTGGATATAATAATAAGAAAAATCATCCTTTTACCCATATCTTTTTCCCATACTTATCCGTTATAAGCATGAGAGGATGCAAAGGAGTGAAGACAATGCAAATGAGGTCGGTGTACAACAGGGACGCTGAGGCGATGGAGGAAATGGTTCCAAAACTGTTACGATACTGTTATTTTCTGACGAAGGATAAATGGGACGGGGAAGATCTTGCCCAGGAGTCTGTTTATAAAGCACTCAGCCGATACCCTGATTCTCAGGATTGGAGTTCTGCGTTACTGAAGAAAATGGCGTATCATCTTTGGATTGATAAAGGACGGAAGGAAAGCAGGGAAACCATCGGTCCAGTTCCCGAGTCGACTGTCGAACATCTTTCAAAAGAGTGGGTCAGTCCCGATATGATTGAAATGATGTCCCATAAGCTGACTCCAAAGCAGCTGATTTCCTTCGTATTAAAGGAAGCCTTTCAGTACAAGATTTCTGAAGTGGCGGATCTATTAAATTTGACGGAAACCGCTGTAAAGGCCTTGTTGAACCGTTCCAGATCCAAACTGAAAAAGATTTCAGGTGATGATGAATGGGGAGAAAGTGAATCATATGGTGAGGTTCCTCTTCAAAAAGAGTTAAACGCCATTTTATATCGGAGCCTGAAAGCACAGGATCCCAGTCTCCTTATCGCCTACATCCCGACGCTGATCGCCAATGGTACAACAGTCCACATGATGGCACCGGCATCTTCATCGTCTTCAAACGTCCTCTCAATGGCGGCATAACGAATGAGGGAGGAAAAAATCATGAATACAATACCTTATGTGATTGAACAATCAGGTAAAGGAGAGCGCTCCTACGATATTTACTCACGATTATTAAAGGACCGGATCATCATGGTGAGTGACGAAGTAAATGATCAGATGGCCAATAGTATCGTGGCTCAATTGCTATTTCTCGCTGCGGATGATCCCGAAAAGGATATCTCTTTATATATCAACAGTCCGGGGGGCTCGACTTCCGCAGGATTCGCGATCTTTGATACGATGGAGTATATCAGCCCGGATGTACGGACGATTTGCACGGGAATGGCGGCTTCATTCGGGGCGATGCTGCTTCTTGCAGGTGCGAAAGGGAAACGATTTGCCCTGCCGAACAGTGAAATCATGATTCATCAGCCATTAGGCGGGGCAAGGGGGCAGGCGACTGACCTTGAAATTTCTGCAAAGCGCATCCTGAAATTAAGGGAACATATCAATGAAATCATCGCTGAGAAAACGGGGCAATCCGTAGAGAAAGTTGCCTTTGATACTGATCGTGATTATTTTATGAGTGCATATGAAGCCAGAGAATATGGGATTATTGATGAAATTATAGAGAAGAGTAAATGATGGTGGGAGGAACGGTCGATGTGGCCGTTCTTTTTGTTTTGTTCGGCTTTAACGACTGGACATGTACCTGGTATATATCACTGGATGTGTACCAGGTACAGCCGTGGCACAATTATTAAGAAAAATATGGTAAAATCGACTGTGGATGAGAAGGAGGGTATAGAATTATGACGCTGATGATTTTATTGGGATTTATATGTGTGTTGTTTTTTATGAGAAAGTCCGGAGGGAAAACATATAGAATGAAATGGGTTGTTTCGCTCAATAAGCACAATTGGTTTCAAAACCCTTGGTTGATTGGTGCTTTTCTATTTGGAGTGAACCTCCTATTATTTGGGGCAACGGGGTTGATATTATATGGTATCACCTTCATGATGATTCCATACGTTCACCTTGTGATCATGGTGGGGGCAGTTGTTTCCAGTATCATCGTGTGGCAATCGATTGTTTATGCGAGAGACTGGGGGAAAGGTGAGAGGTTGAAAGCGGGGTTGGTGGGAAGCGGTTTTTATTTGTTTCTGTTCTTGTTTATCCTCTATAAATGGATGACATATGTCCCTCAGTATCCAGGTGAAGACGAATTCATGAGTACAATCGGTTTTTTCATTGGGGAATTGGTAACGGGTATGGCGTTCATCATTTGCTTTGTGATAATGGTTTTTCTTCCAGTTGATAAGCGTGTTTAGGAGAATGGAGATTTCTTTCTTTTTCTGATCCATTCTATTATCCTTGTAGAATAGATACTGATGAAAATGAGGTTTTAGCATGAAAACAATACATAGCGATGTGATTCAATTTCGTGGATCTCATTACGATTTTGGTTATTTGCAGGGAGAAAGAATAAAGGATTCGATTACGGTCAGGAATCGGGAAAATCAATGGAAAGTACGTAAGCCTCGCTTTTCCATCAGCATTGAGGAAGCAAAGGGAGCAATCAAGCGATTTGCCCCAGGGATCTGGGATGAACTCTTTGGCTTACAGGAAGCACTCCAGTGGCCGATGGAGCGGGTGCTGAAGGAGTTTGGCGGCTACCGGGTGGATTATGTGAAGTCCGGGTGCTCGATCATGACGGGGAACGATTATCTGATCAGAAATTATGATTACCATCCCAAAACCTATGAGGGACGCTATACGTTCTTTCAACCGACGGATACAGGATACGCGATCATTGGTCCAAGTCAACGTGTGACCGGCAGGATGGACGGCATGAACGAAAATGGCCTGGCATTGGGGTATAACTTCATGCACCGGAAAAATCTCGGTGATGGTTTCATCTGCTGCATGATTGGACGATTGATCCTCGAATCGTGTAAAGATGTTATCGAAGCCATTGACATGTTGAAGGAGATCCCTCATCGGCACTCATTCAGCTATGTTGTGAATGACAGGAGGGGGGAAACGTTTATCGTGGAAACCTCACCGCGTGGGGTAGAGGTAAGGCAAGAAAATGCGTGTACCAATCATTTTGAAATCATGACCCACGAAAACAGAAATCACCTGGTCGACTCGAAGCGAAGATTGAGCATCCTTAAGGAAACGGGTGAACACGACGCCCATAGTGCCTTCCGATTAATGAATGACAGTGATAAAGGGGTATTCTCTGATCTTTACGGTAGCTGGGCCGGCACGATACATACATCGGCATATTTTCCGAAAGAAATGAAAGCATGGTTTGCCCTTGGCGGGGATCGGGAGCCTGTTATCTTTGATTTTGACGAATGGCTAAAGGGTAAGAATGTTGAACAGGAGAAAATGACAGGTAAAGTGGATACTGATATTCCGTTTGTTCATATGGATGAGGGAGCGGATTGGTTCGGGAATTAAATGTAGGACTTCAGGTTTACTCCTGGAGTTCTTTTTTTGTGTATGGATAGAGACGAAAATTCCATTTTACTAGAAGAATTTTTCTGTTTTTTCCTTAAATGTAGGGCTTTTAGTCGGTTTTACGTTATTTTGCAATAGTGACAAAATAGTCACATAGTTTTTGTATATTGAATCAGTATAATAGAACTAGAAAGGTTTTGTAGGAGGGATGAGAATGAGTTATCAAAAGAGAAATTGGCTTGAACGATTGAGAAAGATGAAGGGGTATAGCCAAGAAGAAATTGCCTATTTAGTTCATATCGACAGGTCCTACTATTCAAAAATTGAAAGTGGAGTTAGAGTACCAAGCAGGAGACTGGCAGAGAATTTGGCAGACTTGCTGAATTTTCACGTTTCCGTATTCGAGTTAGAGGAAAGTCCCTTTCATTTCGCCCTGCAAGATTCCCCGATGGTGATTGCCCATTTTGATTTAGAGTTAAGATATACATGGATTTTTAACCCACCTCCGGACTTCGATCCTGTTTTAGTAATTGGTAAGCGGGACGTGGAATTAGAAGATAATGATGGTACCAGGGAATTAATGAGATTAAAGCAAGAGGTCATTAACGTTCGTACATCCATTAGAAGGAAAATCTCTTTCCCATTATCCGATCAAACATATGAATATGATGTTACCTGCCATCCTTTATTTAATCATAAAGGTAAACTGATTGGAGGAAGCTCTGCCTCCACTCAGCTGATTAAAGAAGATGTAAAGGCAACGGATTATGAAATTCCCTCCTGATAAGATTGTCCAATTGAAGTGAGAGAGGGGTATACACATGCATGATTCTGTCTTAACGAACTTATTATTGAATTTTTTATTTATTGTAGTGGGACTCTTGCTATTCGCCCTCTATTACGATGTGACAAAGAAGCAGCCTTCTAAAGGAATCGTCATCATGCTTTCTACGATTACGATCCTGTTATGTGTGATGTTCAGTCATAAGCTTACAAATGGAGTTTATGTCGATTTAAGAAGGATACCCTTTTTTCTGGCCAGCTTATATTTTGGACCGGCCGTATCATTTGTTTTGATGATCATCATCATAGCGTTACGCTACTTGATCATTGGGAGCGGTCTTATCCATTTAGTGATCTTGAACTATTTTATCACTTTTTTAATTTTGGCAGCCTTTTCAAAAGGTTTCCTACGGGCCAAGAAAAAAGTGAAAATGTTCTTTACCGTTGCCATCTGTTTTAGCATGACGATCTTTAACCTCTTGTTTGGCTATATCAATTCAGCCGAAATTTCAGTGGATGAGTATCTTTATCTTGTGATCATTCCTTTGGCTGCCACCATGATTTCTGTGATGATAGCGGAAATGATACGGAAAGTAATGATGCTGAGAAAAACATTTTCTCAACATGAAAAGCTGAAAGTCGTGAGTCAACTGGCTGCAAGTATTTCCCATGAGATACGAAATCCCCTAACTTCCTCCAAAGGATTCCTGCAGCTTGTACAAGAAGAAAGAAACGAGAAAACACAGAGGGAATTTATTGAGCTGTCTTTAAAAGGGATTGATCAAGCCACACATGTCATAGAGGAATATCTGACGTTCACGAACTCAACTCCTGATAAATTGGAGAGTATCAATGTAAAGCACTCCATCCTTGAACTGATCGAAACCCTAAAGAGTGAGGTTGGACAAGTTTCATTCCACAATCAGCTTATCGATGATGTGTATGTGAACGGTCAACGCAATAGCTTTAGGAAATGCATTGGAAATATACTATTAAATGCCATAGAGTCCATGCCTCATGGTGGGGAAGTGTCCATTACCATGGTTGAAAAAGAAAACCTTTTGATTTCCATTTCTGATTCTGGGCAGGGGATGACGAAGGAACAAATTCAACGATTTGGAGAACCCTTCTTTACGACAAAAGATGAAGGAACGGGACTTGGGCTGATGGCAGCCACAATCATTGTTCATTCCATGAAGGGGAAAATCGGGGTCGAAAGTGAACTCAATAAGGGTACAACGGTTACCATTGAATTGGATAAGTCCCTGAAGACAGAGGCAGGGTGAGTATAAAAAAGGAATCCCGGTAGATATGGGATTCCTTTTTACTTTGTTAAACAAACTTCACGATATCATCATAAGGACGGCGTGATTTAGGTGCAGGTTCATTGACACGGTAACCGAATGCAACCATGACAGAAATGCTGAAACTGCCGTCTTCAAGTAAGCCTTCCTCATCCAGGAGCTTATTCATTTTCTCAATGTCAAAGCCTTCGATCGGGCAGGAATCAACCCCGATCTGGGCAGCTGCAGTCATCATATTTCCAAGGGCTAAATAGGTCTGCTTTCCAGCCCAGTCGTATAGAGGACGATCGCCTTCTAGTAAATCGAAATCAACCTTCTGGAACTGTTCGATCCGCTCTAAGTACTTTGCCAAATGATCTTCAGGCATATTCTTTTTATTTTTAAAATGATCCTGTAAATAGTCTGAATCGTACTTGGTATCTTTCTTAGTCCTTGCAAGGATGACGACGAAATGACTGGCTTCCGGCAGTTTTCCGTACGCTCCCCAGGCCGTGTTCTTGATCTTCTCTCTCAGTTCAGGTTTTTGGATGACCACAAATCTCCATGGCTCGAACCCGAATGAGCTTGGTGACAGTCTTCCTGTTTCCATAATGAACCTGAAATCGTCATCGGACACCTTTTTATTCGGATCAAATTCCTTGGTTGCATGTCTGAAATGATAAGCATCTAAAATGTCTTGCTTGATTTGATCTTTTGTAGACATCAAACATTCACTCCTTCTCCATTAATTCCAACATGCTTAACTTACCACAAGACCTGAAGGATAATCATGTGATGTGTTTGGAAGAACTTTTTTTCGGTAAGGTGAAACGAATGGTTCATTGTATCCGTAAATATGGAAAAGAAGATAAAGGAGATGAACTGGATGGAATTTATATGGCTGATACTTGCCGGGCTCGGGGCACTTTTTCTATTCAATTGGCTGATGGGCTACAGAAAGGAACATATTCAAATCGATTTTGAAAATCGTTATGTTAAAGAAAAAGAATATATAGACGCCATCAAACGAGAGCTGGGAAAACAGGGGAGAGACGTAGAATATATGGGGAACAGGAAATTCGTGATTGACGGTCGGCCATATTTGTTTATTGAACGGAATGTTTCAATGGGAGGAGTACCTTTGCAACGGACGATATTAAAGCCTGTGAAGAGATAGGTTTGTGGATTATATATGGAGTTGGGAGGAACTAATATTGGGTATTATTGAAATAAACAGAGTCTCGGAGTTTGATATAAACAAAGACATTCATCAACCCTTACAGCAGTTATTATGTGAGTGCTTCGGAAAGGATTATCCGGAGGACAGGATCTATTTCAAACAGAAGCCACACTTAAGATTTCTGGCATATGTAGAGGAGCGTTTGGTTGGGCATATTGCATGTGATTATCGGGTAATGAATCTGAATGGACGCAGAATCAATGTCCTGAGTCTCATCGACGTGTGTGTCTCTGCAGCCAACCGTTCCCGGGGCATCGCCTCACAACTACTGAAGGAAGCAGAGGGATTCTGCCGCAATCGGGACATCGACTATATCTTATTATTTGCTGATCATCCAAATGTATATGAAAGAAATGGTTATAAAAAAGTTCAAAACCGATGCAAATGGTTAAAGATCGATGACGAAACTCAAACCTCTGCCGGCATTGGGTATGAAGTAATCAATGAGCTGATGGTGAAAGCGGTCAGTGAGAAAGGCTGGGAAGAGGGCGAGCTTGATCTATTAGGGTATCTTGGTTAGAAGAAGAGTTTCATATCATTCATTAAGAAAGAGGTATCTGGCTTCCAGATGCCTCTTTTCTTGTTAATGGATAAACCTATTTGGGGATATCCAATCGAAAATTCCACAAAAATATGAAACTTTGATTGACATTTTGGGGGTGAAGGGAATAAGATGAACATATAATTTGCATTAGGGAAACTTTTTAATACAAAGACAATATAATTTACCGGAGGAATGAAACATGTCCGAAGTCAAATCGATGCTTCTTTCAGAATGTAAGCCAGGAGATCGAGTTCTTATAACATCATTATCATTAGAAGGTACGATGAGAAGAAGATTATTGGATTTAGGATTTGTGAAGGGATCCGAAGTTGCGGTCATTCAAAAAAGTCCACTGGGGGATCCCATGGCGTTTCGGGTGAGCGACACTACGATTGCCCTGAGAAAAGAAGAAAGTTCGAGGATTCATGTTAAGAAATTAGGAGGTGCGTAACAATGGGATCATACAGAATTGCCCTTGCAGGAAATCCAAATACGGGGAAAAGTACCTTATTCAATCTGTTGACGGGTTTACGACAGCATACTGGGAACTGGCCGGGTAAAACAGTGATTCATGCAGAAGGTGAGTTTAAACATAATGGGACCGATTTCACCATTGTTGATCTGCCCGGGACCTATTCCCTCTACTCCAATTCAACAGATGAAGAGGTGGCGAGGGATTACATTATCTTTGATAAACCGGATGTGACGCTTGTTGTACTTGATGCCACGTCCCTTGAACGAAATATGAATCTTGCTCTTCAAGTGATGGAAATGACGGATCGGGTCATCGTAGCCTTGAATTTAATGGATGAAGCGAAGAAAAAGGGAATTGAAGTAGATAGTGAAGCACTCCGCGAAAAGCTTGGTGTTCCAATAGTGAAAATATCGGCTAGAAATAATACGGGAATAAAAGAGTTATTAGATACTGTCCATGAAATGGCAAGTGGAAATGTACCGACCACTCCATATCGGATGACGTACTCAAGTGATATTGAAAAAAAGATTGAAGAGCTGGCTCCGAAGGTACGGCAGATGATCGGGGAAGAGTTTCCGATTCGATGGATTTCCCTGCGTTTATTGGATGGAGATGAAAGTATACTCAACTCGTTGAACGATTACTTCCGGAGGGAACGTAAGGGAGGAGGAATGACAAATGTCTCAATCAATGCAACCACATGAAGGAGATCAGGGCCTCGCGTATTTATTCAATCATGCCAAAGGGATGTCGAGTGACAACCTGCGGGATGAGATTGTAGAAAACATTTATTCGACGAGCAGAGGGATCTGTAAGGAAGTCGTTAAGTACAAAAATAAAGACAGAATCCATTCAGAAAAGCTTGATAAAGTGCTGACTTCTCCGATTTGGGGATTTCCCATCATGCTTGCCATGCTCGGTGCGGTCTTCTATCTGACAATCGCGGGGGCGAACGTCCCTTCAAGCATGCTTGCAGAAGGGTTCGCCTGGATGGAAGGTCAGCTGACCCTGCTATTCAGTGCCATGAACGCACCTGAGTGGCTGCATGGTGTGCTCGTTCTCGGTTTCTTCAGGGGTACCGGCTGGGTAATCAGCGTCATGCTTCCCCCTATGGCGATTTTCTTCCCGGCTTTTGCGCTGCTTGAGAACTATGGATATTTACCTCGTGTTGCATTTAATATGGATCGCCTCTTTAAGAAAGCAGGAGGACATGGAAAGCAATCCTTGACGATGGCAATGGGATTCGGCTGTAATGCAGCCGCCATCATGTCGACCAGGATCATTGAATCTCCAAGAGAACGGATGCTTGCCATTTTGACGAATAACTTTGTTCCTTGTAATGGACGTTGGCCGACATTGATCCTGCTCGCTTCCTTATTCATGGCAGCAGGATATGCAGGGGGAATGGCTTCCCTTGTGACCGCCGGAATGGTCATGACCATGGTGTTGATCGGAATTGTCGTGACGATTTCCGTGTCGTGGATACTGTCCAAAACGGCACTTAAAGGAGTTCCAACGCATTATACACTTGAGTTACCCCCATACCGTCGTCCGAAAATCTGGAGTACGGTTTTGCGCTCGAGTAAAGATAAATCCTGGTATGTGTTAAAAAGAGCTGTGATCGTGGCAGCACCCGCTTCAATCATCACGTGGATCATTGCCAATATCAATATCGGCGACACGAGCATTCTTATGCATTTCGTCAATTTCCTTGATCCATTCGGTCAGGCTCTCGGCATGGATGGGTTCATCCTGGCAGCCTTTATCATCGGCCTGCCGGCAAATGAAATTGTCGTACCGATCCTGATCATGGCCTATCTTTCTCAAGGGGCGATGCTTGAGCTTGATGATCTGACCGAATTAAAAGCGGTTTTCGTCAGTCACGGTTGGACTTGGTTAACGGCACTGAATATGATGCTCTTTTCCCTGCTCCATTTCCCTTGCGGAACGACCCTTGTGAATATTTACAAGGAAACGAAAAGCAAGAAATGGACGTTCATGTCCTTTGCGATCCCGACAGCGATTGCGATCGGGGTCACATTCCTGGTGGCGACCATTGTCAGGGCATTGGGCTGGGTATAAAACAACTGGAGAAGCAAATCCTTTTTTATAGGGATTTGCTCTTTTTTGTTTCTGAAAGGTCTGAGCAAAAGTGTTACGATTGAAGAGTGCATACGGCAGGATTACAAGGAGATCACGATGAAAGAACAAGAGTATGACAAATTACTGAATATAAAAACGGGTGATCGCCAAATAGGCTTCCACAGATCCTTTCACTATCATCGTTATGAACCTACTCCCTATGCGGCACTTGAGGAGTTATTTCAGCATTATGAACTGAAACGAAGGGATCGGGTCGTGGATTTCGGATGTGGGAAAGGACGATTGAACTTCTTTATTCACCACCTTTTTCAAACGACGGTCGTCGGTATGGAAATGAACGACGAGTTTTACGGGGATTGTATGAAGAATCTTTCGACCTACCGTGAAAAAACAAAAATCAGGAATGATTCGATTTCCTTTTGTCATTGCCTGGCTGAGGACTATGACATTCACCCGGAAGACAATCGCTTTTACTTTTTCAATCCGTTTTCTGTACAAATATTTATGAAAGTAATCAATAATATTCTCTCTTCTGTGGAAGCCTTCCCCCGTGACATCGAAATTCTTCTATACTACAGCTCGGATGACTATGTTCATTATCTGGAGGAACATCCGTTATTTCAACTGCGTAAAGAGGTATCATTAACGGGGCAATTTGAGCAGAATGCATACGAACGATTCTTGGTATATGGATTGATGTACTAATCAGAATTTTTGATTTATCCGCTTTCATATCGGAGAATGAAAGGGAAGACAGAAACAGAGTGGAGGCGGATTTGAGTGAGAATATTAGTTGTAGGTGCAGGTGCAGTCGGTGGTTACTTCGGAGGTAGATTGGCAGAGAAGGGCGAGGACGTCACGTTTCTCGTGCGGGATAAAAGGGAACATCAGCTGAAAGAACATGGACTTCACATCGAGAGCGTTCATGGTGATTTTCGCTTTCAGCCGAAAACCATTAAAGCTGAGGAAAAAGCAGAGCCATTTGATGTCATCATTTTGTCGACCAAGGCTTATCATTTAAAAGGGGCAATCGATGGTCTGACCCCTTTTGTAGGGGAAGACACGATGATCCTTCCATTATTGAACGGAATGTCACACGTCGACGACCTGATTGAAGCCTTCGGGGAAGAAAAGGTGTTAGGGGGCTTATGCTTTGTCGAGTCAACATTGGACGAGACCGGTAAAGTCATTCAGACCAGCCCTATCCATGACATGGTGTTTGGAGAGAGGAATGGAGAACGGACTTCAAGAATCGCCAGGCTGGAAGAAGCTTTCTCTGGGACGAAAGCGAACTTTCGTTTATCCGATGCCATCGAGCAGGAAATGTGGCATAAATATCTCTTTATCACCACTCTTTCAGGTGTGACGTCCCTGTATCGTGCCCCGATCGGTCCGATCCGGGAGACCGGTGAAGGAGAACGGCGGATCAAGGCGGTCCTTTCACAGGCAGCGAGGGTCATGAGAAAGTTGGACGCTCCTCTTGCAGAAAACATTGAAGACGCTCTTTACGATAAAATCAGCGGAATGGGCTACAGCATGAAGTCTTCCCTGCAGCGGGATATGGAGAAGAATCTGTCCGTGGAGGCCGATCATTTATACGGTTATTTACTGGAGGCTTCAGAAGAACAGGGTGTAGAGGCACCGGGTTTACGGTTGATTTATGGGAATTTGAAGATTTATGAGATTGCGAGTCAATGAGAATAGGGGACATCGGATGCCTTTTGGGGGTGTCCGGTGTTTTTTTGATGGGTGGGTTCAGCAGGTGAAAAAGCGGAAGAATTCAGCAGCTGAAAACTCTTGGAAAGTCAGCAGCTGAATCAAAAGCGGAAAATCAAATGAACAAAAAAGAAACCTTCCTTCATCCCAACCGTATATACTTATAGAACCTACTCTAATCATAAAGGAGGCCCGCTCATGAACAGACTCATCACAATAAGCGCCGTACTCGTCTCAATCGCCGCCATCACCATCTGGCTAACTACCAATGGCACCAATGCCCTCTCACTGCTTGCAGCCTATGGAATTATCCTCTCATTCCTCGTCTACTTTTCATTCATTAAATTTAAAAAAAGATAAAAATCGAGGGACGGACCTCCAATCATCTCTTTTGCGGAAGCAAAAGGATGGTTGGGGAGGTCCGTCCCTCTCAGTCGACTGCTTCTAATAGGAAGTCGACAATGTGGATGGCACGCACGTTGTCCGATAGTCCTTCCCGTTCGATGCCGAGTTTCATTTGGAGGAGGCAGCCCGGATTGGATGTGATGATGGTGGTGGCCCGGGTGTCTTCGACGTTTTCCATTTTGTGATCGAGGATCTTCATGGACATGTCGGATTCGACGATGTTGTAAATTCCGGCAGATCCGCAGCAGTGGTCGGCTTGTTTCATTTCAGTGTAATCGGCGCCTTCCACGGATTGGAGAAGTACCCTTGGTTCCAAGAATGTTCTCTGTACGTTTCGTAAGTGACAGGAATCTTGATAGGTGATTCGTTGTGGGGCAACATTCAATGCCTTTTTATGAAACTCCAATTCTATTAGAATCGATGAAATGTCCTTAATCTTATTTTTAAAACGGACAGCACGGTTTTGCCACTCGGGGTCTTCTTTCAGTAAGTGATCGTAATCGACAAGAAAAGCTCCGCAGCCACCGGCATTCGTGATGATGTAATCAACCCCGGAAGCTTCAAAGGCTTCAATATTCCGTTTGGCCAATTCCTTAGCTGCATTCTTTTCACCGCTGTGACCATGCAAGGCCCCACAGCAGGTTTGCGTCTTCGGAATTACGATGTCACAGCCTGCCAGTTGGAGGAGTCTCGTCGTTGCCTTATTCGTTTCCAGGAACATCGTATCCATCAAACAGCCGGAAAAGAAAGCGACTTTTTTCCGGACCTCACCAATCGCAGAAAGGGAAGTCGGGCGTTCCTTCATCTCTTTCAGCTTTGGAACTTGAGGGAGGACTCGTTCCATCGTTGCCATGCTTTCCGGGAACCATTTCATCACGCCCGTCGTGTGTACGGCCTTTTGCAAACCGGAACGCTGATAGATTCCGAGAAGACTCGTGACCATCCTCATTCTGTCCGGATGAGGGAATAAACCTTCGAATACGGTCTTCCTGACAACCCTTACAGGAAGGGAATGCTTTTTATTTTGATTGATGATATCCCTTGCCTCTTCTAATAAGTGACCATAGTTCACACCGGATGGGCAGACCGGTTCACAGGCCCTGCATCCAAGACAAAGATCCAGTGTGCGCTCAACTTCTTCATCCGGCTCGATCACGCCGTCGACAACTGCCTTCATAAGGGCGATGCGCCCCCGTGGGGAGTGTGATTCCTTGAAGCCGGATTCGATATACGTGGGACAGGAAGGAAGACAGAATCCACATCTCATACAATTCAATAATTCATCTTCATCCATGCGGTCTTTGAATGCCTGTTGTATCTTTTGTTTTTCCCGGACGGTCGTCATCTTGAAATCACCACGCGCTTTCTCGATTCTTTCGCAAATACTTTATTCGGATTCATGATGTTATTGGGATCGAAGGATTGCTTGATCATCTTCATGGCACCGATTCCTTCTGGCCCGAGTTTCCATTCAAGATAAGGAGCCTTCATCATCCCGACGCCGTGTTCTCCCGTGATCGTACCGCCCAATTCGATGGCGTGGGCGAAGATCTCTTCAAAGGCCGCTTCGACCCGCTCCATTTCATCATGGTCCCTGGCGTCCGTGGCAACGGTCGGATGAAGGTTTCCGTCACCTGCATGTCCAAAGGTGCAAATCTTCACCCCATGACGTTCGGCTATATCATTGATCGCTTTCACCATCCTGGCAATTTCGGAACGGGGTACCGTCGCATCTTCCAAGATTGTCGTCGGCTTTAGTCTGGCAAGAGCCGAGAGGGCAGAACGGCGGGCGGTGCGAAGAGCGTCTGCTTCGATTTCGGTTTTCGCCAGTTGGACCGAAACGGCGTCATTTTGTAAACATACTTCCTCCATACGCTTCATATCACGCGCGACCACTTCAGGAGGACCATCCTGTTCAATCAGCAGGACTGCTTTTACATCGGTAGGCAGTCCGATTTTGGCAAAATCCTCGACCACTTCCAATGTGGGCTGATCCAGAAATTCCAGGGTTGTCGGAATGATCCGATTCGAGATGATGCTGGACACACTTTTTGCAGCTGCTTCTATATCCTGATAAAGAGCAAGCATCGTCTGTTTCGTCTCCGGCATGGGAACGAGCTTTAATGTTGCTTCAGTGATTACGCACAGGGTTCCTTCCGATCCGACAAACAGGCGGGTCAAGTCATACCCGGCTACATCTTTTGCGAGTTTCCCGCCGGTCCGGATGATATCACCATTCGGAAGGACTGCTTCAAGGGCAAGTACATAATCCCGGGTGACGCCATACTTCAACCCTCTCAAGCCACCGGAATTTTCATTAATATTCCCTCCGATGGTGGAGATCTTCATGGAGCTCGGGTCTGGAGGATAGAAGAGTCCCTTGGCTTCAACGGCGTGAATCAAATCAAGTGTTACAACCCCGGGCTGGACGGTGATCGTTAAATTCTCTTCATCCAATTCAAGGATGTTGTTCATATGAGTGAAGAGAAGGACAAGACCGCCTTCAGTTGGGCACGTACCGGCACAAAGATTCGTGCCGGATCCCCGCGGGACAATGGGAATGCCGTGTTCATTGCAGATCTTCACGATTGCCGCTACTTCCCCCGTAGACCGGGGAACGATGATGGCATCGGGCATGGATTGATAGTTAGGTGTTGCATCATAGGAGTAGACAAGTTTTTCAGCAGGGGTATCACGGTAATTATCTTCACCGACGATGCTGACGAACCGACTCTTGATATCAGGGGTGATCATAGTGGTTTCCACCTTTATTAGCGATTTTTTTCAAAGTTGTTCATAAAATGACTAGAGAGACGGTACCCGACTGGGGTAAAGGTCCGTCCCTCCAGATAAATTTATTTTGTGATGATTGGGCTTGGTGTGATCGACCCGAGGATGACGGGTTTTTTCGCTGCGGTTGCCCCAGGGACGTTGCCTGGATTGCCGTGTAGCGTTTCGTTGGCTAATAGTGCAAAGGCAATCGCTTCCTTGGCGTCGGAGGAGTATCCGATATCTTCCTGAATGAGGATTTTCACTTCAGGGAGAAGTTCCCTCATCATTTGGAGAAGCGTCCGGTTATAGCTTCCCCCGCCACCGATGATGACCTCATTGATCGGATGCAGAGGGAAGACGAATGTCTTATAAGCGTCCGAAATGGAGAGGGCGGTAAAGTAGGTTGCCGTCGCAATCAGATCTTCTTTCACAAGATTCCTATATTCATCCAGGATCCGGTTAACGAACACCTCACCAAACAGTTCCCGGCCGGTGGACTTAGGAGGCGCCTTCTGAAAGAAATCCTTTTCCCACTCCATCCATTTCCGTGCTGCTTCAGGGTGAACCGTTCCCCTGGCGGCAATCGATCCATCCTCGTCAAAAGACAAACCGAATAACTTCTCGCACAGTCCATCGATCACCATATTACCGGGACCTGTGTCAAAAGCAAACACCTCTTCAAGGGAGCAGTCTTTCGGAAGGACGGTTACATTCCCGATTCCCCCGATGTTCTGGAGAAGCCTGCCCCCATCCTTTGTCCGGTAGAGAAGGAACTCTGTATAAGGGACAAGGGGAGCGCCTTCTCCTCCTGCAGCCATATCCATGGAACGGAAATTGGATACCACCTGTGTGCCGGTCCGATAGGCAATAACGCTCGGTTCGCCGATTTGAAGAGTGGAAGGAACCGAATCTTCCGTATGAAAGGGCTGGTGAAAGACGGTCTGACCATGAGACCCGATAAAGGTAAGCTCATCAACAGAGATGCCTGCCTCAGTACATACTTTCTCTACGGCATGGGCATACACGTCTCCAAGTTCAAAATGCAGGCTGGATAAAAGGGGGGTGGACGAGTTGGAAGGACTCATCACATCAAAGATTTTCTTTTTCACCTGGGGAGGGAAGGGGGCCGACGAATAGTGTACAAGTTCCACCACTGTATCCGTCCCGGCTCCTTCAATGGAAACCAGTGCGGCATCCACTCCGTCCACGGAGGTGCCGGACATCAGTCCGACTGCTAATCGTTTACTCATATGACAACCTTCCTTTCCGGATTGCTTCAACTATGTCCACTGCGCCTGTAGCGGGGGACGTAGAATCAACGATGAAAATTGGATCGATAAACACTGTTGAAATCGTTTCTTTAAAAGTGGATTGAACCACGGGATTGTGTTCGAGGACGCTGCCTTTCATAGCTATCACCGGATTTGTTTCAATCTGTAACGTCTCGATCAAAGCGATGGTCTGTGCGGCAAGCTGTTTGCCGGCGGTTTTCAATAAGGTAAGGGCTGGTTCATCCCCTGCCTCGGCTTCCTTATGGATCACTTTCGCAAGCCGGGCGATTTCCCCTTTTGAAGAAGAATAGATAAATCCCTTCAACCCTTTGGCATCAGTGGTGCCTATTTCCTTCATCAGGCTTAAGGATAGCGGGGAGAACGGTATGCCGAAATCGATTTCCCCGGCGATCTTTTTACACGCTTCGATGGCTAGGTGATACGCACTGCCTTCATCTCCAAGAAGATGCCCCCAGCCACCGGTCGTTCCTTCCTGTGTCCCGTTCCTTCCATAACAAATCGATCCCGTCCCCGCAATCGTCATCACACCATTCCGGTTACCGATCAAACTGAAAAAGGCGAGTGTCGCATCGTTTATCAGAATGATAGGAAGGGAAGTCATCCTGCTCAATTCTGATTGAATTCGGTGTGAAAGGTTTCCCGATCCTCCTCCTGCCATCCCGATTACAACATGGGTGGCACCAACTGAAGCAGTATGGTCCAGGCATTGTTGAACGACAGAGGAGAGATTCTGCAATGCTTCCTCATACGAGACTGACGGGTTCCCGTGTCCGGATAAACTTTGGAAAAGGATATTCTTTTCCATATCCATGACGAGTCCCTGAATTTTCGTTCCACCTGCATCGATCCCTATTACTCTAGTCATCTCTTAAACCTTCTTACTTGGCTGAAAGGCAAACTTGCCCCAAGGTTTCAAGTAATCAAGAAGGAAGACTTCTTCTTCACGGATCCTGCCCACGACATTCGTTTTACCGGAGTTCTCCATATCCTTGAGGGCAATCTGAAGTTCTCCCGCATATTGGGCATACAGGTCGTTTTCGATGATAATGTCTCCACGCTTGATATCGACGTTGTTATGCGGCGCAAATTCTCTTCCTCTGTATTTAACGCGGCTTTGAGTGGAACGGATCATATAATCCGATACATCACCACGGTAAAAATGGGGTTCTTCAAAGATGATCGTTTTCTCTAGATCCGTGGTCGTCTCATGGGTTTCAACTGTGAATGTCAGCTTGGATGTATTGAGTTCACTAAGTATCTGCATTTCACGTTCAGATGCATACGCATTGCTGATGATGACGTCGTCAATCAACCCAGTGGCAAAGAGATGCTTCGCCTGTACATCAATAGGAAGGGAACGGTGCATTTCCAGTGTAGGTAACCCTTCTGTAACCGGCCATGGACCGAATGTGGCATCTGCGGAAGACACAAAGGCTGCCGTTCTCATACCGAGGTCTTTGAATTTCTGGCTGCATTCGATAAAGAAAGGATAAGATAAGCCGGAGTAGCGGTGCGGATAGAAATTATGGCACCCTAATAATTGATCCTTATTGGGCTGATACGTCATGATGTTATCGATGTATTTCGTGGCATTGCTCATGTTCAGTTCGATTTTTAAATCATAAGGGTTGTACGACATCATCGATTCTTCGTGACCGGTATATCCCAGATCCAGTCTGATTCCGTGGGCCCCGAGGTCGGCAAAAAAGGAAAGATCATCATAGGAGATATCCAGCTCTTTAAAAATGCGGGGACTGATATCGGCTATGACTTCCATGTTCTTCCCACGGGCAAACTTGATCGTTTCCTTGAAGTTTGCGATGATTCCTTCCTTGTCCCCATCGACAGATAATAGGCAGGTAAAAACACGTGTGAATCCGAAAGAAGCGGCCAATGCCAAATATTCCTTATCTTTTTCTGTGGTAGAATGGTTTGGATAGATTGAAACGCCAAGTTTTTTACTCATCATGATGCCTCCTTAATTTGATTTACTTTCAAGAGTATGGATTCTCTTTAACATTGGAATCATTTGTTCAATTAATGAGATTTCACTGATCGAGGTCATTAAGTGGTCCTGAGCATGGATCATGAGAAGGGATTTTTCAAATTCTTCTCCATTGATTTCGGCCTGGATCAAGCTTGTTTGTGTTTTGTGGGCTTTATTCAGTTCTTCATGTGCCGTTTTCAACATTTCCTCTGCTTCAGCAAACTTCCCTTCATGTGCTTTTGCAAGGGCCTCATAAGCCGTGCTTTTCGCATTCCCGCCGTTCGAGATGATTTCAAAAATTTCCATTTCTACGTTGCGTACTTCAGCCATTTTGTATTCCTCCCTGAACCTTTTTAGAACTCTTTTCTACATAAATAGTAAAATAAAAGTTTAAATATTTTAAAATAATATTGAAATTTAATTTCATTATCGCATATAATCATATTAAACTGAAAGCCTTTTCAAGACAATCATTTTTTTGGAGGTGACCATGACAGAATTCCAGGTTTTAAAACACATCAAAAGTCAGATGGAGAGCTTTACACCGTCTGAAATAGCGGTTGCTCAATACGTGCTCGAATTTCCGGAGAAAGTGATGGAGATGACCACAAAGCAACTATCACAATCATGCGGCAGCAGTGAAGCCGCCATCATCCGGTTCTGCAAACGGATCGGGATCAACAGTTTCAGCGGCCTGAAGATCGAGCTTGCGAAAAGTACGAACATCGAAGAAACGAAGAGTCATGATATCAATACACTCCTTTCCTTTGAAGACAATCTTGAGACTGTCTTCAATAAAGTATTGGTCAATACCTATCAAGCCATCAAGAATACGGAAAAGCTTTTTTCCATTGATGAACTCGGTAGAGCGGTGAATGCGTTTCATGAAGCCGAAAGAGTATATCTGTATGGAGTTGGCGGTTCCGCTGTGGTGGCGGAAGATTTCACCCAGAAGCTGTTGAGATTGAACTACCTGGCATTTCAGGCAAGTGATATCCATGTGCAGATGATGATGGCAGCAAACTTAACTGAGAGAGACGTTTTGTTCGTCGTATCGACTTCCGGGCAGACAAAAGAAATTTTGAAGCTGATGAATGTCGCACAGGAAAAGGGAGCCACCATCGTACTCCTGACACAGCACGGAAAATCACCGGCAAGAAAGCTCGCCGATATCGTCCTGACGATTTCCGAGGAGGAACATAATATCCGAATCGGTACCATGACGGCAAGAATTGCTCAACTCGTCGTGATCGACGCTTTATTCGTGGCATTATGCATGAAAAAAGGACATGGCGTTTATGAGCAAATTATTCATACACATGAAGTGGTTCAGCGAATGAAAGAGGAGGAGGAATAGTAATGAAAGTATTATTCGTATGCTCTGGAGGAATGTCCAGTGCGATCGTCGTCAATGCCCTGAAGAAAGAAGGAACAAAAGAGGGGATCGAAATGGAAGTCCATGCAATCGGAACAGGGGAAGTATCCGAGGAAATCTCTAAGGGATGGGATGTATGTATGGTAGCACCTCAGATCAGACACCGTTTTGATCAAGTGAAGAAAGCGGCTGATGAGGCCAAGGTTCCTTGCGGGCCGATTCCGCCGCAGGCCTATACGCCACTTGGCGGGCCGACTTTACTGAAAACAGTAAAGGAATTAACAAACTAATTTAATAGGAAACAAGGGGGTAGTAACATGCAAAAGTTTGTAAACTTTCTGGAGAACAATTTGTCAGGTCCGATGGCCAGGCTCTCAGAACAAAGGCATTTGCAAGCAATCCGGGATGGGGTTATTTCAGCACTGCCATTTATTATCGTCGGTTCATTCTTTCTGATCTTAGCGTTCCCGCCACTGCCTGATGCATGGATATTCGGTGACATCAAACAGTGGGCTGCTGACAACATTGTCGATATCCTGATTCCGTACCGTCTGACCATGTTCATCATGTCGCTCTATGTCGCCTTCGGGATAGGATACAATCTCTCGAAAAGCTATAAATTGGATCCTTTATCCGGAGCACAGATCTCAGTGGCGGCACTTCTATTGACCATCACACCGAAAGTAATGGACGGAGAAGGCTGGGTCCTTCCAATGACCAACCTCGGTGGGCAGGGATTATTCGTTTCCATGGTCGTCTCGATTCTGGCGGTTGAAATCCTGCGTTTCTGTAAAACGAAGAACATCACGATCAAGATGCCAGAGCAAGTACCGGCATCCGTTTCACGAAGTTTTGAAGCACTTATACCTGTAGCGATTGTTATTTTATTGATTTCATCCGTGACTGTCTTAGCAGGTGTGGATCTGCATAAGTTGGTTGGTGTTGCGGTCGCTCCATTGGTCACTGCCGGTGACAGCATATTCGGAGTATTGGTTCCGGTATTCCTGATCGATTTCTTCTGGTCCTTCGGGATCCACGGCGTATCCGTTGTCGGTACCGTAGCGCGTCCACTATGGGAAGTATTCCTGGTGAACAACGCTGATGCGGTTGCAAGCGGGCAAGCAATCCCGCATATCGCGCCGGAAACGTTCTACCAATGGTTCATCTGGATCGGTGGATCAGGAGCAACGCTTGGATTGGTCCTTGCGATGGTGTTCTTCTCCCGTTCAAAATATTTAAAAGCATTGGGGAAAACATGTCTTGTACCTGGTCTTTTCAATATCAATGAGCCTGTCATATTCGGTGCTCCAATCGTATTGAACCCGATTTTGATCATCCCATTCATCACTGTACCTTTGATTACAGCGACTCTTTCATATGTGGCAACCACTGTCGGTCTGGTATCACCGACGTACATCATGCCGCCATGGACACTTCCTGCACCAATCGGAGCGTACCTTGCAACGGGTGGTGACTGGAGAGCGATCGTCATGGTTCTGATCAACATCGGAATCTCGTTTTCTATCTACTTCCCATTCTTGAAAATGTATGATAAGAAAATGATGAAGATGGAAGAGAGCGAGCAACAAGCGGCATAGAAAAGCGGAGGCGGCTTGCTCAGGCCCGACAAGCATAAGATTACTATATGAAAAAAGAAGTGGGGGTCCTAGGATTCCCACTTCTTTACTAGCATAAGGAGTGATTGACATGACAGAAACCGTTGTGCCAAAGAGAATCGGTTTTAAGAGTGTGTTTGTATTATTAATCTCAGTATCTATTGGTCTTTTACTTCTTTCTAAACCATTGATGAGCACGGGACTGGCAAAAGAATGGAGTATGTTTTTGGCTACGGGCGTTTCAGCTTCTATCGGGCTTTCGTACATTTTATTGAAAATTGAAGGACCGGTCGAAGATGCTTCCGTTAAAAAGAAGCGAGTCGTATTAGCCGTTGTGGTCAGTTTCGTCATAAGTTTTATTCTGGCTTTTGTGGCCAGGTAACTGGAGGCTTTTATAATGAAAAAAGGAATCAAGATCGTCACTATCGGCGGGGGATCGAGCTATACTCCCGAGTTTATTGAAGGATTGATCAAGCGTTATGATGAGCTCCCGGTGAGTGAGCTGTGGCTTGTGGATATAGAAGAGGGAAAAGAGAAATTGAATATCGTCGGGAACTTAGCGAAGAGAATGGTGGAGAAGGCAAGAGTCCCGATGGAAATCCATTTTACACTGGACAGGAGAGAGGCGTTGAGTGGAGCTGACTTTGTCACGACCCAGATGCGGGTCGGACAGCTCAAAGCCCGGATTCAGGACGAGCGCCTGCCGATCAAGTACGGGATGATCGGTCAGGAGACGAATGGTGCGGGGGGACTCTTTAAGGGTATGAGGACAATCCCTGTTCTTTTGGAGATTTCAAAAGAAATGCAGGAGCTTTGTCCTGATGCCTGGCTGATCAATTTTACGAATCCAGCCGGCATGGTGACAGAAGCGATGCTGCGTTATGGATCGCATCCGAAGGTTGTCGGTGTTTGCAATCTTCCCATCAATACGAGAATGACGCTGGCAAGACTCCTTGGGGTCGAGGTGGAACGTCTGCATATCGACTTTGCCGGACTCAATCATATGGTATATGGATTGGACGTGCGCGTGGACGGAGAATCGGTATTAGGAGAAGTACTCGATATCATGAGCGATCCCGAAAGGCAGGTCAGCATGAGGAATATCGCTCCCCTGCCGTGGGAGCCTGAATTCATCAGGAGCCTGGGAGTAGTCCCTTGTCCGTATCACCGCTATTTTTATAAAACAAGTGATATTTTGGAAAAACAGTTAGAAGAATTCAAGACAGGGACGACTCGTGCGGAAGTCGTCCAGCAGTTGGAGAATGAGCTGTTTCATTTGTATAAGGACGAAGGCTTGGCGGTAAAGCCTCCGCAGCTTGAAGAGCGGGGAGGAGCTTATTACAGTGATGCAGCATGCAACCTCATAGCGTCCATCTATAATGATCGCGGAGATATCCAGACTTTGAATGTGCGCAATGATGGAGCAATCAGTGATTTGCCAAGGGAGTCTGCAGTGGAAGTGAACTGCGTCGTGACGAAAGCGGGACCTCGCCCGATTGCTGTCGGGGAACTGCCCGTTTCTGTGAATGGGCTTGTGCAGCAAATCAAATCCTTTGAGCGTGTGGCTGCAGAAGCCTCTGTAACCGGCTCGTACAAGAAAGCATTACTTGCCATGACGATCAATCCGTTGGTGACGAGTGATGTGAAGGCGAAACAGCTGTTGAATGAAATGCTTGAGGTTCATAAAGAGTATTTGCCGATGTTTGGTGCAAGAGTGACCCAAAATTAAGGTAAGAAGCGTCCACAGTCGTGATCTTTTTTAGAAAATATGTCCGAAATGAAAGTTGTAGTAATATCAATATTGGTATATGAAACAGTAGAACTCGCCGAAGTGATGAATTTGGCGAGTTTCTTAATTTGGAATAGAAGATGTGATACGGTTCATTATTTCCCATTATAGAAGAACCAGCGAAAAGTAGAATAAGCGGAGTTTTTCCGGTTACATTCAGAGTGGAACTTGTTTTGAGGATAAATAAGGGGAGGTTTTACGCTTATACACACAAAAATAACTCATTTTTTTATTTGTTGAGTCAATAGGCGGAATTTTTCCGCCTATTTATCTGCTCTGGTGCTTAACCTGATCTCCCAACCGATCAGTACGACCCCTCTTGAAACTACTAGATTCGGTAATCAACACCCCAAACACCTGCACATCTTTCCCTTGGACGAGCATACCATGATAAAAAGAGACCATGTCCAGAAAGGATGCACCGTCCATGATTCCGATGAAAACAAAGGCTGCCGCGTCTCTATATGCCACAATGTCCATCAGCTTCTGGGGGATTTCCTTCGTGTCGACGAAAGCGGTGCTGGGTACACTTGATCCCTATACGCTCCTCGTCCTCCGCTTTGGGATCGGAGCTCTGTTTCTGCTCGTGCTTCTATTACTAAAAGGATACAGGCTCCCCATTCCTCTGAAGTATGTCCCTCACTTGATCATCCTGGGGGTCCTTGGGGTCTTCATACATCAAGTCATCCAGGCGACGGCCCTCCTGACAATTGATGCATCGTCGGCAGGATGGATGATTTCCTTTTCTCCGGTGTTCACCGTCATCCTTTCCATGATGTTCCTTCATGAAAAAATGACTCTCCCCAAAGCTCTGGGGATGATGATCGCGATTACAGGTGTGCTGATGGTGACGACAGCGAGGAGTGGGCAATCGATCGGATTTGCGACCAACATCGGATATATACTGATGATTCTCAGTACATTGAACTGGGCTGTATACTCCGTGCTTTTGAAAAAGCTTCGTATTGAGCTGCCATCCCTCGTGATCACCTTTTATATGTGCCTGCTGGGATTCAGTTTGACCATCCCGTTTCTCATCCGCAACCGTGGCTGGGAAGACATTTCCCAACTATCACATGTGGAGTGGGCACACTTGATTTTCCTCGGTGTATTCGTTTCAGGGATTGCATATTGGTACTGGGCGAAGGCATTGGAAGTATTGGATGCGTCCAAGGTGTCGATGTTTCTCTACTTGGAGCCTGTCACTACTCTCATTGCGGCCATTCTCCTCCTGCACGAGAAAATTTTCCTCATAAGCATCCTGGGTGGAGTCATAATAATAATAGGAGTTGTCATTGTCAATGGTCAGGTGATTTCTTACCTCCATCGGTTTCTATGGGGGAAACGATAATATCAGGGGGGATCCGCAGTGACCTTAAAGAAGCGGATAAAGAATCGATTGGATGAATTGTTTCATCCTTCAACGAAAGAACTTAAAGAAGTCTTGCAGTCTCTCAATATACGCCTTGAGGATTTACAGCCCTACCTGCAGTCTCCGGAAGGAAAACCATATTATCGAAAACTCCTTTATCAAAATGAAGCAGTGGAGCTCCTCGTCATGAATTGGTCCGATGTGGAATGTGCCCCGCACGATCACGGGAATTCGAAGGGATGGATCCAGGTGATGAATGGGACTTCCGTCAACACGATCTTTGAAGTGACGGATAACAATCTTCCTCGGGAGTTATTTGATCGGGAACATAGAGAAGGATCTTTCTTTTTTGCCCCGAAGAAAGGGGTTCACAAAATGAAAAAGGGGAGTGCAGGGGATCTTGTGACCCTCCACCTGTATTCACCGCCCATCCAAGGGATGATCGTGTACGATTTGGAGAAATGTGCTGCCTGTGTGGTATCGGATGAATGTGGGGCATGGTGGCCGGATCATATGAGGCATAAGGTAAAGGAAATAAAGTTAAAATAAGAAGAAGCGTTTCCCCGCCACGGAGAAACGCTTCTTTCTATGATTATCGTACTCTTACTGTTTTCGCGTCCTTACTTTCAACACCTGTAGGAGATACGGATGTCACACCATATGTGTACATTCCACCTTCTACAGCTGATGTGTCTTTATACGTCGTAACCTTTTCTTGAGAATACACGACATCCACGATATTCGCAGAATTCTTGTAATCTCCTTCTTTCACGCCGTCAAAGCGGTAGATGACATACTTTCTGGCATCTGAATGTTTTTTGTCGTCGATGGTAATGGTAATACCGTCTTTCTGTTTCTTTGCTTTTACGGTGTTCGGTTTCTTCGGAAGGTCATCATTGTTCCAAGGAGTGGCAGGCGTCAATGCCACTTCCGTATATACTTCATTACGTAATATATCAGCGTAACCAAGTGGGTTTTCGAAAATTTGTCTTAAGGAGAAATGCATTTGGCCAAGTGCGGTACCGTTAGCTCGGTTATCCATGATTTGCCCCGGCAGTTCATTAGGATTGAACCATTCCTGGTCAAAATTGTCCCCGACCTTATAATCTGCCATCCCGATGTACAAATTGACCGGATGCTCATAGGAATACTCATTCACTTCCCGGCTCCACCAGTCGAGTAGGACGGAGTAGTTGGCGACAGCGAGTTTCCTGGACCAATAGATTTGCGGGGTGATGTAGTCGATGCTTCCGTCCTTGATCCACTGGCGGGTGTCGGCATATAGGTCATCGAAATTCGTTTGTCCCGCTTCTGTCTCGCTTCCCGTCGGATCATCGGCGATGTTTCTCCATACGCCAAAAGGGGAAATCCCGAATTGGACATAGTCTTTGATTTCTTTGATTTCAGTGTTGATATCAGCCACCAGTTCATCGACGTTGTTCCGTCTCCAATCATCGATATTCTCGAATGTGCTGCCATATTTCTCGTATGTATCTTGATCTGGGAAGCTTTCTCCTGCGATTTTATAAGGATAGAAGTAATCATCCATATGAATGGCTTCAATGTCGTAATGGTTGACTAATTCTTTTACTGTATCAATCAAGTAATCTTGCACTTCAGGTATTCCTGGGTTGAGGTAGTATTGCTTTCCATATTTCAGTACCCATTCCGGATGAAGCTTGGCAACGTTGTCATCTGCAAGAGACTCGATCGTTTGATTCGGCATTGTGATCCGGTAAGGGTTCACCCATGCATGGACCTCGATCCCTCGTTTATGTGATTCATCTAACATGATGGCAAGTGGATCATAGCCTGGATCGGTGCCCTGCTCATCCCCCGTAATATACTGGGACCATGGGGCAAGTTCGGAAGGATATAAGGCATCGGCAGTCGGCTTGACTTGATAAATCACCGTATTAAAGTTCAATTCTTTCAATTCATCCAGGGTGCTCACCACCCAATCCGTAAATTCCTGCTTGTCCATTCCAGGCTGCATGTCAATATTCGTCACTGTCGCAATCCACGCAGCCCGCATCTCATGCTTCGGTTCAGACGTACCGGATGCCTTCGCTTTCCCGGTAGAAAAGGGAAGAGCCAGTGAGAACAACATCACGGCCATAATCATGTACTTTACTGCTTTCATTTCTTTACTCCTCTCTTTCGGTTGAAAAGAAACCGCTTTCATTTTTATTGAAATAATACTTCATAAAATTTAGAGAAAACATGAAATATTATTTCTATTTTCATTATAAGGGGTTCCATTACTTTGGTATATAGTACCAATGAGGTGAAAAAACTGAATATTCAATGAATAAACAGGAGGAATGGACCAGGCGAATCGTTCTAAAAAGAATAAAAAGGGAAAGAATGAATACGGAAGTGGTGTAAAATAGTAGGGAAATGTAAAAAGGGAGAGGATGACGTGTTCAAAGATCTACCGATCGATCAATGCGATTTAGAAAAGTATACGTTCGTGGACGTAAGGTCTCCTTCTGAATATAGGGAAATGACGATCCCTGGCAGTCTGAATATACCGGTTTTCGATGATGAAGAAAGAGCAGAAGTCGGGACATTATATAAGCAAGTGAGTAAGGAAGTGGCGACAGACCGGGGACTGGAGATTTTTTCAGGTAAGCTTCCCAGGTTCATTAACGAGTTCAAGAAACTTGAGGGTGAAATCGTCGTGTTTTGCTGGAGGGGTGGTATGCGAAGCAAGGCGGCCGCTACTTTCCTTGACCTGATGGGGATCGGGACTTCCCGGATTATGGGAGGAGTCAAGGCTTATCGCCACTGGGTGCTGAAGGGGCTTGAAAATATTGAAATGAAGCCTGCTTCCTTCGTATTAAACGGCGGGACAGGCACTGGGAAGACAGCGATTTTGAAAAGACTTCATAGAGAAGGATATCCTGTTCTGGATATTGAAGGCCTCGCAAACCATAGAGGATCCATATTTGGGGAAATCGGACTTTCCGCCAACAACCAGAAAACATTCGATTCCCTCCTCCTTCGGGAACTGATGAAGAAGAAGGAATCTTCTTTTCTTTTATTCGAAGCGGAAAGTAAAAGGATAGGAAAGGTGCTTTTGCCTGATTTTCTTATTCATGAGAAGGAAGAGGCATTTCATATCTTCATCGAAATGCCCATTAAAGAAAGGGTCAACCATATTTTAGAAGAGTACCGCCTCCACGAACACCATGATGAATTTGTGAAAGCGTTCAGGACCATAAAGCGGCGGATTCACAGTCCGATTGCCAATGAAATCGAGGGTGAGCTGAAAGTGGGAAACTATGAACGGATATTGGAACTGCTCATCGAATACTATTATGATCCTAGGTACCTACATATGTGGAATCAATATCCCGAGGATCGAAAGACCACGGTTAAGGTGAACTCAATCGAAGAAGGATACCAAGAGATCAAGAAGCTCCTTCCTGAGAAAAGCCCCTTGGTTTCTAATCACTGAGACCTTTGCCCATGAGGATGGGTATGGTCTTTGTCTAAGGTAAGGAAGAGGGACGGACCTTCGAATTTTCGAAGGTCCGTCCCTCATGATCAAAGCCAGGTTTGAGGACAAATTATTGTTGTTAAAAAATTTTTTTTAGTGAAATTTTTGCATGAACATACATATGTGATTTTGTTGAAATGTGCTTAGGAACACGAATTATTGTAAGCGATTTCTTTATGTTTGTATCAAGCTTTTAAAGATTCTGAATATTAAGTTAAAAGTAATGTGAATAAATCAACGTTCTCCTCCTCTGTTCCATATATACTTGGAAAATATACAGAATTTTCATTAACATAATTTTTCGTTTTTTCTAAATTTCATGATATACTAACGAAAATTAAGAAAATTTAATTAACCGGTTAATTATTCAAAAAATATACAAGTTTAGTAGAGGAGGACATTGGATGAAAACGAATCTTCCTGTAGCGCAAGGCATGTATGATCCTGCGCAAGAACATGAAGCATGTGGAATTGGTATGATTGCAAATATCGATGGGACGAAAAGTCATAACATCGTTCAGAATGCCATTAATATTTTATGTAACCTGGAACATCGCGGAGGACAATCAGCCGATACGAGTACTGGTGACGGTGCAGGTATCCTCACTCAAATCCCCCATCATTTCTTCAAAAAGCAATGTGAGAAAGAAGACATCATCCTTCCCCGCAAAGGAGAATATGGAATCGGGATGGTGTTCCTTCCTGAAAATTATGAGAAACGCATGAAGAGTAAAGATATCTTCGAACGCATCATTGAAGAAGAGGGCCAGAAGACACTTGGCTGGAGACCTGTTCCACTCAATGATTCTTTTGTAGGGAAAGTAGCATCGAAGTCCAAACCATTCATCCGCCAAGTCTTCATTGGTGTATCGGAAGACTTAGAGTCCCGGATGGATTTCGAGCGGAAGCTGTATGTGATCAGGAAAAGGATTGAACAAGAAGTAGCGACTGTTGAAGGGCTAGAGGATGTCTACCTTTGCAGTTTGTCTTCCACGACCATCGTGTACAAAGGGATGCTCATCCCGGAACAGCTTGATTCCTTTTATATTGACCTCAACCACCCTGAGTTCCGGTCAGCTTTAGCTCTTGTACATTCCCGATTTAGTACAAACACTTTCCCGAGCTGGCAACGATCTCACCCGAACCGATATACGATTCATAATGGAGAATTCAATACATTGCGAGGCAACGTGAACTGGATGCGCGCACGTGAGAAACTGTGCCAATCGAGTGCTTTCAAGGAAGAAGATCTGAAGAAAATCCTTCCCGTCATCGATGAGACAGGCAGTGATTCTTCCATGTTTGATAATTGCTTTGAATTCCTTCATTTATCAGGCAGATCCCTTGCCCATACGGCTATGATGATGGTGCCTGAGCCATGGGAAAACGACGATACGATTCATCCTAAAAAGAAGGATTTTTACGAATACCACAGCTGTCTGATGGAGCCGTGGGATGGACCTGCAGCCCTTGTGTTCACCGATGGTAAGCAGATCGGGGCCTGCCTCGACAGAAATGGACTGCGACCTGCCCGTTACTATGTGACAAAAGGCGGCATGATCGTTCTTGGATCCGAAGTGGGGGCCCTTGATATCTTTGCCGATGATATTGTGTATAAAGATCGCCTCCAGCCTGGAAAGATGCTTCTAGTCGATCTGGAAAAAGGGCGGATCATCCCGGATGAAGAGATCAAGCTCCGTGTCGCGTCCGAGCACCCTTACAGACATTGGCTGGATAATAATAAACTCGAACTTGAGGACCTTCCGGAAACGACCCAGGAATTGGAACAAATGGATTCAGATGAAGTGCTCCTTCAGCAGCAGGCATTCGGATATACGACGGAGGAATTGAATAAAATCATCAAGCCGATGGTGACCGATGGTAAGGATCCGGTCGGTTCCATGGGATATGATTCACCGCTTGCCGTTTTATCAAAGAAGCCTCAGCTTCTATACAACTATTTCAAACAATTATTTGCCCAAGTGACAAATCCACCGATCGATGCGATCAGGGAGCAGATCATTACGTCTGTCGGCACAACGATCGGAGCTGAAGGAAACCTTGTGAACCCTGGTCCTGAAAGCTGCAGGCATATTCATTTAAAGACACCGATCATTACAGGGGAAGAGCTTGAAAAGCTTCGTCATCAGAAAGAAAAAGGCTTCAAGGCAGTCACATTATCGATATTATTTAATGTGACCGAAGAAGAAGACCAGCTTGATCGGACCCTGGATGATCTTTTCGAAAAAGCTGACCAGGCCGTTGCAGACGGTGCGACACTCCTCATTTTATCCGACCGCGGGGTGGTGAAGGAGAAGGCTGCGATTCCGTCACTCCTTGCTGTTTCCGGGCTGCATCATCATTTAATTCGTCAAGGGACGCGTACAACCGTCAGTATTCTTCTCGAATCAGGGGAACCCCGGGAAGTGCATCACTTTGCAACCCTGCTTGGATATGGTGCAGAAGCCATCAATCCGTATCTTGCCTTTGAAACGCTACAAGATTTGATTGAAAAGGGTGAGGTCCAAGATACCACTTATGAAAAAGCGGTGCAGCGTTTTGTTAAATCAGGAACAGATGGGGTCATCAAGGTCCTATCGAAAATGGGGATTTCAACGATCCAGAGTTATCGTGGGGCCCAAATCTTTGAAGCTGTCGGCATTCATAAGGATGTCATCGATAAGTATTTCACCCGAACCGCTTCAAGACTCGGTGGAATCGGAATGGATATCATCGAAAAAGAAGTACTCTTAAGACACCGGAAAGCATTCAATGATCGAAAAGATCATCACCGTACATTGGAATCCGGGGACGAATTCCAATATCGTAAAAATGGAGAGGATCATGCGTACAATCCAAGTACGATCCACACTCTTCAGCATGCATGCCGCACGAATAATTATGAACTATTCAAGAAATACTCCAATATGCTGACAGATGAAAAGCAGAATCTGCAATCCCTGCGAGGCCTTCTTTCGTTTAAAGAAACGAAGGCTATCCCGATTGAAGAGGTGGAATCAGTCGAAGAGATCTGCCGCCGCTTCAAGACTGGTGCCATGTCATTCGGTTCAATCAGTCAGGAAGCCCACGAAGCATTGGCGATCGCGATGAATAAAATCGGAGGACGGAGCAATTCAGGAGAAGGCGGGGAACACCCCAGCCGTTTCATTCCAGATGAGAATGGAGATTCAAGGCGCAGTTCGATCAAACAAGTAGCATCTGGCCGTTTCGGCGTAACGAGTCACTACCTTGTGAATGCCGATGAGATTCAAATCAAGGTCGCTCAAGGGGCCAAACCTGGCGAAGGGGGACATCTCCCTGGTAAAAAGGTCTATCCTTGGGTTGCTGAAGTAAGGGGATCGACCCCTGGGGTAGAGTTGATATCGCCTCCACCTCATCATGATATCTATTCGATTGAAGATCTGGCCGAGCTTATTTATAACTTGAAAAATGCGAACCCTCAGGCCCGCATCAGTGTCAAGCTCGTATCCGCCGTAGGTGTCGGAACGATTGCTGCAGGTGTGGCTAAAGGCAGAGCCGACGTTGTGTTGATCAGTGGATATGACGGAGGGACCGGTGCCGCACCGAGAACCAGTCTGAAACATACAGGACTGCCTTGGGAAATCGGTCTTGCCGAAGCCCATCAGACTTTACTGTTAAATCGACTTCGTGACAGGATTGTCGTTGAGACGGACGGCAAAATGATGACGGGCAGGGATGTTGTCGTCGCATCCCTTCTTGGAGCAGAAGAATACGGATTCTCGACTGCACCACTTGTTGTCCTTGGCTGTGTCATGATGCGTGTCTGTCATATGAATACATGCCCTGTCGGAATTGCAACACAAGACCCTGAGCTTCGCAAAAAATACACAGGGGACCCGGAACACGTGGCAAATTTCATGCGTTTCGTTGCCCAGGAAACAAGGGAGCTCATGGCTCAACTTGGCTTCAGAACGATCAATGAAATGATTGGACGAACCGATATCCTTGAAGCAAACGAGGCGATTGATCATTGGAAAGGAAAGGGGATCGACCTGTCAGCCCTTCTCTATCAACCGGATGTACCTGAGAAGGTCGGCAGATATGCTACCCGTAAGCAGGATCACGAACTTGAGAAGACTTTGGACTTCCAAGAACTGATTCCCCGCTGTCGCAATGCGATTGAAACAGGGGAGCCGGTTGAATGGACGACGGCGATCCGGAATATTCACCGGGTGACCGGGACGATGCTCGGCAGTGAAATCACAAAACGGTATGGAGCAGAAGGATTACCCGAAGACACGATCCGTCTGACCTTCAAAGGCTCTGCAGGTCAAAGCTTCGGTGCATATATTCCTAAAGGATTGACCTTGAGACTCGTCGGGGATTCCAACGATTTCGTTGGAAAAGGATTATCTGGCGGGAAAATCATCGTCCATCCTGATCCGACGGCTACGTTCATTCCTGAGCGGAACACGATCATCGGGAATGTTTCTTTCTACGGGGCGTCAGGTGGAGAAGCTTATATATACGGAGTGGCAGGCGAGCGTTTCTGTGTCCGTAATAGTGGAGCACAGGTAGTCGTTGAGAGCGTCGGTGATCACGGATGTGAATACATGACTGGAGGAAAGGTCGTCGTCCTTGGTTTGACGGGGCGGAACTTCGCTGCCGGCATGTCGGGTGGAGTCGCTTATGTCCTGGACGAAGATGAAACCTTCCGTTCAAGATGTAATCAGGAACTTGTCCTCGTACAGCCACTGTTTGATCCGGAAGAAATGCAAGACGTCTACAACATGATCGAGGAATACGTTCAGTATACGAATAGCAATAATGGTAAGAAAATATTGGCCAACTGGGATTCTTACGTGTCCAAATTTGTGCGTGTGATTCCGAAATCCTACCTCAAGATGAGAGAGCGGATCAGTGAGCTTGAAAATAGTGGCTTAGAAAAATTCGATGCAGAGATGGCAGCATTTGAAGAAGGTACAAAAGAAGAGAAAAAAGTATTGGAACCCGCGAAATAAAGAGGGAGGGGGATATGATGGGAAAACCAACCGGATTCATGGAATATACGAGACAAACAACAGCTGAGAGGCATCCAACTGAACGAACGAAAGATTGGAACGATTACACCACTCCTCTTTCAGAAGAAGAAATCAAGAAACAAGGGGCACGCTGCATGGACTGCGGCGTACCGACGTGTCAATCGGGAATGGAGATCAACGGGGCAACCTCGGGGTGCCCCGTGTATCACCTGATACCGGAATGGAATGACCTTGTGTATCAGGGGCAGTGGAAGGAAGCCCTGAAACGTGAGCATCAGATGAATAACTTTCCTGAATTCACCGGCTTCGCATGTCCGGCGCCATGTGAAGGGGCCTGTGTGCTCGGAATCAATGAACCGCCCGTTGCGATCAGAACCGTGGAACGCTCGATTATTGAAAAAGGATTTGAAGAAGGCTGGGTGATTCCGGAACCGCCAGAGCACCGCACAGGCAAACGCGTGGCAGTCGTGGGATCAGGTCCGGCTGGATTGGCTACCGCTGCTCAATTGAATAAAGCAGGGCACCTTGTCACGGTTTTTGAAAAAAATGATCGAGTAGGCGGACTATTGACGTATGGCATTCCTGAAATGAAGCTTCCATACTCAGTCGTGAAGCGCCGTGTCGATATTTTAGAAGAAGAGGGCATTGAATTTGTTACCAATACGGAGGTTGGGAAAGACTACACGGTCGAGAACCTCCGGGAAAACTTTGACGCCGTCATCCTATGCGGTGGTGCAGCCGTTCATCGTGACATCCAAGTCGATGGACGTGATTTGAAAGGCGTTCATTATGCAATGGAATTCCTTCATTCGAACACGAAAAGCTTATTGGACTCAAACTTAGAAGATGGCAATTATATTTCTGCTGAAGGAAAAAACGTCATCGTCATCGGTGGAGGTGACACGGGTACGGACTGCCTGGCTACGTCCGTGAGGCATAACTGTAAAAGCCTGACTCAATTCGATATCTACGATAAAAAGGGTGCCATGCGTGATGAAGTCGGCAATCCATGGCCACAGTACCCGGTCATTCATCGGGTGGAGTACGGACAAAAGGAAGCGGCCGAGGTATTTGGAGATGATCCGCGGGCGTACGCTGTCATGACGAAGAAGTTTGTCGGTGATGAACATGGCCATATCAAGGAAGTTCACACGGTTAACGTGAAACTCCGCTATGACGAAAATGGAAACAAGGTCCGTGATGAAATTCCGGGAACTGAAAAAATATGGCCGGCGGACCTTGTCCTTCTTGCCATCGGGTTCAGCGGTCCGGAACAAGAGCTGATCAAGGAGCTTGAAGTTGAAACAAACAGCAACTCCACAGTGAAAGCAGAGTACGGCAATTACATGACAAACGTCGAAGGTGTCTTCGCTGCAGGAGACATGCGCCGGGGCCAGAGCCTTATCGTCTGGGCCATCAATGAAGGCCGTGAAGCAGCCCGCGAATGCGACCGCTACCTCATGGGCACAACTGAATTACCTTAATTTTAGAGGGACGGACCTCCGTCGGGCTTGATGCCTGATGGGGGTTTTTGTTGTTCTGAGGGACTATCTTCAATTATATAAAATAATCCAATCAATCTACCTGAATACACACCGGCATCCGCTTCTAAATAATTGAATACCGGAATATTTTTTAAAGAAGGGCTTTGTCCTCATTAAAGAGACAAGGCATCTTTAAAATCAGACTGATAGGGGGAACACAAAATGATGAAATACTTGCAGCGCATTGGTCGTTCGTTGATGCTTCCTGTTGCAGTGTTACCGGCAGCGGCGATTTTGATGGGGATCGGGTATTGGATCGACCCTTCCGGCTGGGGGGCGGATAGTCCGATTGCCGCATTCTTGATCAAGGCAGGGGCATCGATCATTGATAATATGGCAATCCTGTTTGCGGTCGGTGTCGCACTCGGAATGGCGAAAGCGAAGGATGGGTCTGCCGCACTGAGCGGATTGGTCGCGTATCTCGTCATTACCACATTGCTGTCGACGGATTCCGTTGCTTTGTTGCAAGCTATCGATAAAGAGGCTGTGAATCCTGCTTTTGAGAAGATCGGAAATCAATTTGTCGGTATTCTGTCGGGGGTCGTGGCGGCAAGCATGTACAACCGCTTTAGTTCTGTGAAGCTGCCTGATGCCCTTGCCTTTTTCAGCGGTAAACGATTGGTGCCGATTATGTCGGCCATGGCCATGCTCGTTGTTTCAGGATTGATGCTGTTTGTCTGGCCGGTCATATACACAGCGCTTGTTTCTTTCGGGAAGGAAATCAGCGGGCTTGGGTTTACTGGCGCAGGTTTATACGGCTTCTTTAATCGATTATTGATTCCGACCGGATTGCATCATGCGTTGAATTCTGTGTTCTGGTTCGATGTTGCAGGAATCAATGATATCGGGAACTTCTGGTCGGGTACAGGGGAAAAAGGTGTAACCGGGATGTATCAAGCGGGGTTCTTCCCTGTGATGATGTTTGGTCTACCGGCCGCTGGTCTTGCCATTTATCATGCAGCAAAACCTGGTAAGAAAAAGCAGGTTGCTTCCCTGATGCTTGCGGCAGGTTTTGCTTCCTTTTTTACAGGAGTGACGGAGCCTCTTGAATTTGCCTTTATGTTCGTGGCACCAGCTTTATATGTAGCTCATGCAGTGCTGACAGGGCTATCTCTTGCGATTGCATCTTTCTTCCACTGGACGGCAGGCTTCGGCTTCAGTGCCGGCTTCGTTGATTTTGTTCTGAGCTCAAGGCTTCCACTGGCCAATCTGCCGTATATGCTCCTGATTCAAGGTGTGGTATTTGCTTTCCTTTATTATTTCTTATTCCGTTTTATGATTGCGAAGTTCAATCTTATGACACCGGGGCGTGAAGAAGAAGGAGAAGTCGAGAACTCTCCTACACTCACAGGAGAAGACAAGTTCGCTGTCATGGCGGCAGAGATCTATGCCGGACTCGGTGGAGATGAAAATGTCACCTCAGTTGAGAATTGCATCACCAGATTGAGAGTGGAAGTGAAGGATATGGAGGCAGTGGATAAGGAACGGATCAAAGCGACAGGGGTTCCGGGCATCCATGTGGTAGGGGAGAATAGTGTTCATGTGATTGTCGGGACGTCGGTTCAGTTTGTGGCAGATGAGATCGAGAGGATCAGGGGGTAGCCGCAATCTCTTTTTCTCCCAAACTGCAAAAATCTCTCCAATGGTCTATACTTTATCTTATAGAATTTTTCCCGGAAAGGTTTTTTATCCATGACGAAACTGAAAGAATCGGATCTTTATCAACCGATCCAGAAGCATTTTCATAAACAGGGATATCAGGTGAACGGTGAAGTGAAAGACTGTGATCTGACAGCGATGAAAGAGGGAGAGCTTGTGATCGTCGAATTGAAGCTTTCCTTGAATGTAGAGCTTCTCATCCAGGCAACGAAGCGCCAGAGGCTGACGGACTTTGTTTACATTGCGATCCCGAAACCGAAGCGCACCCGGTCGAAAAGGTGGAATGATATACGCCATTTGATCAAGCGGCTTGAGCTTGGATTAATCACCGTTTCATTCACGACAAAGACCCCCAAGCTTGATTTTGTTCTTCATCCGGGAGCATTTGACCGGAAGAAGGTCATGACGAACAGTAAAAAGAAGCGGGCGTCCCTGATCAAAGAGATCGAAGGGCGCAGTGCGGATTATAATGTGGGTGGAAGCAATAAAACGAAGATCATGACCGCCTATAAGGAGAGCTGCATACACATCGCCTGCTGCCTTGAGAAAAAAGGGCCCATGTCTCCGAAAAACCTGGCAAAGCTTGGAACCGGTGACAAGACCCCGTCCATCCTTCAGAAGAATTACTACCGTTGGTTCGAGAGGATAAAAAGGGGTGTGTATCAAATCACGGAAACAGGCAGGAAGGAAATGCAGGATTATCCCGAGCTTGTGAGTTATTATTCACGGAAAATAGAAGAGAACCAGTAAGAGCCTGCCTGCCGGGAAACCGGGGGCAGGCTCTTCTTTGCTTCACACTACTAGCACCTGCGTTCTTCTCATATACATAACAACAGAGATGATATCCGGGAGGACACATGATGAAAAAAAAGATAGAGGGCACGATCCATCGTTTCATTCACGATTTGAAGACGATGCAAAGGGGAGATGGAAGCTGGCACTTTTGTTTTGAAAACAGCGTGATGACCGATGCGTATATGATCATCCTTCTACGTTCGCTGGAAACAGGGGAGGATGAACTCATCGGAATGCTGGTTGAACGACTTTGGACGTTGCAGTCAGGTGAAGGGACGTGGAAGCTCTTTGAAGATGAGAGAGAAGGGAACTTGTCATCAACCATCGAAGCAACCTTTGCCTTGAAGTTCAGTGGCATGGTTGATCCGGGGGATGAAAGACTTCGCAAAGCCGAACGGTTCATCGAGGGAAACGGCGGATTTCATAAGGCGCATTCCATTACAAAGTTCATGTTGGCGGTACATGGTCAATACGACTGGAAGCATCTTATGCCGATCCCCATTGAGTTCTTGTTGCTTCCAAAAACCTTCCCGGTGAGCTTTTGGGATTTAAGCAGTTATGCACGAGGGCATCTTGCACCATTGTTGTTGCTGAAAGATCGACGGTTTATTTTGAAAACAAACGTCACCCCGCATATGCTGGATTCTTCCCGTTCTTTAAGCGATGCGGGATATAACCACCGTGAGTTGAGACTATTGTCGAAAATCACAGAAGGCATACAGGCGATTGCAAGCATTCCCGCCCATCTTCATCAGCAAGCCAGGCAGTTTGCCATGGAATACATGCTCCAGAGGATTGAGCGGGACGGAACGTATCTCAGTTATTTCAGTTCGACTTTCTATATGATTTATGCCCTCTTGGCCATAGGGTATAAAAAGAGTGACCCCGTCATTGTAAAAGCGTTACAGGGCTTAAAAGGGATGGCATGTGAAACGAAGAATGGCACCCACGTCCAGAATTCCCCCTCTACTGTTTGGGATACAGCTTTGATCAGCTATGCACTGCAGGAAGCAGGAGTGGGTGCAGGGGAAAATTCTATAAAGAAATCAGTGGATTATCTTCTCAAGAAGCAGCATTTCAAGTATGGGGACTGGGCATACGAAAGCGTGGTGAAGCCTGGTGGATGGGGATTCTCAGAAAGCAACAGTATCCATCCTGATGTAGACGATACGACAGCGGCTCTCAGGGCCATCACATATTCCGCTGCAGAGAACCCTTCGATTCGGGCATCATGGGATCGGGGAATGGAATGGGTACTTGGATTGCAAAACCGGGATGGAGGCTGGCCGGCTTTTGAAAAGAATAAGACAAAAACAATTCTCACTTCTTTTCCGATGGACGGAGCAGAAGCAGCTGCCATCGACCCTTCCACGCCAGATTTAACAGGGAGAGCCATGGAATTCCTGGGAGGAAGGGCGGGAATGACAAAGGAGCATCCAAGGGTAAAAAAGGGAATCCAGTGGCTGAAGCTCATGCAACAGGACGAAGGTTCCTGGTATGGTCGATGGGGAGTTTGCTATATCTATGGGACGTGGGCTGCCGTCACAGGAATGAAAGCAGTAGGGGTATCTTCATCTGATCCACATCTCCAAAAGGCCAAAATTTGGTTGGAAAGCATCCAACAAACAAACGGGGGGTGGGGTGAGTCGTGTTACAGTGACCAAAAAAAGGCGTTCGTGCCCCTTCCTTTCAGTACTCCATCCCAAACGGCATGGGCACTGGAGGCACTCATCTGTCTCGAAGACAAACCGACACCTGCCATCGATCTTGGTATGATGGCACTTCTTGACTTAATGAATGGAGTGACTGATGGCGTTGCCAACACATATCCTACAGGTGTCGGGCTCCCGGGGAATTTCTACGTCCATTACCATAGCTACGGGTGGATATGGCCACTGATCACACTCAGCCGTTACAAGGAGAAATACGGTTGAGGTCCGTCCCTCCTAAAGGGTGTATGGTAAAAGTGGATTCGCTTCCTTACCGGTGTTCGAATAAGTCGGTCCCTTTGGATGAGTCGGGCTGTATAGAGATTACGTCTTCTTATCCATAAGGGAATTAAGCTGAAGCGGAATCTGTTGAGGCACCATCAGGATCGGGGGAATTGGGATTCACGCCTTTTCTGTCACCTTGAATATGTCAGGTGAAGCAGATAAACTTAAAAGAATAACCACCGAGAGAGGAAGTGCCCGTCATCAACAATCTTGACAAACGATTCCGCGACAGAATTCATTTTTCAACCTCGAGTCCCCTGACCTTTAACGACTTGGACAGCATTTTAGAAAAAATGGCCCATACTATACCATTCGAGAATGTATGCATTATTGAAAAACGAACAAAGGAAATGACCAAGGAGAACCTCATAGATAAAATGCTCGTCAGGAAAGAGGGAGGTCTGTGTTACGAATTAAATTCACTTCTTTACTTATTCCTCAAAAAGAACCAATTCGAAGCTTCCCTTATTCAGGGGATTGTCTATGATGCTGCGACAGGAGAATTCGGTAACATGGGAAGGACACATGTCGCCATTCTCGTCCAACATGAGAATCAACTTTATATCGTGGATGGAGGCTTCGGAGGGAATATTCCATTGAAACCTGTACCATTATCAGGAGAAACGGTCTCTTCCTCCAATGGAGAATTCAGGATCAGAGAGTGTCACACCGCACATGGCCATTATCAATTAGAACTAAAGTTGAAGCATAAGGACACCGATTGGAGAATCGGATATGCATTTGATACTGGGGAGACCATAAGTGATGTAAGCAGATTGGAGAGCGTACGCGTCACGGTAGAAGAGCATTCTGACTCCCCTTTCAATAAACATCCTCTACTGACAAAGCGGATAAATGACGGAAGCGTCACCTTGACGGACAAATCCTTTACCCGGTGGGAAGCTGGAAAAGTGACAAAAGAGAAAATAGACGGGGAAAGGTACAATGAGCTCTTGGATATCTGGTTTCCTTCATCCAATTAAAAAAGACCCGAAATCACTCCGGGTCTCTCAAACTCACTTACCTAGCACGGCCATAACCCCTTTAAATATGAGGAACAGCGAGAACACGAGAATAGCTAAAATACCGATGATGTCTGTTACAGGGGAAACGCTTTCTAAAAATGTGCCGTCAAGTGGAACCTTTAACAATGCGAAACCGGAAAGAATACCAGCTACTAACAAAAGAATAAATCGATCCATGGTGTGATGCCTCCTCTCATCGATAGTATATGAAGGAGGGAACGGGAAGTTGAATCCAATATTTTTTAACTTACTTATTTTAGGGGTATCATTCCAATTCATAATAGCTGATTTCATTTGTCATCTTTTCGGATGCCAGTTGGAATCCTTTTTCCGTTTGGCCGGATTTGACATAATACAGAAAGAGTTGTCTTTCATAATGCTGATACATTAACTGATTTCCTGTACTCTTGAAGTGAGGAAGGGCGGACTTTTCGATATATGTATAAAGGTCTTCCTCATTTTCTTTCAGGGTGAGGAGGTAAATTTCAAAGAATGCATAGGTGGGATCCTGATTCTCTTCAGCCATTTTCAGTCCTTTGCGTGCCAATTGAATGAGCTCTGATTTAGGAAGCAGGCACCCTTTCATACAGGAAAGGATGTAGCCGCTGAGGGTGACTAAATAAGAAGAAGCTGGGGTTTTCCCGTTCGTCAGTGCCAGTGCTTTTTCATACGATTCCTTCGATTCCTCATATCGTTTTCTGCGGAAATATTCGAATCCCAGGTTATTATGGATTTTATGTGCCCTTTCCATCGAGTTGACAGATTCACAGACTCTTAGGAGCTTATCATATTGTTGTTTGGTCTGTTCCATATCGAAAGGTTCTTTCGCGTTCAATTGAATTAATATGAGAATTTCAGAATCAATGACTCTGAGGATGTTTAATGATTTTTGAAAAAACTGCAGTGCCCTTTGGCCGTAATAATAGGCGAACGTATTTGAATGAATGGAATGATAGGCTGTTGCCAGATGAAAATAATATTCAGCATTCGGGTATTCGTCATCTATCTGCTTCAAGGCTTGGATGCAGCAGTCGAATTTTCTCGTTGAATAATAGTAGATTCCTCTCACATGCTGTAATAAGTTGTGCTCATAGGGGGAAAGGGAGTCCTGTTTATTCTTAAATATGTTCAAGATCTCCTTTGCTTTTGAAGGGTTATCCAAGAACAGATGATATCGTGCTAATAATAAATGGTATTGAACAAAGAAATCGGATAAAAACCGCAAAGGCTCTTGTTCTATTTCTGATTTGAGCTGATGGATTTCATGGGCCCGGATCATAATGATCGCATCATTCCAGACGGTTAATGTATGCCGGAGGGATTCATATCGCGAACGCTCCGCTACCATATCTACTCCGAGCCTTTTAGCAAGTAAATCGGTGATTTCACTTGAGTACTCTGTGATACCCCTTTCGATTTTACTTAGATGCGTGGTGGAACAGATCCCCTGTGCAAGCTGCTCCTGGGTCAATCCTGATTCTTCCCGATGAAATTTAATCAATTTACCTTCAATCATAGTACACCTCGGAGTAAACATTTTATTATCCATTATAGGAAAAATATTCACAATGTTCTATAGGATTGGAACAAGACAGAGGTCTGAAGGCAGAAACATCCAGTCGGCTATACGGCATCCGTGTTTTCTTCATGAAGTTCATCCTGCACTTCTTTAACCAAATGAGGCGAGTCCTTTATGATTTTCCCGATATAGAAAAATCCGGCCACGGTGACTCCGGTCATGATCCAGCTGAATGCCTGGCGCAGAATAATCCCTTTATCAAACGCCTCTACGCCATACTCCATAATGAGCCATGTCTTCACGATGGCGAGGATTCCGCTCCTCAAGGCGAAGCAGAGCGTGATCAGTTGGAACAAGATATATAAAGGCTTCTTGTGATAGAGTCGCTTACTAAAAGCACGGTCATAGCCTTGAAGCTCTGCGAAATCGAGACCGAAATATAAGGTGATGGGTCTTCCGATGATCATCGTCACCAAGAAAAACAAACTAATTCCAGCAGCGTAATAGACATTATTCCAAAGAAGCTGAATGGATGAACCAGCGAGAACGTCAATCAGCGTACCGACAATTAATGTAAAAAGAATGAACAGGCCGAATGTATTCAATTTCTTCATCTCGATGAATCGGTAGATGGTATAAATGATTCCTGGAACTGAAGAAAGGAGCATTGCGTAATAATCTCCGGTGTAATCCCTCATGATATTCCACACAAATAGAGGGAGCGCCACATAAATCATCAGATCCAATAGTACAATATTTTTCTTCACTACTATCACTCTTCCTATGTTTTGTATAGTAAGAATACGATTCTCGAAATAATAAAGTTTCAAATAAATGGGTTTTGGTTTGAGGAAAGTGAAATCGATTTCTTTTTTTAAATTATTATTGAGATTCATTCTCAATTACACTATAATGATAAACAGTAATGAGAATCATTCTCGAATGGTTCGTGAACGTTGAGAGTGGCTACATAGAATGAATAGACCATGGAAAGTATTATCCGCATCCGTTTTGGCATCTTCACTCCTACTAGGGTGTGACCGACTATCTACATGATATCGGGACATCCAACCAGTATGACGTGTCAACTAAAGGTGACGCGAGGGCGGACTTCACGAATCCACGTGATGGAAAAAGCTTTGACACACCAGGTATTGTAGGGGTGTGGGCGACTGGTCCATATCTGCATGATGGAAGTGCCAAGACAATTGAAGAGTCGATTGAGCGTCATCAATATGATGGGAAATCGGAACTCAGTCAGATCGAACTGTCAAAGATAGCCGATTATGTAAGGTCCCTTGATTAATGCTTGTAAGAAATCAGGTTATTGATAAAAACTTGAGGAGATTTCCTCAAGTTTTTTATTATGGTTGATTCTGATGCGAACCATTCATTTTCAGAATTGTGTTTACAATTATATTGCAGTATTGTAACATAATTATAGTAAAATTGTATCAATTTGGAAATGGATTGGAGTGATTTTATGAAAAGGGCCCTGGAGACTCCCTTTCATTTTCTGGTAGTTGTGTTGGGGTTGTACTTACTAAGCGGGATTGGTTCGCTGCTTGCATATGATACAGAGCTCCTGGTAAATCTGGCCGCCTATCGTGACCGCCTGCAGCAAACATGGATTGAAATCATGCATCCATCGTCCATCTATATCTATTGGGGAGATGGGAATAAGCAATATAGCATCACCGAGGTCTTTTCTAATACGTATTCATACTCCTTTATCATTCTTTTTAGTTCATTTTTCTTAGCGATCTGCCTGGCAGTGCTCTTTAGTTATGCCCTCATGTTATTGCCCCGGAAAGCGTATCGATTCTCGACCAAGATCGTCAATATCCTTGATGCGTTGCCGGATGTGTTCATTGTGGTATTATTTCAGCTTTTCATCATCTGGTTATTCAAAAAGACGAACCTGCTCGTGTTCGATATTTATGCCCTGGGTGAAGATCGGATTTACTTTTTGCCGATTCTTTGCTTATCTGTACTGCCTGTTGTCTTTTTGTTAAAGCAGTTTTTGTTTCAACTTAAGGAAGAAGAAAGCAAACCGTATGTGGAATTTTCTTATTCGAAAGGATTCAGAAAGGCCTATACGGTTTGGCATCATCTGTTCCGGAATGTCTGGGTTCACTTCTTCTTTCATTTGAAGCCGATTTTTTTACTGATGCTTTCCAATCTATTGATCATTGAACTTCTATTTAACATCAATGGATTTATGCAGACATTATTGCGGACAGCGTCGAGTTCTCCTGCTGCATTCTTCCTGGGGATGTTACTCATATTTGTTCCGTTCTTTATCGTGTTTACGATTGGATCAGTGATTCTATCAAAATGGCAGAAAGGAGGGGCGCAGAATGAATAGATGGATGGTCAAACGATTGGCATTTCCCATCCTTTTGCTGATTGCCTTCACTGTTGTCAGTTTCCTGGTTCCTGTAATGAACCCCGATTATGATGAAGTGGTGGACTATCTCTCGGATGAAAATGGAAGAGTGATAGCGGCCCCGCCGTTCACGCCTGGCGAAATGCCTCCTCTCGGGAGTGATAAACTCGGGAGAAACTTTCTGCTGCTATTAGTAGTCGGAGCGAAATATACTATCTTTGCTGCGCTCGCCATTGCGTTATTGCGAATGGTACTGGGCTTTTTCTTTTCAGTAATGTACACATTCCTACCTGCGTTTGTTGGTAGATTCATTAAAGGGCTGGGGGAGTCATTTCAATATATCCCCCTGGTCATCATCGTATTTGCGCTTCTGGTTCCACTAGAAGGTGCATTTCATTCAGAGATCCTCCCTTCCAACCGGTACTTCTTCATTCAAGTGATTGCGATTGCGGCAGTGACAGTCCCGTCTCTCGGAATCTACTTAGGAGAAGAGATGAAGCTTTTTATGGGAAATGACTTCATCCAAGTGTCACGGACGATTGGTGCAGGTAGATTACACCTGTTCAAACAGCATCTGCTGCCTCAGTTCAGAAGGCACTCGATCGTATTATTTTCAGAACAGGTTTCTCAGACGCTTGCCCTGCTCATTCAACTCGGCATTCTCCATATGTGTCTTGGAGGTTTGAAAATCGCCAACTTCGGCATCATGGAACCCATTCCGGTTTATTTCTCTGAAACGAATGAATGGGCGGCAACGATCGCCATCAATATTCAGCAGATCTTCTTGCGTCCGATGCTTGTGGTCGTCCCACTGACTTTATTCGCCATATTGATCCTGTGTGTGAACTCGATCAGTGCCACTTTACGGAGATCCTTGATTGAAGGGGAGGGTGCCAAGGTTAAGAAGAAGTCGGGGGAACAAGCTTTTGAGGAGAAGGTCTCTGTCTCAGCGGACTTATTTACTTTGAAACAATAGGAGGAAGATGGATGAAGGAGAAGCAAGGCGGGAAGGTATTTCTGATAGTATCCATACTTTTATTCCTTTTATGGGGAGTCGTTACCGTATACACTGGGTTTCAACCATCCTCGGATCACTCCATATGGTTTCCGCTAATACTTCTCGGTACCAACGTAATATATGTATTCATCAACATAAAAGAGGGCCGTCGCTATTATACAATAGGCTTCAGCGTGATGGCCGTCTCGGTTCTGATATACATCCTTATTCCATACTTGTTATAGAAAACACTCAGAAATCATCATGATTTCTGAGTGTTTTTTTTATAAAATCAATGCCCGGTTCTTTCTATGTTCTTTTCGCAGAGGTGCGGTCTTAAACAATCTCTTCTCTTCTTCTGATTTTGGAATGACCTTTGGCACCGGTTTAGGCTTTCCATCATCATCCACGGCGACCATGGTCAGAAATGATTCTGTCGTCAGCGTTTTGACATTCGTCAGCAGGTTGGTCGAGTACACCTTCACGTACAATTCCATGGAAGTTCTCCCGGTAGATGTAACATACGCTTCGAGGCTTAAGGCATCTCCTACCGTTGCAGAAGATAAAAAATCCACCGAGTCGATCGAAGCTGTCACGACGACAGAGTTGGAGTGCTTCATGGCAGATAGTGCTGCGATTTCATCAATATAAGAGAGAACTTTCCCTCCAAAGATGGTTTGCATATGATTGGTATCCGGCGGCAGTACCAATCTGGTTTGTACGGTTCGTGAACGCTCAACAGAATAGGCTTGTTCCATTCTTAGCATCTCCCTGATTGTATAATGGTGAAACAAAAAAGCATCTTCCTTTGTGAAAAGAAGATGCGGCTACTCCAAACGAGCGTCCAGGATCCATTGATTCCCTGTATGACGTTTCATGTGCGCAACACCCTCCTATCTCCCGTAGGAACTTTCGTGTTCTTCTCAGCTTGGCAGGTCTCCTGGCTCGGCTTCTCCAATTTCATACTCCTTCCCATTCCGACATGAAATAGTGGATACATATGAAATCTCAGCCTTACAGTGGCGGGACCGCGTTGGATTTTCACCAACTTCCCTTTTAAGAAAATGAAGATATCATTTCCACCAATGAGCAATGATTAAATTGTGAACGGTTTTATTTTATCATAGACTTTCATTGGATGAGCATTAATTATGATAAAATGGGAGTTCCAACCATTCTATTCATCATAAAGGAATGGAAGTGCTTTTTTATAAAGATAAGTGAGGAATTGACATGACCTACAGTGACCAGAAAAAACTGATTAATAGAGTAATTGATTACATAGATCAACATCTAACAGAGGATTTATCCTTAGAACAGCTTGCCAAAGTATCTACCTATTCACCCTATCATTTCCAACGATTGTTTAAAGGGTTCATCGGTGAAACCCCTGCCGGGTATGTGAAACGGATCCGACTTGAGAATGCGGCACATACCCTGATTTATGAGCCTGAAATCCCTGTTACAGAAGTTGCCTTGATAAATGGATTTACTTCTTTATCTTATTTCACCTATTCGTTCAATGCGTATTTCAACAGTAATCCGAAAAATTGGAGGGAAGGTGCCTATTTAGAACGATTTCCACGTGAATATGTAAATAGCAAGAAATCTAAAACATTCAGCACAAATCCGAAAGCTATCCAAAGCAGAGAATCCTATAATGAATTTAAATGGCTGGATCTTTCTGAAGTGAAGGTTGCCGAATTACCTGAGTGTACCACCATCAACAGATATCATACAGGGTCTTATACAGAGGGAATCCCTGAAACGTGGCGAGATCTCTATCATTGGGGAAATGCAAGAAATCTGATGGAGGGGAGTCCCCTGCTATTTGGAGTCCCGAAGAGTAATCCCTACATTACCCCTGCAGATAAAAACAGGTACGAATGCCGCCTGGCAGTTAAGGAACAAAGATTATCAGGCGAAGACCTCAATCATTATTCGGGAGGCAAGCATGTAATATATGAGTTTTCAGACCCTGTCGACTATGAGGACAGGGGTATGCTGATTGAATGTTACTCGGAGCTTTATAGCTACTGGCTGCCACAAAGCGGCTTTAGGTATCTGGGGAACCCGGTGGAACTTGTTGAGGTAAAGGGTATACGAGGATCGCTTGATATAAGTTGCAGCATTAAGGCGATCGCTCTGGCCATTGAACCGAATTAATGGAGGAATAGCGATGACAGTTGATCTGAATTTGTCCGCGTTTTTGGCGGGTGCCGTATTGTATATGATATACGGCGGGATTTATTATTCACTTTTACTCGGAAAGAAAGATCAGGATGAAGCAGGACCGATGAAATATGTAGTGGCTGTCTTGGTAGCGTTCATCAGTTCAGCCCTGGTTGGAGTCCTCGTTCAAGGGACGCAATCTGATAGTTTGGGTTCAGGGGCGCTGGTTGGTGGTCTTGTTGGATTTCTTATTTCCATCGTGTATTTTAAAAATACACTATTTGGACTCATGACTAAACGGATGTTTCTAATTGCTGTCGGTGATCATCTCATCGTTTTTACTTTGGTTGGTGCATTGCACGGTTTGTTTCTATAGTATGAAAGCTTGAACTTTTACAGGTTCAGGCTTTTTTATATAAAATTAGGGGATTCGCCTAATTTATTGAAACTTTTTAAGAGTGAGCTCCGTATATAGTAGTGTAGCTAGCACTTTTATTTAAAAATTAAATCAGACAGCATGCTGGTTTAAACAAATTATTGAGAGGGGTTGTCAGAATGCTAGGATCATTGAGTGTGATTGGATTTTTCGTTTTCCTGATTCCTGTTCTGGTCATTGCAGCAATTGTAGGGATCGCATATTATTTCTGGATGAGGTTCCGCTATCGTACAGCGAAATCCAACCAGGCACTGATTATTACCGGACCGAAACTGGGGGATCCTGAGAAGGAATCGAATATTTTCACCGATCAGGAAGGCCGTTCCATGAAAATCATCCGTGGCGGGGGATACAGATTAAGACGTTTCCAAACGTCTACACCTGTTAATCTTACATCCTTCCAATTAAAACTATCGACACCTAGAGTGTACACTAATGGAGGAGTACCGATCGTCGCTGATGCAGTGGCTATGGTAAAGGTTGCCGACACATTGAACGGGATCGCCAACTATGCCGAGCAGTTCCTTGGTAAGGATCAAAAAGAAATTGAAGATGAAATCATAGAGGTCCTGGGAAGTAACCTCCGTGCAATTCTTTCAAAAATGACCGTTGAAGACATTAACAGCAATCGTGAAAAATTCAATGCCGACGTGTCGGAAATTGCCCAGAAACAGCTTGATCTCATGGGCTTTAAAATTACATCACTCGGATTGACGGATATCCGGGATGCTGACGAACAAAATGGATACTTAGAAAACCTTGGTCGACCTCGTATCGCAGAGGTCCGTAAGCAAGCTGAAATTGCGGAAGCGAACACAGAACGTGAAACACGTATTCACCGTGCCCAGACTGACCAGGAAGCGAAAGAAGAAGAATACAAACGCCAAATTACGATTGCAGAATCGAAAAAGGAAAAAGACATCAAAGATGCTGCCTTCAAAGAAGAAACCGAACGCGCAAGAGCAAAGTCCGAACAGTCCTATGAGCTTGAAAAAGCGAAACTTGCCAAGGAAGTAAAAGAAGAAGAATTAACCCTTCAATTCCTTGAACGTGAGCGCGCGGTTAAGCTTGAGGCGGAAGAATCGAAAGTCCGTAAAACGAAAGCTGATGCAGATTATTACGAAACGACTCGTAAGGCGGAAGCGGAAGCCCGAAAATCTGAAATCGACGGGGAAGCAAAAGCGAAGATCCGCAGGGAAGAAGGATCTGCAGAAGCCGATGTCATCCGTGAACGCGGTAAAGCCGAAGCTGAATCCCGTAAACTCCTTGCTGAAGCCATGGAAAAACACGGAGATGTTATCATCACCGAGAAACTCATCGAAATGCTGCCGGTCTTCGCAGAGAAAATCGCACAGCCTCTTAACAATATTGATTCGGTTAAGATCATCGATTCCGGTAATGGCCAAGGGGTTCCTTCCTTTGGTAAAAGCATCACAAGAACGATGCTTGATATGCAGGAGCCGCTCCGTGAAATGACAGGCATTGATGTGGGTGAATTACTGAAGTCGTATGCAAATAGGACTCAACCGACGCATTATCAGCCTGCTATTTCCGAATCAGGAGACAAGGAAGCCGCAGCTTCAAACGAAGTGGAAGAAAAAGAGTTTGAAGAAGTGGGAAAGGGAAGTAAATAAGAAATGAGAGGGGAGATGTTTCCGGGAGGGAGCATCTCTTTTTGATGGAAGAAGTGGCAGGCACGGAATTGACACTCTGCGCCTGCCACCTTTTAGTGTCAACTGTCAAACTATCAATCAAGTTCAACAGGCAAAATTCTATCCGAATTCAACAGGTAAAAAAACCACTGAAATTAACAAGCAAATTTCTTATGCATCGAATGGAATGTATGAATGGATTTCTCCTTGTATAATAAGAGTAAACGATCATTAGGAGAATGAATATGAATGTATACTGTCAAAGCACGCTGCATCAAATCGAAGTGGCTGTCGAGTCCATCATAGAAATAATGGGCCAGCTTAAAGAGGAAGACCTGACAAAACGGCCCACTTCTTCCAAACATTCCATTGGGGAGCTGCTTTCGCATATTTCTCTCATATGCAAGGCGGATGATCTTATCGCCGGGGGAGCGGGTCAAGAAGAAATGGCTTCCTTTTATTCTAGTAAATCTATGCGTACCCTCGCTGTGATGAGAAATGAACTACGGCAGAATTTTCATTATCTGAAAGAGCGGGTGTCTGCATTGACTGAAGAAAGGCTGATAGAAGAGACCACGTCCTATTGGGGAGTGACGTATACAAGATTTGAGTGGCTTGTGGAGGTCACAGCTCATCTTTATCACCACCGGGGTCAGCTCCATGCGATGCTTGTCCACTGTTATGACATAGATCCACAAGTACCGATGTTTGAATGAGGACCCTTCCTTTTGTGTACTAAAAAACAGTAGGGAGTTGAATGTGCTGAGAGTGGCAGTTCAAAGTTGAAATCTCTTTCTACTAATTATACATTATATGTACAAGTTAAAGACAAAACTTGTACAAAACACAAAAGGAGTGGAAGGAATGAAAAAGATTTTTTCGATTTTTGTAACAGCTGTGCTTATGTTATCACTGGCAGGGGGCGCATTGGCAGCAGAAAATGATGCAATGGTCCGTATTGTACATGCTTCTCCGGATGCCCCAGCTGTCGATGTATATGTTGACGGAAATGCCGTGGTGGAAGGTGCAGAGTTTAAAGCAGCAACGGATTATATGAATCTTCCTGCCGGTGACCATAAGGTGGAAATTTATGCTGCCGGGACAATGGGAAGCGAAGATCCTGTCATTTCTCAAGATTTATCGGTTGAAGCAGGGATGGCTTATACTGTAGCGGCGGCTAACACCTTGGAAAATCTTGAACTAGTCGTTGCACAAGACTCGATGGATGTGACAGAAGGGATGACGAAGGTACGCGTTGGACATCTTTCTCCTGATGCCCCGACCGTTGATGTAGGTCCTGTAGGTGGGGATTCACTGTTCAGTGGGGCTGAATTCAAAGCGATCACAGAATATAAGGAATTAGATCCGGGAAGCTATGATTTAGAGATCAGAACACCTGAAGGAGATCAAGTGTTGGACCTGTCCGGTACCATGCTTGAAGAAAACACGGTCTATAGCGTATTTGCCATTAACACGGCTGATCAATTAGAAGTACTTGTTTTGAAGGATTATACAATGATGCCTGGAAGCATGCCTGAAACTGGAATGGGTGGAGCGGCGACTGAACAATCTGCCAATCTTCCAATTGTACTTGCAACAGTGGTGTTAGGTGGAGCGGCTCTACTATTTGTCACACGCAGACAACTGCAAAAATAATGAAAAAATTATTACTGACTTTTCCTCTGATGGCTCTTCTGGCGGCATGTGCTGCCGAAGAGCCTCAAACCGTTCCGGAAACAAGCGTTCAATCATCCACCGTTGAACGACCTGTTCAAGCCAAAATACCTGTTGTTGAAACAGGAAAGGAAGAGAACAAGATCAAGCCATCCATCCTGTCGATCCCTAAGCTTGGAATTGAGGCACCGATCAAAGGGTTCGGATTGGATAAGGAAGGTAATATGGAACTACCTAAGAACGGAAAGGATGTTGCGTGGTTTGAACCGGGGTTTCAACCGGGCGAAAAGGGGAATGCCGTTCTTGCAGGGCATGTAGATGATGAGAAAAAACCTGCTGTTTTTTTTGAGCTGAAGACGCTTGAGCCTGGAGATGAGATCCATCTTCAAGGTGAAGAGGGAAAGACCCTTACATTCGTGGTCAGGGAAAAAGTCGCCTATGAAAAAGATGATGCACCACTTCGAAAGATTTTCGGTCCGAGTCAGAAACGGATGCTGAATCTGATTACCTGCACTGGTTATTTCGATCATGACATTCATAACTACGTTGAGCGACTTGTTGTCTATACAGAGCTGGTAGATGATCAAACTGAAGAATCCTAAGAGTAGAGCTTACCTCCCATCCAGTGGAAGATAAGCTCTTTTTTTCCATAAAAAGCCTTTACACCGTGTCAAATTCCTTTACTATTAATAGAGAGAGTTTTCTGAAAAACACGCGTGGAGGGTTAAGATGAAACTAAAAATATTACATACAAATGATGTACACAGCCACTTTGAGGCATTCGGGAGAGCAGCTACCCTGATCAAAGAGCATAAAGATGAGAACACAATCGTGCTTGACGGGGGAGATTTTGCCGATTTTAAAAGCATCGAGCTCCAGGGAACAAAGGGAATGGCAGCAATTGAACTGCTTCAATCAGTCGGATATGATGCGCTGACAATCGGGAATAATGAAATGTTCAACGGCTTCGATACCCTTGAACATATGGCCGGGAATAGTCCCTTCCCTTTTATCAGTAATAATCTTTACAGAAAAGACAAGGCGTCTATCGGCGGAGTGAAGTCCAGTGTCATTCTGGAGAAGAACGGGTTGAGAATTTTCATTACGGGTGCATCCCCTGACCTGCAGGGTTTCAACGATGGTCTCGGGGTACATATTTCGGATTATAAGAATGCCATCAGGGAGGAACTCGATCGCCATCGTGGAACATATGACGTCTGTATTTTCTTGAATCATGTGGGGACAGAAGCCGACGTGGAACTTGCGAAAGAGTTTGCTGAGGTGGATATCATTCTTTCTGCTCATGATCATCAACTCTATGAACGGGCAAAGAGTGTGAATGGTACGGTGTTGAACAGTGCGGGCTGCTATGGGGAATACGTGGGTCTGGTTGAAGTGGAGATTACAAATGAGGGAGTTGAACTGGTACGGAGTGAGACGATCTCGACCAAATCCTCTTCAGTAGATCGTGTGGTGACAGCTATTCTGAAGAAGAATAAAGAGGTTGCGATAGAGGTGTTAAGCAGGCCACTCTACACACTCGACCGGACCCTTTGGCATGATGTCTTGGAAGAAAATCCAATGACGAATCTGATTGCCGATGGACTTCAGGACATGCTGAAATGCGATCTCGGACTGATCAATAGTGGTATTGTGAACGCCGGGGCATTTCAGAATATCAGTCATAAGAAACTCATCGAAATCTGTCCGTCTCCTTTGAATCCGACCTCATTCGAAATCCAGGGAAAGCATATCCGGAAGGCGATCGAGGATTCCCTTGATGCCCAGGTGTGCTTGGCTGATGGAAGAGGTCCGGGGTTCAGGGGGAAATTCGTTGGTAGACTTCATGTGTCGGGTGCAGAAATTATTCATGAAGGACGGCGAATCTCTGAAATCCTCATCACAGGTGCGCCCTTGGAGGATGAGAAATGGTATTCCGTTGCCTCTTCTGATTATTTACAGCGGGGATCCGGCTACGAATCCCTCGGTCTCGGCCGAAATGAAAAATACTTACCTGAGGAGATTCGTGATGTGATCAGGATTTACGGTGAACGGGCCGGCTACGTTGAAAAAGCGCAGAGGAACAGGTGGCGGGAAAGCAGCAGTGTCATGGTTTAGCCTTCAAGTAAACGCTCAGTGAACCTGGGCGTTTTTTATTGAAAACACTTTAAGCATGGATTGTGCATTTGAGCAGGGCTTATTTCTGTGAATCTTAAGCACCATTCTAGTAAAATAGAGATAACTACTAGTATGAAGGAGAACGTGCCATGAAAAAGAAAATCGTGTGGATTGTCAGCAGTTTGTTGTTGTTTCTACTCATTGGTCTGACTGTCGCCGGCAACTACTTTTATGATGTAGCCATCAATCGCAGCAATGAAGCAGTTGAGCTATACGGCGGGACGGAAGAAGCGGTTGAAGCGGTCAGTGCATTGGAGGAAGAACAAAAGAGGTTGGAAGAATTAAGAAACTGGACAAGTAAGCGGGATTTTCAAACGGTGGAGGTGGAATCGGAAGATGGACTGACTCTTAGAGCCCAATACCTCGAGAACGAGTCGCCAAATGGAAAGACGGTGATCCTTGCTCATGGATATAAGGGAAACAGTGAGCAAATGCCGGAAATCACGAGATTCTATTATGAAGAGGGATACAATATCCTGAAGCCTGATGCACGGGGGCATGGTAAGAGTGAAGGAGACTATATCGGTTATGGCTGGGACGATCGGCTGGATGTGAAAGAGTGGATTGATCTTCTGATCAACAAAAAAGGGCAGGACACCATCTTTCTCCATGGCTTTTCAATGGGGGCCGCCACCGTGTTGATGACGAGTGGTGAAGACCTTCCGGAAGAGGTGAAAGGAATCATTGCGGATAGTGGATATACTTCTGTGGACGAGGAGCTTGCCCATCAGTTGAAATACCTTTATCGTTTACCTGCGTTTCCGATTATGGATATCACTGGTGTGGTGACAAAGGTGAGAGCAGGTTATTCATTCAAAGAAGCATCCGCATTGGAACAGGTAAAGAAGAATCATTTACCCATATTCATCATTCATGGCGATAAGGATGAACTGGTTCCCACGGAGATGGCCCATCGATTGTATGAGGCTGCGAACGGCCTGAAAGAATTATGGATCGTACCGGGGGCGGGACATACAGAAGGGTTCACAGTGGAAGAAGAAGAATATAAGAAACGGATCAAGGGGTTCATTGCCGAGGCGATGAAATCATAGAAGGGATGAATCGTGATGGGGGAAAAAAACTTATTTGAAGCGTATAAAAATGCTATACATCCTTTACAGGGTCATGGGAAGAGGAATTTTGACGTCCTGAAGGAAGCACTTGAGGGGTTCGATGGTGATGTGGATAGCGATATATATGGATCAGGAAAAATAATAGAAGATTTTCAAGAGAAGATGGCGGATAGCCTTGGGAAAGAAAAGGCAGTGTTCTTTCTAAGTGGAACGATGGCCCAGCAGATTTCTCTGCGCATCTGGTGTGATCAAAAACAGGTGCAGAAAGTGGCGTACCATCCTTTATGCCACCTGGAAATTCATGAAGAGGATGGATTGAAGAAATTACACGGGATCGAGCCTATTTTATTGGCGGATAAAGACCGGGTGATTAAACTTGAAGATGTTGTCGGTTTAAAAGAAGAGATTGCATGCTTTTACTATTGGAGCTTCCTCAAAGGGAAATAGGAGGGCAGCTGCCTGATTATGAAACCCTTGAAGCGATTTCTCGATATTGCCGAGAAAAAGGGATCAAGCTCCATCTCGACGGGGCGAGACTTTATGAAGTGCTCCCTTATTACGGGAAAACCTCAGCAGAAATCTGCGACTTGTTTGATAGTGTCTATATTTCCTTTTATAAGGGATTCGGTGGAATTGCAGGAGCGATCCTTGCTGGTGATGAGGCATTCACGGAAGAATCCAAGGTGTGGAAAAGGCGTCATGGAGGTGATCTGATCAGTCTATATCCATACATCATCAGTGCCGACTACTATTTCGATCAACGTGTTGATAAGATGGATCAGTATTATGAAGGAGCGAAGGAACTGGCAGCTCATTTCAATGGCTGTGAGGGGATTAGGACCCTCCCTGAAACGCCTGTTTCGAATATGTTTCACGTCTTCTTCCACTACCCTCAAAAGCTGATCGAAGCCATTCTGATCGAAATGTATGAAGAAACGGGGATCGGCTTAACCGGATACGTGAAAGAAGTAAGTGAAAATGAGTGCGCATTCGAAGCGAGTATTGGAGATCAATACAAAAACGTACCAAAAAAAGAACTGAAAAACATGTTCACCCTTTTAAATGAAAAACTTCAAAAACAAAATACATGACAAAAAAGCGGTATCGGAACTCTTCCGATACCACTTTTTTTGAGGGACGGACCTTACCAAAATCCCGTTGTGATAAGGATTTGCCTGTGAAAACGCGTCTTTTGGAGGTCCGTCCCTCAAAAGGGATCCCAATTGACTATTGAAATATTCTGATTATTAGGTATAATTCGTTACATTATACTTTTTTATGGAAGGGGATCGGGCTTGTGAGTGTGAAGGATGGACGTTTGTTGGATGAGTTAAGGGAGGTTGTTGGCAGTCGGAAGGTGTCGGTGAATGAAACGGTGTTGGATCAACACGGCAGGGATGAATCTTATCACTCGCCAAGCTCGCCGGATGTGGTGGTATTTCCCGAGAACAGTGAGGACGTGAGTGCAATAGTGAAACTGGCATCTGCTCACCATATACCCCTCATTCCATTTGGACTTGGTACCAGTCTTGAAGGGCACGTCATCCCGTATGAAAAAGGGATTACGATCGATTTTTCCGAGATGAATAGGATTCTTGAAGTAAGGGAGAAGGATTTCCTTGTCAAGGTTCAGCCCGGTGTGACGCGCACCCAGCTGAATAAAGAATTAAAGAAGTATGGCCTCTTCTTCTCGGTTGACCCCGGAGCGGATGCGACTCTCGGAGGAATGGCTGCCACAAATGCCAGTGGGACGACTTCTGTTAAGTATGGTGTCATGCGTGATCAGGTACGTGATCTTGAAGTGATACTGCCCGATGGGGAAGTGATCCACACCGGGAATATGGCTCAGAAATCTTCCTCCGGTTATCACTTGAATAGCTTGTTTGTAGGGTCTGAGGGGACGCTTGGATGCATCACGGAATTAACCCTCCGCGTATATGGCATCCCTGAATACATCGTGGCAGCACGGGCGTCATTCCAACATGTCGATGATGCAGTGGAAGCGGTCGTATCCATTCTCCAGGCGGGAATACCGATTGCCAGGTGTGAGCTGGTAGATGAGTCATCCATGATTCAAGTGAACCGGTTCAGTGCTACGGATTATAAGGAAAAACCGACTCTGTTCCTTGAGTTTCATGGCAATGAAGCGGGTCTGAATCAAGACGTTGAATTCACGAAAGAAATCGTAGCAGATCATCAGTGCGAAGGGATTATCTTTGAGGAGGATACGGCAGCACGGAACAAACTGTGGGAGGCGAGGCATAATCTCGCCTATGCTTACGTGCATGGGCATCCGGGAAGGAAACTCATGGTGACGGATGTCTGCTTACCCATTTCAGAATTATCCGGAGCCGTTCAGCACGCCCGAAAACAGCTTGATGAATTAGAGCTCATCGGAGGGATCCTTGGGCATGTGGGGGACGGGAATTATCATACCTCACTCATGATTAACCTGGATGATCCGGATGAGGTGAAGAGAGCCGGCATCTATAACGAACGGATTGTGGAATACGCACTTGAACGGAATGGTACGTGCACAGGGGAACATGGCGTAGGGGTAGGGAAGATGAAGTATCAAGAGCGAGAACACGGGGGAGCCCTTAAGGTCATGGAGAAAATCAAATTGGCACTTGATCCCGATGGAATCTTCAATCCTCATAAACTAGTACATAAAAAGAAGGAGGAGACAAAATGAAACTACTTGAAACCATCAGTAATCTGGCAGGGAAGTACTTTGCGGTATGGGTCATCCTGGTAGCGGCTGTCGCTTATTTTATTCCTTCTCCATTTCTATCATTAGGAGCGTATATTACGATCCTATTGGGTGTCGTAATGTTTGGCATGGGGCTCACTTTAAAGCCTGTTGATTTTCAACTGGTACTAAAAAAACCTCTACCTGTCATCACTGGGGTCATGGCACAATTTATCATTATGCCGCTGGGTGCCTTTTTAATTGCATACATACTTGGTCTGCCGGCAGAACTGGCTGCCGGTTTGGTATTATTAGGTTCTGTTCCGGGTGGGACGGCATCCAATGTCATGGTGTATCTAGCTAAAGGGAATCTTGCTTTATCCGTTGCCATGACCTCATTGTCGACGCTGTTGGCGCCCATTGCAACGCCCCTGATCCTTCTGGGGCTTGCCGGTCAGTGGCTGCCCGTCGATCCCGTCGCCATGTTTCTTTCAATCGTGCAGGTAATCATCCTGCCGATCACTTTTGGGTTAGTGATACGAAAGCTATTCCCGGGTACGGTGGAAAAAAGCCTGAACGTTATTCCGCTTATTTCAGTTCTCGCGATCATCATCATCGTTTCAGCCGTCGTCTCTGCAAATGTTGAAAATATCGCATCCTCTGGAGCGATCATTTTCACGGCGGTGATCCTTCATAATCTATTTGGACTGGGCTTGGGATACGGCACAGGTGTCCTGATGAAGCTGGATGAGGGGACGAGACGTGCGATCTCTATAGAAGTGGGAATGCAGAACTCCGGACTCGGTGTAGCCCTTGCCACTGCCCACTTTGGTCCCCTCGCTGCCCTGCCGAGTGTTATTGCGGCTGTATGGCATAATATTTCAGGACCGATCCTTGCAACGTTTTGGAGTAAGAAGCCTGTAGATATCGAGGTGGAGGATGAATATAGTAAAAGCACCGTCACTCCGACGGTGAGATAGGGAATATAGACAAATGAAAATGAGCTGATAGAATGATACGCGTCTTTCCTAAAACTGGATAATGAATCTGCTATACTTAAGAAGAAAGCTTAAGTTTAACAGGGAGGCGTGAACATGGTAGAAGTAAAGAAAACGATGAGATTCACCTTTTTTGAAGAAGTAGAAGTCCCACAGGAATTATATACAATGCTGATCGAAGGGGAAAAAGCGGAAGTCGCTTATAAAACCGTCAGAGACGTGGCGGTTGTCACGAATAAAAGAATCATGATAGCAGACCGTCAGGGAATAATGGGAGAAAAACTCGAAGTCTATACCATACCTTTTAAATCTATCATTCTATATTCCAGCGAGAATGGGGGGGCACTTGATATCGACGCCGAACTAGAGCTATGGACGAAAGTCGGAAAGATGAAACTGAGCCTCAACAAAAAAGTGGACATCCGGAAACTCGATCGATTGATTGCCACTCATATCTTATAAAGAAAAAGGCTGATTCCCACATGAAAGTGGGGGTCAGCCTTTTTGTGGAGGGACGGACCTACCTTATTTAAGCACAAAGCCCGTCATAATCACATTTCACCTTAAAATTTGAGGTCCGTCCCTCCTTAGTAACAGGTACATAAAGTAAGGGGCGCCTATGAGGGCGATCATGATGCCGGCTGGGATTCCGTCGGGTTCGAGGATGTTCCGGCCGATGGTATCGGCGAGCAGCAGGAGCCAGCCCCCGAGTAAGATGGCGATGGGGATGAACATTTGATTGCGCGGTCCGACCATTGCTTTTGCCATATGAGGGGCCATCAAACCGATAAAGGCGATCCCGCCAGTGACAGAAACGGCAGAGGCAGCCAGGGCGACTGCTACGATCAGCATCATAAAGCGCTCTCGGTTGATCGACACGCCAACACCAACCGAAACAGGTTCGCTTAATCCAAGAAGGTTAAGCATTTGAGATTTATAGAGTGCAAAGGGGATGAGGATCACAAGCCAAGGGAGAATAGCCCATATAAACGGCCAGTCAGCACCCCATATATTCCCCGCCAGCCACTTGGCGATGAATTCCACCTTCGCCCGTTCAGCGCTTGAAATCAGAATGATCATGAGACCGGACATTGCCATGGAGAATCCGACTCCCACCAAGACCAGGCGGACGGGCTGAATCCCGTTTTTCTTACTATATGAAAATAAGTAGATCAAGCAGGCTGTAAGAAGCGAACCCCCGAAAGCCACAACGGGAAGCAGATACGCAAATGAACCGGCATCGATCGGGAAGAATAGGAAGAAGATGGCGATGGAAACGCCAGCTCCGGAATTGATCCCGATGATTCCTGGGTCTGCGAGATCATTTCGGGTAATGCCTTGGAGGATGGAGCCTGATAGGGCAAGGGCCATCCCGGCCAGAATCGTGATGATGATTCTCGGCAACCGAATGGTGAAAAGGATGAATTCTTCTTTAAATGACCCATCACCCAAAAGGGTTGGGATGAGCCGGCTGTACGATACTGAAGAATACCCCAGTCCAATGCTAATAAACACTGTTGTTGCGATTAGTACGGATAGAGCTATAAGAAGCAAACGTTGTTTTCTTATCAAATCAGGATGTATCATTAGAAGCCTTTCCCTCCTTTATGAACGATGAACAGGAAGAAGGGTAACCCCAACATTGCGACAATCGCTGCCACAGGTGTTTCATAGGGGGCGTTTATTGTACGCCCGAGCGTGTCTGCAAGCAGCATAAATGCCCCCCCCATCAAGGTTGAGATGGGGATGATGAAACGGTAGTCCGTTCCGACGATCGCCCGCACAATATGAGGGATCATCAAGCCGATGAACACCATGTTCCCGACAAGTGCAACGGCAGCACCTGCAAGCAGGACGATCACGATGAAAAGAATACTTTTGACAAACGCTGTCCGTTGCCCCAAGCCTACCGCCACTTCCTCATTTAAACTCAAGATCGTCAGCTGTCTGGATAAAAATAAGGCAATCATTATTCCTATCAAAATAAACGGAACAATTACCTGCAGCTGAGACCAGGTAGTACCAATCATTCCACCTGCCGTCCACATGGAGACATCTTTTGAAAGCTTGAAAAATAGGCCGACTCCTTCTGCAATGGCAAATAAAAAGGCGGAAACAGCGGCTCCGGACAGAACGATTCTAAAGGGAGAAAAGCCACCTCTTCTCACGGAGCTGATCCCGAATACCATAAGGGCACCCACGGCAGAACCAATAAAGCAGGCAATCATGATACCTAAATAGCTCACCGAAGGGATGAACGCGAGAGCGACTGCCAAGGCAGCATTCGCTCCTGCTGTCAGTCCAAGGAGTCCTGGATCGGCCAAAGGATTTCGTGTCATTCCTTGCATGATGGCTCCAGATACAGCCAAGGATGCTCCAACTACAATGGCAGCCACTTCACGGGGAAAGCGGATTTCCTGAAGAATGTTGATGGTATCTCCCTTACCGGTAAAAGTAAGTGCTTGAAAGACCTCCTTTATGGTTGTCTCGGCAGCTCCATACACGACAGATATAAAAAAGGCGGCAACAAACAAAAGGAATACCCCGATCAATTTATAAATAAATGGAATCCTTTGATTTTGAGTGATCATCATCAATCATCTTTTCTTTTTAGAATATGGGGAAGGGGAACTCTTATCATAAGAATTCCCCTTTAAAAATTAATTGCCTAGAAATTTGTCTTTGAAGAAGTCCAACTGGTAATCCAAAGTAAGTGGATCATTAAAGTAAAATTCCATCATATTCACTTCAAACACCTGATTGTCCTTCACTGCAGGAATATTCTTGTATGTTTCAGTTTCCATAAAGGAGTTATCTGCTTTTGGATCTTTACTTATGATCAGATAGTCTCCCGCAAACTCGGGCATCACTTCAGTGGAGAGAGCGAAATATCCAGGTTCCAAGGCTTGTTTTTTTACTTTCTCAGGCATTTTTAAATCCATTTCCTGATAAAGGATTTCTGTGCCGCGTCCCCAGTTGTTCCCGTATACGTATAATTGCTTATTGAAGCTTTCAATAACAGAAACCGTAGTATCTTCACCGATTTTTGCTTTGATATCATCACCGGCAACTTTGGCACGCTCTTTAAAATCATCCACCCATTGCTGCGCTTCTTTTTCTTTGTTTAATAGTTTCCCAATTTCGATATGTTGAGTTAAGTAGTCTACTTTTCCATAAGTGTATGTAACCGTAGGAGCGATTTCATTTAATTTATCGACATTTTTAATATTGGATAAACCGATGATCAGATCCGGATCAAGTTCGATGATCTTCTCAAGACTTTCATCATTTACTTCTTCCACACCTTCTAGCTCTTTGTCCCAACGTGGATTCAGTTTGGACCAGGAATCCACTCCGACCAGGTTCACATCAAGGGCCATGACATTTCCGGCAAATGAGGATAGGACGACGACACGCTGAGGATCGGCAGGTACTTCAACTGGACCATTTTCTGATTGATAGGTGATGGTATCTGATTTACTATCCTTTTCCTTTGAGTCTGAACCTTCTTCTTTTGTTGAACCATTGCTGCATGCACTAACCAGTAACACCAACAGCAGAGTAAATGGAATTAGCCATTTTTTCATGTTGATCTTCTCCTTTGAGTAAATTGTATGTGATACACATTGGTTTATTAGTCCGAGGATCTCTTCCAATCTCAGCATCGATATGGAATACTTTTTTCAATACGTCGTGGGTGATGACTTCTTCGCAGCTTCCTGATTTAACGATCTCACCTTCTTTTAAGGCTACGATATAATCGGCGAAACGGGCTGCCTGGTTTAAATCGTGCAGGACCATCACGATGGTGCGTTCTTGTTCCTGGTTGAGCTTTTGTAACAGCTCAAGTACTTCAAGCTGGTGGGCCATGTCTAAATATGTAGTAGGTTCATCGAGGAAGATGATGTCCGTTTCCTGGGCAAGTGCCATGGCGATCCATACCCGTTGTCGTTGACCGCCGGATAAGGCATCGACTTCTCTGTACTTAAATTCATGAGTACCTGTCACTTCAAGAGCCCAATTGATCACATCATAATCTTTTTTCGTCAGCCGTCCCATTCCTTTTTGGTGGGGGAAACGTCCGTACGACACCAATTCACCAACCGTCAATCCGCTTGCACTTTCAGGTGTTTGAGGGAGAATCGCCATCTTCTTAGCTAATTCCTTCGTATCGCCTTTAGAAATGTTTTGACCGTCTAACACCACGTTACCGGATTGATGGGAAATGATCCGGGTAATCGCTTTCAGTAAAGTGGACTTTCCACATCCATTGGATCCAATTATCGTTGTGATTCTTTTATCTGGAAACTCGACACTAAGATCTTTTACAATTAAGCGATCACCATAGCCAATGTTTAAATCATTCGTATAGAGGCGAACCATCTTATGACCTCCAAATTCAATATAGTAAGTGAATACTCCATTGATAATGATTATCAATATCGAACAATTCCCATACTATAATCCTTTTTTCCTAATGTCAATAGAAATTCTTATTGTAATGGGTGAAAAAAAGTTGTAGGATGTAATTGAGAATGATAATCAATTATAGTTTGGTTATTCAAGGAGTGAACGGAAATGGAGAAAGAATTATTCGACGTAACGGTCATCGGGGGAGGTCCGGCAGGCCTTTACTCAGCCTTTTATAGCGGTCTTAGAGAAATGAAGACAAAGATTATTGAATTTCAGTCTGACTTAGGTGGAAAGATACATGTATATCCCGAGAAGATGATTTGGGATGTAGGGGGAATGACTCCTGTACCGGGGGCAAGACTTATTGAGCAGCTTGTTCAACAAGGGCTGACATTCAATCCGACTGTCGTTCTGAATGAAAAGGTTGAATCAATTACAAGAGATGAAGAAGGAACATTTATTCTGGAAGGTTCCTCTGGTGATAAGCATTACTCAAAAACAGTCATCGTTGCAGTGGGGAGTGGAATCATTATTCCTCAAAAGCTCGACATCGAAGGGGCGGAACGATTCGAAGTTTCCAATTTAAACTACACTGTGAAGTCACTGAAACGATTCCAAGGAAAGACCGTCATCATCTCAGGTGGAGGAAACTCTGCGATTGACTGGGCGAATGAACTGGAGCCGGTGGCTGAGAAGGTATACATTGCCTATCGAAAGGATGCCCTCAAAGGACACGAGGCACAATGCGCACAGCTTATGAGCAGCTCCGCGACTTGCCTATTGAACACGTCCATTTCAAAGCTGATAGCGGGAGCCGACCATGACAGCATTGAAAGGGTAGAGTTAATCAATCACCAGACAAATGAAGTATCCTATCTGTCAATCGATGAGGTGATCATCAATCATGGCTATGAAATCGATACTTCCTTACTTAAGAATAGTTCACTCAATATCGACATGATCGATCAGTATTATATTGCAGGTACGGCAACGAGCGAATCATCAATTGATGGCCTTTATGCAGCAGGGGATATCCTAAAACATGAAGGAAAAGTGAACCTGATTGCCGGTGCTTTTCAGGATGCAGCAAACGCGGTCAATAAAGCCAAGCAATTCATTCAACCCGGCGCAAATGAATTCGCCATGGTATCATCCCATAACGAAGTATTCAAAAAAAAGAATAAAGAGTTGGTCAATTATATGATGAAATCTTAATGTGAAAACTCCCTCCAAGGGTGGAGGGAGTTTTCATTTATACAAATAGATTTTTATTTGATCTTGCTTATCTATTGTGGCCAGCAAGACGTCATGTACTATTGCATCATAAGAATTTCTTAATTGATCGTGCAGCCAGGATTCGTCTTTATTTAGCTTCATTAATTCCGATAGATTGATTCTGCCATCCTCAATAATGGGGATGGGGAGGTCAAATGCTTTAAAAGGGAGTGCGACATCCTGATGTGAAACGGGTTGGTATTGTGGTTTGAGAAAGAATGAAATCTCTCCTCCTGGCTCCCACAGAGCTATCGCAACTTTATGAACTTCTTCGATTTGCTGCTTTCTTAATTCAGATAACAGGCTTTCTATAGGGATCCTTGCTTTCTTGAGATTTTTATATAAGATTTCTCCATTATTTATTATGGAAATAGGGGAGGGATCGAGTATTTTTCGAATGAAGGTTGAATGAAGACTGAGGTAAACCCCAATCAGATAGAGAAACACCAACGTTCCCATAGTGAGCATAGATCCTTTCATTCCTAACCCTTCGTCAGACAAAGGATGAGCCATAATATTCCCTATTAAAAGTGCCATCACAAAATCAAGGAAACGCAGCTGAGAAATAGACCGTTGTCCCATTAATTTGGTTATGACAAGTAAAAAGATGAATCCTATAGCTGCTCGGAAAATCCATTCCACAGCGGTTAGTGAATCTTGGCTCATGAAGAAATCCAATACACACGTCCTCCTTCTTTATTAACTGACAATTAGTCTTTCCAAAAAGCACTTGCAAGAAACAAAAAAGATGCCTACAATTGTAGGCATCTTCCAGGGTTACGCATTATATTGGTGAACATTATTTTGATCAGATTGAGAACGTTTATTTGCCAGGAACCCACCAAGAAGAATCGCGGCGGTTAGAACGATGGTGATGATTGTAGTAATCAGTCCATGTTCAATATTGATCAGGTCTAAGAATTTTTCATCTGAAACAATCATTTCACCTGCTGTGTAAGCAAGGATCCCCGCTCCAACGTAAGCGATCCAACGATATCTTTCAAGAATTTTCACAATGGCCTTTGAACCGAATATCATGATCGGAATCGAGATGAATACGCCGAGGGCGATCATACCGAGATGTCCATGTGCGGCACCAGCGACGGCAACAACGTTATCAAGACTCATTGCCGCATCGGCGACGATGATGGTCATGATGGCTTGTCTAAGTCCGGTGTGCGATTTAATATTGGCATCTCCTTCATCTTCAACAAGTACCTGATAGGCAATCCATAGTAACAGGACTCCTCCTATGAGATGCACATAAGGAATCTGTAGTAAATAAACGATGACGGCTGCAAAGAAGATTCGAAGGGTGACGGCACCTGCCGTTCCCCAGAAGATCGCTTTGTTCTGAAGGTCTTTCGGTAATCTTCTCGTTGCCATGGCAATGACAATCGCATTATCTCCAGATAAGATGATATCGATGGCTATGATTTTTAAAAGGGCAATGATTGCTCCGGTAGAGATGGCAAGTTCAAGTGGAAATGAGAAATCCATATTGCTTCCTCCTTGTGTATACGAATCTATGAATAATTTGCTAACTAATCTATTATACCACGTTTTTTTAATGGAATAACTTCCACCGCTCACGTGGGTCATAAACTCTATTCCATAGGAGGAATTTCATGGTTAATAGTGAGAATGTGACATTACTGAAATGCAGCTTCTGTGCTATCAACTAAAGCCAATCATCAAGAAATCCCCGACTCCATCCAGGAGTGGGGGATTTTTGTTTTCATTAAGATTGGGGATATGGTGGCGGATAGGGATAAGGGTAAGGATACGGATATGGATAAGCAGGGACCGGGTAAGGTCCGGGTGACGCGGCAGCCCCAACGGCTAAACCGGTCACTGTTCCGGCAGCAAAGCCGGGGTATCCCCAGCCGTGATATCCAAAATTTCCACCGTGGTTCCAGTTACCTCCCTGATTCCAACTTGTTCCGTGTCCCCAAGTCGCGTGGGCGTGCCCGTTTCCCCAACTTGCATGTCCTCCACCGCCGTGAGCGGGCCTATACATGTTATAGAGCAGATTCAATATCATTCTCACCTTTCTCAAAATAGAGGAATTTCTACATCATATGTTTGAGTAGGGGAAGGGGAATGATACAGACCGTGAACTTTATAAACAAAATAACCAGAAGGATTCTTTTGGAGTTTATTTTCGATTTATTCTCAATGGTTTCTGAATTTTCTATAATGAAAGCGTTATCAGAAAATTGAAGGGGGAAATCAATGATGAAAAAACATGGAATCATGGCTCTTATTTTATCGAGTTTATTGGTCGTAACCACTGCATGCGGAGGTTCGGACAAAGCCAGTAATTCTGAAAGTGATGGGGAATGGACTCCATCAAAACCGATTGAAGTTGTGGCTCCAGCTGGTGCAGGTGGAGGCTGGGACACTACGGCAAGGACGGTATCAAAAGTAATGGAAGAACAGAAAATCATTGATCAGCGTATGGCAGTAGTGAATAAGCCAGGTGGTGGAGGCTCAGTCGGCTGGTCCTATATCAATGGAAAAAAAGGGGACAATCACACGATGTTTGTGACTTCACCGCCAATATTCTTTGTACCTCTTAATGGACAATCAACTCTTTCCCACAAGGATTTCACACCGATAGCAGGCGTCATCGCAGACTATGCTGCGTTTGTTGTCGATGCAGATTCCCCTTACGATACGATGAATGATCTTGTAGATGCATTGAAAAAGGATCCGACATCTGTATCGATCGTTGGGGTTTCTTCACCGGGAAGCATGGATCATATGCAGTTCGTTAAAGCAGTGAAAGCAGCAGGGGTGGATGTGAAAAAACTGAAATATGTTTCCGCCCAGGACGGATCCGGTATGAGCATGCTGCTTGGGGGAAAGGTGGATGTCTACTCCACGGGCCTTGCCGAAGCATCTGAACAAGCGCGGGCCGGTAAGGTGAAGGTTCTCGCGATAACCGCTCCGGAGCGGTTGGAGGGAGATACCATATCAGAGTTCCCGACGTTAAAAGAACAGGGGATAGATGATGAATTCGTTGTGTGGCGTGGTTTCTTGGGACCGAAGGATATGGATCCCGATGCCGTTGCTTATTATGAAAAAGCGTTCAAGAAAATGGTCGAAACAGATCAATGGAAGGAAATGCGTGATAAATTCGGCTGGACGGACAACTATATGTCTTCAGAAGAGTTCGGTCAATTCCTGGATGAGGAATACAAAGAGATTGAGGATCTGATGGAGGAAATCGGATTGAAAAAATAGGAGATCGGGAGCAGGAGCGGGATTCTCTGCTCCCCCTTTCTTGATAAGGAGTGAATCATATGAGAACCAAACCGGATCGAATCATCTCACTTATATTATTTGTGTTTGCCGTGTGCTATCTGGCCCTTAGTTATCAGCTGCCAGCATTTCCATATGCAATCATCGACAGCGACGTCCTTCCGAAAGGTCTTGGATACCTGCTGATCATTTTAGCCATCGTGCTATTCTATCAGGCGAAAGATGATACGGATGCAGATAAGGAGAGGCGCTATGTGAAAAAAGAAGATATCATCATTTTACTTTCCGTGCTTGCAGCTCTACTCGTTTATATTTTTCTATTAGAACCAGTTGGATTTTTATTATCTACTATTCTATTTTTGCTCGTCATTCCGTTCGTGCTAGGTTTCAAAAAGAAAGTGACGACGGTACTGGTGGCCTTTCTTTTTTCAGGTGTCATGTATTATTCATTCAACTATCTTCTCAACATAACATTACCACAGGGGATTCTACCCTTTTAGGAGGTGAAAGAGCATGATTGAAAGTATCTTATATGGGTTTCAAGTAGCCTTCACACCGGAAAACCTGTTCTTTGCATTTATAGGAGTACTCGCTGGAACGATCATTGGTATGCTGCCGGGACTTGGACCCATCAGCGCCATAGCGATCATGATTCCACTTAGTTATGGGATGTCCCCGGCTTCCGCTTTGATCCTGATGGCAGGGGTATATTATGGTGCCGTGTTTGGAGGCTCCACTTCATCCATTTTATTAAATGCTCCCGGGATTTCCGGAACGGTAGCCACTGCGTTTGACGGGTATCCCATGGCGAAGCAGGGGAAGGCAGGGAAAGCACTTGCCATTGCCGCGATCTCTTCCTTTGCAGGAGGGACGATCAGCGTCGTAGCCCTCATGCTTGTGGCACCTTATATGGCCAAGCTTGCCATCACTTTCGGCCCTACAGAGTATTTCGCCCTTATGCTTCTTGGACTTACGGCAATATCCAGTTTATCCGAGGGATCGACCAATAAAGCTCTGATTTCAGCCACGATTGGATTGATGGTTGCAACGGTCGGAATCGATCAGCAAACAGGTACCCAGCGCTTCACATTCGGGAATCCGGGTTTACTGGAAGGAATCGATTTTCTCATCATCGCACTTGGATTGTTTGCTCTTTCCGAAGTCTGTCAGCTGATCATCTCGAGGAATGAAAATACGTTGAAGGGAAAGGAGGCAGTCGGAAGCTTAAAGCTTGAAAAGCACGAATTAAAGGAAATGGCAGGTCCGATCAGTCGTCATTCCGTCCTGGGCTTTCTATTAGGAGTCCTTCCAGGGGCAGGTGCCACGATTGCCTCTTTCCTATCCTATATTTCAGAGAAACGATTATCGAAAGATCCCTCTTCATTCGGAAAAGGGAATATTAAAGGGTTGGCAGCACCAGAAACATCAAATAACGCCGCAACAAGCGGCGCATTCGTACCTTTATTGACATTAGGGATACCCGGCTCCGGAACGACTGCCGTTCTCCTTGGAGCATTATTGGTCGTAGGGGTACAGCCGGGTCCATTGATGCTTCAAGATCATCCTGACGTTTTCTGGGGAGTCATTGCAAGCATGTATATCGGGAATCTCTTTCTGCTGATTCTCAACCTGCCCCTTATTCCCATTTTGGCGAAAATACTTTATATTCCGAAACAGCTTCTGATTGCATTGATTATCGTATTCTGTTTGATCGGGGTTTATGCCGTCAGCTTTAACACGTTCCATTTATACCTCCTCGTCGGATTCGGTGTATTGGGGTATGTATTGAAGATGTTCAAATTCCCCGCGCCGCCATTTATTCTTGCGTTCATACTGGGGGGGATGATGGAGCAATCCTTCAGGCAGGCAATGACGATTTCGAACGGTTCGTACGGTGTGTTCTTTCAGAGTAATATCACCATCGGCCTGCTGATCGTATCATTCCTCTCCCTTGTCCTTCCAACTTTATTAGGGTTAAGGAAGAAAAAGGAGAATACGCAATTCGAGGACTTAAAGAAAGAAGCTTGAACATGGAAAAGCAGTGAGACGATTCTTCGCCTCACTGCTTTTATCTATTATGGAGAAAAGTATCTTCTCTGGGGTCTTCCGACACCACCATACGTCAACTCAACGCTGATTTTCTTTTGTGAAACCAAGTACTCGAGGTAACGCCTGGCAGTAGTCCTGGTGACACCCACCTCGCAGGCCATTTCTTCCGCCGTATACCCCCGATCGTCACACGTTCCTATTGCCTTATGGATGGACTCCAATGTGATTGTATCAATCCCTTTTGGAGGTTCGTGAACAGTCTGGATGATACCACTGTTTTTCTTCCTGTTAAAAAGGGTATCCACCTCATGCTGATTCTCAACTTGAGAGTCATTCATTCTCTCTTTATACTGCTGATATTTGAGAAGAGTTTCTTCAAATCGGTTAAAGATGATCGGCTTCAAGATATAATCAAATGCACCGCCACGGATGGCATTGGCAATATGCTCCGTTTCGCGGGCTGCCGTAACAAGAATGACATCAGTGTTACGGTAATCCTTTCTGATTTCCCATAGAAATTCACTGCCGGTCCCATCCGGGAAGTAAACGTCAAGGAGTATTAAGTCCGGATTGACGACAGGTAACACTTTTTTGGCTTCTTTTATGGTGGTGGCAATTCCGCCTACCTGAAATCGATCCATTTGAGTGATATACTGACTGTTGATTTCAGCTGTTTGAATGTCATCTTCTATGATGAATACGTTCCACTTACGCAATTCGTCCGCCCCCTAATGTTGCTTTGGAATACTGACCGTAAACAGGGCTCCTCCAAGCTCACTTTCTTCCACTGTAATATACCCTTTCAACTGCTCCACACTTTTCTGAGCGAGGTGCAGGCCAATTCCCCGGTCCTTCTCTGATTTAGTGGAGTATCCTTTTTCAAATATGGATACTATATGCTGAATTCCTCCACCGCTATCTTCTATTTCAAAAATGAAATCATTCCCAAGATCCGTCATGAATAATTGAACATGCCTGTTATGTTGCGGATAGGATAACACTTCTTCAAAGGCGTTATCGAGAATATTCCCAATGATCGTAATCAATTTTTCCCGCTGGATATCTGAGAGCAATGTAGTGATAGAACTATCAGGATGAATCGAGAAAGATACTTTTAATTCCTGAGACCGATTGTATTTTCCAATGATGAGACCGGCAAGTACGGGATCCGGTACCGCTTTCAATAAAAATTGTATAAGGTCTTCATAACCCGAAGACTCTTCCTGAATGAGAGTCAAAGCTTCTTCGTGATGATGAAGCTGGATAAGTCCGGCAATCGTATTCAATTTATTTCGATACTCATGGGTCTGGGACCTTAATATGCCCGCATATTCTTGAACCTGGGATAACTCCTTCGCAAGCTGATCGATTTCATCCTTTCTTCTAAAGCTGGCCACTACGCCTACAATTGTTTCTTCTTCAAAAATCGGCAGCCTGTTGACGATCAGGTCATGATGATTTAGAGAGATCTCGTCGTCAAGCTGACTTTCCCTGGTTTCCAGTACATCTACCATTTTCGTATCCGGAATGACGTCTAAAATATACCTGCCTCTATTTGAATAGTGATGATTGATTGCAAGAATGCTGTGAGCTTTCGCATTGATTTCAGTAATCAATCCATGCTGGTCGATGGCAATAATCCCTTCACGGACGGATTCGATGATTGCACGCTTTTCCTTGAACTGCATGGCAATTTCCTTAGGTTCCAAACCGAAGATTGCTTTTTTGATCCCTTTTCCTATGAAAAAGGAGCCAATGATCCCGATTAATAGAATGATGGTGACGAGAGTTAAGACCTTTGTCCGGTAAGGTATGACAATGTCGTGGATACTGTCTTCAAGAAATCCGACTGACACGACCCCGATGATTTCATTTTGATTGTTTCTGATCGGAACTTTCCCCCGGACAGAGGGACCGAGTGATCCCGTAGCATGAGAAACGTAGGAATCCCCGTGTATCAATGCCCTATCATTGTCCCCGCCAACCATCTTTTTTCCAAGGCGTTCAGGTAGTGGGTGTGAATAGCGTACAGAGTCTTTATTGCCGACCACAATGAAAGTGGCCCCGGTTTCTTTACGGATATCTTCCACTAATGGCTGGATGATATTTTCGGGCTGTTTCTGATTGAATGCTTCGATGAGAGCAGGCATCTTGGAGACTGATTGTGCCACGGCAAGAGCCTGTTTTCCTTTCAGGTCCGTCAGTGTCCCCGATAACATTCGAAAAAAAATGACAGACAGGGATAAAATCAAAACGGAGAGAAGTGCTAATACAATGAAGATAATCTTGGACTGAAGTGTGAATTTTTTCATCAAAGGTTCCTTCTTTTTTTTTGAAAATTCTATTATTACTAGAATAAAAGAGTTAAAGGGTTTGTACAAGTGCTGATGAAAATTAAGAGATGATGAGTTTTAAACATACAACACGTGGTATAGGAAACATAGTCTGTTTAAGAGGAGGATTCACTCGTTATGGCAACCATCGTTACCTTAGGAGCCATACTATTTATAGTAGTAAACTTAATATATTTCTTTAAGGATAAGCATTTCAAATACAGTTATTTCAGCACAGCGTTATTTCTGAAGCTGTTCTTTGTGCTTCTCAGTATCATGATCGCATTTGCTGTACTCTACTATGCCCTGTCGTTTGACAATCCGATGCTCAGGATAAGCTCTCCGAGTGGGAAGCCGGTGGAACACACATTCCTTAACTATCTCTATTATAGCGGAGTGACGATTTTGTCAGTCGGTTACGGGGACTATATCCCGACGGGGCATTTGAGATTTTTTGCGCTGCTTGAAGCGGCGATCGGACTGTTACTTCCGACGGCCTACTTTATGAAAGTATTGGATTCGAAGAGTAACAAGGGAAATGAGTAGGAATGCGAACGAATTAAAAAAGCGTGTGCAGGGTACAATCATCCTGATTGTACCCTGCACACGTACTTTACACCCATATCCCCGGTTTCACCACCATAAACCACAGCATGGCAAGCAGGAGAATGAGATAAATCCAAACGGTCCGATGCAATTTTCCAACAAGCTTTTCCCTGTCCGCATCTTCTTCTCCGAATTTCCTCAGAGTCGGTGAAAATGCCCGTGCCAAAAAGAAGAGAGAGCAGAACATGATGACGAGGGTCATGATGATCCATGGTGTCGTCCATGTCCATGGTCCAAGAAGAACGAGGAGAATCCCCGACCCGACAAGGACATGCCCTGAATGCTTTGAAAGCTGCACGGTGTAGCGGAATGTATCCAGGTACGAAGGCAGGATGGACGGAGATGCGGTCCGTAACTTTTTCATTGTCAGCAGAAGTAAGAAAAATGGCCCGATGGAAGCGACCACACTTATGACATGAAGGTAGATCAATGTTTTATATAGCAGTTGCTCCATGTGAAGTGCTCTATTCTGTCACTAAACTAAATTCGTGAGCCCATACTTTCATGCCGGGGTGCCAGGGCATTCCAGGATGATAGGAGAGGATGGCATTTTTATAATCCTCTACCGATTGAAATCCTTCTTGCCTGGCGTGCTCGTCTGTCAGTTCTCCAAGTGACTGGGAGTAGACGCTGTTCACTATGTATTTCTTTCCTTGAAGCTCCATGATTTCCCCGACATCCGCGTATCTTCCGTTTCGGCGGGTCGCAGTCTTCGTTCCTTGAAGCACCTTTTCAACGTCTTCTGCTTTTGTGACTAAACGCTCGATGGTACATGTTTTTGGTGGCAGTTCTTGATTTGTCATGTTTAAAAACCCCTTTCGACCTATACTATAGCATAGTCTTGGGTTGTGGAGAATATCAGTGTCTACCTTTGCCACTGCTAAACCTTTCAAAAAAGATTTTCTATCTCTGGTCGGGAATACTTTTGGGTGCTATGATTGGATGAAATATCCGATAAAGAAAGAAGGCTCCAAAGTATTGAAAAAATGGCAAACGTATATCATCCTTGTGTTCATCATGCTCATATGGGGCTTTAATGTACCTGCGTTGAAAACGCTGGTAAGTGAATTTACACCTGTTACGATTACATCTCTTCGCATTTTCACTGCGGGTATGACAGTATTTATTCTCCTTGGTCTTATGGGGAAGATCAGGAAGCCTACAGCAAAGGAATTCCTATTCATCATTGCTGGTGGTCTGTTAAATGTGGTCAGTCACCATTATTTTTTATCGGTCGGGTTAACGGGAACCTCGTCTACAAATGGGGGACTGATCCTTGGAACAGGGCCATTGTTAACGGCTTTAATGGCCACGATCATCCTCAGGAATCGGCCGACCGTGATTAAGATCATCGGGTTTCTTTCAGGCAGTGTCGGTGTGACAATCATTGTACTGTCAGGTGGGGAAGGCATCGGTGGATTGAAGATGGGGGACCTGTTCATTTTCATCTCCATATTTTCTCAGGCATTGAGCTTCATCATCATAAGCCGTGCCGCCAAGACATTGGATCCCCGTTTATTGACAGGGTATATGCTGGTGTTTGGTTCCGTTGTTCTTTTTCTCATCAGCCTGGTCACGGAACCTGGAGGACTGAAGCAATTAGGAGGGGCACCTGCCTGGATATGGGTGCTGTTTTTTGCTTCAGCCATATTGGCCACAGCTGTTGGACATATGATCTACAATCATTCGATTGGAAAAATAGGGGCAGCCGAAACATCGATTTTCCTGAACCTTAATACATTTTTCTCACTTCTTGGAGCGGCGGTTTTTCTTGGTGAAACCGTGACAATCTATCACCTGGTCGGACTTGTTTTCATCGTCCTTGGAGTGGTGTGTGGTTCCGGTACCCTGGAAGAATTTGTGGTAAAAAGAAAACAGAAACGGTTCCTGGATGGAAAACAGAATCATCAAGCATAGATGGTTCTGTTTTTTTATCCATCATAATTTAGACTTTCCTTCAATAAAATAAATGGTCAATACATTTTGAGGAGGAACGGTATGCTTAATGAGCAAATTCAAAAGCTTTTGAATAATTTAATCGGAATCGAGCATGTGTCGACTACCCTTTATCTTGCTATGTCTGCCTATATGGCGAATCAGAATTACACAGGAATGGCAAACTGGCTGAGACTCCAATCAGAAGAGGAGCGAACACATATGTTGAAGCTCATCGACTATGTGACAGACAAGGGGGGAATGGTGGATATTCAGCAGCTTCCTGCCCAGCCGAAAGAGTATGGAACCCCTCTTCAAACGTTTCAAAAAGTGCTGGAGCATGAGCAATTCGTTACCAACACCTATCAACAAGCGTATAATTATGCCGCTCAAAATGATCCACAAACTGCTGTCATCATTCAGGAATTTCTGAGAGAACAGATTGATGAAGAAGCTCAGGCACTGACGATTGTTGATCGGTTGAAACTTGCCGGAGATAATTCCGCCGCTTTATTAGTGCTGGATCAGGAGTTGGGTCAGCGTACAGCAGCACCAGCAGCAGGTCCTGCTCCTGCGGGTGGTTGATTCAGGCAGTGAATTCCTGTTTTCCCATTCGGGGGAGCAGGTTTTTTAATTTTTTATTGATTTAAAATGAAAAGGGTTACTCTCCATCCCAACCGTCCATACTGAAGAAAACGACTCTTATAGGTGATCAGATGATTTATATATACAACGATTTCGGCGGGACTCATACCACCTCCATAGCTGCAGCTTATCACTTGCGTTCATTGAAGCCGGGGAAGTTAACGAAGGAAGAGATCCTTACTGTTCCATATTTTAACCAGCTAACAAAAAAAGACACGGGACACATTTTCTATCACGGAACCGACGAAGAAGGTAATTCCGTCTATACAATCGGACGAAGGAATTCCAAGTATGTGGTACCTGCCTTAACGGATTTGAGTGGCATTTTATTGAATCGATATGGACAAAAGGATAAAATCATCATTTCCAATACTTCACCAACCGTCCCGCCAGCGATGACAGCGGGAGGCTTCTTTTCAAGGGAACTGGGGATCGATTGGATCGGGGTACCCCTCCTTGTGAAAGGGGCGAAGCAATGCCATGGTCTCATTCAACTTCTCGTGGAAGAAACAAAGCGTGTGGCCACAACATCCCCTGAGCAGGTGGTTGTATTAGAAAATAAAAAATATCAATATAAAATGGAAAAAAAGGATATCTTCTGGAAGTGAAGCATATTATAATAAGTAAATACTACTGGGTAAAAAGGTCTGTTCTGTATGGACCCGTTCATAATGGTCATACTATAGTAAAACGGAGGTGTCGACTTTGGAAGGTAAACCATTCCACTTTGATGGCAGTCACCATTTCGCAACAGGGGAAACACAAGAAAACACTCCATTTGAACTAACAGACGAAATGAGAAAAAATATCGGGGGAAACCCGTTTGAAGTACCGGGTGAAGAAGAATAAGCATCGAATGCTGTCCTAAAGGGCAGCATTCTTTTTTTGAAAAAAGGATAATACCATTCATAACTTCACACAATACGATTGTGAGTGAAATAGAAGAGAGGATGGATGATTAATGGCAAAAGTATTATATATCACCGCACATCCCCATGATGATACCCAATCGTATAGCATGGCGGTTGCGAAAGCATTTATGGATACGTATAAGGAAGTGAACAAGGGTGATGAAGTGATTCATCTCGATTTGTACCGTGAGCATATTCCTCATATCGATGCTGATGTTTTCAGCGGATGGGGGAAGCTTCAATCAGGTAAAGGGTTTGAGGAGCTTTCCATGGAAGAGCAGAAGAAAGTAAACCGGCTTACTGAATTATCCGATCAGTTCATCGGGGCTGATAAATATGTATTTGTTACTCCTTTCTGGAATTTTTCATTTCCACCCGTGATGAAAGCATATATTGACTCCGTGGCAGTGGCAGGGAAATCATTCAAGTATACGGAGCATGGGCCGGTTGGATTATTGACGGACAAGAAAGCGATTCATATCCAGGCAAGGGGCGGTATTTACTCTGAAGGACCGGCGGCAGGTATGGAGATGGGGCATCGTTATTTAAGCCTTATCATGCAATTTTTCGGTGTACCTTCATTTGAGGGGGTATTTGTGGAGGGACATGCCGCAATGCCGGATAAAGCACAGGAGATAAAGGAAGATGCAATTGCCCGTGCGAAAGATGCAGCACATTCTTTCTAATGAAATTAGAAGAGCCCGAACTTAAATGTTCGGGCTCTTTCTTCTTTATACGATGGCTGACTTCTCTACGTCAGCCTCTGTCGGTTCGGGTACGAAAGCAAGTATGACAATCCCTATGATAAAGAGGATGACAAGACTGAAGACACCGCTGTTGGACGCACCGGTCATTTGCGCGGTGACTGCCACTAATAAGGGACCGAGAATCGATGCAAACTTACCGAAAATATTGTAAAACCCAAAGAACTCGTTGGCATTTTTCTTCGGTATCAGCTTTGCAAAATAAGCCCTGCTCAGTGCCTGGATGCCACCTTGAGAAGAAGCTACGAGCATGGCGAGGATCCAGAAGTCCATGGTTGTCTCTAAGAAATAGGCGTATATGCATACGATGATATACACTGAGATTCCCACATACAGCATCTTTTTCCCCGTAAACCTTTCGGCCAGTCTTCCGTATAGGATTGCAAAAGGTCCAGCCACCACCTGGGTCACAAATAGAATGATCAACAGGTTGGTGGAGGTGATCCCAAGATCAGATCCGTACGCTGTGGACATGGTGATGATGGTGCCGACCCCGTCAATATAAAAGAAGTAAGCAAGCAGGAATAAAAAGAGTGCCCGGTATTTCCTGACTTCTTTCATCGTTTTGCCAAGACGTTTGAAGCTGTTCGCCACTGGGCTTTTTTCCCGTTGGATGAAGTAGCGCTGATGTACATTCTTTAATAGCGGTATAGAGAAGAGACCCCACCATAAAGCGGTGATCACAAAGGCAATCTTACTGGCAACGGTGACGGAGATGGGAAGGGTCCCGTTCTGGGATAAGATGATGATGGCGATGCTTAGGATGAACGGTATCGTGCTGCCGATATATCCGAATCCAAATCCCCGTGACGATACACGATTCATCCGCTCTTCCGTCGTAACGTCGGTCAGAAAGGCGTCGTAGAAGACGTTCGACCCGGCTGAGCCGACTGCTGCCACTGTATAAAAGACTAAAAGAAGCAGCCATTGATCACTGGGGACGAAAGCAAGGAAGAGGGTGAATGTCACACCCAGTGCAAAGAAGAAGGAAAAGAACTTCTTCTTGTATCCCTCATAATCTGCGATGGTACCGAGTATGGGACCGATCATGGCAAGGATGAAGGTCGCAATGGCAATGGTGTATCCCAAATAGGCCGTTGAATTAGCGGCACTGACACCGGCATTTGTAGCGGCCGCTTTATAAAAGAGCGGAAAGACGGCGGTAGAAATGATAATGGAATACGCCGAATTTGCCCAGTCATAAAAAATCCAGCTGCTTTCTTCTTTCGAAAAACGTTTCATGGTTTTTCCCCCTAAGGAAACAGAATCTTCTTTATACATCCAATAATTCTTCAATCGGTTTTCCGTCTGGATTTTCTAAGGTGAGACCGAGCAATCTTGCAAACGTCGGCCCTTCATCAATGAGGCGCATCGATGGGATATCAAGATTTGGGCGGATTCCTTTTCCTGCAGCCATGAAGATCGTGGAGTAGTTCTCCTTTTCCGGAGAATAGCCGTGAGAGCCATACGTGTACCGCTTATCCTTCACATCTTCCTGAGTGATTGTATGGATGAAGGATCCATTCAGAGTATCTTTAAAGTAAAAACCGAGTCGGGCCTCGAGCATTAACGCACAGTGTCCATCAGCTCCTTTCCCGGCAGCTTCTTCTCCTGTGAGAATGGATTCGATTCCATTGGAAGGGTCCGGTTGTAACCGTTCCAAGAGCGACCTCACTTCTTGTGTCGAATCTGGATCCTTAGTGTACACATAGGCAGAACCATCACATCCTTTGCAATATGCCTTCCAGTCAGTCACCTTCCCGCGACGGTTTACGGATATTAACCCTTTTTCCTTAAGAAGGATGTTGAGTTGAACGGCCTTCGATTCATCTAGGGCACTATGATCTCCAAGGGCGATAATCGTCGACTTATCATACATGCCATTTTCCCTTAATGCTCCTATGATTCTCCCCAATCTGGCATCATGGCGGCGGAGGGCAGCATGTGCTTCGTCAGAAGAAAAGCCATGGTAATGCCGCTTGGTATCAAGGTCCGTAAAGTGCACAAGCAATAAGTCTGGTTTCCTTTTGATGGTTTCAAGCGTCGATTCGAGGACGAAATCATCCAGCTCAGGCTGATTCAGGCCGTTGCGCATATGGCCAAAAAGACGATTCATCTGCAGTTGGTAGAGGGGACTGCCATTCAAAAGCGAGACGAGGATTTGGTTATGCCAGGGACGGTTGGCAAAGATTTCAGGCATATTATAATCAATATCCGCCTTCGCTGTAACAGGCCATAGGAGGGCTGCCGTCCTCATTCCCGCTTTTTTGGCTTCATCATACAGGGTGGTGCCCTTTATGGAATTCCGGTTCCAATACCAGTCCGGCGACTCCCTGCCAGGCTGGAGGAGTGTATTATTCACCACACCGTGACGATTGGGATACTTTCCGGTTACGATTGTTGCGTGACAGGGATACGTGACAGAAGGATAGATGGTTTCAACCGCTTTGCAGTAAGATCCATATGAAAGCAGCTCCTGGAAGTGGGGAAGTTCTTTCAGGATGGGAAAGTCCAAGGCTGATAAACAATCGAAAGAAATGACTATGAGGTGATCCGTCATACGTTTCATAAAGTCCTCCAATATCCTCGCAGGATTGTACTATATACCTATTAATATAGCAGAACATTCAGAATAAAAATATGAAATTTCGAATATGTGGAGGTTAAGGGGATGTAAAGAAGTCGTAAAAATAAAAAACAGGGATGGCCGGGCCACTCCCTGTTCCAGGTATGTCAGATTTTCACTTTGTTTCTGATGGAGCAGTCCTTGTGTACATCAATGGTACCTGAGTATTCAACCGTATCGATTTCACATTTCTCCCTTATCACGACGTTTTTACCGCGAACAAGCTTTGCCTTCGTATTTTCAAGATAGACTTCGTCACCTTCAATCAGTTCAGAGGATAAGTAATCTTCCTTTTGCAGAAAGAAGTTGACTACCTGTTTGAATAGTTTGCTTGAATGGTGGTGAGTCACTGAAATTTTTTCGCCGCCAATTTCTCTAATGGATGATTCATGGTTGATTTCAATCTGGACGTTATCGGCGTTCAGCAACCCATCTATGTGCACAGAGCCTGAAGATGAGAAGGTTTCGACTTCACAATCCTCTTCAACCGTTAAAGATCCGCTCGCTCTAATCGATCCGCCCTGAATTTTTCCACCTACCTTGCATGAACCGCTTACCTTGAATTTTTCGATGATCAGATCCCCCTTCACCTTACTGGATCCACTTATCGTCATTTCGGAGGCGATCACGGACCCTTCATACTTGGAACTGCCGCTCGTCGTAATCGTTTCGGCTTTCGTATCTCCTTCGATGGAGGAAGAACCGCTTGTTTTGATCAGGCCTGCTTTTACGTCCCCTGCTACGGTGCCGGAACCCGATATTCTCATTTCACGGCAGTCAATATCCCCTGCGATCTTTCCGCTTCCACTGATCTTCACTTCATCAAATTGTCCTCCGCCGGATGTTCCGGAACCGCTGATTTTCAAGTCATGAAGCTTTTTCTTTTCCACTGTATTCATGCATTTCTCCTCCAATTCAGGGACGTCAGATCCCTTTCGTATTTGTTAACGTGATTTTCAATTCTTCCATCATTTGTTGTAAATCGAATCTCAACACGACTTGAGCCGTATGGTCCATCAGGAAGTCTGAAGGGAGGGGCAGGAGCATCCACATATGCGCCTCACCTTTTCGGATACCGATCAGTTCAAGGGAAGATTCTTTCAGTGGTGTAAACTTTTCATGAAGAAAAAGATAAAGGGTTTGCTGAGCTTCTTTAGGAATTTCTAATCTGTTGCACTTTTCGATAATCAACATATTTAAGATATCATGGAATTCGTAAGCGTTTTTCACTGGTAATAGAGAGGTACAGAAAGACATCGTGTGATCGGAAAGAATGCTGTGTGACGAAAGCTCTTCTTCACTGACTTCAATCCTTGTGGGATTGGGTGAAAAGAAATCCGAGAGCTCATCCAGGGAGTAATCATCTTTCATTTCTTTGATTGTGTCGATCCGTGCAAGCATCTTTTCCCTCGGGAAGAACGTCTCCTGACCGGTGTAGCTGGATTTCTTAATGAACCAGCCTTCAGGGATGATATTCTTTCGTTTCCAGCGGTAAAGCTGTCCGTAAGAGATTCCCGTCAGTTCCAGAACTTCCTTTTTAGAAATAAGATCTGTTTCCATGAGGGTTCACTTCTTTCTGTAACAAAACATTGTTACGTTACTTTATATTCACTTTAACAGAACAATGTTACACAGTAAAGATAAGAATGAAAAAATAGTAAAAATCATAAATCCCGAACTTTCCAATAAATGTTTACATCAACTCATCATGGGTACTAGATAATCAGAATGTTTTACATAGTAAACATTAATAAACATTGAGAGGGATGAAAGAATGGGAGACGATCGTCGTACGAAGGTGAACGGTAAAAGTAAAGATGAACAGCTTGAACAGTATAGAGTGGATGACGAAGGAAAGCATCTTACAACCAATCAAGGCCTGAAGGTATCAGAGGACGAGTTTTCACTGAAAGCGGGAGAACGCGGACCTACTTTAATGGAGGATTTCCACTTCCGGGAGAAGATGACCCATTTCGACCATGAACGGATCCCTGAACGGATTGTCCATGCACGCGGATTTGCGGCTCATGGTGAGTTCGAACTCTATGACTCTATGAAAGAATTTACGAGTGCTAAATTTCTTCAGGATACGTCTACGAAGACACCTGTATTTGTACGCTTTTCAACAGTGGCAGGATCCAGGGGTTCTGCGGAAGCTGTTCGCGATGCGCGGGGATTTGCCACCAAGTTTTATACAGAAGAAGGGAATTATGATCTTGTCGGAAACAATATTCCCGTATTCTTCATTCAGGATGCGATCAAATTCCCGGATCTTGTTCATGCTCTTAAACCGGAGCCACATAATGAAATGCCTCAGGCTGCTTCAGCCCACGACACGTTCTGGGACTTTATTGCAAACAATCAGGAGTCAGCTCATATGGTGATGTGGGCCATGTCCGATCGGGCGATTCCACGGAGCTTCCGTATGATGGAAGGATTCGGTGTCCATACATTCCGCCTGGTGAACGAAGAAGGCAAAGCCCATTTTGTGAAATTCCACTGGAAACCGGTACTTGGAACACACTCACTCGTGTGGGATGAAGCACAGAAGATCAACGGGAAAGACCCTGATTTCCACCGCCGTGATCTATACGAATCCATTGAGGGAGGGGACTATCCGGAGTATGAACTGGGTGTTCAGCTCATCAAAGAAGAAGATGAGTTTAATTTTGACTTCGATGTCCTCGATCCTACTAAGTTATGGCCGGAAGAGGAAATCCCTGTGAAAATCGTCGGTAAAATGACCCTGAACCGCAATGTGGACAATGTGTTTGCCGAGACGGAGCAGGCTGCATTCCATCCTGGATCTGTCGTGCCTGGAATCGATTTCTCCAATGATCCGTTGTTACAGGGACGCTTATTCTCCTATACAGATACACAATTGATCCGTCTTGGAGGACCGAACTTCCACGAGCTTCCGATTAACAGACCTGTTTGTCCTTTCCACAATAACCAGCGTGATGGATATGGTCGCCATACAATTAACAAAGGACCGGTGAGCTATCATAATAATTCATTGGCTCAAAATACACCGGCCCCTGCTTCGAAGGAAGAAGGCGGGTACACACACTATCAGGAAAAGATGGAAGGCAGGAAAGTGCGTACAAGAAGTGAAAGCTTCAAGGACCACTTCTCACAGGCGACACTATTCTGGAACAGCATGAGTAAACCGGAGAAGGAGCATATCATTCAAGCCTTCAGTTTTGAACTGGGAAAAGTGAAGAGCAAATCGGTTCAGAAGCAGATCGTCGATATGTTTGCGAACGTGAGTATGGACCTGGCAAAAGGTTTCGCAGAAGCGATCAATATCGAAGTACCTGAAGGAGAAGGATCGAAGGTAACGAAATCTTCACCGGCTCTAAGTCAGGAAAATACGAAAAAGAAGCCGGCTACCCGTAAAGTCGGTGTCATCGTTGGTAATGGCTTCAAAGGAGTAGAAGTGAATCATGTTCTCTCTGCTCTTAAAGAAGAAGGGGTTCAGCCTGAGATCATTAGTGACAAACTGGGGACGCGCAAAGGTGATGACGGTACAGAGCTAGAAGTGGACCATACATTCTTAACGGGAGAATCGGTCTTATTCGACAGTCTATACGTTGTAGGAGGAGAAAACGTAGATAAAAAATTCTCTCAAGATACCACCTACTTCGTGAAAGAAGCGTATTCTCACTTTAAACCGATTGGTGCCACCCATGATGGCTTACACTGGCTGGAAGAAGCAGATGTGAAGGGTCCAGGTGTTGTAACCGGAGAAGATATGAAGTCATTTGCCCGGGAGTTCGCTGCAGCCATTGCGGAACATCGTCATTGGGATCGTGAATTAGTATAAGGCTAAAAGGATAAAAAAATATTAATGGGTAAATGCTAGACCTGATTCCAGGTCTGGCATTTTTTTTGGATTAATAGCCCTTTTTACTAGGAAATAGACGTTTATATCATTCGAAACTAGTAATTCATACATAAGATAGCCATGTAAGGTGATTTACAAGTACTGAATAAGTGAGGTGATTATGGATGAGTGCCAGTCATTCTCATGGCGGATTTGATTTTTACAGCTTGCTATTAGTTCTGTTGATTGTAGCTTTTCTAGTTCTACTTGCAATTAACCCTCTAGCAGCATTGATTGTTGGAATCGCTATCTTGGTTCTACTAGCCGTTAGTGCCATTAGCTAGGATTTAAAGATTGAACATTCCTTGAAGACGGGATAAGAGTCTTCAAGGAATACCATTACATTGAAATTTGCAAAAAGATGGAGGGGAAATCGATGAGTGACAAAAATAATCCACTAGAAGGACTTATGGATCTAATCAACCAATACACAAAAGAAGATGCAAGTAAATTGGATCTGGAAACAGCAAAAGAAAAGGTAAGTTCATTATTGAATGAGGATTATCTTAAAGGACTGTTAGGTTCTCAAGGTAAGAGTTCTCTGGATGCACTAGGTTCACTTGGAAACTTAGGGGCCATGGCAAATATGATGAATATTCTTCCAATGGTTGAAAAGGTGGTGAATCAGCGTATGTATAAAAAACAATCCGAATCCTACAAGCATGATGATTGTAAAAAAGACAAGCATCAAGACATCAAAGGTCTTCTTGAAAACATTCTGGACGAATTGAAGAAAATTAAAAAATGCACATGCCACGAAAAAAAGCATGGCTGTTACAAAGAATACTGGGAGCATTGGTATTAATAGAGTCGGCGTATATGCCGGCTTTTTTTTGTGTGTTATTCAGGATAGGGAGACCAATAAATCAATTGTTTGATTTCTCTATTACACCCTACTATACTCTTCAAACAACGGGAAAATAATTTCCAAGCAAAAATTCCCATAAGCAAAAATCTTGAAAGTCAAAAAAGGTCAAAGTATACTGTGTTTATAAGGTCAAATAAAGTCAAAGTCAAATAAAGTCAAAATATCATTGGGCCTTGTTCATCATTCAATTATCAAACTAATTTATATATAACAAGCCAACAGGAGGTCATGTTTCATGAAATGCCAAGTATGTCAACACAATCTAGCAACGGTTGAAGTGTATACACAAGTGAATGGTAAGAAATCCAGTTTAAAAATGTGTTCAGCTTGCTTTCAAAAGCAGCAAATCCCTTCTGGCATTCAAGGAGGATTCCCGTTTGATGAATTGTTCAAAGGGATGAATATGGGAGGAAGTTCTGAGCACGGATCCCATAACCAACATCAGCCATCTTCACCTCAATCGAAAGGTGGAAACGGTAATGGAGGAAACGGTATCCTCGATCAGTTCGGCCGTAATGTCACTGAAGCAGCCAAATCCGGCTTAATCGATCCGGTCATCGGTCGTGACAAAGAAGTGGATCGTGTGATTGAAATTCTTAACCGCCGCAATAAAAACAATCCGGTACTGATCGGTGAGCCCGGTGTCGGGAAAACAGCCATAGCGGAAGGATTGGCACGTAAAATCGTAGCAGGTGATGTGCCGTCAAAATTATTAAATAAAGAAATATATGTGATGGATGTTGCTTCCTTGACAGCAGGTACTGGCGTTCGGGGATCATTCGAGGAACGGTTGAAGGCCATCATCAGTGAATTGCAAAGTCGTGAGAACGTCATGCTGTTCATCGATGAAATCCATCAATTAGTGGGAGCCGGTTCTGCAGAAGGATCCATGGATGCAGGGAATATTCTAAAACCGGCTCTCGCCCGTGGTGAACTGCAGGTGATTGGGGCGACAACACTTAAAGAGTATCGTCAAATCGAAAAAGATGCGGCACTCGAACGGCGCTTCCAGCCGGTTATGGTCAATGAGCCTACCCCGGAAGAAGCCATTGAAATTCTCAAAGGTTTAAAAAACCGCTATGAAGACTATCATGGGGTGGAATTCACAGACGAGAGCATCGAGGCTTGTGTGAAATTGTCCCACCGCTATATACAAGACCGATTCCTGCCGGATAAAGCGATTGATCTGATGGATGAGGCAGGTTCAAAAGTGAACCTTCTATCTGAAGGCAAGGATAAAACGGCTATCCACAAAAGATTACATGAAGTAAGGTTGAAGAAAGAGCAGGCAACGAAAGAAGAAAATTATGAGCAGGCAGCGCTTCTCAGGGATCAGGAAGCCGACTTGGAGAAACAGCTTGGCAGGGAACCTTCTGATTCGAAGGCACTTGTAGAAAAGGAATTGATCCAGGCGATCATTGAAACCAAAACAGGCATCCCTGTTGGAAAGCTTCAAAACGATGATCGCAAGCGCATGAAATCTCTTGAAGAAAACCTTGCTCATAAAGTGATCGGACAGGAAGAAGCCGTGAAAAAAGTGGCGAAAGCAATCCGACGCAGTCGGGCAGGACTGAAAGCGAAGCACCGTCCGATCGGAACATTTCTATTTGTCGGACCTACGGGTGTAGGGAAAACAGAATTAACGAAGACACTGGCAGAAGAGTTGTTTGGATCCAAAGAATCCATGCTCCGCCTGGATATGAGTGAGTATATGGAGAAACACTCTGTGTCTAAGCTGATCGGGTCCCCTCCTGGTTATGTGGGTCATGACGAATCCGGTCAACTGACGGAAAAAGTACGAAGAAATCCTTACTCCATCATACTCCTGGATGAAATTGAAAAAGCCCATCCGGATGTTCAGCATATGTTCCTGCAGATCCTTGAAGATGGTCGTTTGACGGACAGTCAGGGCAGGACGGTGAGCTTCAAAGAGACTGTAATCATCATGACAAGCAACGCTGGGGTGACAGATAAGAAGGAAGCCGTCGTAGGTTTCGATACGGGAGGTACAGATGCGATTAAAGAAACGAACATTCTTCAATCACTTGGTGCCTATTTTAAGCCGGAGTTCCTCAACCGATTCGATAGTATCATTGAATTCGAATCTCTGGAAAAGGCTGAGCTGCTTCAAATTCTTGATCTGATGCTGAATGAGTTGCAGGCTGAGCTCAAAGAGCAGGGGATTACCGTGAATATTGACGGAGAAGCGAAGCACAAACTCGTGGAACTTGGGTATCACCCTGAATTTGGTGCAAGACCATTGCGCCGCGTGATTCAGGAAAGAGTGGAAGATGAGATTGCCGACTTCCTTCTTGAAGAAGAAGGCGTGACGGAACTGAACGTGTCAGTTGAAAATGATGAGATTATCGTGAAATAAATTGAAAAAGAAGCATCCGGAATTTGAGGGTGCTTCTTTCTTTTTATTCTTTTCGTTTTAATATCGCGATATAAATGGCCATCGTAATGTAAACGCAAAGAACCGATACAATAAAAACGGGGGTAGAAAAGGAAGTCATCGAAACAGCCTCACTTTAATTCATGAAAAGATGGATGGAAAATCAGTAAAAGGATGCCAATGATCGGGACAGAAATGATGAGTGCAAGCAGCGGCTTTTTGTGATGCAATCCTAAAATGGTAAACATGATAATGTTAAAAACAGCAGACCATCCTAAGTTCCAGCCATTTTCGTAAATGAACAATCCTTTTTTGTGAAATAAGTACTCCAGAAACGTAAAGTAAGCAATCCAGCTTGAGACATATAGAATCTTCTTTTTCCGATAGGGGAAATAACGAAGATAGATCATAATCACCACCGGAATGATAAAAAAGGTGAAAACGAAATCGATCAATGTATGATTGAGCCAGTCCACCGTCACCGCTTTATACTCCCATAAGGTATGGTTGTAAAAAACCAGGTTATAGGTAAGGTTACAAATAATATAATATTGCACCGTTGGATAATAATCCTTCCACCGTTTCCAATCAATAAAGAACTTTGCGAAAAGTAAATAAACCACCACTACTAGTATTAGATACATATCGGGATACAATCCTTGTTTTTTCCATTAGTATAGACGTAACAGGAAAGGAATAGACCCTGCGAAGAGAGAAAGTGCCTGATTCGGAAGAGAATCAGGCACTCTTATTCTAATTAGTTCATTTCTTTCAGTACTTTGTCGATTGCTTGAGCGACACCGTGATCAGTATTGATCCCTGTCACCCAGTCCGCTGCTTCTTTCACTGCTTCCTGAGCGTTGCCCATGGCCACTCCGAATCCTGCTTCCCGGATCATCGCGATGTCATTCATACTGTCCCCGACTGCCATGACCTGATCCATTGAAAGGTCCAGCCATTTACACACCTTCACCAGGGCAGCTGCCTTATTGACCCCTGCTGGATTGATTTCGATGTTGGTGGGTGAGGAATTCGTAATTTCAAGTGCTTCATTCTTCACCAGTTCGTCCATCATGACTTTGCGGACCTCATCATCCTGGATATCAAAGCCAAACTTCAGCCAGTTATAAGATTCGATATCCTGGTCAAAAGGTTTCCTGCTATTGAATAAGCCTTGGGAAGTGGAAGACCAGAAATACACATCATGCTCTTCTTTAAGCTCCCATAGCTGCTTTACAAGATCAATATCAAGAGGAATGCGGTCTACAAGATTGTATTCATGATCGTAGATTTCCCCGCCATTCACGGTGACAAGGTAAGAAGAGCGACCAAGCTCATCTGAAATATCCCTGCATGTAAAAAGGGAGCGTCCGGTACTAAGTACAACATGAATTCCCTTTTCCTTTGCCCGCTGAATGGCTTGTTCGTTTTCAGGCGATACCTCCCCTTCATGGTTGACGAGTGTCCCGTCCATATCCAGTGCAATCAGTTTAATATCCATCATTCTTATCACGTCCTTCTTTTCATTCATCTACAGTTTAATATAAAGGGAGCGAATCTTCTAGGAAGGCGACTTGCTGAAGGCATGATTTCCTATATTGGGAACTTCCTATTACAATAAGGGTGAAACATAATTGAGAGGAAGAAGGGGAGGTGAACAAGCATGAAGCCGTTTACCGAACGGGCGGTGAACATCATAGCCAATATTCCTCCGGGAAAGGTCATGACATACGGGCAAATTGCAGAGCTCGCCGGTAGTCCGAGGGCTTCTCGGCAGATCGTGAGGATTCTCCACTCCATGAGTGAAAAGTACAGTTTGCCGTGGTACAGGGTATTGAACAGCAAAGGGGAAGTCGGATTTCGTGACGAGGAGCAAATGATGACCCAAAGGTTGTCCCTGGAAGCGGAAGGAGTCCACTTTATAGGGGATAACAGGATAGAGCTGGGGAAATATCAGCATCACGCTGAATCATAGAACAGATACTGAAGTTTCAATCAAACAAGCCGAAAATAAGGGCAAATAAAGACATAAGGCCCGTGAACCCAATGATGGCATAACCGATGATCCGGATCCCAAGTGGAAGACTCTCCTTTTCGGGCTGGTTCATGGGTGCCCCTTCAATTTTAGACATATGGTCGGTCACATCATTAAACGGTTCTTTGCGATTTGTCATAGAATCCCTCCTGTCTGCATTTTACCATAAAAAGGTAACCTGATTATAGGTTACCTTCTTACACTTAATGCAATTGCCCATTCTTCAATTTCTTCAACCAGTTTTTTTGCCTTGTGGCAATTATCCAATACGCAGCTAAACCAAACCCCGCAAGTCCAAAGCTTCCTTGCCAGATGACCTCCAAACCGAACGCAAGTCCTGAGAATCCCCCAATGCATCCTGCAAGCAGAAGGACATAAGCCTGCTTCTTTTGGCTCTCGAATATCTTGAATTGGAAGCCGTTTAGCTGATGATGTTCCTTTTGTTCCAATGCTTTTTCCGGTATATCCAACAACTGCCGTACCTTTTGAACGGTCTGAAAAAAGGGTTGGGCGCTGACCCATTTCATAAGAAGTTCCCATTTGTTCGTGTTCCCATCCTTCACCCAATCCATAAAGGCCGGCTTAACGACATCAAGGGTTTCCTCATTCGGATTCAATGTGTGGACAAGTCCTTCGATGGTGGCGAAGGATCGCCCTAAAAAGATAAAGCGTGTCGGAACCTGTACAGGAAGTGATTTGACCATTTCGTTGATTTCCTTCTTTACTGATATCAAATCCATCTGTTTAAACTGCTCCATATCAAGAGAGACAAATTCCTTTAGCACAGGCTCAATCGTCTTCGGACTGGCGTCTGGAAGCAGGAACCCCAATTCGGCAAGAGCTTCCGAAGCTTTCCGGAAATTCTTTAGAAGAACCCCTTCGAGAAGATCTTGGAAATGGGCTGAATCCCTTTTTGAGATTTCCCCGATCATCCCGTAATCCAATAAAACGAATGTACCATCAGGCTGAAGAAGAATGTTCCCAGCATGGGGATCGGCATGGAAGATTCCGGGCTCAAGCCACTGAGGGAGGAAGAGCCGGAATAGTTCCTGTGAGAGCTTCTGGCCATTCAGTCCATACAATTCAATCGCTTCTCTATCATTCAATCGAACACCATCGACCCATTCCATCACCAATACTTTATCTGTACAGAGTTCAGGGTACATCGTCGGGATCTTCACATTGGCATGATCTTTAAACCTCTGTTTAAAAGAAATGGCAGTACTCATTTCTTTGGAAAAGTCGAGCTCCTGCTCGATGACCTGTTTCAATTCTCTATATAGCATCTTAAAATCGATGAATCCTTTTGGCATGGGAGCAAAATGCCGGGCAAACCAGATGATGATGGACAACGTCCGGAAATCAGTCTTCACAAGCGAAGGGATCTCCGGCCTTTGTACCTTGATGGCTGCTTGTGTGCCATCAAGCAATGTCGCTTTGTACACTTCTCCGATGGAAGCCGAAGCGATGGCTTCTTTATCTATGCTTTGTATCTTAGAAGAAAGGGAACTTCCCCATTCCCCTTCAAGAACGGATTCAATCTTTTCCCAAGGTGAAGGAGGTACATGGTCAACCAAGTCCTGAATTTGATTGATGAACCCTTTCGGGAGCAAATCCTCCCGTATACTCAACAGTTGTCCAACTTTGATCAACACGCCATTCAGTTCAAAAAGGGTTTCTTTGAACTCTTTTCCGATTCGTTCCCAAAGCTTTTCTTTGTCCCATTGGGACTTACCCCGCAGCCGGTACCAGTAGACCCTCACCACTATGGATAAGGCGAGTGATAATACCTTCCACATTCTCCAAAGCTTGTTTTGTGACTTCATTGTTTCATCCCCCGCATTCGGAAACTGCTTATATGTCTATTATGTAGTACGAAAGTAAAATAGGAAAGTTTCACTTAAATCAACGTCATTGATTCTAAAACGTTAATTTGGAAAGAAATTTGATAAGTGATATACCGTTGAAAATTCAGCACCTGTACTCATCATAATATTCAAGACTTTGACACCTTTGTGAACGACATGAAAGCCTATTGTATTAAGGTGTAAGAAGAGGTATATTAAGAGTGTAAAGAACATGTGAAACAATTCACAATCACACGAATATAAATGACAACAAGACATCTTAACGCAATGATATTTGTGAAAAGTTTCACAAATTATACATTCAAAAGGAGATGATCCATCATGAGATGGTGGGAAAATCAAAAAGTGAGCGCGGTTTGGACAGTGTTGAGAATTTGGCTGGGAGTTCAATGGCTTGAAGCTGGATGGCATAAGGTGAATGACGGCTTTGATGCAAGCGGCTTTTTGCAGGGGGCTTTGGCTAATGCTACAGGAGATCATCCTGCCGTACAAGGATGGTATGCAGAATTCTTGAAAGGATTTGCTTTGCCAAACGTAGAACTGTTCAATGTCTTGATTCCTTGGGGAGAAATGTTGGTAGGGGTAGGATTGATTATTGGATTCATGACCATTCCGGCTCTTCTCGCAGGTGCATTTATGAACCTGAATTTCTTACTGGCAGGGACTGTCAGCACGAATCCCCTCCTTTACACAGCGGCCATCATCCTCCTTTTTGCAGGTAGAGGTGCCTACTACTGGGGAGCCGACCATTGGATGATTCCCTACCTGAAACAGATGATCACTCAACATGATAGAAGGCACAAGAAGCCAATTATTGTGTGAACGTTTTGGATATGAAAAAGCCCCATGCTGTCACAGCGTGGGGCTTTTTAAAAGCTGAATTCCTCAAACCCGACTTTTTAACTAACGGGATTCACTATTGGTTTTTCTTCACTCGTGCACGCTGGTTTGCAGCGTTCGCCCGGGCTTGTGCTTCCATGTCAGCCTGGTCGGCAAGTTCAGTTGAGAACTCTTCGTCAACACCGTCAGATTTGAGCTGAGCGGGTGTTTGTGGCAGGCTGTTTTTGTTTCCTCTTTTGCTATGGCCGCGTGATCTTCCCAATATCAACATCCCCTTTTGGTTAAAAAATAAAGGTACAGGATCCTTTGGAACCTGTACCTTTATCTTTCTTCAAAGTAAGGGCTTTTAGTTAGGTAATAATTGTCTATCGGTGGGCTTTGGAACTGAAACCGCCTGCACGGTCGGCTGCTTTGAACTCCCTTGAGTATGTTACTTCCTGTGCACTTGATAGAACCGACTTGTTTTTGTCTTTCTTTTTCTTATTATCCATTCCTATGTACATCCCTTCTTTTCAAGATTACTTCTATTTTTGCCGTGAAAAGGAAGGGGCATACCTGTGACTTACTGATAAATATCCTTGAGGGCACTTATCAATTCCGGAAATTGAAATTGAAAACCGTGTTTAGAGAGGACATCCGGTAAGACTCTTTGTCCTTCCAGAACGAGTGCGCTCATTTCACCCATCGCCACTTTTAAAGTAAGTGAAGGGACAGGTATCCAGTGAGGTCTCTCTAGGACCGTTCCAAGTGTCTTTCCGAATTCTTTCATGGTGACGGGAGAAGGGGCGGTGACATTAACCGGTCCCTCAATCCCTTCCGTCTCGGCTACAAAATGCACGGCTCTCGCGATATCTTTGATGTGAACCCATGACATCCACTGTTCACCAGAACCGACCGTCCCCCCGACAAACATTTTATAGGGTAGCGCAATGCGTGGAAGGGCACCTTCGTCCCTGCCGAGAATGATGCCGAATCGCGTATAGGCTACCCGTATACCGATTTGTATGGCTTTTGCTGCTTCCTTTTCCCATATTTGAACGGTTTCCCCAAGGAAATTGTCTGCGGTCTCGGTTGAGGCTTCCGTATACGTATTCGTCTTGGAAGAGGGGTAATAGCCGATGGCGCTTGCATTGATAAGGCAGGCGGGTTTCTCTTTCAGTGCTTTTATGATATTGATGACTTCCCCTGTTGAGTTGATCCGGCTGTTGATGATCCGTTTCTTGCGTTCTTCGGTCCATCTTCCGCTATTGATCGATTCACCGGCAAGATTGATAAATGCGTGAACCCCTTCAAGCATTTCTTCCGGCCTGGCGCCATCTGACAGCCACTTCACATATGTCACTCCTGGCCGCGCCTCATATTTACCCGGATTTCGGGTCAGGATCATCACTTCATGTTGGTGTGTGAGAAGTTCCTCTGTCAGTGCCTGGCCGACAAAACCTGTTCCACCTGTTATGGCGATCTTCATCATCATCCCTCCAGTTATACTTATTATTTTACCTATCTTCAGAATAAAAAACATATGTTGAATGTGTTAGGATTAAGATGAGGTGGAAAAAATGGGTAAGATTACGAAAATAACGAAGCAAGTGAAGAACGATGAGCGTTACAATTTATTTATAGATGGAAAATATTCTTTCAGTGTCGATGAAGCGGTCCTTGCTAAGTTTCAGCTTAGAAAAGGGCTGGAGGTGGATGAGCTCGAGATTTCGGAGCTTCAATATGAAGACGATGTAAAAAAAGCATTCAATAAGGCCATTCAGTATCTGGCCTACAGGATGAGAACGGAAAAGGAAATCCGTGATCACCTGCAGGAAGGGGACCCGGAGGAAGGGGTCATCCAGGAAGTCATTCATAAATTAAATGAGATTAAATACATCAATGATTTAGAATTCGCCCATGCGTATGTCGGTACTCAGATGAATACGGCAGACAAAGGGCCGACTTGGATCCGCGGGGAATTAAGGAGAAAAGGTGTAGGGGATTCCCATATTGAAGAAGCCCTGGCCGCTTTCACACAAGAAAAGCAAGTAGACAAAGCGGTCGCCCTGACAGAAAAGCTCCTTCATAAATACCGAAAAGATTCCAAGATGATTGCCAAGCAAAAGATTGAACAAAACTTGATGAGGAAAGGGTATCCTGGCTCAGTCATGAAAATCGTATGGGAAACCGTCGAATCCGAACGGGATGATGATGAGAGATGGGATGCGGTTTATCATCAGGGGCTGAAGGCTCACAGAAAGCTCAGTTCAAAATACGATGGATATGAGTATGTACAGAAAATGAAGCAAACGTTGTATCGAAAAGGATTTTCTATGGAAGACATTGAAAGGCTGTTAGAAGAATTAAAAGAAAATGAAGAGTGATTTTTTTCATCACTAAAGGGATGGGGAAAGGGAGAGTTCAGTGGAGATAGTTGCGATCCTGTTTGTTGTTGTCACCCTGCCACTTATCATTGGGACAGGGAGAAAGTTCAAGTTTTACGCCGGGGGAATCGTGGTTGGTACTGCCCTGCTATTTCTCATCGGTGAATGGATTATCAAAATGCAAACGGACTTCTATTCATTAGGCAGGCAGGAATGGTACAACCAAGGATTTGCAGAGGATATGGGAAAATGGGTCGTACCATTTTTTCTTCTGGCAGTGGCAATCTTCTTGATCCTGGTCAATATCAGGATGATTCAGCAGTTTTTAAAACGAAAGGATGGAATCCGCTGGGTATGGATCGCCTTTGTCGTAGTCATTGATGTATTCGCATTGTTTTTAGTCCCTATGCTATTATTTTTTGTGGCCTTTATGTTTTTCCCGTTTGCTCCTTAAATCAAGGCAGCCTTCGATTATCGAAGGCTGCCTTTTGTGGTTTATTTTTTTGACTCGATTACGATTTCATCTTTTCCTTGATATTCATTCACGATTGTCTCCGCTACTTCTTTTGGAGAACGCAGTCTGGATGGATCACTGATATGATCACTGTTTTCCCAGAATGGAGTATCCATTCCACCCATATAAGCATTCACGATGTGAAGATTTGAGCCTTCATATTCTTTTTGAAGGCTTTCCCCAAACCCTCTTAGAGCGAACTTACTTGCTACATACAGGGACTCGTTTTTCTTGCCTCTTAGGCCGGCTGTAGAAATGATATTGATGATTGTGCTCTCCTGTCCCAATTTAGGCAGCAGTGCCTTCGTTAACCGGATTGGTCCAAAGGTATTGGTTTCAAACATACTGGTTAACTCATCGTCATTTGACTCCTTGAAAGGTCCGAAATAGCCTACGCCTGCGTTATGTATGAGTAATTCAACATTAAGACCATTAAGGTGATTCCTGCTGAATTGTTGAATGTCATGAGGGGAGCGTAAATCTAACGCTGCAAATGAAACCTGTCCGCCCATGTTTTCAATTTCTGTTCCAGCTTTCTTTAAACGGTCTTCTTTTCGACCAAGCAGGAAGATATGATATCCTTGCTGGCTAAGAAGTTTTCCTAATTCTTTTCCAAGGCCGGAGCCTCCGCCTGTGATGATGGCTGTTTTCATGGTGGTGTCATCCTTTCTGGTGAATGTGATTAGAGGGTTGTCCCGAAGTGCTTGCCTGGTCTACCCCGTCGTCTCCGCTTTTCTTATTGTCCAGCTCCAGCGGCTAGCCCCTCGAGGTCATAAGCCGTGATGGCCAAAAAGGCAAAGAACGCCTTTTCAGCCATCCCGTCTTATGCTTGTCGGGGCTGACCAAGCCGCTTGCGCTTTTCTTATTGTATCATTTTCTCTATACTACTATTAGTAGAGGTGATGAGAATGGAGCAAGAGAGAAGATATAGTGAGATGACGGAGCATGAGTTGAAGCAGGAGATTGCTTCTTTGAAGGAGAAGGCTAGGAAGGCTGAGCAGTTGGGGATTGTGAATGAGTTTGCCGTACTGGAGCGAAAAGCCCTAATGGCGCAGGCTTATTTGATGAATCCTGATGTTTACAAGCCTGGCGGGATTTATGGGATTGAAGGCGATCCCGGCACTTATTTTAAAATTGATTATTTGAATGGAGTATTTGCCTGGGGATACCGACTGGGCGGAGACGGAAAAGAAGAAGCTTTACCCATTTCCCTTTTAGCAGCAGAAAAGAAATAAAGAAGAGGTCCGTCAATAGGGACGGACCTCTGAAGATCTAGGAACGCTTACGTGTCTGGTTTTCCAGAATGATTAAGTCTTGAGTTTGTGTTGTTTGTCCATTTGCCTGGGAATGGGCATGCTTCGGATTGTAGAATGCCTTGTTAAATGGACTGCTGTACTTGTTGCGGTAGAAGTTGTTTTTCATGTTTGCCATCGTGACTACCCCCTAATCAAATTTCACTGTATTAAAGTGAGTCGTGATCTCTTTGTCCAGAAGATTTCATGCGTTCTTGAGGATGGGTGTTGATGGTGCCGTTAGCCCTTTTGGATGCATATTCCGCTTTTGCTCTCGGTTCACCTTCGAATTTATTGTTGTTCATGTTGGGGAACCCTGTCGATTTATTTCGCATAATGTGCCTCCTAAAAGGTGAAATGTACTGACTTATACCGTGAAGAAGCAAAGATTCACAACTAAGCTTAACCACGTACCTTTAGTATGGGTGAAATGGTCGTCATTATCATAAATGTACAAACTAAATATATGGAAAAGGAGGAGACAAAATGGAGTCAACATTCCACGAATTAACACAATTGTTAATTGAAAAAAATAATAAGCTTTCGTATGAGAAAGCGAGGACCTGGATTGAACTCGTGTGGGAAGATTTCGAAGCAACATACGCGAAAGCAGGTTACGATTACAAAGGAAAAGCAGTGACGGAGAAAGTCGTCCGTCAATGGGTCAATACGTATGGTGAACAGATTCATGAATTTGCCGCACAAAACCCGAAATACAAACACCTGATCGACGATAAAGAAGATGATGATCTAGTGCATTAAAGTGATGAGGGACGGACCTTTAAAAGGTCCGTCCCTCACTTTCTTTAATCAATTAAAATGTCGATGTCCACTTTTGAACGGAGTTTTTCTTCGCTGAAGACCCATCCTGTGTAGGAGCTGACGATGTTCAGGTCTTTATCGAGCTGTACCAGGGCCACGAATGGGTAGTGTCCGTTATTTCGATATCGTAGATCGATGAAGCGTACTTCATAATGGTCATCGTATTCATCCACTTCCCAGCGGTAAACGGGGGAAAAGGAGAGGAAGGCTGCCAGGTTCTTATCCTTCCTGGCAGCATCGATGATCGGACTATCAGGAAGCTTCACACGTTGAAATTTATCAAAGATTGTAATCGACCTCCTGAATGCCCGTGCCACATAATAATGCTCTTTCGTTACGATGGCTAACCGCCACTGGAAAAATCGGATCGTCGGGGAAACGATGATTTTCTCGGCATTCGGGATTCTTCGCTTCACCGCATTTTTTACGGCTTTTTGAACTTGGAATCTCAACACATAGTAAGCAAAAATGACAATATACATGACCAAAAAGGTTTTTCCCGGTGGTAATCCAAGGCCCCACAAAATCAAGCCCACTACATGTATTCCAAATATTACAGCATCAAACGTGTTAATGACCCCTAAAGCGACCCATTTCGACGAGATTGGCCTGATGGCCTGGGTCCCATAAGCGTTGAAAATGTCGACAAATACATGGAGGAATACCGCCACAAATGTCCAAATCCATAGATGAAGCAAATCTGCCCCGGGGAAAAACGGATAAAGACATGCGACAATCAAGAGCGGCCAGAGAACGACCGCAGGAATACTGTGAGTAACCCCACGATGGTGACGAATATAAACCGCATTATTACGCAATTTTAACACGGTATCGATGTCAGGTATTTGAGAGCCGATCACTGCAGCGACTAACACACTTTGAGAAGTGGCTGCGCTTTCAGCTACGACGGGGTCTAAAGTAGCCAACCCCCCGAGAGCGAAGCCCATAACAATATGAGTGCCTGTATCCAAAAAAAGTCCTCCCTTGGCTCGCATTTCTAAGATTTGTTTATGACGTATCATTGGTGAACATGATATGGTTAAAAGGAGATTATTTCAATGAAAAACACTTTGCACATACATTTGGAATATGAAATAAAGCAGAATTTAAAACCTCGGTATAAGCAAATTATGACCAATATCGCAGAGACATTACCACAATATGACGCTTTCAACTTCCATTGGGAGAAGGCTGAAGACGATTCGAATCGCTATATCGAAACCTTCGTGGTTCCGACTGAGTCCCATTTTCATGCGTTAAAACGTTTACGGATGTCCCGTCGTCATATATTATTTGGATTATTGGATGAATGTATTTGTGGTGGGTTACAAGAAATAAACCTTGTCTGTTTAAAAACAGAGTACTAATTATTTATTCCCTATTCAATGAAACAATTAACATCCTGGAGGTACAAAATTGATAGAAGAACCACTGAAACACTTACAAACCATCAACCGTGAGGAATTTCAGAAAGATTTGATTTCATGGTTTTCAAGAGAACAACGTGATCTGCCGTGGAGGAATGATCAAGATCCATATAAAGTATGGGTGTCAGAGATCATGCTGCAGCAAACAAGGGTGGATACGGTCATACCTTATTTTAACCGATTCATCGAGAAATTTCCTACAATAGATGCTCTTGCCTCTGCAGATGAAGAAGATGTACTGAAAGCGTGGGAAGGCCTCGGTTATTATTCCAGAGTCAGGAATCTGCAAACAGCTGTAAGAGAAGTGAGGGAAAAATATGAAGGAATCGTTCCGGATACGCCGAAAGAAATTTCTTCTTTAAAAGGGGTGGGTCCCTACACAGCGGGTGCTATTTTAAGTATTGCCTATAGTAAACCTGAGCCGGCTGTAGACGGAAATGTGATGAGGGTATTTTCACGTATTTTATCCATATGGCTTGATATTGCCAAACCCTCCTCAAGAAAAGTGTTTGAAGAAGCAGTAAGGGAGCTGATTTCAAAAGAAAACCCTTCTTATTTCAATCAGGCATTGATGGAACTTGGTGCTCTGATCTGTACGCCGACATCGCCATCCTGTCTGCTTTGTCCTGTACGTGAGCACTGTCAGGCTTTTGAAGAAGGAGTTCAAACTGATCTTCCGGTTAAATCGAAGAAAAAGTCCGCCCGCAAGCTTACTATGGCGGCAGCGATTTTGTTCACGGAAGATGATCGGGTCGTAATCCATAAGCGCCCTGGGAAGGGTCTGCTCGCTAATTTATGGGAATTCCCTAATTTTGAAGTGGGTAATGCAAGCAGTGGCAGGAAGCAATTGCTTCAGCTCATGGAAGAAGAATATAAAGTGGATTGCTCTTTAAAAGCCGGAGTTGTGACAAAGATACAGCATATTTTCTCTCATATCGTATGGGATATTGAAGTGTTTGTCGGATCTGTAGACAGCAACACGCTAGAAGGCAGCGAACTGATTGCGGTTACTCCAATCGAAATGGAAAAGTATGCTTTTCCTGTCTCACACCAGAAAATCTGGCAGGAAACAGGAGCAGGGATACTGCAGAAATAGGAAGGAGCAGCGGGTTCCCCGCTGCTTCTTCATTTCAGTCGTAACTTATCTTCGTACCATGAGTATAATCGGCTTCACCATGCTTCAATCCACCGCGGTTTTCGATTTCTTCGACAATTTCCCGATGAATGGATTGTCCTTCTGCATTCAAATAAGGTACTATTTGTTGTAGTGAATGGTGAAAGAAAGCAAGTTCGCTTTTCTTCCATTCATCTTTTGGAATCATTGAAAGCTCTGTCATATCTCTACCTACATACATAACTCATTCCTCCATTTAACTGATATGTTCTTATTAGTTTGCGTGTTCATGGTCGCTTTATGCTTTGGACCAATTGGAAAATGAAATGAAAGGATGAAGAAACATGAGTCAAAAAGTAGCATTAGTAACAGGAAGCAGCCGAGGTCTTGGAAGGGAAATCGCCATCCAGCTTGCAGAAAAAGGATACGATATCGTCGTCAATTATGCCAGAAGTAAAAAAGGTGCACTTGAAACGGCTGAACAAGTTGAAAAATTGGGACGGGAAGCAATTGTTGTCCGTGCGAATGTCGGTGATGTGGATAAGATCAAATCTATGTTTGAACAAATCAAAGAAGAATTCGGCCGCCTGGATGTATTGGTAAGCAACGCGGCATCAGGAGTATTGCGCCCTGTCATGGAACTTGAAGAGTCACATTGGGACTGGACGATGAATATTAACAGTAAAGCGTTATTATTCTGTGCTCAGGAAGCGGCCAAATTAATGGATAAAGGTGGACGCATCGTGAGCATCAGCTCTTTGGGGTCCATCCGTTATTTGGACAATTACACAACGGTTGGAGTTTCAAAAGCTGCCGTGGAAGCATTGACACGTTATCTTGCCGTTGAGCTTGCACCTCGTGACATCATTGTAAATGCCGTATCAGGCGGCGCAATCGATACGGATGCACTCAAGCACTTCCCTAATCGTGAAGAACTTCTTGAAGATGCCCGCAGTAAAACGCCTGCAGGACGCATGGTCGAAATCGATGATCTTGTAAAGTCCGTCATGTTCCTCGTTTCAGAGGATTCTTCCATGATCAGAGGTCAAACCATCATCGTTGACGGTGGTCGTTCCCTTCTTGTGTAATGGAATGTTTTTCCTGAAATTAATCGAATAGTGAAATCCTCGCTTGGTTATCTTAATAAGCGTGGAGGTGATTACAATGGCAAAACAACCAAACAAAACTCAATCTGGTACAAGCGTTCAACACGTGAAACAACAAAACGCTCAAGCTGGTCAAGCTCAACAACAATTCGGTACTGAGTTCGCTTCAGAAACGACAGCAGCTCAACAAGTAAAGCAACAAAACCAACAAGCAGAAGCTAACAAAGCGAAAGCTTCTGGAAAATACGGTCAACAACAATAATTTCATTGTTCTTGACAGAGAAAGCACCCATTTCGATGGGTGCTTTTTTATTTTTGAGGGACGGACCTCTCAAAACGCAGCTCATAATCATACAAATCCTTATTTAACAACATTTTTAATTGTAATAACCATTTTAAATGGAGGTCCGTCCCTCCATCGACAAAACTTTCACGATTGTGACAGAAATAGTCAAAGGGAATGGGCTTAGGTGGGGAGAATGTGTTAGGAGAGCTTGTTTAGAGGAGTTGGTTGAAGTGATGCAGCAGCGTTTTAATGAGTTGGTTACTGAGCAGTTGGAGACGATGGATAAGTTGTTATATCTTCAGTCTGAGATAGAGCGGTGTCAGGAGTTGGAGAAGGAATTGATCGAGCTTCAGGAAATGACCCGGGTTGAATGCCTGCAGCAGGAAATCCTTTCAAAGAAGAAGGAGCTCAGGGAAATTCAACAAATGTTCCAAAGACAAACAGATGAAGTGATTCTTTCTTATCAGAAGGAACAAAGCAGTGTCACAACGTAAAGGGAACAAGATCCCACAAAGCATTTCATTTATGTTCCCAAGACCACTATAAACCCCATTTTTCAACCTTACAGGGCCATTCTTAAAGGATATTTTCTTTAAGGATAGCCCTTTTGTTTTAAATTTTCTGAGGAAACGTTATAATGATAAAATAGACAAGTATATATAAAGGTAATTCTGAAATGAAAGAAGGGGATACGATGGCGGTTCCCACTGAAGGAAAAGCTGTACAAATACATAGCTTTAAGCATGATGGAAACATTCACCGCATATGGAATGAAACGACGGTCCTGAAAGGAACGACCAATCAGATCATCGGTGGAAATGACCGGACGATGGTGACGGAGTCAGACGGAAGGACATGGATGACCCGAGAGCCGGCTATTTGCTATTTTCATTCGGAGCTATGGTTTAACATTATTTGTATGATTCGTGAGGACGGTATTTATTATTATTGCAATTTAAGTTCACCATTTGTATATGATCATGAGGCGATCAAGTATATCGATTACGACTTGGATATCAAAGTGTTTCCCGATATGACATATACACTGCTCGATGAAGATGAGTACGAAGCTCATCGGAAACTATACGGTTACCCGGATGTGATCGATCATATCCTGAAACGGAATGTAGACAAGCTTGTTCGCTGGATCCGACAAAGAAAAGGGCCTTTTGCCCCTGACTTTATTGATATTTGGTACGAGCGATATTTGACTCACAGAGGGTAACGGAGACTTAAAATTGTATAGGTATCAAAGGGCTGACCCAGTAAGGAGCAACCTGCTCACTTCCAATCAGGATGTGAAGAGGAACAGTGCTGCGTTCCTTACGGGGTCATCCCTTTTTAGTGGGGCAAAATAAATACACACATCTTAGAAAGGAGTAATCACTTGGACAGTATCAAACGGTACCTTCAGTTTGTCAAACCATATAAGTGGCAGATCATAGGTACATTAATCATAGGCATCATCAAATTCACCATTCCTTTGTTAATCCCCATATTAATCAAATATGTCATTGATGACATCGTAGGGGCTAAAGGACTTACAGCCGATGAGAAGACAAGCCAGCTGCTCATGATCATGGGAATCATGCTCGTCCTGTTCCTTCTTGTGAGGCCGCCGGTGGAATATTACAGGCAGTACTTTGCCCAGTGGACGGGTAACAAGATCCTGTATGACTTGAGGGATTATCTTTTCTCACATATTCAGAGACTCAGCTTTAAGTATTATTCGAATACAAGGGCGGGAGAAGTCATTTCAAGGGTCATCAATGACGTGGAGCAGACGAAGAATTTCGTCATCACCGGGCTGATGAATCTTTGGCTGGACGCGGCCACCATTGTGATCGCCCTGTCCATCATGTTCACGATGGACGTATCGCTCACTCTCGTGTCACTCATTGCTTTTCCATTTTACGCCTTCAGTGTCCGCTATTTTTTCGGAAGGTTAAGGGGCTTGACGAGAGATCGTTCCCAGGCGCTTGCAGAAGTTCAAAGTCATTTGCATGAGCGGGTCCAGGGGATGGCTGTCATCAAGAGCTTTGCTGTTGAAGATTATGAACAAAAGCAATTCCAGGATCAGAATCATAATTTCCTGACGAAGGCTTTAAAGCAAACAAGCTGGAATGCCAAAGCGTTTGCGGTGGTCAATACCATCACAGATATCTCACCTTTGATCATCATTGGTTATGCCGGGTTGCAAGTGATCAATGGAGATCTTACAATTGGTACGATGGCGGCCTTCATTGCATATATCGACCGCCTGTATGGTCCGCTCAGACGACTTGTAAACTCATCTACCACTCTGACTCAATCGATTGCTTCCATGGACCGTGTATTTGAATTCATGGATGAAAAGTATGATATCGATGATGAACAGGGAGCAGTTCCGTGTGAAAATGTACAGGGGGATATCAAGTTTAACAGTGTCTCTTTCCGTTATGAATCAGATGAAGAAAGAGTGCTCCGCAACCTTAATTTGGACATCAGATCGGGTGAAACCGTCGCGTTGGTCGGGATGAGTGGCGGGGGTAAATCATCCTTCGTCAGCCTGATACCCCGCTTCTATGATGTAACAGAAGGGGAGATCCTTTTAGACGGCACGGACATCAGGAGGTTTCAGGTCAGATCATTACGAGATAACATCGGGATGGTACTGCAGGACAATATTCTCTTTAGTGAATCAGTCAAGATGAATATTAAGTTCGGTAATCCCGAAGCCACGGATGAAGAGGTCATTGAGGCAGCAAAAGCAGCGAATGCCCATGATTTCATTATGAAACTGCCACAAGGCTACGATACCCGTGTAGGCGAACGCGGCGTGAAGCTGTCGGGTGGGCAGAAGCAAAGAGTGGCGATTGCACGGGTATTCCTTAAGAACCCGCCGATCCTCATTCTGGATGAAGCGACATCCGCCCTTGATTTAGAGAGTGAACACCTCATCCAGGAGTCTCTTGAAATCCTGGCAAAAGATCGAACGACATTTATCGTGGCCCATCGTCTATCCACGATCACTCATGCAGACCGGATCATCCATATGGAACACGGTGAAGTTGTCGAAATGGGAACTCATGATGAGTTGATGTCAAAGCAAGGGCACTACTACAGACTCTTCCAAGTACAACAGCTTGACCAATAAGAATGCAAGTCATGACATATCACAATTCCTGTGATAAATGTCATGACTTTTTTTGTGTTTCTAAAAAACATATCATACTTATTTCAGGTGTGTCGTGAATAAAGTAGGACTAAATAACTTTATATGGAAGGAATGAAAGGATAAATTGGACATATATTGAATTGAAGTGGGAATATCGACTTCTTGTAGAAAAATTCTGAAAATGGATTGCAACATTTGTAACATCTTGTATAATAAGAGACATATAAAATTTAGAAAATAAGCACTATTAAGAAAAGAGAGATAGTTTTGAAGAGGAGGATTTGAATGAGCGAACAGCGTCCTTTACTGAAAGTGGAAGATTTAAGGACCTCCTTTTTTACTGATGATGGAGAAGTTCCTGCAGTCGATGGTGTGAGTTTTCACGTAAATGAAGGGGAAGTGCTTGGGATCGTTGGTGAAAGTGGATGTGGGAAAAGTGTGACATCCCTGTCGATCATGGGTCTCGTTCCAAAACCACCAGGGAAAATCGTCGGTGGAAAAATTCTTTATAAAGATGAAGACTTGACACAGGCATCCGAGAAGCGGATGAGAGATATCCGGGGCAATGACATAGCGATGATTTTCCAAGAACCGATGACATCGTTAAACCCTGTTTTTACCATAGGTGATCAATTAACCGAAGCAATACGCATACATACGAAAGTAGGAAAGAAACAAGCAAAGGATAAGGCAGTCGACATCATGAAGATGGTAGGTTTGCCGAGATCTGAAGAATTGATAAAGGAATATCCTCACCAATTGTCCGGAGGGATGAGACAAAGGGTCATGATTGCCATGGCAATGGTGTGCGATCCCCGCGTCCTGATTGCAGACGAGCCGACAACGGCACTGGATGTAACGATCCAGGCCCAGATTTTAAAATTGATGAAGCGATTAAATAAAGAACTGAACACAGCCGTCCTCTTGATCACACATGATCTGGGGGTTGTGGCGGAAACATGCGAACGGGTTGTTGTAATGTACTCAGGCAAGGTGGTGGAAGAGGGCACCGTTGAAGAAATCTTCAAGAACCCTCAGCATCCTTACACGAAAGGCCTGATACAATCTGTACCTGACATGCGTATCAAACAGCAGCGGCTGCACTCGATTCAGGGGAATGTACCCAAGCCTGGATCGATCAAGACCGGCTGCCGCTTTGCAGCCCGCTGTGATGCTGCATTCGATCGCTGTTTAGTGGAAACACCGGAATTATATGAAACATCACAAGGACATTGCACACGATGCTTCCTGTTCGATGAAGTGGAGGAGGGAGTTTATGACGGAACCGTTGCTAAAGGTTGAGAATCTTAAGAAACACTTCCCTATCACAGGGGGAATCCTCGGACGACCTGTCAGCTCTGTTAAGGCAGTGGACGGGGTATCTTTCACGGTGAATAAAGGAGAAACCCTTGGGATCGTAGGGGAAAGTGGCTGTGGGAAATCGACGACGGGCAGGATGCTCATGAGACTCATCGATCCATCCGACGGAAAGGTGACCTTCGAGGATCGGGAACTTACGAGTCTATCAAACTCGGAGATGAGGAAAGTTCGCCGGGAAATGCAAATGGTCTTTCAGGATCCCTTCGCATCCTTGAACCCAAGACATACGGTAGAGAAGATTCTCGAAGAACCCCTAAAGGTTCATGGAATGGGTTCAGCAAAGGAAAGAAAAGAAAGGGTTCATGAACTTCTCAATATCGTCGGCTTGAGCAGCTACCATGCCAAACGCTATCCACATCAATTCAGTGGAGGGCAAAGGCAGCGGATCGGGATCGCAAGGGCACTCATGACGAAGCCGAAACTCATCATAGCCGATGAGCCTGTGTCTGCCCTTGACGTCTCCATTCAGTCACAGGTATTGAATCTAATGCAGGATTTACAAAAAGAATTCGGACTCACCTATATCTTCATTGCACATGATCTGGGTGTAGTCAGACATATAAGCGACCGGGTGGGTGTGATGTATCTCGGGAAAATGGTAGAGCTCAGTAATAGTGAGAACCTCTATGAAAAGCCCCTTCATCCATACACCCAGGCGCTTCTGTCGGCGGTCCCGGTACCGGATCCGGGTTTCAAAAGGGAAACCATTCTCTTACAGGGGGACATCCCGAGTCCATCCAATCCACCGAGCGGCTGCACATTCCATACCAGGTGCCCGCATGCAACAGATATATGCAAACAAAAAGTGCCGGAATTCAAGGAACACCAACCAGGGCATTATGTAGCTTGTCATCTTTACTAGAAGACAAGTCTCATAAGTATATAAACAATATTCAGGAGGGGATTTAGTTGAGGAAAAAAAGATGGTCAATTTTAATGCTGCTCATCCTGCTCGTATCATCCGCGCTTTATGGATGTGGAGGAGATGAGAAATCTTCAGGAGACGGCGGCAAAAGCGGAGATAATGGAGATCCAAAAGTACTGATCTTCGGTCGCGGGGGAGACTCTGTAGGTCTTGATCCAGGAACAGTGACTGATGGTGAATCATTTAAAGTAACGAAAAACATCTTCGAAACTCTTGTGAAATTCGGAGAGCAGGATACAGAAGTAAACCCGGGATTAGCTGAAAAGTGGGAAGTATCCGATGATGGGTTAACGTACAAATTCATGTTGCGCGAGGGAGTGAAATTCCAGGACGGTACAGATTTCAATGCAGATGCCGTTGTGAAGAACTTCGAGCGCTGGATGAATGGAAATGCAGATCAGTTCCCTTACTACGGTTCCATGTTTGGCGGTTTCAAGGGCGATGAAGGTCATGTGATCAAAGAAGTGAAAGCGGCTGACGACATGACGGTCGAATTCGTATTAAAGCGTCCTCAAGCACCATTCTTGAAAAATATTGCCATGAGTCCATTCGCGATCGTAAGTCCTAAAGCGATTGATGAACTCGGAGACAAGCTTGCTGAAGCTCCGACAGATGCGGGGACTGGTCCCTTCAAATTTGTTGAGTGGAAGCGTAATGACAAAATCGTCATCGAGAAAAATGAAGACTACTGGAACAAAGATTTACCAAAATTAGATCAAGTCGTGTTCAAATCGATCCCTGAAAACTCAGCTCGTCTGAATGCGCTGATTTCAGGTGAAATCGACCTTGCCGATGGTGTGAACCCAAGTGATGCAAGTAAAGTCGAAGGTGATGACAACCTGCAATTATTCGAACGTCCATCCATGAACGTTGGTTACCTAGGTTTAACATCAACTCGCGAGCCATTTGATGATCCCAAGGTGCGTCAAGCTGTGAACTATGCGATCAATAAGCAGGCAATCATTGACGCCTTCTTCGAAGGAAAAGCAGAAATGGCTAAAAATCCGATGCCTCCGGTTATTGCCGGATATAATGATGAGGTAGAAGCTTATGAATACAATCCTGAAAAAGCAAAAGAACTTCTTGCCGAAGCTGGATTGAAAGATGGTTTCAAGATGGAACTTTGGGCAATGCCTGTACCACGTCCTTACATGCCGGATGGTCAAAAGGTAGCAGAAGCGATGCAAGCTGACTTAGCTGAAGTGGGCATTAAAGCCAAAATCGTATCTTACGAGTGGGCGACTTACCTTGAAAAAGCGAAAAACGGGGAAGCTGACGCATTCTTACTAGGTTGGACAGGGGATAATGGAGACGCTGATAACTTCCTTTATGTCCTTCTTGACCAAGACAATATCGGAAGCAACAACTACTCTTACTACAAAAACGATGAAGTACACAAAATCCTGATCGACGCTCAAACAGAAGTAGATCAAGCGAAACGTGAAGAACTGTACAAGAAAGCCCAGGAAATCATCCACGAGGATGCTCCGTGGGTACCACTTGCTCACTCTACACCATTACTCGCAGGAAGTGCAGCTCTTAAAAACTTCAAACCGCATCCAACCGGCTCAGACTGGTTAGGCGCTGTTGACATGGAGTAATAAGTAACAAACCAAAGGGGAGACATCGACGATTTCTCCCCTTTGTACATAGAAAAGCGGAAGCGGCTTGAACAGCCCCGACAAGCATAAGGCGAGGTTGCACAAAAGGCGGTCTTTGCCTTTGGGGCAAGATTGACTTATGACCTCGAGGGGCTAGCCGCTGGAGCTGGACAAGAAGAAAAGCGGAAGCGGCTTGAACAGCCCCGACAAGCATAAGGCGAGGTTGCACAAAAGGCGGTCTTTGCCTTTGGGGC
>NZ_JANIOC010000011.1:0-12931 GCF_024733565.1 Rossellomorea sp. SC111 | reverse complement strand
ACCTCGAGGGGCTAGCCGCTGGAGCTGGACAAGAAGAAAAGCGGAAGCGGCTTGAACAGCCCCGACAAGCATAAGGCAAGTCCACCGGAAAGGCGCCTTTTGCCTTTTTGGTGGGCTGGACTTATGACCTCGAGGGAACAGGAGGCGGAGCTGGACAGAAAGAAATCGGAGCCGACTGATCAGGCCATCCGGGCAAGTTAACGATCCAAACATGCTATTTTCCTAAACTTTCTATTATTACAAGAAAATCAGAATCTCCACTCAGAGAGGTGAACAAGATGTTCCAATACACCATTCGTCGATTATTACAGCTTATTCCTGTTTTACTGGGAATGACCATTATTGTCTTTTCGATTATTCGTGCCATTCCGGGAGATCCCGCTCAGGTCATACTGGGGCAGCAGGCAACGAAAGAAGCCGTTGCAGCATTAAGGGATCAGCTCGGTCTCGATAATGCCTGGTATATCCAATACATTGATTATTTAAAAGGCCTATTGACCGGAGATTTGGGAAGTTCCCTGCGAACGAAGACGGAAGTTTCATCGGAAATTTGGCCATATTTAGCTGCAACTGCGGAACTTGCAATCGTGGCGATCATCATTGCCGTCGTCATCGGAGTGAATGCAGGCATTATCAGTGCATGGTTCCAAAACTCCTGGTTCGATTACACCGCCATGATTCTGGCGCTTATCGGGGTTTCCGTACCGATATTCTGGTTAGGATTGATGGGACAATGGACATTCGGGATTCAGCTTGACATTCTACCGACAACTGGCAGGGAAAATATTCGGAATCCTGTAGACTCCATTACAAACTTTTATATTATAGATACCATCATGCAGGGGCGATTCGACCAGCTTGGTGAGGTTCTGAAACACATTATCCTTCCTGGTATCGCACTTGCAACTATACCGATGGCGATCATCGCCCGCATGACCCGCTCCAGTATGCTGGAAGTCATGCGTTCAGATTATATTCGAACTGCACGTGCCAAAGGATTGAAAATGTTCTGGGTCGTGTATAAGCACTCATTGAAAAATGCTATCATACCCGTTCTGACGGTCATTGGTTTACAGATGGGTCTTCTTCTGGGGGGAGCAATCTTAACAGAAACAATCTTCGGCTGGCCGGGAATAGGTCGTTATATCTATGAAGCAATTAACTATCGGGATTACCCAGTCGTTCAATCCGGAATACTGGTTGTCGCCACAATCTTTGTCACGATTAACTTAATTGTCGACTTACTGTATGCGGCTGTCGATCCACGAATTAAATACAACTAACATCAATGAAGAAAGAGGTGAACTCTCATGGCAGAATTAGCAGAACCGCAAAAGGAGCTTCATCCTTCTTTGGAAGAAGAAACGGTCTCTCCCTGGAAGGAAGCCTGGAAAAGCTTCACAAAGAATAAAATTGCTTTAGTCGGATTTTGTATCGTCCTTTTCTTTGTCGTTTTAGCTATTGCAGCACCACTCATTGCACCACAGGGGATCAATGAACAGGATTTATCGAAAAGGTTGCAGGCACCGTCCTCAGAACATTGGTTAGGGACGGATGACTTTGGAAGGGATATTTTATCAAGGATCATCCATGGGGCGCGTATTTCATTATGGGTCGGTTTCTTCGCCGTCATCGGTTCTTCCGTGGTCGGAAGTTTACTTGGGATCGTAGCGGGTTATTATGGCAGATGGGTCGATACAATCATTTCCCGTATCTTTGACATCATGCTTGCATTCCCTAGTATCCTGCTCGCGATAGCGGTGGTGGCAGCTCTTGGACCGTCACTCCGAAATGCTTTGATTGCCATCGCCATCATCAATATTCCGAATTTCGGTCGACTCATCCGTTCACGGGTACTGAGTGTAAAGCAGGAAGAGTACGTCATGGCTGCAAAAGCTATCGGGATGAGCGATGTTCGGATTCTATTCAGTCATGTGCTCCCGAATAGTATGGCTCCGATCATCGTACAGGGGACACTTGCCATTGCGACTGCCATCATTGAAGCGGCAGCACTTGGCTTCCTTGGTCTTGGAGCTCAGGCGCCAGAACCTGAATGGGGAAAAATGTTGTCCGATGCAAGGCAGTATATGCTGGAGGCACCATGGACGATGATCTTTCCTGGACTTGCCATCATGCTGACTGTGTTAGGATTCAACCTGATGGGGGACGGACTTCGGGATGCGCTTGATCCAAAAATGAAAAACTAACTAAAAACGGAGCAAAGGACATCATCCTTTGCTCCGTTTTAATTTATTCTTCTTCTTCCCCGATCATTACTTCGTTATCATCTTTATGATACGACTGAAAGCTTGTAATCAGTTTTTCCAAGTGCTCGAGATGCTCGTCGTATTCAAAAATGGCAGAGAAAATATGAAGCAGGTGAAAATTATGGATGTTTTCATCCTTTGTATGATGATTGACCTCTTCCAGCATGATCCTCATCAGTTCTTTACGGTGAAGGCAGACATCCTGCTGGGCTTCTGATTCTGCATGGGGATGCATCTTGCCTAGGAACTTCAATAGTAATTGCTCATGATAGGTCAGTAAACAATCAAGTTGATTTTTAATGACTCCCCGCAATTCGTCGGGCAATTGATAGATTTCATTTTCATAGCGGTTGAGGCGCTTCAGTATTTCAAAACTCCGATTGGTTGAGGAAATCATTTGTCTGAAGATCACGAGTTTCCGGCTTTTGACGATTGAATTTCTCTTGAAATAATCTCTTTCTTCTTTATATAGAAGATACAGTTGATCGACCTTTATCAATTTTTCTTTAATGCGTTCCAGGTCCTTTTTTAAAAGGTGGAACTCCGTTGCATGCCTCATGCTAAGCCTGATCCATTTCAGAATTTCCTCCGTTGAATCCGATACTTTATGATAAAGCTTGGTTTCGTATTTCGGAGGCAGGAAGACGAGATTCACGAGAAACGATGAGAAGACCCCGATCATGATCGTCGAGAATCGGATGAATGCAAACTGGATGAAGTCCTGATTCGTCACTTCCATGATTGCAATCATCGTCACCAGGGCAAGACCGATCGTGTTCTGCAACTTTAATTTCAGAATGATAGCAATGGCGATAACAGCAGCGAGACCCACAATCAATGGATTGCTTCCGAATAATAATACAAATATGACGGCAATCCCGGCACCGATCAGGTTTCCCTGAATTTGTTCGATAATGGATAAATAAGAACGGTAAATGGTAGGCTGGACGGCAAAGACCGCCGCGATTCCCGCAAACACCGGAGAAGGTATGCCGAGCAGCTGGGATACAAGTAAAGCTAATACAATCGCAATTCCCGTTTTAAGGATGCGAGCACCAAGTTTCATGGAATTAGAATCCTTTCTTGTGTAACGTATTAATAAACAATACTGTACTATACATGTACTTACAAGTAATATCAATAGGCAATTTTGAATAAGTTTTTACAAATTATGTACCTCTTTAAAAAAGGGGTTAAACAATCGTTCTCCCACAACTTTCATTGATATGCAAAAAGGAAGAAGATTAGTATTCTTTTTCAGAAACTAACTAAATCCATGGCCGCCGCTGCCAGATTTCCGTGCAAGACTTCGCTTTCCTCGGGCGTTCGGCTAGCCTCCTCGTCGCTGTCGCTCCTGCGGGGTCTCACCTATTCCGCTTTTCCCGTAGGAGTCTTCGTCTTGCACTCCAATCAACAGCTAGAACCGTTTAAATACACTTTATATCATTTAACAATAAACAAAAAATCCGAACGAATTCGATTTTCAATAAAGAATTTCGAAAGATCGTTCGGATTTCCTTTTGATAAAAACTGTTTTCCCTGCCTTTTTAACTCTGTTTACAGTTGTGCAAAGGCGCGGTCTACAGCTTGGAGTGTCACTTTGATATCCTCTTCTGTATGGGCCGTTGTCAGGAACCATGCTTCATATTTAGATGGCGCAAGGTTGATGCCCTGGTTAAGCATAAGTTTGAAGAACTTCGCAAACATCTCTCCATTCGTTGCTTCCGCCTGATCATAGTTCTCCACTTTTTCCGTTGTAAAGTAGAGAGTGAGGGCGCCTTTCAGCCTGTTGATGGATATTGGGGTGTTATGCTTTTCTGCTGCAGATAAAATGCCTTTTTCAAGCATTTCCCCGAGTTGATCTAATTTCTCGTATACACCGTCTTCTTTCAATACTTCAAGACAGGCAATTCCTGAAAGGATGGATGCGGGATTACCGGCCATCGTTCCAGCCTGGTAAGCAGGACCTAATGGGGCAACCTGTTCCATGATTTCTTTCTTCCCACCGTAAGCTCCGATCGGTAGCCCTCCGCCGATGATTTTTCCAAGAGCGGTCAAGTCCGGTTTCACCTTCAGCATGTCCTGGGCACCCCCGTATGTAAAGCGGAATGCCGTGATGACTTCATCAAAGATGACAAGGGAATTAGAGGCATGGGCAATGTCATTCACCTGTTCGAGGAAGCCTTCCTTCGGTTCCACGATCCCGAAGTTCCCGACGATCGGTTCCACAAGAACAGCGGCGATTTGATCTCCCCATTTCTCCATCGCTTCTTTAAATGGCTCGATGTCATTGAATGGAACGGTGATGACCTCCTGGGCAATACTTTTTGGAACCCCTGCAGAATCAGGCGTTCCCAAGGTGGACGGGCCGGAACCTGCTGCAACAAGCACCAGATCCGAGTGACCGTGGTAACAGCCTGCGAACTTGATGATTTTGTCCTTACCTGTATAGGCTCTCGCCACACGGATGGTCGTCATCACGGCTTCGGTACCTGAATTGACGAAGCGGACTTTGTCCATATAAGGCATTGCTTCCTTGATCATTTTCGCAAATTTCACTTCATGACGTGTAGGTGTCCCATAAAGGACCCCGTTTTCTGCTGCCTTCGTGATTGCTTCTGTGATATGCGGGTGGGCATGTCCCGTTATGATCGGACCGTAGGCTGCCAGGTAATCGATGTATTTATTCCCGTCCACATCCCAGAAGTATGCGCCTTTTCCTCTTTCCATGGCAACAGGTGAGCCGCCACCAACAGCTTTATAGGAGCGGGACGGGCTGTTTACACCTCCGACGATATGTTCCAATGCTTCTGTATGTAAAATTTCTGATTCAGTGAATTTCATGTTTTCCTCCCGGTAAAGTATATTTTGCTATGAACTACCCTTCTATTGTAGTACGGCCTTTTCCAATTTAGCAAATAAGGAATCAATGGGGACACTCATTTTTTAAGCAGACTGTTCAAATAGAGGGGCATCACTGTGGTACACTATTCTTTGTTTGTTAAAGAGAAATCTATTTTTTAGGAATCTAGGAGGACGCAAGATGAATGCAATTGAAGTGAATCATTTGCGTAAGGAATTCAAGGCATTTTCCAGCCGTTCGGGGCTGAAGGGGGCCTTCAGGGATTTGTTTACGCGTAATTATAAAGTCGTCCCTGCTGTGAACGATATTTCATTTAATGTGAAGCAGGGTGAGATGGTCGGCTACATCGGTGAAAATGGAGCGGGTAAATCGACGACCATCAAAATGTTGACCGGGATCTTGACTCCGACCGGGGGAGATATAACCGTAAATGGAATGAATCCTCACCGGGATCGTGAAAAATTTGTCCAGACGATCGGGGTCGTTTTCGGACAACGTTCACAGCTCTGGTGGGATATTGCCGTGCAGGAATCTTTTCAACTACTGAAAAAGGTGTATAAAGTACCTGACCAGCAATACAAAGAACATATGGATCATGTGATTGAAACATTGGATATCGCTCCGCTCCTCGACAAGCCTGTCCGTAAATTATCCCTGGGACAGCGGATGAGATGCGAACTTGCCGCCGCACTTGTTCACAATCCACCTCTTCTCTTCCTGGATGAACCGACAATCGGGTTGGATGTCCTCGTTAAATTGAAAATCCGTCAGTTTCTAAAGGAAATCAATGAGAAATACAACACAACCATTTTGCTTACGACCCATGATTTATCCGATATCGAAGCACTGTGTGAACGGGTCGTGATGCTGGATGAAGGAAAAATCATTTACGATGGTGAACTGAGTCGGCTGAAAGAAAACTGGGGAGATCAGAAAGAAGTCGTCTTTCAATTCCTGGATGGAACCTCTCTGGAGGCGTTATCCGACCTTACTAAGAATGAGAATATCTCCTGGTCTTTTGATGAGAAAAAGCAATCCTATGCTGCTATAACGGAAGCCGATGAAGAAGTCATCTCGCAGCTCATCACGAATGTCGTGGCAAATTTCAAAGTGAAAGATATGAAGATAGAAGAAACGACCACTGAGGAAATCATCCGCAACATCTATGAAAAAGGGGCTGTGACAAGATGATGTGTGGAATAAAAACCGTGAAAGGTCTGTGCGTGTTCGGGGTGAGGTATCATGGCTAAGTATATCGAAATGATTCGCATCCGGTTTCTGATGATGCTTGCCTACCGCACGAATTATTATAGTGGAATTTTGATTTACAGTATCAATATCGGTGCTTACTATTTCTTGTGGCAGGCGATTTACGGAGGCAAACAGGATATTGAAGGATTATCGATCATCCAGATGACGACATATGTAGCTGTATCGTGGATGGCCAGGGCCTTTTACTTTAATAATATCGATCGCGAAATTGCGCAGGAAATCAAAGAGGGGAAAGTGGCCGTCGAATTCATCCGGCCGTATAACTATCTTGGTATGAAAACGATGCAGGGACTCGGTGAGGGAGTCTTCCGCTTGGCGTTTTTCTCATTCCCCGGGATGATCATTGTGAGCCTGGTTTTCCCGCTTCAAATCGGGACAGGTTTTGACACAGTCGGTTTATTCGCGATTTCGATTCTATTCAGTTTCATCATTAATACTCAAATCAATTTGCTGACAGGGATCACGACCTTTTTCTTATTTAATAACGATGGTCTCATCCGGGCTAAACGGGTTGTCATCGATTTATTTTCGGGACTTCTCCTTCCGATTCACTTTTTCCCCCTGTGGGCTCAAAATGTGATGGAATACTTGCCGTTTCAGAGTATCAGTTATGTCCCGAGCATGATTTTCACGAGTGGTTTTTCGACGTCGGAAGCCTTCAACGCGATCATGATGCAGGGTCTTTGGTCGTTGCTTCTCCTCATACCAATCAAAGTGCTTTGGGTCATGGCCAAAAAACAAATGATCATACAAGGAGGGTGACCGATGTTTTATGTGAAGATGTTTTTTCAATACGTCGCCCAATACATGAAAATCAGACTGCAGTACCGGGCAGATCTGTTCGTAGAGATATTATCCGATTTATTATTTCAAGCTGTCAATCTCGTATTCATCTTAGTTGTTTTCGGTCACACACAGCTGTTGAGCGGGTGGACAAGGGATGAGATTATATTCATCTATGGATTTTTTCTTGTACCTTTCGCCTTGTTCAGTTCCTTCTTCAATATCTGGGACTTTAACGACCGGTATGTAGTGAAGGGGGAGTTCGATCGGATTCTGACGAGACCGATTCACAGTTTGTTTCAAGTGATATTGGAGCGAATGGAGCTTGAGTCCCTTTTCGGCGTCATTACGGGACTGGCGGTCATGTACTATGCAGGTGGCAGGCTTGATATCACCTTCGAATGGTATGAGCCGGTTTTATTCATCGTATTTGTCTTTGGAGGAGCCCTCGTCTACGCAGGGATCTTCATTGCTCTTGCAAGCATTGCGTTCTGGTCGGATGCGAAAACGTCCATCATGCCGATGATGTACAATATCGGGAACTATGGAAGATATCCTGTTGATATTTACAATAACGTGATTCGATTTGTACTGACCTGGATCCTTCCCTTTGCGTTCGTTGGCGTATATCCATCTGCCTTTTTCCTTGAGAAGACAGAATGGTATCCTTATTCCTTTCTCACTCCATTTGTGGGGATCGGATTTTTTATCTTTTCCATCGTTCTTTGGAATGAAGGCGTGAAAAGATACAGAGGAGCAGGTAACTAGAATTTTTCCCAAATGATAAGCGTACATATACTAAGAGACAAGCAGAAAAAGAGGGTATGTACATGCTTTATATCATCGGATTTTTTATACTGTTCTGCATGGCGATGAGTCTGCGGGCGTTATTTTATCCTTCAAGGTGGAAAGAACACCATGTTTCCCTTCATCATTTCCTCTATTTAGGGATGAGTTATATCACGATCATGATAGGATTTGGTCTATTATTTACACTTCTTGAGCTTGAGGGGATTCCGATTCTCGTTGAAGGGGGGGTCCCTATAAAAGGAGATTTTCTCGATCATTTTTTTACGACGATGTACTTTAGCGGCATTACCCTCTTTTCGGTAGGGTACGGAGACGTCACGCCAGTCGGGATCGGGAGGGGGATCGCCCTCATTGAATCCTGGCTTGGCTATACCATTCCGGCAGCCTTTGTCGTGAAGTCCTTCTTGCACTACGAGAACAAGTAGCGTATGGTTTGAGTTTTTCCTTCCTATTGGGTACGCTAAAGTCAGAACGATAACCATTAGGAGGGGAAAACATATGACAGTTGGTCAAAAAGCACCTGGATTTGAATTACTTGCAAGCAATGGAGAAAAGGTGAAACTTTCCGATTATCAAGGGAAAAACGTGGTCCTTTATTTTTATCCAAAGGACATGACGCCAGGGTGTACAACCGAAGCGTGCGATTTCAGGGATCAGCATGAGAACTTTGAAGATCTTGATGCCGTAATCCTTGGAGTGAGCCCGGACCCCGTCGATAAACATGAAAAGTTTGTAGACAAGCATGGACTGCCGTTCCTTCTGCTTGTGGATGAAGATCATAAAGTGGCGGAAGACTACGGAGTGTGGAAGCTGAAGAAAAACTTCGGAAAAGAATACATGGGCATCGAGCGTTCCACCTTCATTATCGATAAGGATGGAAACCTCTCCAAGGAATGGCGGAAGGTGAAAGTGAAGGGACATGTAGAAGAGGCTCTTCAGTATATTCAAGAGAACCTTTCCTAAGCCTATTTTGAAGCCTATTTTAATGGGTTTGAGGCTTTTGTCCATTCACAAAGGCTGTAAGGACATATAGTAAGAGTAGGGCAACCTCCTCAAATAAGTCAGTCTCATCCGTGTAGCAGGATCGACCAGGTCGATCCTCTTTTTTTATGCTCATGGGGATGCTCAAAGCTAGGGGGAATCCTCTCCTATATGGTAAAATAATAGGAAACAGGGATGGGAGGCAGCTACATGAAAATCATCTTTACATTTCAACCGAAAGAAGAGTTTGTTTCAGATTTAACGAATAGCTTCCCCGGGGTCGAGTTCCTTTTTTATAAAAAAATCAACCAAGCGGAAAGTGAGCTTCCCAATGCGGAAGTGATCGTCACGATGGGGGAAGATTTAACGAGTGATCATATTGACAGAAGCAAGAAATGCAAATGGATCATGGTCACTTCAGCGGGACTTGAAAAAATGCCTTTTGAAGCGATCAAAAGAAGGGGGATCCTCGTCACCAATGCAAGGGGAATTCACAAGACCCCCATGGCGGAGTTCACGATCGGCTTGATGCTTCAGCATGCGAAACAGCTTCAGTCAGTGTGGGAACAGGAGAAAGATGCCATATGGAGCAGAAGGTTACCTACCACTGAACTTCATGAAGGATCTCTTCTTATTCTTGGAGCGGGGGCCATTGGAGGGGAAATCGCCAGACTGGCAAAGGCGTTTCACATGAACGTAAGTGGAGTGAATTCTACCGGTTTACGCGGGGAGCATTTTGACAGTATGTTCACTTTGGATACCTTCAGGGATCAACTTCCGAAAGCCGATTACATTGTTTCGGTGCTGCCAAGTACGAGTCAAACCAAAGGAATATTGGACATTGATCATTTTGAACAGATGAAGGATTCAGCTGTATTCATCAATATTGGCCGCGGCGACCTTGTTGAAGAATCCATCCTTCTGGAAGTAATGAACAAGAAGTTGATTAAACATATGTATCTTGATGTATTTGATCAAGAGCCGTTGCCTGAAAATCATCCATTATGGAAAACGGAAGGCATCACGGTGACACCTCATCTATCAAGCGTTACAAAAAAGTACATGCCAAGGGCCTTTGAAATCTTTAAAAAGAATTTATCTACATATAGTAAGAAGAGGGAAAACTTTATTAACGTAATCGATATAGAGAGGGGTTATTAACATGAAAATTTATACGAAATCGGGAGACAAAGGGACGACTTCCCTGGTATATGGAACACGGGTATCCAAAAAGGATCAACGGGTAGAGGCCTACGGAACTTGTGATGAAGCGAACTCTATGATCGGTCTTGGTCTAAGTTATATCAAGGCTGAATACTTTGATGGTAAAGAACAGTTTGAGGAGTTCTTTCATAAAGTGCAAACGATTCTCTTCCATGTCGGGGCAGAACTTGCTACGCCTGCTGGAAAAGAAGTGAAATGGAAGCTTGATGAAACACATATCAAAGAGTTGGAAGATCAAATCGATTTCCTGGATGGATCTCTCACACCTCTCAGCAATTTCATCCTTCCCGGTGGTCAGCCGGCCGGTGCCGCCCTGCATACTGCAAGGACGATTGTCAGAAGGGCGGAAAGAGAGGCAGTAGGAATTGATGAAGACATCAATCCATTGGTCCTAACTTATCTTAACCGGCTTTCAGATTACTTGTTCGTAGCAGGGAGATACATCAACCAGCAGCTGGGGGAGCAGGAGAAAAACCTCCACGAGTAACAGGGTGAAAGATTGACAAAAGGGACCGTTGATTAGTACACTATTTATAAAGATTATAAAATGATAATTCTTATGAAAAGAGGTGCATGACGATGTCAGAAGAAGGACAATTGAAAGAAGCAATTTCGACATTGAAGGAAACGGGAGTCCGTATCACTCCTCAACGTCATGCGATATTAGAGTATCTCATTGATTCAATGGCCCATCCAACTGCCGATGACATATATAAAGCGCTCGAAGGAAAATTCCCTAACATGAGTGTGGCGACCGTTTATAATAATTTACGTGTATTCCGTGAAGTAGGTTTAGTGAAAGAACTGACATATGGGGATGCATCCAGTCGCTTTGATTTTGTGACGACGGATCATTATCATGTCATTTGCGATGGTTGCGGCAAAATCGTTGACTTTCATTACCCGGGACTTGATGAAGTCGAACAGCTGGCTTCCCATGTCACTGGATTCAAGGTGAACAACCATCGCATGGAAATCTACGGAACATGCTCTGACTGCTCTGTTAAGGAGACACATTAGATAAGAATGGTTCTAATTTGGGACCATTCTTTTATTTTTGCCTCAAAAAAAAGACCTTCCGTTGAAGGTCTTTTCTCATTCAGCTTTATCTTTTCCTTTTATTATAGTCCTCATCGAATTCTTCACCTTCAAGGTTCGGATCAAGGGTCAAGGGCTCGTTGCAGTACATGCACATATCTACTCGTCCAAGAACCTTGGTGACCTTACCGCAATTGGGGCATGTCACCTGTACAGCCTTCGTAGACAGCATCCCGATCCAGAAGTAGACAACCGTACTTCCGATGATTCCCAGAAAACCCAGCAGCATGAATGTTGTCATGACCCATGGATGTTCTCTAAAATATATACCGACGTACATAATGATAAATCCGATGAAAACTAAACTTAAGGCAAACGTACGGATTTTATTGATCTTACTTGAATATTTCTTAGCCATTTGTTTGTCCCTCCTAAAAAAATACTATACCATATTTGTTGACAGTAGAGGGATACGAAACCACTTTGTCGAAAAATGACTATATTCAGAGAAGGAAATCCCCTTTGAATGTCGAAATAGTAACCAACCAATGAGTGATGTGGAGGAGTATGAAATGGAAGACATTTTACGACCGATATACCAAGAGCGTACAAGTCACCCCAATACTTTAGGAGCGCTTCTAATAGAACAAAGCAAGAAGTCCAGTCCGTTGACGGATACTTTTGATATTGTCCTTTTCCTGATTGTGAAGGAAGCGGAAGAGCCGGTATTCATCAAGCATTATTCTTATAAAGAACAAAAGGCAGCGTTACATATCGTGACAGAAGCCAAGCTGAACGAGTGGATCTTACTTGGGACAAACCGGAAAGTGATCGATTGGTTGTTCAATGGGAAAGTCCTGTTTGATCGCAATGAGTTTATCCAGAATCTTAAAACCGAGTTACGAGACTTCCCTTTCTATGGGAGAAAGATCAAGATGGGCATGGAATTTGCCAAATTGATTCGCCGTTATATGGACGGTAAAGAATTCTTTGAAAGCAAACATTATTTGGATGCTTACAATCACATTGTCCACTCATTGCATCATTTAGCGAGACTGGCAGTCATAGAAAATGGTTTCCATCCAGAGGTAACCGTTTGGAACCAGGTCAAGCAAATAGAACCTGAGATTTATAAACTGTATGAAGAACTCGTTACCAGTGATGAAGAAATCGACAAACGGCTGGAGCTCTTGTTCTTGGCAAGCGAGTTTCTCATCCACTCAAGAACGAAGGTATCCACTGAACATCTATTGGACATCCTTGCCCAAAAGGAACACTGGACGTTCCAGGATCTTCTTAATCATTCAGAAGCAAGACACTACTCCGTGGATTTAAGTATGCTTATTGAATATTTAACGGATAAGGGATTTGTTGAAATCGTCGATGTAGAGACAAAAGGACAAGGGATTTATCACCGCTATTACCGTGCAACAAAATAATTATAGTAAAATATTAATTTTTCGTTGACTTCAATCTGCTACCTTGGTATATTAGTAAATGTCGCTGCTGAACGACGGCAACGAGCGGTCAGTGGCGACTTAAAAAGAACGAAAAAGTTGTTGACAATATGAAGGCAACTTGATAAGATAAAAAAGTCGCTTAAACGAAGCGCTTACACATTGAACCTTGAAAACTGAACAAAACAAGACAATACGTCAACGTTAATTCTAGATTTATTTTTAAAGAGCTATTC
>NZ_JANIOC010000010.1:43010-209790 GCF_024733565.1 Rossellomorea sp. SC111 | reverse complement strand
TTCTTGAGTAAACTTGGCCATATGTGCTGGTACCTCCTATTGTTGGTTGGGGTGTCCAACAATAGGGGTGCAACTCATGACGTTCCTGCGGGGTCTTACCTATTCCGCTTTTCCCGTAGGAGTCTTCGTCTTGCACTCCAATCAAAAGCTAGAAACTGCAAAATACCAATTATATGCTTTTACAAAAAAACAATAAAATTCCGAACGAATTCGATTTCATTATAGAAATTCGAATGATCGTTCGGTTTTTTTTGACTTACCTTGGAAAGTTGATTGGAGCGGAAGTTGCTCGACTCCTGCGGGAAACGCTGGACAGGAGAGACCCCGCAGGGCTTTAGCCCGAGGAGGCTCACCGCCAGCCCCGCGGAAAGCGAGCAACTGGAGCGGAAATCAACCAGCACTCACTACATCCAAAACCAACAGTATTTACGTAAACAGCTAAATGATAAATCCGAACGATTTCGAATGATCGTCCGGATATTTTTAAATAAACTCTTTTGTCCCTTTCTCCAAATGAAAACGCCCTCATTCACAAATGTTACGTTTTTTTACATAAAAACGCTTTCATTACAAATTAATACTTGAACTTTTGTTATTTTCTGAATATGATAAATGATATAACTTATTCATGTCATAAAACCTAACATGAAAAAAGACTAAAATTACAAAAGGAGGAAATCACATTGAAAAAAGTGGAAGCGATTATTCGTGCAGAAGCATTTCTATCCCTGCGAGAAGCATTATGTCTTCGTGGATTCAGCGGCCTGACTGTATCAGAGGCTGCTGGGTGTGGAAAGCAGAAAGGTAAGCAGGGGATTTTCAGGGGGAATAAATTTGAACTGCAGTTAGTCCCCCGCGTAAAGGTGGAAATGATCATCGATGATGGTCAGGTGGAAGACATCATTGATCTCATCGTTGAACATTGCAGTACGGAAACCGTAGGAGACGGAAAGATCTTCATCTATCCTGTCGAAGATGTCATTCGCATCCGTACAGGCGAACGAGGTAAAAAAGCCGTTTTGTAAATCGCTTTACCAAACCAATACTGGAGGGATTCCATTGATTAAAAAAATTTCGTCACTTCTGTTTCTATCACTTTTTGTGAGCACTACCGCTTTCGCTGCGCCCCCTACCGCAGAATCTGTTCAAGCATCCGTCGACTCTCTGTGGGTCATGATCGCTGCAGTCCTTGTGTTCTTCATGCACGCCGGATTCGCCATGGTAGAGACCGGATTCACCCGTGCCAAGAACTCCCTTAATATCCTCATGAAAAACTTCTTAACTGTCGCCATAGCTTCTGTTCTTTATTTCATCGTAGGATTCGGGTTCATGTTCGGAGGGTCATCAGGTGGCGTCATTGGTACGGACAGCTTTTTCCTATCAGGACGGGAAGACATCGGATTCTTCTTATTTCAATCCGTATTTGCCGCTACATGTGCTACGATCATTTCCGGTGCCGTGGCCGAACGCATGAAACTCAAAAGCTATATCCTTCTGACCATTGCCATGACAGGAATCATCTATCCGATCGTCGGACATTGGGTATGGGGCGGAGGCTGGCTTTCCGAGCTTGGTTTCGTCGATTTTGCCGGATCTACTGTCGTCCATTTAACAGGTGCAGTTGGCGCGTTCATCACGGTCTTATTCCTTGGAGCCCGTGTTGGAAAATACAGCAAAGGAAATGTGAATGTCATCCCTGGCCATAATATTCCGATCGGGGCACTCGGTGTGTTCATCCTCTGGTTCGGCTGGTTCGGATTTAATGGGGGAAGCAGCCTTGCCGCTGATCCCTCCCTTGTCCCACATGTCATCACGACGACCTTATTTTCAGCTTCCGCCGCCATTCTTTCATCCGCTTTTTACACGTTGATCCGGTTTAAGCGAATTGATCCCTCCCTTACATTAAATGGTGCCCTCGGCGGACTTGTAGGAATCACTGCCGGATGTGCCAATGTATCACTGGCAGGTTCCCTGATTATCGGCCTGATTGCCGGAGTCATTCTGGTTGAAGCCGTCACACTAATCGATTCGAAATTGAAAGTCGATGATCCGGTTGGAGCAATTGCCGTTCACGGAATTTGTGGAATATGGGGTACTGTCGCTGTCGGATTATTCGATGTTCAGAACGGGCTTTTATACGGTGGAGGTGCTGCTTTGGTCGCCACTCAAGCCCTCGGGGTGTTGGCCGTCATCGTCTGGACATCTGTCAGCGTTGGAGGATTCCTATTCATCGTAACGAGGGTATCAAGCATTCGCGTTTCCCGCGAAGAAGAACTTTCAGGACTGGATTTTACAGAGCATGGCTCCAACGCCTATGAATTAAAGGATACGGTGTTAGAGTCGAACGTCTCTTCCGCTTCTCCATTCGGATCTGACTTAGTCGAACGATTGAACTCGATCGGAACGGGAAAAGCAAGTGACATGAAGCAACGGAATACAATCTAATTTGAGGAAGAGCTGCTTTTTGCGGCTCTTTTTTCTTTTCCAAAATGGAGGCTAGACAACAATAAGCTCATATGGAAGGCATCTGGGCAGCCTCCATACGAGCTTATTTATGAAATGGATGATATGATTTTCTCTTTTACATCTTTTGATACGAAATGCTTCTTGGAAAAAACATTATAGTGACTATTTCTAACCTCGGAAAGAATCGCCCTGTATAATAGGGCAGCACCTTTAACCGGGGTTCTCGAGTACACAGGATAAAGATTCATGGTACGAAAAGCTTTTTTATAGTAATCTTCCGCAAGTCTGGCCATTTCTTCCCATATGGACTGAAAGGCGTCGTTTATTCTGTGTTCTTTTAAATCCGTTACGGTATATTCATATTTCACTAAAAGATCCTGAGGGATGTATAATCTGCCCCTTTCAAGATCCTCTCCGATATCTCTTAAGATATTCGTCAGCTGCATGGCATACCCAAGATAGATCCCATCTTCCCTCAATAGCTGCTCTTTCCCTGGGGCAAGGATGGGCAGGAGCATTAAACCCACAGTGCTCGCTACATGATAGGAATAATCAAGAACATCATCCATTTTCACGTACACCCTTTCACCAAGGTCCATCCTTTGCCCCTTTATCATGTCCCGGAAAGCTTGAACATCCATATTAAACCGTTTAAACACATCATCCAGCGCAATCCACATCGGCTCATTTTGAGGATAATAGCCGGTTAAATACGACTCAAATTCCATTTCGAATCGCCGTAATTCCTCTGAAGGATTCGTGCCCTCGTCAACGATATCATCTACTTTGCGGCAAAAGGCATACACAGCCCATACAGCCTTCTTTTGGTCTTTCGGCAGTAAGGAAAAAGCTCTGTAAAATGTTTTGGAATGAATCTTTATGATATTCTCACAGTGATCGTATGCTTCCAAGATCTTGTTCATGTAAGGACACATCCTTCCTTTCTGATTTACAATGTTCTTTAAATGCCTGGGCAACGAGTTTCGCACCCTGCATGACAATCGGGATCCCTCCACCAGGGTGAATGGATGCCCCAACAGCAAATATGTTCTTCTCCGTAAAGGGTTGTACCTGGGGTCTGAACGGACCGGATTGATCCAAACTAGGCGCAATTCCGAAGCTCCCCCCTGAATACAGCCCCTCTTGCATTGCTTCTTCAGGCGTCCTCATTTTCATCCACGTAATACGCTTTCTCAGTTCTTCGAATCCCCTTTCCTCCATTGTATCCAATACCAGGTTGGAAAGAAATTCTGAAGCTTCTTTCCAGTCCAATCTCTCCGACACCGGAACCGGTATGAGGACATAAAGGACGCTCTTACCTTCAGGGGCAAGTGAAGCATCGACCTTGGATGGATTAAATACGTAAAAGGAAGGTTCTTTAGGAATTCTCTTATTCTTGAAAATATCCTCCATGTTCCCGGAGAAATCATCATTTAAATAAAATTGATGCATTTCCTTATCATCATACTTCCCATCGACTCCCATATATAAAAGCACACAGCCGGAAGAGGGCTTATACGGTTTAAGTCCTTCTTTCCTTACTAATTTTGATGCCGTAGGGAAATCCCCATTTATGATGACCGAATCGACTGGCTCCCTTTGGTCTCCAAGGATGATGTGAGTCGCTTTACCTCCCTTCGTTGCAATTTCCAAGACGGGTGAGGAGGTCCTGATCGTGACGCCATGCAGGTCGCACGCTTCCTTCACATGGTCCAATAAGCCCGCATATCCCCCTTTTATATAATAGATGCCGTGCTTGTGTTCACTAAAGGACACCAGGCTGTAAATCGCCGGGGTCGTGTAGGGATTTCCACCGATATACAGTGTTTGAAGTCCATAAGCCGTCTGCAACTTCCCGTGATGAAAATAATGCTTTAAGTTCCCCATCACATTTCGGTATGCCTTTAGCTTAAGCAATGATCCAAGCGTTTGAGTATTGAGATAATCCCTCTTTTTCAGAAAAGACGATTCAAGAAATTTCGGCTTCCCGATTGTAAATCGTTCATCCATATCGCTCATAAATTGAAGGAAACCGTCTTCATCCCCGGGGAACTTCCCCTTGATCTCTTCATATTGTTTATGGATATCGGCATACTTCGTATACGTTTGCCCATCTGCAAAATGAACGTCATAAAGGGGATCACAGCGAACGAATTCTATTTCATTCGTGTCTATGCCTGCTTCTGTAAGAATGGACATGAGCATGTCTGGCAGAAGGACAATGGTAGGTCCTTTATCAATCTTGTAATCCCCTTCTTGAACAAAAGCAAGACGCCCGCCTATCGTCGGCTCTTTCTCATAGACCGTGACGTCGTGACCATCTTTCGCGAGTAATAATGCCGAAATCAATCCACCAATCCCTGATCCTACGACTGCTGTTTTCATAAGACTTCCTCCATCCTTTGTTCTTTAGAGAACGAGTACGAATGATCTTCATTCATCAACATATTGGTCGTAATCCTGGCTGATTCTAATATCGTCGGCAACCCGCTCCCCGGATGCGTACCTCCTCCGACTAACCAGCAGTGTTCAAGTTCCTCAAATTTGTTATGTGGGCGGAGTGCCATCATCTGCGTTAATTGGTGACCAAGATTGAAGGTGGCGCCTTCATAAATATTGAAATCCGTCTCCCAGTGATGGGGGGAGATGATCTTTTCTGCCTTGATATGATTGCGGATATTCTCTACACCTGTCTTGCTCTCAACAGCATCCAATACCAGATCCCGGAACGTTTGTTCATTTTCTGTCCAATCAATTCCGCTAACATTATTAGGGACGGGGGCAAGGATATATAATGTTGAATGACCCGGCGGCGCCAGTGTTGAATCAGTCACTGATGCATTTTGTATATAAATGGAAGGGTCCTCCGAAAGTGTAAATGTCTCCGTAATCTCTTCTACATTTCGCCTGTAATCCTCCGCAAACACGATACTGTGATGGGGGAGATCATATTGTTTATCGAGCCCCAGATAAATCATAAACGTGGAACAGGAGTATTTTTTCTTTTTCAGCTTTTCTTTACTGTATTTTTTCAAAACGCCATCTTCCACCAGGTTGGTCATGACATAGGCAAAGTCCCCGTTGATGATCACTTCATCTGCGGCAATTCTTTCTCCATCCTCTGTTATGATTCCTTTTACGTCATTACCGTCTTCAATCCACAGTTTCTTGACACCGTGACCGAGGTGAATTGAGCCTCCATGCTCCTCTACCACTTTTGCCATTGCTTTCGATAGTTGATTCAATCCGCCGATCGGGTGAAAGATACCGTATTCGTGCTCCATGAAAGACAGGATGGAAAATGCGCCCGGACACTCCCAGGGGGACATCCCCAAATATTTGGACTGGAAGGTGAACGCCAATCGCAATTCATGTTCGGTAAAGTAATCACTCAACACGCTGTATAGGGATCTACCCAAGGACAATTGAGGAAGTGCCCTCAACACTTTCCAACTGATATATTGATAATATCGATCCATCGGGCTCTGTAAAATCGGTTTCAGCCGTTCCATTTTTTTACGTGTATCATTCATGAAACGCGAATATCCTTCTGCATTACCTGGATAATGTCGTTCGATTTCCCCCGATAATGCTTCGGGATCTTTATACATTTTTACTTTTTTATCTTTAAAAATGAGTTCATACATCATGGAAAGCTCCCGTAGGTCAACATAGTCATGAAGATTCCTTCCAGACGCCTCGAATAATTCTTCTGCTATTTCCGGCATGCTGAGGAATGTCGGCCCAATATCGAATATATAGCCATCCATCGTGACAGATCCATTTCGTCCGCCAACAAATGATTGCTTCTCATAGATTTCTACTTTGTAACCCTTACTGGCGAGAAGCATTGCCGCTGCCAGGCCCCCAGGACCTGCACCGATGACGATTATCTTTTCGGCCATTGTTATAGCCTCCAATGTATTTTATTTGTACAATTATTATACAACACTTATACAACTGTTTTCCACTATGAAGAAACATTAAACGTTATTTTTCCAAATAAATTTGTTTTTCTCTTCCTGTCGGACTTGTCCTACACTCGATAAACCCATTAAAACCGCATTGGAAACTCTCTTCCCGTCATATTGTTGCTACTTAGCAACAATATTAAAAACCTGAACAAAAAGGAGGCATAGTAAAAGATTCTATCCTTTTACTATGCCTCCATTTCAATCATTCATACTTTCATTCTATGTTTGTACCTGTCTCTAAATTCTTATTCGCCATCCATCCATTGCTTTACTCCACAATTTCGATATTATAATCCTTGAACCACACATGGATCTGGGCGAGGTGGGCAAGTAGTTGAGGACCGGTCATGAGTTGGCCGTACCAGGGGACTTCAAAGGCTGCTCCGCCGCTTGCGACGATTTCCTTCAGTTTCTCTTCGTCAAATAATTCATAGAGAATGCTTGATTTATCTTCCAGGATTTCATTGAGCCAGTCACCGACCAGTTTGGTGTACTCCGGGTGATGGGTTTTCGGGTATGGGCTTTTCTTTCGATACAGGACTTCATGGGGAAGTACGCCTTCAAGCGCCTTTCTAAGGATGCCTTTTTCCCTTCCTTCGTGCATTTTCATCTCCCACGGGATGTTCCACACATACTCTACAAGTCTATGGTCGGCAAACGGCACCCTCACTTCAAGGCTCGCTCCCATACTCATGCGGTCCTTTCTATCCAGCAAAGTCGTCATGAACCATAGTAAGTTTAAATAGAATAATTGTCTCCTTTTGGTCTCCATTTCATTTTCCCCATCTAACAACGGTGTTTCAGCAACAGTGCGATCATATTGCTCCAGGACATATTCCTCGAGGTTCAATTTCTTACTCCACTCTTCTTTGAGAAGACCTTGCCGTTCCTCTGTGGAACGCATCCACGGGAATCCTCTCCGGTTAAAATCTTCCGGCCGGTGAAACCATGGATACCCTCCGAAGATTTCATCGGCACATTCACCTGACAGACCCACGGTAAAGTCCTCTTTGATTTCCCTGCAGAACCATAATAGAGAGGAATCCACATCGGCCATCCCCGGAAGGTCCCTTACATGGACCGCTTCAATCAGATGGTCCTTTAACTCTTGTTGACTGATCTCACATTTATGATGAATCGTGTCAAATTCAGCTGTCATCTTTTCAATCCAAGGGGCATCGGAGTTCGGTTGGAAATCATTCGCTTTAAAGTATTGATCATTTTCTTCATAGTCTATGGAGAAGGTATGAAGATTCCCTTTCCCCTCTTCTTTATATCGATTTGCTGCCACTGCCGTAATGGCGCTGGAATCGAGTCCTCCCGACAAGAATGTGCATAGCGGCACATCGGAGACAAGCTGCCTCTGTATGGCATCTGTAAGCATAATACGGACTTTCGATACCGTTTCGATGAACGAATCCGTATGTTTCTCACTTTTCACATTCCAGTATCTCCATATATTCAAGCCTTCCTTTGAGAAGATCATGCTATGGGCGGGACGCAGTTCCTTGACCCCTTTGAACACACCGTTTCCAGGAGTGCGGGATGGACCGAGCCCCAGAACTTCCGAAAGTCCCTGCAGATCCACCTGCGGCAAAACATCGGGATGGGCAAGTAAAGCTTTGATTTCTGAACCAAACAGGATCCCGCCATCCTTTTCGACATAAAATAAAGGCTTTACGCCCATTCTGTCCCTGCCTATAAATGCATGTTCCTTCTCACTGTCCCATACAGCAAAGGCGAAAATCCCGTTCAGATGGTGGACACATTCTTCCCTCCACTCAATATACGAGGTCAATAGGACCTCGGTATCAGAGTGCCCTTTGAAGGTATATCCCTTCTCTATAAGTATTTGTCTCAGATCTTCTGTATTGTAAAGTTCTCCGTTATAGCAAATAGTGAACAGGTGTCCGTTATGGTGGAGGCTCATAGGCTGCCTTCCTCCTGCCGGGTCAACTACGATTAATCGTTTATGACCGAACGCAACATGCTGGTCAACCCAGACATTCGTTTCATCAGGTCCTCTTTTAGAAAGGGTTTCTGCCATTTTTTCAACAACATCTTTTTCATTGGACATATCTTGTTTATAATGGATCCAACCTGTAATTCCGCACATAGTGATCATCCTCACTTTCTAGTCAAACAAACTGGGCTCACTGACACATAAATTATTCTATGCTCCGATAAAGAAATGGTTAATTGTCTCAATCAATCTTTACATGAATGAAATATGATAATTATGACAAGAAATGTAGTTAAGGAGGGATATTCACTTGAGCAACATATTTCGATCAAACATTTTAAAATCCCAAAAAAGATCTTTTTCCGAAGGCACTGCTTTATTCGAAGAAGATACATGGTTCTTTTTCGAGATTGACGCCGAGGAAGAGTCTGAGCTCGAATTTTACCTCAATCATGAACTGAAAGTGTATAGAGATGGAGAGTGGCTTTCCGGCGTTCTCTTAGAAGATGGTATCATCGTCACCCCCTATGAGCGAATAAGAATCGAGAATGGCGATCGAATTCAAATAAAGAAGAATATATTGTATTCATTGGAGAATTTATTAGAAGAGATTTCTGATGATGCCTTTCATCAGTTTACAACAGCCTTAAATAACCTGGGCTATTCGATTTATGACAGTATCTTTTGCCATAACCACCTTGTATTCCTCGGAAACCAAAAAATCAAGGAAGGCGTAAACTTCATCACATTCGACAACGGTGTGGAAGTTTGCGCTGTCCAGCATCACTTCACCTACTACAAAAAGAAACGCGACCGCTTTGAATTCACTTTAAGTACGGGTAGACGAATTGTGATTGAAAGTTTCAACATTTGATCGTACCCCACATCAAAAAGACAAGCGCCTGTCAGGTAAGGTACCCGACAGGCGTTTGACTATCATCAATCGCTATTAATGCGAGATATCTGACGAAAAGACCAAAATAAAAAAGCCCGCTCCATAAATGAGCAGACTTTTTATACCTTATGCAAATGGATGTAGCCCAAGTGGTAAACGCAGTCCCAAATACAGAACAATCAACAGGGCGATAACCATGACAATCCACAATACATTCGTGCTTTTTCCTTTATTCATGCGGACCAGGATCATCTCAAACATCCCGATCACCCATATTCCCACCAATCCTTTAATGCCGTAAAGAGCCGGATTGATTCCCTGATGCTTCCAGAATAAAAGGGCACCGGTTAAAATGATGAGCAAGTAAAATAATCGTAAGATCATATGTACAACTTTCATGCCTTTTTTCTTCCCTGCGTTATGTAAGCCGACCGCTACAAAGAAAAGAATGATGGCAACGACCCACGTTGTAATATGGGCATGTGTATTATCAAACATATTGAACCTCCTACAGGTAGATAGTTTACGCTCATAATATTACCACAGTCTGTACACCAACAAAAATTTTAACTAAGCCTGTAACTGATTTGTCAAAATTCCCAACCCTTCTATTTCGATTTCCACTACATCACCCTTTCTCAAAAAGCGTGGAGGCTTGTAGCCTTTCCCCACTCCAGAAGGTGTCCCTGTCGCGATGACATCACCCGGCATCAGAGTCATTCCTTTAGACAGGGTTGAAATAATCGTCGGAATGGAGAAAATCATTTGTCCCGTATTGGAAGACTGGCGGATTTCACCATTGACCTTCGTGGTGATGGACAGGTTCTGAGGGTCGGTCACTTCATCCTTTGTCACTAGAAATGGACCCATCGGGCATGTGGTATCCAGGCTTTTACCGATGAAAAATTGGCCATGCTTTTTTTGGAGGTCACGTGCTGTGATATCATTCAATATTGAATAACCAAAGACATGGTCCATCGCTTCTTCCAGAGAAATCCCTCTCCCTGTCTTTCCGATGATCACGGCCAGTTCTCCTTCATAATCAAGTTCTTCCGTTATGTCATCATGATGAAGCACCGTTTCCCCGTGACCGATGACCGTATGGGTTGCTTTCGTGAAAATCATGATATTCTTCGGGATATCCTGTTCACCACCCATTTCAATGGCATGTTCACGATAATTCTTTCCTACACATATGATGTTTCTCTTCACTTTCGGAATGGGAGAAAGCCATTCCACTTCATCCTTTGCAAAAGATGGCATAGCTCCCCCCTTCTCCCTAAGAATTGCTTCTACACTTTCAAGAAAACCTTCCCCGGCTTCAATCCCCTGAAGTAAATCCCCGGGTAAATCATCCATCACCGCTAAATCAAGGATCCTGCCGTCCATTTCCACTCCATATGTTTCTTTTCCCTCACACTTAAAACTAACGAATTTCATCCTTATTCATCCCCTTTTCCAGTATTACACTTCTCCCTCTTTAACCACATTGCTTCTCCCATAACTTAACACCCGCCAAAGCTTTTCAACAGGCCCATATCGAAACCTGGATAACCAAATTTCAGATAGAATCACCTGTATGAAATAAATCCCCACTGCAAGCATCGTCCCTGTCGTTAAGGTCACTTCTCCGTAGAGGCCAAATCCATAAGAATAGAAAAGTAATGTGCCGATGATGGATTGCATCAGGTAATTCGAGAGGGACATCTTTCCTACTGAAGCCAATGGCTTGCTCCATTTCATCATTTTTTCATTCAACAATAATAATGAAAGGATTATTGCATAAGATACTGATAAGAACGGACCTCCCAAAAAGTCCTGTATATAGCTGTAAGCGAAATTGGACTCAATGAATAGTGGCAGAGATTTAATGATCAATCCACAGAGTAACGTAAATCCACCTGTTATCATCCAAATCTTCTTATGGGTTCTGACCTTGGTCAATAATTGCAGTTTACTCGCGCCTGCCCCGAGCATCATCATAGGAAGAATCGAAAGTAACAAGAATAAGAGATTGTCAGGTGAGTTCACCATATACCAGTCCTGAAAGCGTTGCGCCATGATACTGCTGAAGCTCCCTGAGCCATAGGCGGCAACCGAATCCTGGAGTGCAGCAATATTCGTATAATTCGTCACCCCCGTCGGATCAGAAAAGGTCATCAATACTAGTAAAATACTGAAAAACGTTTGGGGTATTAGAAATAATAAACCTCCGAGCCACATCAATGCCTTCCCGGAAAGCCTCATGAAACCAAGAAGGATCAGACCGAATACGGCATAATTAATCAGGATATCCCCTGACCAGATCAGGAAGGCATGAATACAGCCGATTCCCAATAAAACAACAAGTCTTCTTACCCCAAACAGGTAGAAGGATGTTCCTTTCATCGCTGCCCTGTGTTGCTGGATCCCTAGCCCATATCCAAACATCATGGCGAATAAGGGAGAGAAGCTCGCTTGAACCAGAACATCGATCCAAGGAAATAATGCCGTATCTTCAGGTGTTTTCCACCATGTATAGGGATCAAAGTACAGAAATGGTGAATGGAAGGAAATCATGTTGATGATAAAGATGCCGAGCAGAGAGAATCCCCTGATCACATCGAGACTTACAATACGTTCTGACTGTTCAATTGGCGACAAGTTGTTCATTCATCTTCCTCCGAAATCATTAATCTTGTTTCTATTCTAACCCGAAATGGAAATTTAGGCGATTATCACCTATTCATGTTCTAAACATAGAATAACAATAATTAACTTTGTCTTAAAGGTGTGAGTCGAAATGCCTGCAATTGTAGGAATTGCACAAGTCATAAACGTCGGTTCCAGTGCCGTTTTTCACATTGGGGATGTATTTAACATCAGCCCGATATCAACAGCCAAAACCTTTGCCGGTGCAGGTTCATTTATTACAGGGAGAGGGATTTCCGTCTATAACGAAAGTTCCTTGACCTACACGGTGGATGACGATGGAATGGATCAAGGAATAAACTTAAACCTATGAGTGTGATGCGAAAATGACGAATTATTATGTTCAACAATCCATACAGATTCAATTCATTAAAATCGGGGGAATGTCTAATTCTTCCGTATTACAAATCGGCACATGTGGACAAATAAACACAAATGACTACTTGTATAATACCGGTGGTTTCACAGAACCCGCTCCAGAACCTGAAAAAAAAGGAAGTATTTCAATTGGGCCCCCTGGACCACCTGGTCCGCCGGGCCCACCGGGTCCAGCAGGACCACCAGCATCACCTTTAGTTCCTCTTCAAACGCCTTAAAAGAGTCCGCGACAAGAAAAGAGGTGGCAGGATGACTAATTACTATATGACACCCCAACAACTTTATCAGTATATCGACATGTTGAATACGAGAATTGTCGCGTTAGAAAAAAAAGTAGATGAGCTCTCACAGGAATTGACGGCGATCAAGGATACTCCGAAGATTAATGTAGAGAGAATTGAATATAAGTTCGATCAGCTTAAAGTCGAGTCCCTGGATGGTACATTGAATATCGGCCTGAACCCAAGTAATCTAAAGGATACAATAGAGGATTTAGCCGTTGATCAAAATGTGAATGTCGAGTCAATCAAAGATTTGACCCCCTACAAAGAAAGAATAACGAAAGAAATACATGCGTACATTCAAAACGAATTGCCTGCCCTCATTCAAGACAATGAAATGCAATTCCAACGATCCCTCGACCCTTCTTATTATGAAATGGTACAGCAAGACCTGCTAAATCAGATGCCGCAAAGAATAGATTTCTACTTGGAAAACATACCTCATGTCGAATCCAAACAATCCGAAGGGGACTGGGAAAGAAAAATAATTTCAAAAATCAAACAGGATATTCAAACGGCACTCTTCTCCTTTATGTCCCAGATGCCGGAAAATATGGAAGGGATGAATAACAATGAACCTCCAAGTAATCAATCGTGAATTGTCAGTCGGCAGTATCGATATTGCAGGGGTAGCAAGCTCCTCCCTTGTCCTGATCGGGGATGCCGATATCATTCAGCTTACTTCTGCATTCGATACACCGCCTGAGTCATTGATCATCGGTCCATTCGTCCCACTGACACCGAAAGGATAATAGATGTTTAAGCGCTATTCAATTGTAAATAAATTAGACGGCATTACGTTATCCTTTAGCTCACTCTATCAAATAGGCGATTCCCAAAACATAAACGCCGTATCCTTTGCCTACGCTGTTCAACGGGAGAAGGAATTTTTCTTGACGAGTGAAGGAAGCTTTGATTCCAGCGTTTTTCAAGGACCACTTACCAAACCTCCTGTTGATCCCACAGTGAGGGTCAGCCGACTAAATCTTTGTCCGATCAAAGTGGATCAAGTATTTATCAAGGCTACTGCTTTTTCTTCCATCATCCATATTGGAAATACGTCGAATGTCGCTATGGAATCGAGAGTAAAGCACATCCGTCAGCTTGAGGCTGAAAAGCATGAGGATCTGGGGAATTTTGAAACCATTGACCAGACAGACTAGAAACCCATACAAATAGGAACATGAACATTCTATTCTATTTCACATAGGTTAACTGTATAGATATTTATGAAGAGGATGTTGAATATGCCCGCTTTAGTAGGTCCAGTCGCTATTCTTAATGTTGGAGGAGGAAGTGTACAGTTTGGAGATACTGGTATTATTTCGCCCAAGTCCGCATCAAAAACGTTTGGTGGATCTGGCGGATTCAATACTGGCCCATTTCAGTTAACATACAATGTATTCAGTGTAAATACCACATTCGATTGTAATGTTGTAGATCAACCGATAACAGGGAATAACTAAAAAACCAAAAAGCCCATCCGCAGGCTTTTTGGTTTTTATTTTGATAGGTTATCGTTTCTTCCTTCGTTCCTGACTTTTCTTCGTTTTGATTAATTTGGTGGGCGGCTGCTTGCGGATCCATTTTATGAATGCACGAATATTCTCATCTCTTCTTAAATCTTCAATTGTGTTCAACCTTGCCCCAAGTTCATCGTTTGTGTAAAGGGAATGAACCTGCTTATGACAAGGAATACATAGTCTCGCCGTGGCGAGGAATGTTCCCCCGACCTCTTTAGGTGTGAGGTGATGAATCGTAGTCTCTACATTACTCCGGGCACATAACTCACATGTACCAATCGCTCTTTTACTCATCTTTAACCATTCCTCATTAAGTGATTAGTATAGGTATTCCCTGCAACAGCATAAAAAAACACTTCGAAGCAAAGCTGCGAAGTGTTTTCCTTTTATAACTCCAACACATGTCCTCCATCAAAGAAATACAGATACTTTTCTGATACCGGTTCTTTCCATATGGATTCTAATGCCCGGGTGTATAATTCGATTTGTACTTTATACCGCTCTTCAAGAACTGGCCTGGCTTCCGTGAATCCACCCTGATAGCGGTCATGGATGCCGTCTGTCTTGTAATCCAACAGGACGATTCCCGACTCATCCCTGAAAACACAGTCGATGACCCCTTGAACGAGAATGGTTTCTTCAGGGGCTTCTTCACCCGTTTCTGATATTTCACTAAGTGGAACGCTCATACTGAAGGGGATTTCCCGCTCTATATTACTGGCATTTACCATCCTCTGACCAATTCCACTCTCGAAGAAGCCTGAGATATGTTCGACTGACACTGCCTGCTTCTGTTCTTCCGTCAGGATTTCTTTATGAACAAGTTTCACCAAAAGGTCTTCAACCTTTTCCTCTGTCGGCACTCCATCTTCAAATGAAATATGCTGCATGACGGTATGCATGGCTGTTCCCTTTTCAGCAGGGGACAGTTCTTTCGACTGCATAAATTGAGGTCTATTATACACAGGCTTATGGTGCTGCCTCAGTATATCAATACTTGAGGCTTCATCCCTTATTTCAACCATCCGTTTCAGCTCTGAGACAGATTGCTTTGAACGGAGGTTTGTAGCGCGAATATGAGGGTATTCCCACGATAACCTTTGTAACACCTCTTCTTGTTGGGAAGAAACAATATCCACCACTTCCCCATTCTTCACTTTCTCCTGCCACGTTTTTTCTTCACTCATTTCCTCCTCACCGTCGGCAACCAGTTCAGATTTATGAATCGGTGTCACATGAAAGCAGGAAGGATGCGTAAGAATCTCTTCATTAATCATGCTGACTTCTGACCCGACTGTCGCTCCAAGTTCTCCACACTGAGGGTGACGCATGAGGGACGGACCTATCCAATCAAGATAAGAACTCGCCCCTGCCCGGTCATAATCAGATAATAACCAGTCTGTTTGACTTAAAGCCCCGCGCCATTTCTTCATCGATTTTTCCAGGCTTTTCACGGTACCAACCAGATATAACTTCTCCTTGGCCCGGGTCAATGCCACATATAGCACGCGCATCTCCTCCGAGATCGCCTCCATCCGCTTCTTCCGCTTGAATGCCAATTGGGGAAGGGACGGATAGCTGATCCGTTTAGCTGCATCAGTGTATTTCACGGCCAATCCAAGGTCTTTATCCAATAAGTATGCTGCATTCAGATCCATCAGGTTGAATTGTTTGGAGGTACCGGCGACAAATACGACAGGGAACTCAAGACCTTTACTGGAATGGATGGTCATTAACCGTACCACATCTTCCTGTTCGCTCAGTGCTCTTGCCACTCCCAGGTCATCCCCCCGTTCCCTCATCCTGTCGATGAACCGCAGGAACCGGAATAATCCCCTGAAGGAAGTTTCTTCGTATTGCCGCGCACGGTCATAGAGAGCCCTGAGATTAGCCTGACGCTGCTTCCCACCGGCCATCCCACCCACATAATCATAGAATCGGGTGTCCCGGTACAATTGCCAGATCAATTCTGTCACAGATCCCTGCCTCGCCTTCGTTCTCCAGTTCCCGAGGTGATAAAGGAACACTTTGACCTTTTCGAATGTTTCTTCCTCACGGGGATTGCCAGGCTTCTCCCCGGCAAATGTCTTCAACGCTTCGTAATACGTCCCTGCTCTGGAATGGATCCGGATACTGGCAAGACCTTGCTCATCGAGTCCGACAATCGGGGACCTTAGAACGGAAGCAAGGGGGATATCCTGGTACGGATTATCGATCACTTTCAGGAGTGAAAGCATAATGGCAACCTCGGTCGCTTCAAAATATCCTGTAGATAAATTAGCATAAATCGGTATTCCCTGACGCTTGAATTCTTCCATGATTTCTGCCGCCCAAGGCATGGAGCGAAGCAGAATCACGACGTCCCGGTATTGAATCGGTCTCTCGGTTTTCGTTTTGGCATCATAGACCGGTGTCCGCTCTTCTATCATCCTTTTGACTTTGTTTGCCATATAACGGGCTTCCAGGACCGATTTCTCGATATCCCCTTCATCAAAGATGGATAGTCCCTCTTCATCACCACCTGGAGAAGGTTCTTCCGTTTCCTGATCGATGATCGCCACTTCAATCGGGTATTCTTTTTCTTCTGGATAAGGGGCACCTTTTACAAGTTCAGCTTCCCTGTTGTATTCCATCTCACCGACAGATGGACCCATAATCTGTTTGAATAAAAAGTTCGTCCCTTCTAACACTTCTTTCCGGCTTCGGAAGTTTTGGGAAAGGTCGATCTTCAATCCCGCTTCCCCTCTCTCGGGGAGAAAACGGGTATACTTTCCTAAAAACAGATTCGGTTCCGCCAATCTGAAGCGGTAGATGGATTGCTTTACATCCCCCACCATGAACCGGTTTCCAACTTCTTCACGTTCCTCTGTAATGAGAAGGAGAATGGATTCCTGAACCATATTTGTATCCTGGTATTCATCCACCAGTACTTCTTTGAACTTATTTTTGTAAAGATTCGCTGCTTCTGAAGGAACCAATGCATCAAATGAAGGGTTCCTTAAAATGTCGAGACAAAAATGTTCCAAATCGGCAAAATCGACGAGTCCCTTTTCTTCTTTCATTACCCTGAAACGTTTACCGAATTCGATCACCACTTCCGCCAGGGTGTGGATCACGTCCTTCATCTTCCGCATATCTTCAAGGAAAGAACCGGGTCTTCTTGAAAAGAAATCCTCCTGAAGCTTTTCCAATGTTTTCTTTCCTTGATCCCTGAGTTTCTTCGCTTCATCAACTATTTCTTTATTATACTCGTCCCCCCTGCAAGCTTTTAGCTTCGTAAAGGGCAGGGTTTGGATCGTTTCGTATAAATCGTTCCAGGAAGTTGCCAGACTTTCTTCCAGGCTCTCGACGATCTCGATATCACTTAAGAAGTTCTCCGCTCTCGGACCAGGTCCCCCGGGCACTCGGGTGAGATCCAATGCCCGCTGAAATAAGCTTTTTGAACCATGAAGCTGCAATCGGATATCTGTCAGAAGAGGCTCAATAAAGGAAAGTTGATCGATTCCTTCGCCCTCTTCTACCTCATACAGATCCTCGAGTCTTCTCAGCCACTCATCGGGATTCGGATGGGAGCGCGAAAAATCATACAGCTTCCTGATCATATCCTGCAGGGCACCATCACTTCGATCGCTCGTAAATGTGTCCACCAGTTTAAAAAAGTCATGATTGTCTTCTTTGCCGTATTCTTCTTCAAAAAGATCGTCAAGGACCTCATCCCGAAGCAGGTCTCCCTCTGTCTCATCTGCGATTCTGAATCCAGGATCGACATCAATGAGATAATAGTATTTTCGTATCACTTCAAGGCAAAAGGAGTGCAGGGTAGAAATGGACGCGCGGTTCAGCAAACTGAGCTGCTTCCTTAAATGACGGGAATGGGGATCTTCATCGATTGCCTTCTCGAGCGCAAGGCCGATCCGATGTCTCATTTCAGCCGCTGAAGCATTGGTAAAGGTAACAACCAATAGTTCATCCACGTCCATCCTGTCTTCTTCTGAGAGGATCTTCTGAATGATCCTCTCTACCAGTACAGCTGTCTTACCCGACCCCGCAGCTGCAGCGACGAGGATATCCTGTCCTTTCGCCCATATCGCCTTCCACTGATCATCTGTCCAAGTGACATGATCCGGCTTTACTGGAATACTATCATTATTCATTGGATTCCGCCTCCTCTCTCACTTTCCGTAATAAATCTTCCTGTTTCGCTGTCGGCAGCACTCTGAACTCGTTTTCCTCCAAAGACTGATCAAATTGACAGACCGGACGGTACGAACAAAATTGACACGGAGTCCGATCCTTCAGCTTATATGGAGCTATATCCGTCTCTCCGGAGATGATCCGGTTCCCGGAGGCTTCATAGAGCTTTCTGACATGTTGACGCATATAATGGAAGTCTTCACCTGAAGCCGCCTTCGAACGGGAAGATAATGTACCGTCCTTCTTGATCCCTGCTGATATGATATCAGAATTCCCCGTGTCCAGCGTCTGATCCATTAATCTGACAATGTCAGAATCCCCAAGGACGATTCCCTTCATCTTAAAGCTCTTGAAGATTTCTTGCTCGATCTGATCCATTGTCAAGATCTTCTTGCTGTTGATCATCGGGTTGTGAACATGGAAATAGAGTACACCGGCAGGTTTTGCTTCCTTCCCGACGAACTGTTTCGAATTGGTTAACACAATATCAAGATACGTCAGCATCTGCAGGGCCAGGCCGTAATATACTTCCGTCATATCCAGGTCCCTGGCGCTCGACTTGTAATCGACGATTCTGAGATACACTCCGTTTGCATCCTCAGCCTTGTCTACCCGGTCAATCCTTCCCTGCAGTTCCATCTTCGTCCCATTTCTCAATTGGAACTGAAACGGCGGAAGGGTCGCCTGTGGGCCGAATCCAAGTTCCACCCCGACGGGCACAAACCCGCTCGCCTTTGCATGTTCACTTAAAATCATGCTTGCCCGGCTTATGATTTGCTCAAGCTTTTGAGCGATATAATAATGCCGGTTCGAGCTTAATAGAATCTGGTGCTGGAGCTTCGGTGCGAGCATAAGGACCGCTTCTTTCGCCAACTGCAAACACTGGGATTTCGAGAGTGATGCCCATGTCAGTCCATGACGTTCCACTTCTTCTGATATCCACTTTAAAGCCGAGTGGAACATCTCACCGATATCCGGTGCCTCTAATTTGAAGAAATCCCGTTCCCTGAGCTTCAGGCCGTGACTGGCAAAATGTGAAAATGGGCAGCTGTGAAAGAGCTCCATCCGGGAAACACTGGCAAGGATATGGTCACCGTACAACTCTTTGCTCGTATCCTCCGACAGTTGATTACCACGGTTCTCATAAAAAAGGCTTGAAAGGATATGGCCTGAATGCCACTTCCAATCATTGGACGAAGCATAAAAATTATACACATCCCACCAGAAGTCATAGATCGGATAATCCCTTTTCTTCAACTGAAGCTGTGACGTAAGGTGGGAAATCGTCACATTCGGATGACAGACGTAATGAAGCTGATCCTCTTCAGATAGTTCAGACGGTTCATTGATGAGAAGCTTTGTATGTGAATCCGGGAACATTTCATTCAATCTCTTAATGAAGGAAGACGGCAAGAGCGCCTTTCCTTCTTCATTGGCGATGGGATAGCTGATGAAAAGGCGTTCGCTTGGAGTCGTGAACGCTTTATACGCCACAAACTCTTCATCCAACAGCTTTGTCCTATTACTCGGGGCTATTTTGAATCCCCTTGTGATCAATGTCTCACGGTCTTCATCGGACAGGACCCCGTCTTCACTCATTTTTGCCGGGAGAATCCCATCATTCACTCCAATGATGAATGCGGCTCTGATGTCGCCAAGCCTGGATTTCTCAAGATCTGCAATAATGACCTGATCAATGGCAGGGGGGACCAATGAGAATTCCATCGTTTCAATACCTGCATCAAGGATGGAAGAGAATTTCTTCATAGTCGTTTCTTCATCACCAAGCATCTCTACATATTGATCAAGCAGATCCATCACTGCCGACCATGCTTGATCATGTTCCCTTGCTGCGATCAAATTCCCTTTCTCCTCAGCTTCAATGCGCATTCGTTCAAGCTTTGCCGGTATATCCAACTCTTCCAGATAAAGATAAAGGGCCTCACAGTATTCCCGTCCCGTAGCGCGCTTCTTTAATCGTTTACCAAGACGGATGACCGGTGCCGAGATAAATAACCGCAATTCATTGATCTCGTGCTCAAGCTCCCTCTCCCGGTCGGTCTGTGGGGCGTCCACATGTTCAAGACCCCTGAAGCGACGGTATTTCCAACGGTCTTTCTTCGTCCACCGGTCTCCCTTTATACCATAAGCAAGCACATAGTTCTCCAGTCGGTCCATCTTTTCACGCAAATCGGCTGGATTCTTCTGATAAGGAAATAAAAGGTCTGTTTTCACTGCCCGGAAGACCGGTTCATATCTCCAGTTGCTGTTCATGATCTCCAGTGTGGAACGAATGAGCTCGATGAGAGGGTGATTCAGCATCGTCCGCTTCTGATCAAGGAAAAAGGGAATCGCATAATCCTGGAAAATCGTTTCGACCTTATCACGATAATCCTGGCTGTTTCGAACCAATACGGCGATATCCTTGTAGCGGTACCCTTCTTCCCGTGCAAGCTTTCTGATCTCCCTTGCGATTCCTTCAACCTCAGCACGACGGTTGGACGCTTCGAGGAATTCAATAGTTGTATTTCCTCCCTCATAGGGTATCGTTGGCCGATCTTCAAAATGACGCTCTAAATGAAGCATCGTTTCACTCCCGTAGCGAATCGGTTTCGTGAGCACCTCTTCATTCACTGATTCTCCTGCCACCCTGCAAATATCCTGAAGGGTATGGAAGGTTTCGTTAGTCATCCGAAACAGGCTTAATTCATTCATGGCGTCGATTGGCTGCTCAGGATCCGTTGTAAGGGCAACCGTCACTTTTTTCGTATGTTGTATGAGCTGATCAATAATGAGGTATTCCTGAGGAGTGAAACTATGAAACCCGTCTATGTAGATTTCTGCCTCTTTCAGGAGATCGGAATTTTTCACATGATCAGTGAGCAATTGAAAATAATCTTCCGAATCAATGTACTTTCCGAAAAGCTTTTCCTCAAATTTCTCATAAATCAGTTCAAGGTCGTGAAGCTTATCCTTCAATACCTTGGAGCGATCACTGTCTTCATTAAACCCATGCAGGTCCGCTGGTGAAATGCAGTAACGTTTGAATTCCTTTACAATCGCCTCCACATGATGAATAAACCCCGGCTTGTCAGATGCCTTGGTGAAAATATGGAGATGCTCCTTGTTTTCGTCTATGATCTTCCGGATCATCATATTTAACCCGACATCAGATAAATGATAACGGCTCATTCCACCCGTTTCCTGAAGGATCTTCCAGGCAAGACGGGTGAAGCTGAACACCTGTCCACGGATCATACCGTTCAATCCCGGCGTATTCACGAGTTCGTATTCAGATATAAAGGACATTTGATCCGGTACGATATAGATGATTGGATCTCCATTCGGTGCTTCCAACAAACTCTTTTTCATCTCATCCAATATGCGATGGGTTTTCCCCGTACCGGAGCGTCCGAGAATAAAACGTACAGACATCCTCTCACTCCTTTTCTTATACTCTATCTATTCTAACCAAGAGGGTTTATGAATTTTTGTATAGGTTCATTATAGTACACAACCACAAATCTTTCCCGTCTCAATTTTGTTTGAAAATATTTGGATCATCTGCATACAGTAAAGATAGGCAGGTGAAATCATCATGAATCAAAATTTCCACAGAATCGCTTCTGTCCTGGTTATGATGGCCGTGATGGTAGCTTGTAATATTTACACGTTCATCCCCATTTATGGAAGCATTGCAGCCACTCTTTCCATTCCACAAAGTGAAGTCGTCATGGCCGGAACTTCATTTATCTTTTTCTACGCATGCGGTTTATTGACATTTGCCAACGCTGCAGACCACTTCGGCAAAAAAAGGATCCTCGTCTGGGGGATGCTTGCATCTGCCGTTTCTTCAGGGGCCGTTGGGTTATCAACCGACTTCTGGAGTTTATTTATCACAAGGGGTTTGCAAGGATTCTGTCTGGGGAGCTTTGCACCTGTGGCGTTTGCCTATACGTATGATTTGTTTTCAGGAAAGCATCGGACCCTGCTTCTGGCTTTCATCAATTCAGGCTTTCTCTTTGCCGGTATCCTCGGTCAGTTGCTCAGTGAAGGAATCACACGCTTCTCCGGCTGGTCTGCTGTATTCTTCTTTTTCGCCATGGTATATGCTTCCCTTTTTTTAATCGGAAACCAAACGCTTCCACCTGCAAACGTTGTATCTGTTTCATCCTCACAACAAATCGCCACCATCGTGAAGCTGCTTAAGAGAAAAGAACTTCTTTACTGTTACGGAATCGTCTTCACCCTTCTCGCTACATTCATCGCTTATTATGACAGCTTGACCCGCTACATGTCAGAAGATCCCGGCCTGCTTTTCCTCACCAGGGCAGTAGGTCTGATCGGAGCCTGCTTATCCCTTTTCATAGGCCGTCTTGTGGAGGCACTGGGAATCTACAAAACTCTGTTTATCGGAGTCTCTCTATCGATGATAAGTGTGGTGGCTGCTTTCATGTATGCATACGGTCACGAACCCTTTATCATCATTCTTTCTTCCATTCTTTTTGTCTCGGCCATCTCCTTATTGATTCCCACCGTCATCACCCTGATCGGAGATATGAGCGGCAAGGGACGAAGCCAGGCACTCAGCCTCTACTCTTTCCTATTGTTAGGAGGGACCAGTATGGCACCGTTAGTCATCATGCACCTTACGTATGTCCAATCCTTGTTTCTGTTAGTGGGATGCTTTTTGTTCCAAACATGGATGGGAGGCTTGTTATATGTGGGGCGGAAGAGATGGGACACGGGGGATTAGCCCACTTTTTCCCTTCTTTCCTGTAGATTCGAGGTGTGGGGCTCGAAATGGAGAAGATCTGTGGCAGGGAAATTTGACACTCCGGGGCTTAATTGCGTCTTTTTGGATGAGGATTGCGTCTTTTTTTCATTTATTGGGTCATTCTGGATAGTAATTGCGTCTTTTAACAGATTAAGGAAAATGACTGAGCGCTCAATCTCCCGTGCTCAAACCTCTACCCATCTGAAAAAAGAAGGACAACCTCATCCTTCTTTCCATTCATCCACTAATAATCCATACAGTATCATGTCATGTCGATTTCCGTCTCTTTGCAGGAACTGACGGAAGCTTCCTTCTTTCGTGAACCCCAGTGATTCATATAAACGGATCGCTCTCTCATTATACGAAAATACCGTTAACTGAAGACGGTGTAAATTCAACTCATGAAAGGCATAGGCAAGGAGACACTGCATTGCTTCCCTGCCGAATCCATTCCCCCATGACTGTTCGTCACCGATGGATATCGAAACCCATCCCACACGATGAGACCAAAGAATTCCGTCCAATTCAACAAATCCGATGATCCTGCCCTCATCCTTCAGACGAACCGCAAAACGATAGGCATTATCACCCGGATCTCCCATCCATTTCTTGATCTCTTCTTCTGATTTCGGTTTATGGGGGAGGGCATCCAATAGTCTCTGCACTTCTTCATTTTGATTCCATTCCCTTATAGCCGAAACGTCTTCTTCCTGAAAGCCTGATAGATATATTCTCGTACCGGATAATAACCGTTTCATCATTTTCACCTCGATATACGTATTTCGAGATGTTCCCTTTCTTTTCCTTCATTGACCCTGTAAAAGGTTTGTCAGTGCCTGTTTGTTGACTTTGCCTACATCGGTTTTCGGTAATCCTTTCACAAAATGATTCTTCATCCTCCAAAAAAAGACCCGGAAGACTCCAGGCCCAAATTCTTCACCAAATCATTTCTGCCCACTCGGGGTGATCAATGAATGGATTTCGGTTTCCTTGATATTGGTCAAAAATAATGTTATTTCTGCGGATTTCCCTTGCATCGACTGGATCTTGTTCGTTCCATTCCAGAAGTACAGACATTTTCCCCATATAAGGTGCACTGCCGTTATTGACATTGTTGTTCAACTCTAAATCGACTTCGCCGCTGTCTCCTTCATAGCGGACATCCATGTAGAAAATCATTCGTGCTACGTCTCCTTTCACTTCATCACGCGGCTCCCATGAATCGCTATCATAGTAGTTGCCCGGCGCTTCGCTCTGTTCGGTTCCACCATTGTCAAAATCCAGATTCCCTCTTGTAGAGTTGACCGTCACATCCGTCGGTCTTAAGTGATGGAGGTCCGTCCCTGGTCCCTGTGCCGTCCCGAAATCTCCGTGGGATTTCGCCCATACGTGTTCACGGTTCCAGTCGTTCACCCCTCCGCCGTTTGTCGTTTTCGATTGTGAGCGGCCAGAGTAGAGGAGAATGACGTTATTCGGATTACTCGGATCTTCATCCGTATTGCGAAGCGCACCCCATACAGCATCGTAAGAAAGGGTCTGATGATCATCAATGATGTTATGCAGCTCTGTTTTCAGGGCATCGCCCGTCTTTCCTTCAGCCGTATTATAATATTCTTCATAAGTTGGTGGATCGGTCGGATCGGATGGAGGGTCGGTTTCCCCGCCTTCCATTGATTCAAACGCCGATGTCGACTTCACTCCCGGGTGGGAAAAATAGGCCGTCAAGCTGCCAGTCACCTTGATTTTTTCACCCAATAATCCAGGGTTACTTTGGAGGCCAAAGCTTGACCGGTATGAAGTTGGGATTTGGACATATATCATCTGATCCGTATTGGCCTCTGATGGTGAAGCCGCTAATGCCAATGCATAATCGTTGGGAAAATTATTTGTAACAACTGATGAGCCCGAGGTTGGCTGCCCCACCACATATCCTTCTACGGACTGGGTGGACCCATTTTGGTTTGATATGGCTTGATCCACTGTATAGGGAGAACTCCACGTCCCATTTCCAGCAGCACTCATTTGACTCGGGGATACCTGACTGCACGCAATCGTAAACAGAAATACAATAGCAAAAATACCGATGATTTTTTTGTGTATGGACTTCAAATTGCTTCTCCTCCTTTGAATACATTACTCATTTAGCGTACAATACTGATTGTCATAATAGGGTAAATTTTGTGTAAATAAGGTAAATTGAGTCTTATTTCACAAAGATCAAATGGTGATTTTGGTACATTTCACCAAAATAAAAAGTGACCCCTCTCAAACAAATCTTTAAAACTACCATGTTCCCCCATCCCATTTTCCTATATAATGAATCTACTAAATGTTAGTGAAATTGGGGGATTCATCCTTGGAGATATTTCAGCACTTTCAGCGTACCATCATTAAAAATTATCTTTTAGGCAGTTTTATAGCAGTGTTCGGTGTCGGGTCTGTGTTCATTTTCCAAACCCTATCCCTTAAAGAAGGCGAATTCATCGCCATGGGAAGCATCATCTTCCTTTCGATTGTCACGATGTTCGGTTTTGAATTTCTCGTATATCAGAAGCATATTCGTCCAATTAAAGAGATTTACACTAAGAAGCATCCAATAATCAAATTGGAGCTTCTCCTAACCGCCTATCAACAAACAGAAAGGTTCCCGCTGTTAACGGTTAAACGAATCATGTTCCCACATTTTCTGGGACTTGCTGTACCGTCAACCTTGCTGACAGTGGTCTTCATCCGGGTAGGCTCTCTTTCCATTCCATACTCGTACATTCTTTACGCCTGGTGCGGGGCTTTCTTAGTGGCGATCCTTCATGCGTTGATTGAATTTTTCTTAACCTTCAAAGCTTGTCACAGGCTCCAGGGAGATCTGATCCTGAAAGCGATGGAAAAGTATGGGGTTGATCCCTCCAGTCAGTCCACTCTATTTATCAGTTTAAAACAAAAAATTCTGGCTGCTTCGTTATTTCTTGCCTTGTTTCCGATTCTGCTGTTTTCACTTGCTTCTCAGATTCGCTTATCCATCACGGACTCTGCTCTTCTAGTAGACTACTGGAGATGGGCTGCTGCCTTGATCCTCATTATTACAGTACTCGCCTTCTATGGGGCGATCCTTATTTTCAAAAGCATTGAAGGACCCGTCAAGGAATTGGTCAACCGTTTTGAAAAAGTGGAACAGGGCCACGTTGCCCCTGCTATAAATACGTATACGGACGAGTTCGCCCACCTCTTTTCGGGATTTAATCATATGGTAGAAGCCATCAACCTCCGGGATCAGAAAAACCTCCAGCTCCTCGACCAGTTTTTCGCAGTGGTGGCAGGTACATTGGATGCCCGCGACCCTTATACTGCCGGTCATAGTAAGCGTGTGGCGGAATATTCCGTGATGATTGCCAGACAGTGTAAATGGTCTCTAGAGGACATCGATTTACTCAATAAGTCAGCCCTCCTTCATGACATCGGAAAGATCGGGATTCGCGATGATGTACTGTTAAAAGAAGGAAAATTGACAGATGAAGAGTTCGATCAGATCAAGCGTCACCCTGTGATCGGTGAAGAAATTGTGAAAGGGGTTCAGTTGACGGAAGAACTCCTGCCCATCTTACCCGGGATTAAGCACCACCATGAGCGTATGGATGGTTTCGGGTATCCCGATCGATTAAAGGGAGACCAAATACCCGTATTCGGTCGGTTGATCGCTGTCGCCGATGCATTTGACGCCATGACGTCTGATCGCCCTTATCGTAAAGGGATGCCTTATGAGAAGGCCTTCTCCATCCTGCAGGAAGGAAAAGGGACACAGTGGGATAAGGAATTTGTGGATGCCTTTTTGAAGAGGATGGAAAAAGGATCCGGGGATACAAGGCAGACAGGATGAACACTCACCCCACACCAATAAGGATCCGTTTCATATCGACCGGATCCTCTTCCTGTTTAATCATTAAGCTTGGGCGCCTAATATATGAATCCTTGACAACAGGCGGCACAAACTTGGTTTCAATGATTGGAATTTCTGTTGTCACATAACCACCCTCAAAACGAACGAATTTTCTTACTATTCTATCATATTTATATTGGGCAAAGGAGGACAACTAGTACATTATTGGCAAAAAAAAAGAAGGCGATCCTCTTACAAGTCGCCTTCTCTGTCGCTCTATTTTCTAAATTGCACATCCCATTCATTAATCGGCCAATAGCGAAGGTCCACTTTCCCGACAATCTGCTCACGGTCGACAAATCCGAAATAGCGGCTATCCATACTTCCGCGGCGATTATCCCCGAGGACGAATATCTTACCTTTAGGAACGATTTTTTCACCTGTGATTTCCTGCAGGGTAAAGTCACCCGTCAGCTTACTCCCGATATACTCCTGCTTGAATTTCTCTAAATAGGGTTCTGGATAATACTCCCCATTCACGTAAAGTTTGTCATCTTTGTACACGATTTTATCACCAGGCAAACCAATGATCCTCTTCACATAATCTTCTTTTTCATTTGCATGGAACACCACTACATCAAAGCGGTCCAGTTCCCCTATATGATAGCCGATTTTATTGACAACCAGTTTATTTCCATCCTGCAGTGTCGGCATCATGGATTCGCCTTCCACCACATAGTTGGAGAAGAGAAAGGTCCGAATGATGATGAATATGATTAATCCAATTCCCAAGGCTTTGATCCATTCAAGTCCTTCTCTTTTTACCTCTTCTCTCAATTTGATTCCTCCTGCTTTTTCCGTTCGATTCGTTGGTCTAATTCCATTTTCTTATTCAGATGTATCTCAATTCGTTTTCCGACAAACCATAACACGAAAATAATAGCCACAACGATTACTGTACGAATTGGTTGTTTAACTAATGATATAATATCATATCCAATAAAACTTATGGTGAATATCATCACCATTTTCCCCGTTACCACCGCCAGCATATATTGAGCGATGCTGATGGAGGATAATCCTGCCACTACATTCACAACCGCCGACGGAGTAAACGGAAAACATAAAAGGATGAACAACGGTCCAAACCCATGCCGGTCTACCCATTTCGTCAAACGATTCACTTGCTTATTCTTTCTTAAGAAGCGAAAGACCCGTGCCTCCCCGTATCTCCTTACCAATAGAAAGACAATCAGGGCACCGAGGGTCGCTCCAATCCACGAGAACAGGAAGCCCCACCATAAACCGAAAGCATTCGCATTGGCCGTCACAAACACCACCAGGGGCAGGAACGGAAGAAATGCCTCCAGCAACGGAAGGAGGATTCCGGGTATCGGTCCAAATGAACGATATTGCTGAATCAAATCCATCATATTTTCTAGCGTAAACCAATCTTTTATCTTATTGATATTCATATGATATGTTTCCCCTTAAACGACCATGAACTTCGCCTTCACTACTTACTCTCTCATCATATCACACCGGTACAGGATTTCCATATTGCAATTTCACGCGTCGTTTTTATTAATACACGTTTTCCTAAAGCAGGGGATTGTAAACCTCATAGGGGAGAGTAATTTTTCAGGACGAGCCTGTTATGCGGATCTGTCGAGCGTCTAAAGATGGCAGTTATCCGATTTCTTTATCCGGTCATCCTTTATTATCGACTTTGGATATTATTTTTTCGGTATTCCCCCATATATTATCGATTCCCCTATTCCCCTCACCAAAAAAACTGCCATCCACACCGGAATGACAGTTCTCCATCTTTTCTATAAATGCTCCCCGAACCAATCCAGAATCTCCTGTAACCGTGCTTCCCGCATGGATGGCTTTCCGGTCCGGGAGAGGTTGTGGTTTGATTCCGGGAAACGGACGAACTTCGTCTCTTTTTTCTCCCGTTTTAATGCGATGAATAACTGTTCGGCCTGCTCGATCGGGCAGCGATAGTCCTTTTCACTGTGAAGGATCAATAGAGGAGTATTCATATCCTTCACGTAGGCGAGAGGAGAGTGCTTCCACAGAGTTTCAACGTCCCCAAGGTCACTTTGGATCTGCCACTCGGAGAAATAGTAGCCGATGTCGCTTACTCCATAAAAGCTGATCCAGTTACTGATCGAGCGCTGGGTCGCCGCTGCTTTGAATCTGTCGCTGTGGCCGATGATCCAATTGGTCATGAAGCCTCCATAGCTTCCACCGGTTACGCCAAGACGGGATTCATCAATGAACGGAAATTCCTTTAATGCATATTCCACTGCCTTCATGATATCTTCGTAATCCCCACCGCCATAATCACCCCTTACAGCATCGACGAACTCCTGACCATAGCCGTGACTTCCGCGGGGATTGACATATAAGACAGCATATCCACAATTTGTCAGAACCTGGAACTCATGAAAGAATGTGTTTCCGTACATCGTGTGAGGACCGCCATGGATTTCGACGATAAGTGGATACTTCTTTCCTTCCTCAAACACCGCAGGTTTCATGATCCAGCCTTGTACCGGCCAATCTTTTGCCCCATTGTACATGAACGATTCCGGAGAGGACAGTACCCTTTCGGCAAGCAGGTCTCCGTTTAAACGAGTGATGGCGGTCAGTTCCCCGGTCGGGACATGCAGTGTATACAATTCTCCGGGTTCTGTCGGTCTGCTCATGGCCAACAGGATGGTTTGGCGGTCCGAATCGAGGTCAAATCCGTAGACATGCTGCTCTTCCTGTAAGAGTGCAGGATAAATGGCACCATCGATGTGAGCATAATAGAGGACAGTATTTCCCGAATCCGATGCCAGAAAATAAATACTTTCATTGTCCTTTGACCACTGTATCCCCGTCCGCGACGAGCCCTGGATACTGTCGCTGTTAAGATAATCCCCTACCGGAACATCCATACCTTCAGTCAGGCAAAGAGAGTGTCCGGTCGCAGGTTCGTGAATCCATATCTTATTGTGAGTCGCGTTTTCAAATTCACGATTGTGGCCTATATAGGCGAGGCGCATGCCGTCCGGGGACCAACTTGCTTCTCCGTAGTACCCCGGCTCCCCGTTCACTTGCTTCAATTCTCCAGCCTCAAGGTGAAAAAGATATAAATCGGACTGGAATGAAAAGTCCCTGTCTTCTTTCCAGTCTGTCGATACGGCAAGGTACTTTCCGTCCGGGGACCAGGAATGAAGCGTGTAGTCATGCTCATCATCCGTGAGCCTTTTCATTTCCTTCGTTCCTATATTCACATATGCTATCTGTGAGTATGAATCATCATGGAAGCCGCGATCATCACTTTTATATTTCATGCTTGTTGTAACAAACGGCTTTGGTTTCCTCTCTTTTTCTTCTTTATGATCGAACGCTGCGCCTTTCTCTAAGCGAATGGATACGGCAATCTTTTCACCGCATGGAGACCACACAGGATTCGAGACCGCAGTCGGACAGTCCGTGACTCGCTCTGCTTCCCCTCCATCCCGACTGATGAGATAAAGCTGATTGACACCGGACCGGTTGGAGATGAAAGCAATCTTTCTTCCATCAGGTGACCATCTTGGTGACGAAATTCTCTGTTCCCCAAACGTCCATTGACGAATGGATTTTTCTTTTAGGCGGATACTATGTAAGGTTGAGAAATATTCATCTTTTTCTTTACACATCACCGTTTGAACAAACACAGCTTCTTCCCCACTCGGTGAGAGTCTTGGATCCGATACAGCCTTCAATTCATAGAGGTCTTTTATGGTCATGCTTTTCTTCATGTTACGGCACCTTCCTTTCATTCTGTACCTTTTATATTTTCGACACTGAAAATACGAATCCCTCCACGGATAAAAACCTGCGATCCCCTTCATAATAGAAACAAATTCAAATTCTACAATTTTCCCTATTGAAAGTAAATCGAAATCAACGTAAAATATAAAATACGAACATACGTTCTACATCAAAGTGAAAAGGAGTCTTTTCATATGACAAGGATACCGGAGAGCGATCGGAATATTTTGGAGCAGGCAATCTATCTGCCCATGGTGCTGACGATATTGAATCGCGACCTGCAAGTCGTCGACAGCAGCCCTTTTAAATTAAAGAGACCGTATTTAGAGATGATCGAGGAGACGATGAAGGTCATTCAGGGAGAGCTTGCCCATGTTAAAAAGTATATGAGGACGAATAAGATGAAAGTTGAACGGATTCAATCGGATGATGCTTTTACGATGTATATGTTTTTGTATAAGGGATATGAAGAGCATCATAATTACTTCAATCCTCGCCTTCGGAACCGGGTGGAGGATTTAATGAGACATTATTTGTTCCGCCGTTTCACGGAAACGAAGAAAGATACAACAAAAGAAGCGTGATACTCTGCTCACGCATCGGTTTTGTGGATATGTCGATTCAAATAAAACGTCTTCACATTATTCATTTCAGTCTGGACCCTAGTATTATATTTACTTTCCATTTCGGCGATCCGTTGTGTGTAGGCTATGCGTAAATCTGAAGTACGGAGCATTTGATTTTCAAAGGAACTGTAAGAAATGGGAACCGTGCAGGATTCATTGTTTTGAAGGAAGATTCGTGTTGATCCATTTGTCAACCGTTCATATCCCCGAACATGGGAGTGGGATATCCAGGCACATTCCTGCTTGACTGGAGATGATGTCGGGAATAGATATATGGACATATCAGGGTTAACCATGATGGGGGCTTTGTAGATGATACCCGTAAGTTTTTTCGTTCCTTCTTTCCTGCCTTCATAAGAACAACCAAAGAATTCACAACTTTTCTTCAGGATCTCAAAGGGTTTGAACGGAGAAATCAATACGTCATCCACCTCTATTATTTTCGTAAATGTCCTGGCGCCATATTCCATAGGCTGAAGGATCATCGTATGGGGATTCACTTCATATTCTTCTATAATTCGAGATTTTTCTCTCATTTCATCGCCTCCATTTACATTTTTCACCAAAATAATACCACAAAATTCGAGGATTGTCTCTCATATTTTTAAAAATTCTGATATTTATATTCCTCTACTGATTTATGAATAAAAAATTATCAGAATATTTAAATTTTTGGTTGAATTTTTACTACTTACCCCATATACTAATAAAAAGAATTCAGGGGTGACGTATATGGAAAGCAAAAAATCCTATACAGAAATGATGAAAGCCGCTGCCATGACCCGGAAGAAAGCCGCTGAAAGAAGCGTAATGGAAATCTATATCGATATGGTACTGCATGAAAGTATTTTAAAGACACAGAAATCTAAACTCCTTATTGACATTGATGCCGCCCTGGATGCAAAGGATAGAGTACTGTTCATGAAATTATCAAAAGAATTAAATGAATTAAACGTTAGTTACGGTTAATCATACTAAATGGCTGACTCCATCTGAGTCAGCCATTCCCTTTTTATTGGACGGGCCTTTGGTACCTCCCGTGCATGACTTCTTCTCCATTGGCAAATCCTAATTGCTAACCTATACACGATGGAGCGAATCATCATGATCCTATTGATAAAAGTTTTGGTCCTCTACTTGATCACCATAGCGGCTATGAGGCTGATGGGTAAGTCTACGATCGTGCAGATGACCCCGTATGACCTGGTGGCCATCATCATCGTCGGTACCATCGCCTCTGAGCCATTGATTTCAACAAAATTCTGGCCGACCATCACAGCCCTCATCTTCCTAGTAGGGCTCCATGTGCTATTTTCATTCCTTACGTTAAGTCAATGGGGAAACCGGTTCTTCCTGGGAGAGCCGACATTGTTAATAAAAAATGGGGAAATATTAGAAGATAACCTGGAAAAATCAAAAATCTCACTCATTCAATTAACGTCCATCCTCAGATCTCAAGGATACCCCAAGATTTCAGATGTCGACTATGCGATGCTCGAGCCGATCGGTGAGGTGAGCATCATCCCCAAGGTAGAAAATACTCCGGTCACCGTGGAACATCTCAAGTTAAAAATCGACGACGAAGGTCTGCCGATTTCAGTCATAGTGGATGGAAAGATTCAAACCAGGAATTTGAAACTCCTGGGGAAATCGAGGGAATGGCTGGAAACTCAACTAACCAACTCCAACCTGCATCACAAAGATGTGATCTTCGCCTATATGACGGAAAAAGCAAAGAATCTCGTCATCAGCAAAAGAGAAAAGGCCTAGACTGGCCTTTTCTCTTTACTCTTCTTTCTTTTGTGCTTCATATTGTTCAAGCATCGACAGACGCTCAAGCATGGTCGGGTGTCCGTAACGGAAAACTTTCACTAAAAGAGGCGGGTTCACTTGGGATAGTCCTACCTTCGATAACTTCTGGAAGGACGAAATGGCCGCTTCCTTGTCACTGGTCATTTCGATGGCATAGCGGTCTGCCCTCGTTTCCTGATACCGGGAGATCCAGTTACTGAGTGGACTGATCGTAAACAAAAGCATGGACGTTATCATTAAAAATAGAGGAAGTGAGCTCAAGCTCGAGACGCTCGATACTTTCAAATCATCACTATGATTTGCCACGATCCCCCTCATCAGCTTAGCGGTCAGGAATAGTCCGAAGAAGGACAGAACGAGATAGATCCCGATCCCGATGTAGATGTGCTTTTCCACGTAATGCGCCATTTCGTGGGCCATGACAAAGAGGATTTCCTTGTCTGTCAGCTTTTCAAGGGTTGTGTCCCATAAGACGATCCTGGAATTGGATCCCACTCCGGTGACATACGCGTTAAGGGAATTGGTCTTCTCGGACATATCGACTTCAAATACGTGATCTGCAGGGATCTTCGCCCTGTCTGCAAGGGACAGGATCTGCTCCTCCAACGCTTTATCCTTCAATGGATAGAAGTCATTATAGAGAGGGTCTATCAGGACAGGCTGTACGAACATCATGAAAATCGTGAATGGCACAGACAAAGCCCATGCCGCAAGCCACCAGCGTTGTTTGAAGCGCTTCATCAGGGCATACAGGACCGAGACAATGATGAACATCAAAAGATAATTCACCCAGAAATCCGTGATTTCGTCTTTCATCCACATCGAAAACGTCTGAGTGGAAATATTGTAGCTTTTTGAAATTTTGTATGAAATATACTGCAAGGGGAAAATCGCCACAAAAGAAGAAATCGATAACCAGAATAAGAAAATGGCCGTTTGAAGGAACCCGTTCTTCACCGTTCCCCTCGCCCATTTCTCAAACACACGGGATACACCAAAAATCAGGATCAAGAAATAGAATATCCATTCGTAGGGAGTCGATAAGAAGAACAAAAGATTCTTGATCTTTGAAAAGTCCTCACTTAACATGATTTCTTTATTATTCATAAAGGTGGCCGGGTCCGCACTGCTTCCCTTATACGTTTCAGGTAAAGTGGAATCCGCCAGGAAAAATAAGTACACATATAAAAATAAGCCTAATAGCAAATAAGCAAGTATCGACCTGAGCGCCCATTTTCTAGCCAACATGTTTCCTCCCTTCTCGTCTTCACTACTATATGTAATACCCTGTCCAAAGTTTTAGAACCTAAACACGGACGGTGAATGAAATGGTGCGGTTCGTGATGGTAAATCGTCTATCTGTCTTTCAGGTGATGTACGTGTCCCATTTTGAATTCATCTGCCAGAAAAAACTTTATCTGCCAGATTCAAAATTTATCAGCCTTTCCACAAAATACGACTCCCATGCTCAAAAAAAAGCCACGATTCAGATCGTGACCCATACCCTTCTACATCAAGAAAACGGAATACAAAGACAAAACGGAAATTGCCCCAATCACCACAAGGATGACGTTGGCACCCAAAAACGCAATGGCAAAGGCAGCTACCGTCCCAATCACTCCAAACAGGACATTCCCTTCCTGGATTAACAAGATGCTTGGAAAGATCAACGCACCCAATACGGCAAAGGGGACATTCTTCAGCACCCCTTGAAAAAAAGGAGGAAGCTCTTTTCCCTTAAATACGAGGAAAGGGAGCATTCTCGGTATGTAGGTCACTATGGCCATTCCCATGATCATCCACACAATTGCCTGATTCATACGGTTCCTCCCCTCCCTTTGAGCATGACGACTGCCTCAACGATCACGGCAGAAGCAATCGTAGCAACCACAATCGACCAGCCATTGGAAAGGTTCGTCGTAAACAGGAGAGTAGTATTCAAAGACCCTGCCACCACGGCTAAAAATGTGACCTTGACACTTTTTTTCATGGAAGGAACAAGAAGTCCGACAAACATGGCGTATAAAGCAATGGTCATACTGACCTGGAGAAATTCGGGGAGGACCTCTCCGATAAAATATCCCACCCCGGAGTTCACGACCCAGCTTCCGTAAGATATGAGCATGACTCCAACGGCAAACCCCGTCTTTACTTTCCCCTCTTTGACACTGATGACCGTGAAGGTTTCATCCGTGATACCAAACGCATAAAAAAGCTTTTTAAACAAACGGTCTTCTTCAAGCTTCTCACTTAAAGATGCAGACATGAGAAAGTGACGGATGTTTACAATGAACGTTGTCAGTATGATTTCAATAACCCCGGTACCAACCGCAATCAGACTCAAGGATATATATTGAGCAGCCCCTGCGAACACGAGCATACTCATCAGGATCGTCTCCATCACTGTAAGCCCTGTAGTCCGTGCCAACAGTCCAAATGTCAGGGCAACAGGCATATATCCAATGGCAATGCTGAGGCCGCCCTGCAGGCCATAGCGAAAATCACTCGTTTTTTTCGTGGAAAGAAGTGCTTCCATCCCCTCACATCCTTTATAATAAGTGTTATTCACTGTTTTAATTTTTAGATAATTTATTATATTATACATATAGACGTTATGATAAAACAAGAGGAGTTTTGTTCATGGAAAATTTCCCGATACAAATTGGTGATAATATCAGAAAGATAAGGAGAGAACGGGGATTCAGCCTTGAACAAATGGCTGAACGGACAGGGGTCAGCAAGGCGATGATCGGTCAAATTGAACGGGGTGATTCGAATCCTACCGTCGCCATTCTGTGGAAGATTGCCAATGGCTTGAAGGTATCCTTTTCTTCTCTCATTGAAAAGCCGAGCAGCCAGGTCTCCATCATTCATTATGAAGACGTCCAGCCTGTGCTTGAAGATGATGGCAACTACATTGTGTATCCCATCTTCCCTTTTGACCCCTTAAAGAAATGGGAAAGCTATCGGGTGGAAATGAAGCCGGGTTGTACCTATCGGAATGAAGGACATACGAAGGGTGTGGAGGAGTACATCACGGTCCTTTCAGGAGTGATTTCCCTGAAGATTGTAGAGGAAAAATATGAATTGACGGCGGGAAGCTCGATTCGATTTGCGGCTGACTCCGGCCACGAATACTCCAATGAGTCGAATCAAGAAGCTGTCTGCCAAATGGTCATCTATTACGGGGAAGAGTAAAGCAGTCATGAAATGGGACCTCCATTTCATGACTGCTTTTTTTCTCACGTCGTGTCAAACTTTGAAACTGACCAATATACTATTACATCTTTAAATTGAAAGGAGAATAGTGAACATGACTCCTTCCCTCCCCTCATTTGACCTCCAATTCGATCATGCTGCTTTAAGGAAGCTTGAACGCGATGTATGGAGCAACACTTCTGTTCCGGCTCAATTGAAAATAGAAGATGCCGTACACGACATCCATATCCGGTACAGGGGATCCTATACACGGGAATTGAAAAAAAAGTCGTATCATATAGAATTTTCCAGTCAACGCGCCTTGGACGAATCACCAGAACTACACCTGAACGCAGAGTCCATGGACCCCTCCCATTTCCGGAATAAACTTTCCCTTGATTTCATGAGGGAACTGGGCATCCACACACCGGAAAGTAAGCATGTATTCGTTACACTTGATGGAAAGCCTCTTGGCTTATACCTTCAGTTGGAATCGGTGGATGAGATCTACCTGAAAAAGAGAAACCTTCCATCGGGGACGATCTATTATGCTGTCAGCGACAAAGCTGACTTCTCACAAAAGGGAAAACGGGGCCTGACATCAGGATACCAGCGAAAACTCGGAAATATGGAAGATGATCATACACTCATCCACTTCATCAAAAGAATCAATTCACCATCAAATTTCTCACATGAAATCCCTCGGCTCTTACACATTGAAAACTACTTGAGGTGGCTTGCCGGGGCTGTCTGTACGATGAATAATGATGGATTTACCCATAACTACGCTCTGTATCTGAACAGGAGAGAACAACTATTTTCCATCATACCGTGGGATTACGACGCTACGTTTGGAAGACGTGTGAACGGGGACGTTATGGAATGGGATTATGTGCCGATTACGGGAAAAACGAAAAACAAACTGACCACACAGCTGATGAAACGATCCGGATTCCGGAAATTATATAAGGATATATTGGAGGAGATTCTCGATACGACGTTCACTGTGGAATACCTTGAAGACAACGTGATGAGCTTACATTCTTCCCTGAGACCCTATATCCTGATGGACCCCCATTTCCAGAAAGATATTGATTTGTATGACCGGGAACCTTCCTTCATCCTTCAGTTCATTGAAGATCGCGGCGCTTACCTGAGGCAGGAATTAAAGCATCTCTAGCAAAAAATAAAGCGTGGGAATAAGAAATTCCCACGCTTACCATTAACAGAACGTATCCTTCGGTTTCGGAACGGACAAGCCGAACAGTGGACGAAGATATAGTGCAAGGAATGTGCCGGCAAGGGCCAGGATTCCCCAGATGTACCCATGAAGGCTGAAGGAAGCAATTCCTCCGAAATACGCACCGATATTACATCCAAATGCCAATCGGGCACCGTATCCCATCAACAGTCCGCCAATGACCGATGCCGTGGCATTTTTACCAGTAATCTTATTGAAACGGAACAACCCTCCGGCTGCAGAGGCAAGGAATGCTCCAAGAATGACACCGAAATTCAATACAGTTGTGGAATCAGCAAAGATTGACGCTTGAAGGGCCTCGGCATTGGCTCCCGACCAATAACCCCAGCTAGCAACCTCTACCCCGAACATTCCGGCAACCTTGGATCCCCATAACGCAAAGGCAGACGTAATCCCCCATGGATTTCCCCTCGTCATAAGAGTGAGGGCATTCAAGACCGCAAGAACGATGGCAGCAGCAATAAGTGGCCAGGATCCACGGAAGATCCTCTTCCACCCTTTAGTTGACGGAAGCTTAGCCATGCGCGGTGGATTTTTCTTCTTTTCGATTCGAAGGGTAATCCACGCAATGAGGCCGAAGAATAATAGGGAAACGACCCATGCCCCGAAATAACCTAATCCGGTGGACGTAGCCAGCGAGATCGGCTTAAAGGAAGGAAGCTCCTCTGTCCAAAATGGAAGATGGGCCGCTCCTACGGTTGCACCTACAATAAAGAATAACAGCGTAATGAACATGACGGAACGTCCTCCGCCAATCGCATAAAGGGTACCCGAAGCACACCCTCCCCCTAGCTGCATCCCGATCCCAAACAGAAAGGCACCAACAATCAGACTGACACCGACTGGTGACACATAGCCTGTCGCTTCCCCTCCAAAGAATGTATACCCTGTAGCAAGAATCGGTGCAAACAAGGTAACCGCAACGGCAAGCATTACCATATGGGCACGCATCGCCTGCCCGTTTCCGACAGACATCACCCTCCGGAAGGCAGAAGTGAATCCGAATCGTGCATGAAATAATGTATATCCTAACAGAAGTCCGAGAACGAGAAGCACGGTTTGGGCCAATTCCTGTGTAAAGAGAAGGTATAGGCCAAGAACCGCTGATACGATGATCCCACCAGTCACTAATGACGTCTGTGGTGAGTTCAATTCGGTACTCTTTTTCTCCGGACCTTTCTGTTCATTAATTGGTTGAACATAGTCAGCCATCGTAAATCCTCCTTAATCTTATTGATTTGGTTGGAATTCATTTTACAATAGTAATGGATTCTTCGGCTTCTGTCAAAAGAAGAGCTTCCATAAAAAAACCACCTGAGCGGGAACACTCAAGTGGTTTTACATTATGAAACCAGTGCCAACATAACCGGAATCGTGACGATGCTCAACAGGGTCGTAACCAAAGTACTTGCTGACACGAGATCAGGTTCTGTATTGAATTGAAGAGAAAACATCGTCGTATTGGCAGCGGTCGGCATGCTGGCCAATATAATAAGAATCGAACCGAGTGTAGAGGAAATCGGCAGCAGGGAGACGATCGCCAATGCCAGAATGGGCGACGCGACCATTCTCATGATCACGATGAAGGACAGTGCGCTTCTCTCCACTTTCTTCCCCCCAAGCGTGGCCAGCTGCATCCCGAGAACCACCATGATCGTAGGGATCGTTGCTTGCGAGATCAAGTCTATCGTCTGAGTTAAGAAGAGTGGAACGTGAAGGTGCAATACTTGAAAAGCAAGCCCGATAAACGCTCCATACAAGATCGGCATCTTGACGATCTTTATCCAGATTTCCTTTGGTCCCCTTGCTTTGTCACTTCCGCTAATGGCGTAGTACAATCCGATCGTATTCATCAGGAACGACTGAATCACCATCATGATGACCGCATAGCGAAAACCGAGTTCGCCAAACCCGAACAGAATGATGGGTACACCATAATTACCCGAATTCATGAAAACGCCGGAAAGGATCATAGCCGATTCTTTCGGTTTTGAATAATTCCTGATTGCAGCTACAATCTTGACGGAAAGAATCAATATTACACAAAGTGCGATACAAAAAAGAAAAATATAAAAATAGTCCATATTCAGTTCATTTTCGTAAAAGGTCTTGAACGCCAGGAATGGATACATTAAGTAGATGGCCATCTTCGCAATCGAATTGATTTCAAAACCAAGTTTCTTTTGTCCTATATATCCAACAGCAAAGACCAGTAAGGCAGGCAGTACAATCAATATTACGTCCATTTATGTCACCACAATCTATTAAAATGAAAGATAGGCCTGACTGCTAGAGTCAAGCCTAAGTGTACCACATTTACAGGAGTGGAATAATTAATCCGGCTAACAGCAGGATCAATGCGCCACCCAGTCGTGAAGAAATCTGTGCGAATGGCATAAGCTCCATTCGTTTGGATGCTGACAACACGGCAACATCCCCTGTTCCTCCCATATTCGCCATACACAGCCCTGCTGTGATGGCTGCTTCGATCGGATAAAAACCAACCATTTTCCCAAGGATTGCCGCACCGATGATCGCCCCAAGTACCACTCCGAGTACGGTCAGGATATATTGAAGGGTCAAAGCCTCAAGGACCGTATTCAAATCCGTGTACGCAACACCGATCCCAAATAATAAAGCGAAAGTCCAGTTAGCGGCTACAAATTGATACCACTGACTTGCTCCCTCCACTACATTTTGTGGAATGATATTTGAAATCTTCGCCACAGCCACTAAAATGATCATGATCGCATAAGGATGAAGCGGAAGAATGGATCCAAGCAAGGTACCAACCGTAAAGAATGTCAGGGCAGCAAGTAAGCCTACTCCCATCTTTTCAATATGATATTTCTGCTTTGTTTTCTCATAGGTAAAGCCTTTCATGAGCTGGCCGTTCCCACTCAGGGAAGGGACCTTTTTTCCGATAATATCAAGAACCGATGCCAGAATGATGGCAAATACATTTCCCAACGCAAGTGCCGGTACAAGCATCGATATATAATAGCTCGGATCATTACCCATCATTTCTGAATAGATTTGACTCATCGGCACTGCACCGGCTCCCATTCCACCACCCATGATTGGCATGGTAATGACAAGGATGGCTTCTTTAAGGGTAAACCCGACAAGAGATCCAAATATACATGCCACAATGATCGCTCCGGCCACTGCCCCGAAGATTGGCAGAAAGTAGCGGAGGCCCACCTTTACCAATACTTTCGAATTCATCCCCAATATACTTCCGGTAATTAACGCCGCAATATAAAAATTCAAGAATCCGCCAGACTTCATAAAGTCAGTCATGGATGTGACCGTGGTCTCGGGAAGCAACCCGGCATAGACCATATAAGCTGCGCCGAAAATCGCTATGATGGCACCGCCTCCCAGGAATGTTTTCACGATGTGTGTTCGGTCTCCCGCCCATCCAAATAATTCACCCAGGACCATCATGACGAGAAGGCTTCCGATCATTCCTCCAGGCAGATTCCCCGTGTACATGCTAACCAGCGTAATACCCGTAAAGACCAGAAACCAAAGGATCGGTATATTGAAAACCCTTAGAGTACGATTTTTCGTATCCGTCCCATCCTCTTTTGTTTTCTCATTTTCATATGAAAGTGTTGAAGCTGCTTGTCCCATCTTGTTCATCCCCTTTGTCGATTTATAAGTACGAACTAAAATGCTGTACCGCTCTTTCCAGCACTCTCTTCCTTACACCCCTGTAATCGCCCTTTAGCAACCGCTTACATTATATTCATTTTATGAAAACGTTTTATGATTTCATAGATTATGAAACTATTGTTTGTATTTTGAAATTAAAATAAGCAGCCATAAGCTGCTTATAAATAACTTTCGATTCTGGGAATATTCTTTCTTTTCAACGTATACCGAAATACCGGCCTTCCGATTCCATAGACCAAGGTTTCATCCACAACCCCGATTTCTTTCAAAAACCTCAGGTACTTTCTGATCGACACCCGTGAAATTGACGTCACATCCGCTATATCATCTGTTGAAAATGACTCTTCTTCGAAACTAACAAGCTCTTGGAAAACAGACGCTAATGTACTTCTCGTCAACCCTTTAGGAAGGGGTATCTCCTCCCGGTTTTCTTGTACTTCCCTTAGTAAAAGTAAATCCAGTTCATCCTGTCCAATGGTAGCGTGCTTATGAAGCATATGAGTACTCTTCCGGTAAGACATCAACGCTTTTTTAAACCGTTCAAATTCAAAGGGCTTGATTAAATAGTCCACCACGCCCATCCTGAGGGCACTTTGAATATTTTCTACTTCTGATGCCGCTGTGATGAGGATGACATCTATTTCCCGCTGTTCCCTGCGTATTTGCTCCAATAAGTCCATTCCCGTTTGTTTCCCGGGCAAATAAACATCCAATAATATTAAATCGACCTTTAGCTCACTTACCTTCTCCAAGGCATCTTCAATTGAATTCGAAATGCCGATTAAATGAAATCCATTCATTTCTTCCAGATACCTTTGATTAAACCGTGCCACCATTGGATCATCTTCCACGATCAATACATTAATCACCCTTCATTCCCTCCTCATATGAAGCCTGAACAATCATAGTCGTCCCTGAACCTTCCTTCGATTCAACATGCAGGACCCCATTGAGCTTACCGATACTCTCTTTCACTAGGAAAAGACCGTAGCCGCGTCCTTCTCCCTTAGAAGAATACCCCTTGATGAAAATATCCTCTACCATATCCTCCGGCATCCCCATTCCTGTATCGGTCACAACCATTTCAAACTGACCATCCTGATAAAATATCTCCATCAATACTTCCTTTTCGTCACAACCCACCGTTGCATCAATACTATTATCCAATAGGTTTCCAATGACGGTTATCAATTCATGGGTAACGGCAGGGTCCCTTGGTTCCGGAAGAAAGTCGTGGCATTCGATGGTTAACGAAACGTTCTTTTCCCTCGCATAGCTTAGTTTCCCCATGATAAAACCGGCAAGGGCGGGGTCTTTCACTTACGAGGTTACCATGCTCACTTCGTCGACACGGAACGAAACAAGTTCTTTCACATACCGGTCTAAATGGCTGTAATCCTTCATTTTCACGAGTCCCAGAATCACATGCATCTTATTCATGAATTCATGTGATTGGGCACGGAGAGCTTCCGCATATAATTTTACACCGGTTAGTTGTTCCGCTAATTGATTCACTTCCGTCTTATCACGGAAGGTAGAAATAGCTCCGACTACTTCACCATTGACGATTAATGGAACCCGGTTCACGAGTATAGATACACCGTTGATCGTCTGCTCCTCGTCAAGCTCGGGTCTCCCCGTCTCCATCACCCGTCCAAGACGGGTGTGCGGCATGTATTCCTTAATGGGCATACCTATCGGATCAGAGCTCAGTCCAGCTTTATTGAAAATTTTCAGTGCTGATTTATTCACCAGAGAAATGGTGGTATCTTTATTCACAGCCACCACTCCTTCATGGACCGACTGAAGCATCGTATTCCGCTCCTCCAAGATCTTCGCGATCGCAAAGGGTTCAAGCCCAAATAAAATTCTCTTTATGTACCGGGCAATGATAACAGCCCCTATGATCCCCACAATGATTCCGAGAGCCGATCCCAATAAAATATTGTAGTGGCTTTGATTCAAAGCTTCCTCCACACTTTTTAAGGAAATCCCGACAGACACTGCCCCAATCTGTTCGTGTTTCTCATTGTAAACGGGAGAAAAAGCCCTGACAGACTTACCAAGAGTACCTTCAGAAATCGACAGGCTTTCTTTTCCTTCCAACACATCCTTCTCGTCCCCTCCGACAAAGTGCTTGCCAATACGATCAGGATCGGGATGGGATTTCCGTATGCCCTCCATATCCATCACCACAACAAACAGGACCTCTGCTGATTCTTGGATATCCAAGGTGTATTCTTGTATGCTGTCTTCCTTTTCTTGATTCTGAAGGCCGCTCTTCACAATCGTCGAGTGAGCCACGGTCCTTGAAACAATCTTGGCTTTTTCTTCAATATTCGCTTCAATATTATCATTGAGCGTCCTTGAAATCAGCAGATCGGTTATGACAAGGGAAACGAGGACAACGACACAGACGAAAAGAATGATGATGGTACTTAGTTTAAGCTTTTCCTTTTTCACGGGAGTCACTCCTGTGCAGTTTGGTATGATTGTTTATTTTACATGAAATTTGGTTTTATGATAGACCTGCGTAAAGAAAGAGGCTGGGACAAAAGAATTTAGTCAAAAGAAAATCCGAACGATTATTCGAAATCGTTCGGATTTATCAATTAGCTGTTTACGTAAATACTGTTGGTTTTGGATGTAGTGAGTAGTGGTTGATTTCCGCTCCAGTTGCTCGCTTTCCGCGGGGCTGGCGGTGAGCCTCCTCGGCTTCGCCTGCGGGGTCTCACCTGTCCAGCTACAGCGGCTAGCCCCTCGAGGTCATAAGCTAAATGGACCAAGAAGGCAAACAAACGCCTTCTTAGCCCATTCATCTTATGCTTGTCGGGGCTGGTCAAGCCGCTTCCGCTTTTCGGACTGGCCAGCGTTTCCCGCAGGAGTCGAGCAACTTCCGCTCCAATCAACTTTCCAAGCGTAAGTGTTTCACTATAACATTGTAGTGTACACTATTGCATACACCAACTCTTATTCTAATAGTTCCAGTGATCAATTACCGTTACTTATACAAATACTCTTTCTTACCTGATGTAAATGACTCATTATGCTCCGAATGATCGAACATCCGAAAACTATAAAGTCTTTGTACGAATAACAGCCATGGTGAGACGGGACTTTCAAAATTTTTGCTAAAGTTTATACACTGTAGAGAGCAGGATCTAGCTTTTGATTGGAGTGCATGACGAAGACTCCTACGGGAAAAGCGGAATAGGTAAGACCCCGCAGGAGCGACAGCGACGAGGAGGCTAGCCGAACGCCCGAGGAAAGCGAAGTCTTACACGGAAATCAAAAGCGGTGTAACAAGTGATACTACCTAATTTTTTGATTGTTCGTCTTTAGAGAAAATGGATTTAGATATGTCCTAGTCTCTTTTTGATAGAAATGAAATTAGAAATAGTTCACCAAAACTTTTATGGGAGAAATCTTTCCTTTACCCATCTCTTCAAAACACTCGGGTAGTTCTTTAAATATGATCGTTTTCTCAAACAGGTCGCGTAAGCAGGAATCCTTACCTTTGATCTGATTAAAATACCATTTAGAATGCTGCTCATAATCCCATCCATCACTTGACCCTATAACCTTGAGCTCTTTACGGAAAAAGTCAGGCTGCAGAATAAATGGCTCCTTATTCCCGTCGGATAATATGCACATTTCTCCTTCATACTTAAGCGACTTTTGCAGTATCTTAAATGCATCGTTAAACCCCGAGCACTCTAAAGCATAATCATAGAAATCACTCGGGCATTCACCTTGATCTTTATAAACTGTTTCCGCCCCCAATCTTCTTGCTAATTCGCCTCTTAAGCCATGAGGTTCTATCATATCAATGTACCTGACGTTCATATACTCTTTCAAAAAATAGACTGTCAATAAACCCATGGTACCGGCACCTGTAACCAACACTCGATCGGTCTCTTCCGGATTCAATTTAAGCACACCTTTTGCTGCATCACATGACAATATCACGAGCAATGCCTCTTGATGGGGAATATCTTCCGGAACGAAAATAGCCTTACTCTCTTTTACGATCCCATAATCCTTATGGCCATAAAATGCAACAGCCCGGTCTCCTATTTTAAAGGCTTGGACCGCCTCCCCTGTGGCTATCACTTCTCCAAAACTTTCATACCCGGTCTCTTTCGGGTAAGTCTGCGGATGGTCAGTGGGATCCGTTTCATTGTATTGAGGAAGTTCTGCCCCGATGCTGATGGCTCCTGCAACGGTTTTAATGAGAATCTCATCTTCTTTGAGTGGAGGTATGGTTTGTGCCGTCCACTGCAATGTCTTTTTCGCTGTTAGTTCAAGTGATGTTTGTATCATGTCGTATTTCCTTTCATTCTAATATTTTCTCCGTTTACCTGAAAGCATTTACGCCAGGCTCTTAATCCAGAACCTTATTACCCTAGGGTAATAAGGCTATCTGTGTCTCGCTTCACTTCGTTTTAGCATTGTAATCATTAAAAGTAGGACACCATTTAATGTCATCGTCCCAACCAGAAGTTTTATGATGAATGCAATATCTGGCGCGTATAGATTGATTGCACGCCAGGGAGTAGAGAAGAAATAACACAATAGGGGAATTATTCCTATGGCAAGAAGGATGGAGATTGATCCAATAAATATCCATACTCCCTTCTTAATGGAAACTTTCGATCTGAGTCGGGATACATTCCAAAAGCATAATAAAAAAAGGAAAACTGTGATGAAGAAGGCACTCCATTGTATGTGATGATTAACCGGCTTCACTTCCGGCATTGTCCCATTCTCCAAAATCGTCTTGATACCATTCCTCATCCATATAGTTGAAAGGACTTCTGAAAAGTTGTTTTTGTTTGTGAGTAAGATAAACCCATAGCCCCTATTGGGATTTATGAATAGTTCTGACCGGGAATCGGGTGTTTCACCGCCATGAAAATAGTAAGAATCCTCTGCCCTTGTGGAGATTCTCCAGCCATAACCGTAATACATATCTTCTTTTCTATGAACTTGTGGAGAGGTATACATAGAGAAGGATTTCTCTGAGAGCAATTCTCGGCCTCCGTGCATCATAAATCTTATAAACTTCGATATATCATCAGAAGTTGAGACCATGTATCCGTAAGGAACTCCGCTATCATCCATAAACCCTTTACTTTTTATCGGCTTTCCGAACCATGATTGAAACCCAGGCTGATACCCTAATTCTTGAGCATCCCTGAAATTCGATGCCGTCCTTTTCATTCCGATTCGATTAAAAATTTCATCATGCATAAAGGTAGCAAATGGCTGATTCGTTATATCCTCTACTATTTTTGCCAAAAGTAAATAATTCGCAGGGCTATATTCATGTACTTCCCCGGGTTCATGTTTTAAAGAAACACCACTCAGTTCTTGAACAGCTTTAGCTATTGCATCTTCTCCTCGAAGATTGCGGTCAGAAAGAACCAATCCATCGTAAGAGCTAATCCCGCTTGTATGCGTTAGCAACTGCCTAATGGTCACTTCCTGATTGGAGCTATCCTGATTATAATGGAAGTGTGGCAAGTATTGAGATATCTCTTGGTCCAGGTTCACCTCTCCGTCATCTACTAATTTCATGATGGCGAGGCTAGTTATGGGCTTGCTGACAGAACCAATCGTAAACATGGTGTCCTTTGTTACGGGTGCCCCATTACTCTGTTCCCCAAACCCCGCTTGATATATGAGTTTTCCGTCTTGGACAATCGCTAATGAAGCACCTGGAATCTTATACTTTTTCATTGAATCTCTCATAAATTCATTGATGAGCCCTGCTTTAGTCATTTCTCCACGAACTTGTGAAGCAGTTGGAAGCATAATGCAACAAACCAAACATATAGAAATAAGTATTTTTTTCATGGTCTCAGTCCCCTTTCTTAATGAATTGTCAAAAGAATAATAATGATATTTTCATAAATTTACCAATAAATACATCATTATACTAACGACCAGAGGACTATCTTAAAGTGGGACTAGGGACGTAAGGAAAAGAAATCTGTATATGACACTTTTATTTTCAAAAGTGAATCTCCACCAGTCCACCACCATAAAAAGATCCGCCACGAGAGCCAGGGTGGCTCCACAGCAGATCTGCTACTCACATAAAACATCGATCAGGCAATACTTTCGATTCACTTCCCCTTAAAATCCGGCTTCCGCTTCTGACTGAATGCCAGTAAAGCTTCCACCCGGTCTTCAGTTGGAATCGTGATTTCATATGCTTTTCTCTCAATCTGCAATCCTGTCTGCAGGTCCACGTTCATCCCATTCTTAACAGCAAACTTAGCCTGCTGAAGGGCAACCGGTCCGTTCGCTAACATCGGTTCCACGAATCCATGAACTTCACCCATGAAATTCTCTTTTTCTACTACCTTCGTAACAAGTCCGATATCCAATGCTTCTTCTGAGGTTAAACGCTTAGCTTTCAAAATAAGCTCAAGGGCTTTGGATTCACCGACCAGTCGAGGCAAACGCTGAGTCCCTCCTGCGCCCGGAATGATGGCAAGACTTGTCTCAGTCAGTCCCATTGTCGTTCCCGCAACAGCTATTCGGAAATCGCACGCAAGAGCAAGTTCCATCCCTCCCCCGAATGCGTAGCCGTTCATAGCAGCAATGGTCGGCTGCGGAAGGGTGGCGACGGATTGAAAAACTTCGCCGATCTTATAGACGTTGCGAATGACCTGCTGTTCAGTCAAGGTTTTGCGTTCCTTAAGGTCCGCTCCGACGGAGAAGGCTTTTTCCCCGCTTCCTGTGAAGATGACGACCCGTACGTCCGGGTTGATCCTGAGTGCTTCGACGACCTGCTGAAGTTCGTTCAGTGTATCGTAATTAAAGGCATTCATTGCATCCGGCCGGTTGATGGTCACAGTTGCAACATTGCCCTTTTGTTCTAGTAAAATAGATTCCATGTTTGTTCTCCCCTTTGTATAAGTGTTTCCTCCTTATGTATGATTCGACACGAATCGAGAAAACCCTTTCATTTTTCAAAAGGGCAGAACATTTCCCATGCTTATGCATAGACTGTTCGTGACATCTACCCATAAAGGAGCTGTATGCTATTATGTATCATCCTTCAAATCAAAACCCTTACTTCCAATATCAACAGGCGGGCCAACACGTCAATCAGTACTACCGTGAAACGAAAAGTCTTCCCGATCAGTGGGTCGAATATATCCAACCACTCGTAACCCGTGCCTTATCGGAGGTGGAAGAAGGCATCAACCTTACTCACCTCTTCCAGGAATTTATCTTATCTGGTGTATTGGTCGGGCAGGGATTCACTCCGGAGCAGGCAATTGAGCAGGTTGAGACGTGGGAAAAAGGTGAATCCAAGCTATTACAGGCTAGTAAAGCTATGAAATGAAACAAAAAGATGCTCAGTGAGCACCTGAGCATCTTCTTTTTTTATGATTGAAGCACTTGCTCCTTCAGCGCTCTTCGTAAAATTTTACCAGTTGTGTTTTTCGGCAGTTCATCCAGGAACTCGATGGAAGCCGGAAGCTTGTATTTCGCAAGATGCTCTTTACAATACTCCAGTACATCTTGTCCTGTCAGGGATGGATCGCTTTTCACAACATAGCTGCTGACGGCTTCACCCATTTCGGGATGCGGCACACCGATGACTGCTGCTTCCACGATGCCGGGATGATTGTATAGCACTTCTTCAACCTCTCGGGGGTAAACGTTGTAACCACCTACAATAATCAGCTCTTTTTTACGGTCCACAATGTAGAAGTAGCCATCTTCATCCATGCGGGCAAGGTCTCCGGTATATAACCAGCCGTCACGGATCGTTGCGGCGGTTTCTTCTTCCATCTTATAATAGCCCTTCATGACATTCGGGCCTTTGACAATCAGTTCACCGACTTGTCCTACAGGGACTTCTTCACCCATTTCATCGACGACTTTATTCTCCAGGTTCATGATTGATGTTCCGATCGATCCCGGTTTTCTTGGCCGATCCAATGGGTTGAAGCATGTCACTGGTGACGCTTCGGATAATCCATACCCTTCAGAAATCATGACATTGAATTTCTTTTCAAAGTTTTTCAAGAGAGCCACCGGCAGGGAAGCGCCGCCTGAAATACAGAGACGAAGAGATGATAGATCCTCCGGGTTTCCATCAGGATACTGAAACAGGAAGTTGTACATAGTCGGCACTCCGGCAAATACAGTTGGCCGATACTCTTTTGATAACTCAAAAACGGCTTTGGGACTGAAGCGCGGAACGATTAACAAGGTAGCTCCCCTCAAAAGCGGTGCATTCAGAACCACTGTTAAACAGAAAACATGGAACATTGGCAAAGCGGTAATGACGGTATCATCTTCATTCATTCGTAAATAGCTTCCAACGTCGGTCGCATTGGAATAAATGTTTTTATGGGTGAGCATGGCGCCTTTTGGTTTCCCTGTTGTTCCGGAAGTGTAAAGAATGATGGCAACCTCGTTCTCATCCACTGACTCACCTTTAAAGCCACGGTCACCTTTCTCCAACACAGTTGTAAACGATTTCATTTTAGGGTACGCAAGAGAAATGTTTTCTAAATCAATATCCTTCGCCCTTTCATCTCCTGATTCACACAGGATGAAGTGCTCCACATCCGTTAACAGATGCTGCATTTTTTCAATTAGTGGCACGAGCAGATCGAGTGTGAGAATGGCCTTAACATCACCACTTTTCAAAATGTAGCCAATCTCATCCGGAGTGTAGATCGGATTGATCGGAATGACCTTTAATCCAAGACGCAGGGCGCCATATAATCCGATGACAAAATGCGGTGAATTCCCCAATACCAGCGCGATATGATCTCCTTTTTTCAGACCCAGCTGCTCTAAGCCACTTGCAAATTTCGATACAGCACCATTCAATTCCCCATATGTACTTGAGGTATTCAAGAAATGATACGCTGTTTTATCTGCTTTTTCTTGAGCGATTTGGTCTAACCGTGTAGCAATATTCAATTGTATCCCTCCCCTTTTCAAAAAAACTGAATGAATGGTCATTCATCAAACTATTAAAAGTATTCAAAATATATTCTATATAAAGAATAGTATTAATACAAGTATATTGATGTAAAAAAACCGCCCAATTTGGACGGTTCTTCCATTTATATCAATACACCAAATCAACAAATTCATCCTTCGTGATATTACCGAAGTAGTGTTGGATATCAACACCTTCCAATGCCCCTGCAATGTCTTTTCGCTCGTAGCGTGTGCCTGCCAGCTTCTCTTCAATGTCTTCTACATTTCCCACCCCAAAGAAATCACCAAATATTTTACAGTTATCGATCTCCCCTTTATTCACTTCGAGACGGACATCGATTGAACCGACCGGGAAGCGGTGGGAATGCTGGAGATTGAATTTTGGTGATTTCCCATAGTTCCAATCCCAGTTCTGATAGCGTTCTTTTGAAAGCTCATGGATATTCTTCCAGTCTTCTTCAGTCAGGATATACTCTTCTACGTCGCTCCCGTCGAAGATGAAATCAAGAAGGGTTGAGCGGAACTCTTCTATGGTCATTTGTTCAGTCAGAAATTCGGAGATATTGGCTACTCGGCTCCGGATCGATTTGATCCCTTTTGATTCGATCTTGTCTTTTTTCACTCGGAGAGCGGACACGACGTTTTCCATTTCGGAATCGAACAGCAGCGTTCCGTGACTGAACATCCGACCCTTAGTGGAGAACTGGGCATTTCCGGAGATCTTTCTGCCTTCTGCGATGATATCGTTACGACCGCTCAGCTCTGCTTTCACTCCGAGTTTATGGAGGGCCGTTACAACAGGTTCAGTGAATTTTTTGAAATTATGGAAGCTCTCTCCGTCATCTTTCGTAATAAAGCTGAAGTTCAGGTTTCCCAGGTCATGATACACGGCTCCCCCACCGGAAAGACGGCGTACGACGTGAAGTCCCTGTTTCTCCACGTAATCTGTATTGATCTCTTCGATTGTATTTTGATTCTTCCCGATGATGATGGAAGGTTCATTAATGTAAAATAATAAATAACTCTCATTAATATCTAAGTTTTTCAAAGCATATTCTTCTATAGCAAGATTGATCCTCGGATCTGTGATTCCTTTATTATCAATAAATAACATTGTTTTTCCTCCTAAATTTCTACTACCATATCTTTTTTTGCTAATGATACATGACCGCTATAAATCGTTTTCGCTTCTGTAATTAACTGTTCCAAGTCTCCGAAATGAGGCAAATGTGTGAGGATGAGGTTCCGGGCACTGGTTTTCTGAGCAAGTCTTCCGGCGTCGAGACTAGTCATATGACCAGCGTTTGATGCATCCATCTCCCCATAGAAATTACATTCACATAGAAGCAGGTCAGCGTCCTGCCCAAATGAAACGAATTCCTCCCTGTATGCGGAATCTGCTGTATAAAAGAGGGATTTCCCATCTGCTTCGATTCTCATCCCGTAACATGGAACGGGATGCTTTGATTTCACAAACGTTACCGTGAAGGGACCAACAGATAAAGAAGAGTCCTCAGTATACTCGTGGGCTGCCATTAAATCTTTGTATGTAAGGGAATTGTATCCTTGCTGATCTTCCCGATGGGCATATACTGGCAGTGTACCTTTGTACTTACCCAGGAAGTATTGAATCAATAAAGCGTGTTGTAGTACACCTATATCTGCTACATGATCGGGATGGTAGTGGGACAGAAGGACTGCATCTAACTCTGTTGGTTCTATATGATGTTGAAGATGGGATAGTACACCACTTCCACAGTCAATAAGCAGTTTAAAGCCATTAGCTTCAAGTAAATATCCTGTGCTTGCTTCGCCTGCTTTCGGATATCCGCCCCATTGTCCAATAACGGTTAACTTCATGTTTGAACATCGCCTTTCACTTTAGTCTGTCACCCTTACTATACTTCATTGTGCCTATTTTTTCATTTTTTCCGCCCATTTTAGAATTTATTGTTGACGAAACTCATACTGTTATAATACAATAAAATAAATTAACACATCAGTTATATAACACAAACAATTGATGGGTGAATACAAATTTACGGAGGGTGATGAACATGGTAAAAAATATTGTTGAGTTCTTTCGAAATTTGCCGCCTAAGTCTTGTGCACAATGTGGAGATACAATTGAGGAGCAGCATGAATGCTACGGCATTTATTGCGAAAAATGTACGACTGACTACGAATACTGACTTCATGAAAACCAAGGGGTACTAAAAAGGATGCTCTTCAAAATGAAGAGCATCCTTTTTATGATTATTGTACTTCGACTGTTTCCAATGTGTGTTCGTGAATTTCTTCTCCTTTGGTGACATGGACCTGAACATTATAGGAGCCTTTTTCCGGGAAAGTATAAGAGCCGTTATATTTGCCTGCCTCACCTGGAGTCAGATCCACCCACTCATGTTTCTCCTGGCCGTCTTGGTAAATTTCCAAACGAACTTTGGCATCTTCCAATGCAGCTTCTTCATTCTCAACATGCACCATCATTTCTGCTTCTTCACCTGCTGTAACACTGTCAGTCTTCATCAGGTGAATGGACACGCTGCTTTCGCCATGGTGGTGATCGTCCCCTGCTTCCTCATGTTCCCCTGCTTCTACTTCGCCAATCGCAATCTCTGTTTTAGGCATCGTATGCATATCGCGGGCCGTCACATGAACCTGTACGGTATAAACACCGTCTTCTTCAAACGTCTTCTCAGCCTTGTATACACCGGCTTTATCGTGCTTTGCTTCAATCATTTCACTTTCTTCTTTATGATCATTCTTCCAGATTTCATATTTCACTTCATCGGCATCCTCGACGTTCTCATCACCTTGTGTGACCTTGGTGGAAAGAGAAATGGTTTGACCCTTTTCCCCTTTTTCAGGTACGTCTAATTTTGCCTCGATGGGCTCTAATTTCTCGTCGTCCTTCGCTCCGTTATCTTCATTTGAATTACCGCACGCAGCGATAAACAATGCAAGAAACCCTACCAGCATAAATAAACTTATTTTTTTCATGATTGATCCTCCTTTAGACTTTTTCAGTGTATCACCATTATGTACCTCTCACCATTTAGTATACACGTTCATGTATACCCGGGGTTTGTCCATTTTATGAAGAAAAAACGGTAGATGTGTGTGACATCTACCGTTTTTTTCCTTAAGCTTCTACTGTTTTTGTATATTGTTTCTTGAATAACCCAACAAAGAACACCGCAGTCAATGCAACGAACACAATGAAGTATCCAAGCAGTACGAAGAGGTTCTGCCACATGAAGGCAAAGTCCCCGCTTGAGATGACCGCTTTGAAGGCTGATACCGAGTATGTCATCGGTAGCAGTGCACTGATTGGTTGCAGTGCAGTCGGAATTAGTTCGAGTGGGAATGTACCGGCACTCGTTGTTAATTGCAGAATCAAGATGATGATGGCGACAAATCGTCCCGGATCACCCAGTACCGTCACAAGCATTTGAATCAATGCCAAGAATGTAAGACTTGTAATAATAGTAGAAAGTAAGAATAATGGTACACTTTCCACTTCAAGACCCAATCCAAAGAGTAAGATAGCTGCTGCTATCAGTGATTGGATGATTCCTACTGTCGTAAGGACAGTAAATTTACCCATGAACCAGCTTATTCCGCTTGATGGGCGGTCGGATGGCTCCCGGAGCGGATACACAATTGAGATTAATAGTGCTCCTACGAACAGTCCAAGAGACAAGAAATAAGGAGCAAATCCTGTTCCATAGTTTGGAACGTGATTGATTTTCTCGTTTTTCACATCAACCGGTCCTGCCATCATGTCGTACGTATCATCATCGGCTTTGACACTATTGGCTTCTTTTGCTGCGTCTTTTAATTTCGTTTCGTATTCGGTCGTTCCATCTGATAGTTTCGTTGTTCCATCTGCAAGCTCCGTTGAACCGTCGGCAAGCTTTTTGGAACCGTCGGCAAGCTTAGTGGATCCGTCATAAACCTGGTTAAGGCCAGAGCTCAGTTCATTCGCTCCTGAAGCAAGACCTACCGTTCCCTGGTATACGTCTCCAAGTTTCTGATTTAATAAACCGTAGTTTTCAACCACTTTGTTTTGACCTGCTACAAGCTGATTAGAACCTTCATCCAGCTGAGTTGATCCTGCTACAAGCTGATCGACGCCGCCTTGTAGTTTCTTTTGACCTTCATTTAATTTACCGATTCCAACAGCTAAGTCACTTGCTCCGCCTTGTAAGCCTGTTATTCCAGCACTTAATGAACCGGTGCCCGTTTCAAGTCCGGATGCCCCCTGCTTAATTTGATTAATGGCAGCCTTTAGCTCAGCCTGCTTTTCTTCAGGCAGACTTCCCATATATGGAGCCAATTCACTTTCAAGCTTTGAGGCTCCAGCTCCGATTGCCTGAGCGCCTGCTTGCGCACTGTCGGCTCCACCTTTCAGAGCTCCGATCTTCTCAGCAAGGTTTTGAGAACCGGCCTGCAATTTAGCCGTATTGTCCACGGCACTGTCAAGCCCAGCATCCACTTGTTCAAGCCCTGCCTTGCTTTTATCGATTCCGGCAGCAAGGGAATTCAACCCGGTTTGAACATCCTGTGTTCCTTTATATAATTGTTGTGATTTATCCGTCATGACTCCAACGCCCTCAGATAATTCCTGAGAACCATTTGCAAGTTTCTCGGCACCTGCACGGGTTTTGGCCACCCCGTCTGTCATCTCGACATTCTTTTCAGCAAGGACTGCTAAATTGTCTTTTAGCTTTTTCGCGCCTTGAGAGAGATCAATGGCCCCGTTGTTGATTTCGCCCGCTTTATCGCTGGCGGTCTTGAAGCCATCTCCCATTTCCTGAATTTTATCAAACATCGTTTCAGCATATGTTTCGGATACCGACTTAGAAAGACTTGCTTTGATTTCTTTCATGGCCGTATCCCCGATCTGAGCAGATAAGAAGTTAAAGCTCTCATTCGGGACATATTTCAGAGAAAGTTTTTGAGGATTCTCTTCTAACAACGTAGTGCCGTTTTCAGAGAAGTCCTCTGGAATTTCCACAAGCATATAGTAGTCTTGTTTCTCCAGGTTCTTGTATCCTTCTTTTTTATCGACGAAATGAAAATCGAACTGATCGCTTTCCTTCAGCTTATCAACAAGCTCCGATCCGATGTGCAACTCCTTACCATCAAACTCTGCACCCTGGTCACTGTTCACTACAGCTACAGGAAGATCTGAAAGTTGTTCGTACGGATCCCAGAATGCCCATAGGAACATGCCGCTGTATAGTACAGGAATAAATAGCACGGCAAGGATCGGGATGAGCAATTTCTTATTGCGAAAAATCGCTTTGAATTCTGAACCAATAAATGATTTCTTCATGTTTTCCTCCTATTTTTCATTCACAGAATTGAACTATTGACCAATAAACCCAAACGGTCATTACAATATAAAAATAAATGACTATTTCATTCAACTGGTCATTTATTGTTAAAAATGAAGGACTATCAGCTTGATAACCCTTTAATGATATACAGCTCAAACAGGTTGGCTATTTCATCTTTATCGAGTGGACCATGTGTACGTTCCCAATCGAAGATCAAGGAAACGTATAGCTTCAACAGGACAAATGCCGTCATTTCCGGGTTGCAGGGCTTAATCGCTCTTGAGGCAATGGCCTTTTCAATCCGGTGACTCAAGAATTCTATGACCACTTTTTCCATGCGGTCAATGACCTCGGATACAGCAGGTGTTCCCATTTCACGGGCTTCCTGATATAACTTGATCGTCAGCTTATGCTCTTTGCGAAATTCGAGAAGACGAAACAATGCACGGTGGACATTTTCAGAAAATGTAGCTTCGGGATCAATCACTTCTTCTGCTTCAAAGGTCATCTCATTAATTAAAGATGAAACGATCTCGTCGAACAATTCTTCCTTATTCTTAAAGAAAGTATAAATCGTCCCCTTGCCCACATTCGCTATTTTAGCTACTTGATCCATCGTCGTGGCTTTATATCCAAACAATGAAAAAGAATTGGTAGCTGCTTCGAGGATCTGTTTCTTTCGATCAATCGCCATGAACTCACTCCCCTCATTTGACCGTTTGACCAAATTTGTAATTTAGTCATTTTATTAACATTGATAAATTTATCACATCTGCAAGCATTACACAAGTGATATTTTTCATTTTCTTTATCCCTGTTCTTACATATCGAATAAGCCCTCTTGAATAGGCTATAGATATAAGACGGTCCAGGAGGTGTCATATGAATATTTACGTCGTAAAAAGCGGTGATTCACTCTGGTCAATCGCATCGAGGTACGGGGTTGAGGTGAACCAGATCGCTTATGGGAATCAGTTGAAGAACCCCAATATTCTTGTTATCGGACAAAGTCTTCTCATCCCTGAACCTTTAAAGGAATATATTGTCCAGCCAAGGGATACGCTCTATAAGATCAGTCAAAAGTATCATATGGATCTCAATGAACTACAGACGTTCAACCAGATCTCTGACCCCTCCACACTATTTATCGGTCAATTGATCGTAATGCCTGCTTTCATACACAACGTCAGAACAGGCGACACCCTTTACACCATTTCTTATAATTATAAAGTTCCCATGCAAGAGATTTTAAATGCGAATGCTATCTCGAATCCATCCCTTATTTACCCTAATCAACAGATTCGGATCCCGAACACAAAACCGGTGATTGAGGTGAATGCATACACCACGAGGACGGACAGTCAAGGGGTAGCCGAAGTGAATGGGCTGGGAAGCTACTTCACATACCTTGCTCCTTTTACACATTCCATTACAAAAGACGGCTCGGTTACAGAACTGAACGATACCGGTCTTATTTCCGCTGCGGAAAATCAAAAGGTCGATCCTCTTTTGGTTCTGACCAATTATGTGGACGGCAAATTCAACTCTGATCTTGTTGCAACGATATTAAGAAGTGATTCACTGCAAAATACGCTAATTTCTTCCATAGTGAAGAAAATGGAGACAAAGGGTTATAAAGGATTGAACATTGATTTCGAATATGTTTACCCCGAAGACCGGGAAAATTATAATTCCTTTTTAAGGAGGACGGTCTCTGCTTTAAAACCAAAAGGCTATTCTGTCTCAACTGCACTCGCACCGAAAATCAAGGGGGATCAAAAAGGGCTATTATACGAAGCCCATGACTATAAGGCTCACGGAGAAATCGTCGACTTTGTTGTCCTTATGACTTACGAGTGGGGCTGGGCAGGGGGGAAACCATGGGCGATTGCACCCATTAATGAAGTAAAAAAAGTACTGGACTATGCCGTGACAGTCATACCCCGCAATAAAATCCTCATGGGGGCTCCTTTATATGGTCGTGACTGGAAAGTCCCATGGGTGGATGGAACCTTTGCGAAGTCAGTCTCTCCTCAGGGTGCAGTTGATCTCGCAAGCAAATACGGGGTGCGAATTCAATACAATGACCAATACGAGTCTCCATTCTTCAAGTATTGGGATGAAACAGGGCAACAGCATGAAGTCTGGTTTGAAGATGCAAGGAGCATGCTGGCAAAGCAAATGGTGGTGGATGCCTATAAATTAAGGGGGCTAAGCTACTGGGTGCTAGGTTCTGCCTTTCCACAGAATTGGGTGCTTCAGCATTCAAGATATCGGGTTGTAAAGTAGGAAGCACCTTCAATTGAAGGTGCTTCCTTTCATTTGGAAAAAGAAAATTAAGCATTACCCGCAAAAAAAAGACCACCAGTTTCCCGGCAGTCTTCGTATTAACTAGTTCAAATAATCCAACACTTTCGATACGGTCCTCTCCCCCTGCCCGATGCAGTCGGGAATACTCAATCCATCATATGAACTCCCGGCGATAAATACTCCTGGCAAAGTGGACTCTGCTTGATCATACATACTTTGAATACGTTCCCGGTGGCCAACCGTGTATTGAGGCATTGAATTTTTATAGCGAGAGACGATCGTGAAATCAGGCGGACCTTCAATTTCCATGAACTTACTCAAATCATCGAGCACGATTTGCTCGATATGGTCATCGGATAAATCCACGATGGTTTCGTCACCCGACTTACCAAGGTAGCAACGCAATAATGCTTTTCCTTCCGGAGCCGTGTGTGGCCATTTTTTATGTGTCCACGTTCCCGCAGTCAGGGAGTAATCGCTATTTCTCGATACCAGGAACTCTGTTCCGGCGATATCTTTTTTTATAGCCTCTTGTGAGAATCCCATTGCAACCGTCGCCACTGACGTAGCAGGCATCTCCTTTAAAAAATGTAAGAATGGATAGGAGGGAAACATGGATTGCAATACGTGATGAGGGGTCGTGACAATGACGCTATCGGCTTCCATTTGATCCCCGTTTGTGAAAGTGATTGTATAATCATCGCTGATCTCTTTTTCTATGTTGGTTACCTTCATGCTTTTGTATACCGTATTTGGTTCCAAACTTGCTTCCATGACATCGATCAATGATTGGAGACCCCCAGTAAAAGTCAGGAAGTTCCCTTTTTCGCTTGATTCTCCCGCTTGTCCGCTCTTTTTGATGCCGGCTATTAAACTCCGATGTTTCTGTTCCAATTCATAGAGTTGAGGGAAGGTAGACATTAAGCTTAGTTGATCGATATCCCCGGCGAATATGCCCGTTAAGAGCGGTTCGATCAAGTGGTCAACTACCTCATCCCCCATTCTTCTCCTGAAGAATTTCCCCAATGACTGATCTTCTCTTTCCTGTGAGCGTGGAAGGATAAAATCCGCCGCAGCTCTCATTTTTCCTGATAGTGAAAATAAACTTGTTGTGATGAAAGGGGCGATTTGGGTTGGAATTCCTACAATGGATCCCCCGGGTATTGGATAGAGTTCACCACCTACTATACAGTAGGATGTGCCTTTGCGATTTCGAACGAGCTTGTCTTCTATACCCAGTTTTTCAGCTAAACGGGAGATTTCCGTTTTGCTTGATAAACAAGAGTCGGGTCCCTTTTCGATGATATAGCCGTCCTTATTGAGGGTTTGGACCTTTCCTCCTAATCGGTGGGTGGCTTCTACAAGTTTTACTTCGATTGGCAGGTTTTCTTCTATTATCTTCTGTTGCAGATAGTAGACCGTGGTTAAGCCGGTGATCCCCCCACCAACGACTATAATCTTTTTGTTTTGTTGTTCCAACACGTTCATCGCCTTCTTTAACAAAATATCTTCATTTTCAATAATAGAGAAGGACTAAAGCGGTGAGAGTGAACCCACTCGCTTCAGTCCTTCCTGTACAGCCAAAAACGGGAAATTATTTTTTAAGGTGTTTTAACACGACTTCTGCCATGGCATCAATGAATTCCGGTTTGGCATTAGGCATTTCCGGACGATAGTAGGAAGCTCCGATATCATCTGTTACGACTTTACATTCATAATCATTGTCATAGAGTACTTCAAGATGATCAGCTACAAATCCTACCGGTGTGTAAACAAAAGTTGTATAGCCCTTATCCCTGTAAAGATCCCTTGTCAGATCCTGAACGTCAGGACCGATCCATGGGTCGGGAGTGTTCCCTTCACTTTGCCATCCCACTGCATAATCCGTGACGCCAGCTCCCTCTGCAATCATCTTCGCCGTTTCCTCTAATTGCTTCGGATATGGATCACCTGATTGCAGAATGCGTTCAGGAAGGCTGTGTGCAGATACAATGAGAACCGCTTTATTTCGCTCTTCATCACTCATTCCTGCAAAGGTTTCCTTTACCCTGTCCACCCAGTACTGAATGAATTTAGGTTCCTCATACCAGCTTTCAATCGTTGTGATCTTTGGACCGCCGAGCTTTTCCGCCATTTCTTTCGCACGTCCATTGTACGATTTGACGCTGAACGTTGAGAAATGAGGTGCGAGTACGATGGAAACTGCTTCTTCAATGCCGTCTTGATGCATTTGTTCCACAGCGTCTTCTACGAACGGTTCGATATGCTTTAATCCAAGATACATTTTGAATTCAATGGTGTCTTGAACCGAATTCAAATGCTCCTCCAGGCTTTTCGCCTGATCAAGGGTGATCTTCGCCAGTGGGGAAATCCCCCCGATTGCCTCGTAACGTCCCCGCAAGTCATCCAAAAGTTCACTGGAAGGGACTCTTCCGTGGCGGATATGTGTATAATAGCGTTCCAGATCTTCTTCTTTATAGGGTGTACCATAGGCCATCACCAATAGACCCATTTTCTTCTTTGACATACCATTTCACCTCATTGTCAGTTTCATACATTACATTATTGTGCCATGTTTCTTCATTAGAATCCATTTATAGAGATGTGGGGATGTTCTCTACCTGGCACTGTATTCATGCACAAAGGATGCTAATCGCTTTAGTGTATCTGGATTGACTTGAGGGAATACTCCGTGTCCGAGGTTGAAAATGTGGCTTAGGTCCTTCCCTTGATCCAGGATCTCTTTGGCTTTTTCTTCAATTACGTCCCAAGGTGCCAGCAGGATCGCAGGATCCAGATTACCCATCACCGTTTTGGAGATGCCTCTTTCTGTTGCTTCCTTAATCGGCAATCTCCAATCAAGCCCGACTACATCGATGGGGAGATCATGCCATTCATTCGCAAGGTGGCTTGCTCCGACACCAAACATGATCAATGGTACATTCTCTTCCTTCAGTTCATTAAAGATTCTTTCCATGACCGGCTTGATGAATGTCCTGTAATCCTGTACATTCAATGCACCTACCCAGGAGTCGAATATTTGGAAGGCAGACGCCCCGGCTTTGATCTGGGCTTTTCCGTAGGTGATTGTCATCGCTGCCAATTTATCCATTAAAGCAAACCAAGCTTGTGGTTCTGCATACATGAACGCTTTTGTTTTATTATAGTTTTTGGAAGGGCCGCCTTCAATCATATAGCTTGCCATTGTAAACGGAGCACCGGCAAAGCCGATCAACGGGACCGATAATTGTTCCTTTGTCAGTAATTTGATTGTATTCAATACGTAAGGAACATCCTGTTCAGGATTGATTTCCCCAAGCTTTTCAACATCAGCAACCGTACGGATAGGGTTATCGATCACTGGACCGATGCCTGATTTGATTTCGACATCCACTCCAATCGAAGGAAGTGGTGACATGATATCCTTATAAAGAATGGCTGCATCGACATCATATTGTTCAACAGGCAGCCTTGTCACATATGCACAAAGTTCAGGCTGATGTGTGATCTCAAAAAGAGAATATTTCTCCTTGATCTTCCTGTATTCAGGCTGTGAACGACCCGCTTGTCTCATATACCAAACCGGAGTATAATCCGTGTTCTCTCCCCTTGCCGCTCGTAAAAATGTATCATTCATCTGTTTCATACCTTTGTTCGTCCACCTTTCTATGTAACTCCATTAACCCTATTGTAAACTAATTTGAGTAGATTCTAAAATTGTCATTTATATTTGCTGTATGTTCAGCCTTTGTTGCTATAAATGAAGCGAGTAGTGGTTGATTTCCGCTGCAGGTGCTCGCTTTCCGCGGGGCGTGAGTTGAGCCTCCTCGGGCTAAAGCCCTGCGGGGTCTCAACTGTCTAGCTACGCGGCTAGCCCCTCGAGGTCATAAGTTAAATGGTCCAATAAGGCAAAAAGCGCCTTCTCGGCCCATTCATCTTATGCTTGTCGGGGCTGGACGAGCCGCCTTCGCTTTTCGTACTTTCACGCGTTTCCCGCAGGAGTCGAGCACCTTCCGCTTCAATCAACTTTCTAAGTATCATATTTAATCTTCTGACCAGTTTACAAAACCAATTTAATCCTGATTGTCGTTTCCATATAATTTAGTAGAAATACTATTTTTTTGACTGTCGAAGCTTTTTTAGGGCTCTGTCAAATCAATCCCTATTAAGATGGTGAGGGAACTGCGTAGACTCCTGCGGAAAACGGACGTGCCGAGACCCCGGAAGCGGCAGCTGAGGAGGCTCGGCCGTTCGTCCGCCGGAAAGCGAAGCGGTTCCCCTCATCATCTACCACACACTGATTGACAGAGCCTTTAGCAAATTCAAGAGATGTTAAATATGAACGTACAGATTGTAACCCTTTTAAACTATAGACGTTTTAGGGAGAATTGTATAGTTATCAAGGGAAAATGTCATAAATTTGCCGATTTTTGAAGGGTGGTGAAAAAATATCCATCATTCATGTTACAAGAGAGAAAGAAAAGGGAAGAGTATAATAGAAGTGACTACTTTATTGAGGTGATTTGGATGAAGCTATATATGACTACAGGTACACATGATTTCCTACAAAAAATAATGGATCAGCACGCGGGTGAAAAAATGATCTTAATGCAGGGGGAAGATGCACTTCTTTTACATGAAACAAGCGGGGAAAGTGTCTTTGAATCTCCTCGCAGCTATGAGGTTGTTGATCAATCGGGGGAACTTGAAAGCAAAGGATACGTGGTCTTCAACAACATCCCCGTATCAGACGAAGGAAGGCCGCTTTTTGAATACCGCTTTAAGAATCGTGCGGGTTTGATTGAAGAGGTGCCAGGGTTTACCGCGATTCGGGTTCTTAGACCACTCGACAACGATACATATGTGATCATGACCCTCTGGGAGGACGAACGAAGCTTCCTTGGCTGGCAGGAATCCAAGCAATACGAGAAGGCCCATGCAAAGAGAGGCACTGAAGAAGGAATTGATAATCAAAAGGATATCTTCCCACGTGCTTCCTACGTAAGTAAATACTATGTTTCGGGTCAATCCTGAAGAAAAAGCTGCCTGATTTCCGGCAGCTTTTTTCTTTTTCAATCTTTACAATTACAGTGAAGGTGTACATACATAATTACAAATTATTAACAGTATACTTAATCGTATTGGTTAGAGACATCCTGAATGGAAGGAGAGGAGTTCCAATGAGTGAAACATGTTTGATCCTGATTGATTTTCAAAAGGCATTTAGTGATTCTTCTTGGGGAAAGAGGAATAATCCCAGTATGGAAAAGAACGCTTATCAGCTTTTGCACGGTTGGAGAGAAAAGGCCTGGCCGGTTGTACACGTGCAACATTCTTCTTTTGATATGGAATCACCACTTCATTCAAGTTCAGCAGGTTTTGATTTTATAGAGAGTTTCCGCCCTGTACAAAAAGAAAAACACATCATTAAGCATGTCAATAGCGCTTTTATCGATACAGATCTGGATTTATATTTAAAACGGGAAAAATATAAATCACTTGTTGTAATGGGGTTCACGACGAATCACGCAATATCCACTACTGTGCGTATGGCAGCGGATCTGGGATATGAAGTGACGGTCCCTTATGATGCCACTGCTTGCTATGAAACCTATTCGTTTGATGGTTCACTATTTTCCGCTGAAATTGTTCATGGTCTGTCCCTGGCAAATCTTCACCAAGAATTTGCCTCCATCTCTTCAACGGAGTCCCTGCTATCATCCCTATTGAAATTAACTAAACCGGTCATTTTATAATAATCATTTTCGTTTTCAGCAGAATGGGCTTAGTCAAGGGGAATGCTTTCATTCCTTTTGACTAAGCCCATTCTGCTTTTCATAATACTTCTCTACTCTTCCTTTCCGGTTTTATGCAAGATTCCGTTTCGATTCGCATAAATGGCTGCCTGGGTCCGGTCCGCGACTTCAAGCTTACTCAAAATATTACTCACATGGGTCTTGACGGTCTTGATACCGATAAATAACTCTTCTGAAATTTCCTGATTCGTCATCCCCTCACCCAAACATTTCAAAACATCCATTTCCCTAGTCGTCAGCTCTTCATGAGCCTTTCTTTCCTGCAGACGGAAACGGTTCATCATCCTATCGGCAACCTTGCTTGCTATGACAGACTCACCCTTTACCGCTTTATATACCGCCCCGGTTACTTCTTCTGCAGTTGCCGTCTTCAATAAGTAACTATGAGCACCTGCTTCGATGGCGGGAAACACCTTTTCATCGTCATAAAAGCTTGTTAGGATGATAATTTTACAGTGAGGATGAAAGGATAAGATCTTCCTTGTGGCTTCGATGCCATTCCCATTCTCCATTAATAAATCCATTAATATGACGTCTGGCATATACTGCTTGGCAAGCTGAGCCGCTTCATTTCCACTTTTCGCTTCTCCAAGAAAATCAATTCGATCTTCTGTCAGCAAATAGGTTTTCATGCCCAGTCGTACCATCTCGTGATCATCAACAATCATCACTTTAATCTTTTCCAAGTGTCTTCCCCCTTTGAATTAAACCGGGATGCGGAGATCAATATACGTTCCCTCTTTTTCTTTGGAGCGAATCTGAAACAATCCTCCTATTTCCTCTGCCCGCTCTCTCATCGTTTGAAGTCCGTAGGAGGTCATCTTGTTTTCCTTTAGATTAAACCCCTTACCGTTATCACTGATGTACAAGGTGACATACCCCCCTTTTTTCTCCGTCACGATCTTCACTTTCGTTGCTTCCGAGTGACGAAGGATATTTGAAAGACTCTCCTGGATGATCCTGAACATATGCGTTTCAGTACCTTTCGATAAGTCTTCCATTCCATCCAGGGTGGCCTCGATTTCAATTTGCGTTTTTTCCTTCAATTCCCTGATTAAGATGGTTAACGCTTCTCGAAGATTTTCACCCCTTAAGTCAATTGGTCGCAGATGGAGAAGAAGGGCTCTCATTTCACCTTGTGCCTTTCCTGCAATGTCGGCTACTTGTTTCACGATGATTTCAACCTTTTTATAATCAGTGCCTATGCTTTTTTGCGCCGCGGAAGAAAGCATATTCAGTGCAAATAATTGCTGGCTGACAGAATCATGCAAGTCCCTGGCAAGCCTCTGCCTCTCTTCCATGACAGCAGCCTGGTGAGCCTGATCGGCAAGCTCTGACTTTTCATCTGCCAGCCGCTGAAGTGATTTCACCTGCTCTTGAATGAATACCGCAAGCTGATTCAATTCGTCCGATAAAATCCCCAACTCGTCATGATCATACCGGTCCACCCTCGCAGAGAACTTTCCACTTCGGAGTAAGGTGACGAAAGTGGAGATATCGTCGATTCTGCCTTTAAATGTATACCCTGTACGAAAACCGAAATAAGTGCTTAATAGTAATAAAATGATGGCCAGGCAAGTGGTCAAATAAATTGAAAGTGTAAGAGAGATACTGGGATCTTCTGAAAGATACAGATAGACTTGCAAAACGATAAAAAAAAGCAGAATGGCCATGACAGACATCATCAAAAAGCTTTTAAAGATCCAATTTCGGATATTTGAGGTTTTATTCAATCTCATTCCTCCTTTTACACTGCCTCTATATCCGGGTAATCCGGATCGAACCGATTTTCACATCAATAGTCAGCTTGATTTTTTTACTTGCCTCGACATATCGGGGGGATCGATAATACAGTTCAGAACGAATATCAGCAGATTTCTGATCAAACAATTTCACATCCCCCACCTGCACTTTCAAAGTGATTTCCACAGGAACATTTTCCGGTATGATCATCTTTACATCGCCAATCCATCCCTTGATATCAACAGGCGTTTCCCCTTCAGGAATGAAGGCTTTACTGAAATCAAAATAGTAATCTCCGATAGCGTTGTAGAGCTTCATGTTTTCCAGGGGCCAATTCGGTTCGGCAAAACGGATATCCCCGACGATAAATCCTTTGTTCACCTTATTCTTCTTCTGGAGGATCTTTTGATCCAACGGCTGTCCCAAATCATTTGAGTCAGCGTGTTTATCAAACGGATAATCGCTGCTTATACTCACTTTGATAGGTTTATTCCTGACAATCCGATGAATGGCGATGGCTATAATGATAACCGGCCATAACTTCCACCAATTCCCATAATCGAAATCCAACACAGCATATCTATCCAAGATGATCAGCATCCCAAGTGCCAGGCTGAAAAGACCGAATAGTAATTTGCCGAAGCTTTTTTTTAAGAAACTGTCTACTGACCACTTCAAACCCAACAGTAATAACAAAATAGGAATAATATTGACAAATATCTGTGTTATTTCCAAGGAAATGACACCTATGTTCAGTAATAATAGCCACAATCCTATCACCATCAGCAAAAATGAGAAAAACCATTGCTTTCTTCCTTTGTATCTCATACGAACACCACCTTCACATCACTTATAACTTTCGCTATTAATCTTGCCTATTCCTGTTACTTCTTCCATTATAAATTGATTTCCCTTGTGGTTTGACGAGCATCGGAATGATTCCGTCTCAGTCCTGAGGCTGAAAAAATGTTCCTATCCTATATCACACCTTATCTCCATTTTCATAATCTATAGTACAGATCAGGGCAAATGCCCAAGGTTTGTGGAACAAATGTTGAGGAGGTTTTTCTAATGGGGATTGATTTGACTGCTCTTCATTGGATTTATTTAGTTTTCATAGGGTTGATCATCCTATTTATGGTTTTCCGCAAAGACACAACCATCGTATGCATTCTCGGAATCTTCAGTATCGCTTGGGTTGCTACGGGTTCGATCAGTGGGTCGATCAGTAGTATATTTAATAGCTTTATCTTTGCCATCACTGAATTACTCTCAACCATTCTCGTCATTTCTATCATTGTTGCCATGAGTAAAGGACTGACGTCGACAGGGATTAATGATGTGATGATCCGACCGTTCACTAAGTTCATCCGCACGCCTGCCCTTGCGTATTGGACAATAGGTCTTGTGATGATGTTCATTTCGTGGTTTTTCTGGCCATCCCCCGCAGTGGCACTTTTGGGAGCAGTGTTAGTACCCGTTGCCTTACGTGTCGGATTACCCGCCCTCGGCATCGCAATGGCCATGAACTTATTCGGTCACGGAATCGCCCTTTCAGGTGATTTTGTAATCCAGGCTGCTCCAAAGTTGACGGCAGACGCTGCAGGTATTCCTGTTTCTGAAGTTATTTCGGCAAGTATTCCCCTCATCATTGTTATGGGAGTCGTCACGACCGTTACTGCATTCATCTTCCTTAAGCGAGATATGAAAAAAGGGATCCTTACAGTCGATTCCAGCTCCCTTTCTTCCATCGATACAGATCAGGATTCTTCACATGATCTATTGTCATCCCGTTGGAAAAAGGCCATCGCAATCCTCATCCCCATTTTATTCGCTGCTGATATTACGGCGATGGTTCTATTCGATCTGCAAGGTGGGGATGCAACCGCACTTATCGGGGGCACTTCCATCATCATTCTCTTATTGATTTCATTGGCCGCTTATAAAGGAAATGGGTTGGAGAAAACGACCAGCTTCATGATTGACGGGTTTCAATTCGGGTTTAAAGTGTTCGGTCCGGTGATACCGATTGCCGCTTTCTTCTATTTAGGGGACTCAGGATTTCAAACAATCATTGGGGATTTTCTTCCGACAACATCACATGGAATCGTCAATGACCTGGGTGCATCCCTTGCTGCTGCCGTACCGCTTTCCAAGGCGGTGGGTGCCATTACCCTTACGGCGGTCGGTGCCATCACGGGACTTGATGGATCGGGCTTTTCTGGCATTTCCCTTGCCGGTTCCGTCGCCAATTTATTTGCTGAAAGCATCGGGTCCGGTATTGCTACCCTCACGGCCCTTGGTCAGGTGGCAGCCATCTGGGTCGGTGGCGGGACTCTCGTACCATGGGCGCTCATTCCAGCAGCAGCCATATGCGGAGTCGACCCATTCGAACTTGCCAGGCGGAATCTGCTTCCAGTCGTCATCGGGCTGATCGCAACGACCATCGTAGCGATGTTTTTAATCTAAAGATAGAGGGACGGACCTTACCTCAGAAGGTCCGTCCCTCTTAATTTGCAGAGCGCTTTTCATATAGGAATATACATAACACGAAAAACGAGTAACCCAGAAGGAAACCGGCAGCTACATCAGTTGGATAGTGAGCCTGTTCCGCTACCCGGCTGAATCCCGTCAACAGGGAAAGGAGGACGGCCGTAGTGAAGATCGCGACTTTTATTCCGAAGGATGAGACCTCTTTACTGACGAAATAAGCGATGACTAGCAGAAAGACAAGTCCCACCATGGCATGACCACTGGGAAAGCTGAATCCTTCTCCTTCATGGGAAAATGGAGGCCTTTCTCGTTCCATCAACCCTTTGATGGCTTTATTCAGGACGTTACTTCCCGCTACCAGTACCACGACAGTTATGATTCCCGGATAATCTTTTTTAACCCACCAAAGGAACAGGATCAAGGTGATGGTGGCAATACCGATTACCAGTTCGGTCCCTATCACTGAAAATAATTCTAAAACATTCAAGTCGCCCATGTTTGTCAGAAGATAATCCTCTCCGATTATCTCCATGTCATGATAAACAAAATGTGCAATGGTCATAAAAAGTACAAATGAAATGATTGCCGTTATGGATAAGATTTTATTCATTGGATCCCTCCTTGAATTTCACTTATCCCCTCTTCCCGAGAACTTTTAGTGTTATAATATTCGTAATATTCACCAAACATTAGGAGGTTGGGGACTTGCTGAATGAATTATATCAGAAATTAGAAGATCGTTGGATAGAAATGGTTAATATCAGAAGATTTCTTCATCAACACCCGGAATTATCCTTCCAGGAAAAAAATACGGCAAAATATATTGCGGATTACTACAAAAAGATCGGGGTCCCCGTTCAAGAACAAGTCGGGGGCAATGGTGTTGTAGCGCGAGTTGAAGGTGCTCTCCCCGGAAAGACCGTAGCTCTCCGTGCAGACTTTGACGCGCTTCCCATACAGGATGAAAAGGAAGTGGAATATCGTTCTACCGTCCCGGGTGTCATGCACGCCTGTGGTCATGACGGCCATACCGCGACCCTACTGGTATTAGGGAAAACCCTTCATGAAATGCGCGAATCCCTTTCAGGTACAGTCGTTCTTATTCATCAGCACGCTGAAGAATATGCACCGGGAGGAGCTAAGTCCATGATTGAAGCGGGATGCCTCGAAGATGTGGATGTGATCTTCGGCACCCATTTATGGGCAACCGAACCGCTTGGTAAGGTCCTCCACCGAACTGGCCCGATCATGGCCGCTGCGGACCGCTTTGAAATTGTGATCAAAGGATCCGGGGGGCACGGTGCTCAACCTCATAAGACGAAGGATTCCATTGTGATCGGAGCCCAAATTGTTTCAGATCTTCAACAAATTGTCAGCAGAAGAGTGAACCCGATTGATCCAGCCGTCGTGACAATCGGTTCGTTTATAGCTGATAATGCGTTTAATGTCATAGCCGATTCAGCTAAATTGATTGGAACGGTACGGACCTTCAACCCAGAAGTCAGGGACTTCATTGAAGAGGAAATCGAACAGATCCTGAAAGGGGCATGCCTATCAGGGCGCTGCGATTATGAATATGTGTATGACCGGGGGTATCCGGCCGTTGTCAATCACCCTGAAGAGACAGACCTATTCATTCAAAGTGCGGAAACTGTAGATGAAGTGCATACGGTGGAAGAAATCGAAATGCAAATGGGCGGTGAGGACTTTGCCTTTTATTTAGAACATGTAAAAGGTACTTTTTTCTTTACGGGAGCCAAGCCCGACAATGTAAAAACGGCTTTCCCTCACCACCACCCCAAGTTCGATCTTAACGAAAAAGCGCTTCTCATTGCAGCAAAATCATTGGCAAGTGCAACAATTCATTATCAGGATAAACATTCCGTTTCGGAAGCCGTTCCGAAATAACATAAAGAAGGATCGGACGCTCGCATCCGATCCTTCCTTTTTAATAAAAGCGATGATTTTTTTCAGTTTTACTGACCACCAACACCCACCAGATCAAGAGGGGCTGAAACAATAGTCTGACCCAAAGCAGCAGTTGATTGGCATCTTCCTGTCCCGGAGCCGGAATTCCTTTAATGGCTGCGTAGATATTTGCAGGAAAGACAAGAACTAAATAAATCGCGGTGATGATCCCGGTTTTTTCGCGAGTCTTCGGAATCAATAGCAGGACTGACAGAATGAACTCAATGATTCCCGTAATATATACGAGCTCTTCCCTTAAAGGAATAAACGCAGGTACCATTTTCGCAAACCCTTGAGCTTCAATAAAATGAAAGACTCCTGCCAGAAAGAAGAAGAAGGAGAATAAAATGAGCCCGACGATCTTCCATGCTTTTTTCCGTTTATTCATCTATTCCACACCTCACTAAACACAATTTACCCTACCTTTATCACTATACATGAAGTCATTGCGGAAATAAAAAGATGGGTTTGTCATCACATTGCTCACAATAAAAAGAAGACCGATCATGACGATCGACCTTCATACGTTACTATTCTAATTCATTAAAGTAGCGAATCCGATAAGCAAATTTCGCCACCTCACCAAGCTGATCCAAAAGCTGATAATTGGCATAGGCACCCACAACAGCCCCAACACCAGGGATGAGCTGGAGCATCTTCACCAAATCGATGTAATCCCGATACTCCTGTTGAAAGGTTTTCCAGTCAAGTTCTTTCAGCTTTTCTTTTTCTTCCTCCCAATTCTCAATAATGTGCAGGACCTTTTTCTTATGGGTGTCGCTTGAGAATGCAAGTTGAAAGACATACAGAAGAAATAGACGTTCCTCATATTGTTTGGGATCATACCCATGGATCAGGGAGCATTCGCTTAAAAATTTCATCTTAATGGACAGGAGCAATGGAAAATCCGCAAGACCAAGGAAGATCCCCCCGGCACCGGTTCCCGCCCCTTCGATGGTGGCAGCTTTCCGGTGAAATTCCATTCGTTCCTTCATCACGACTTCCCGTTCCTGTAGCGCAGGTCTACAGGGGATCGTCTGAAGGGACACCCATTCGCTGCCTTTCAGAGTGATTTCCACCATTTTCTTGATACTTTCCGTGACAACTTTATGTGCTTTCTCAGGTATCCACCCATTCACTTTCGTTTGGGCCTGTTTGGAAACCCTCTGAAAGATGGATGATTTCCTGGTGTATCTTCGTTTCCACTGCTCGAGCTCTTCTCTCTCATGGTTCATTATGAACCACCATCCTTTTTCGTCAGCCTTTACTCATACTATGTTCATCTTACCTGTTTCATTAAAAAAGCGTTTCTTCCATCTTCTTCAACCTTTGAACCAGGTAGAACTGACTGAAAAAGATGGAGAAGGTTAAGCCTGCAAGCAGCGTGATCAATCCCGGTAGCCATTCTCCCCTTACAAAAAGGGGCAAGGAAAACACAAGTGCCTGGATCATCATCGCCTGAATCATGATTTTTTGAAAAGTCGATGTTTTCAATTCTCTTGAAACGGGGTAAATGAGCACCCAAATCTTATAGTCAAAGCGCTTGAATAATGGGATCATCTGAAAAGCAGTCAAATAAAGAAAGACCATAGCCGTCAGGATACTGAAGACGAAAGATGAATTTGAATAAATCAGCAACGCACCGATAAGGGTCAAGCGTATATACAGACCTGAATATTCACTTGTCCTCACAAGCGAGCGAAGATATAAATAGCGATAGGTTGATGCTTGTGAGAAAGGCGCCTTCACAAGCCAGTCGAGCCATTTTCTCCGGTGCACTTTCCCTTTCAGCTTTGGAACATCCGTGAACATATTGGCGATGCGATAAAAGATCAGCATGCGTTGCTCTTCAAGATTAATCAATAAATCCCATTTAAGGTTCTTACCCTTTGTAGCTTGATGAAAATAAAATGCATAGCCGAGCATCAAGACGGCCACGACGATTGTCATCCAAAGCTCAGCTCCCGATAAAACAAGGAACACAAGAGCGGCACTCAACAGAAAACGGGCCAGGTTGTCCGTCAGGTGAGCTTCCCTCTCCTGAAACCTTAACATGAACCAGCGAACATAGAGATTCCATATTTTTATGATCAATACTAAAGCAAGTAACGGAAAGAAGCTTCTGAAACTGTTTCCGGATACAGCTACATACATAGGCATAAGGGCCGCCAGGACAAGCAGTTGAATGTAAGATTGGAACATAAAGCTGATCCAGATGCATTTCGTGTAATAACCGGATAAACGTTTTTCTAAAGGTAAAAGAAATACAGCATCCGCTTCCCGGAGGAATGTGTAGACAGGACTCCATGCCAATAAGAGACCAAGAATGACCGACATGATAAGAGGAGCCGGGAATGTTGGCTCGAGGGTCTTCACCCACTGATTATACGTAAATGCCGCGCCCCCTAAAGCGAAGATCAGGACGAATAATAAATGATCGTTGAACATGTACTTCAAATACTTTTGAAGTTCCTGGTTATACTCTACAATCCTCTTTTTCCAGATGCCCTCCACGTTATTCATCATGGGATTCTTCCTTTGTCAGCTGGATATATATATCATCCAAGGTAGCTTCAGGCATGGTAAATTCACTGCGAAGCTCTTCGAGAGTCCCTTTTGCCCGGATTTTCCCTTCATGAAGGATGATGAATGAATCGCAATATCTCTCGGCAGTAGCTAATATGTGGGTAGACATCAGGATGCCCGCCCCATTTTGTTTCATTTCCTGCATCCAATCAAGTAATGACTGGATCCCGAGTGGGTCCAATCCAACAAACGGTTCGTCTATGATGTATAGACTGGGCTGGATTAGAAAGGCACACATGATCATCACTTTTTGTTTCATCCCTTTTGAAAAATGGGCAGGAAACCAGCTCATCTTCTTCTCCATGCGGAACGCTTTCAACAATTTATCTATTCTTCCCTTATATTCCGCATCTGATAATCCGTAGGCCATGGCCGTAAGCTTCAGATGCTCCTCCAAGGTTAATTCATCATATAAAATCGGTGTTTCCGGTATGTATGAGAATTGCTTGCGGTATTGATCGGCATCCCCTTTCAACGTATGACCATTGATGGAAACTTGCCCTTGCTTTGCCTCCATCAGACCGATGATATGCTTGATGGTCGTACTTTTACCGGCTCCGTTCAATCCGATTAATCCAACAATTTCGTTCGAATGAATGGAAAAGGAAATATCCTTTAAAACCGGCTTCCTTGTATAGCCACCGACAAGGTGCTTAATTTCTAATAACGACACGAGCAGCAACGTCCTTTCTCTTCTATATGTATTATTTCTATTTTATCAAAACTTTAAAGTAAAGGCATGTTTTGAATATGAATCATTTTCCCCAATGGGCTAATTCATTTCCTCTAAAGACGAACACAAGAAAGTAATTTGTCGGGATCACTTTCTATACCGCTATTGATTTCCGTGCAAGACTTCGCTTTCCTCGGGGCGGAAGGCAAGCCTCCTCGTCGCTTACGCTCCTGCGGGGTCTTACCTATTCCGCTTTTCCCGCAGGAGTCTCCGTCTTGCACTCCAATCAATAGCTAGATCCACCTGTGACTGACTATACTTTAGCAATAATTGTAAAAGGCCCATTTCACCAGGTCTTGGTTATTCATACACAGACTTTAGTTTTAGAATGTTCGGTCGCTTGGAAGTTTTAGCAGAACGGGGCATTACTACAACTAAAATGATAAGAGTGCTGTATGCAATGGTGTAGCAATCTCGTCATTAAATTGTTTTAGTTAAACACTTCACTTGGAAAGTTGATTGGAGCGGAAGGTGCTCGACTCCTGCGGGAAACGCTGGGCAGGTGAGACCCCGGAGGCGCAGCCGAGGAGGCTCACCGCCAGCCCCGCGGAAAGCGAGCACCTTCAGCGGAAATCAACCAGAACTCACTCCTTCTCAGGTGGAGAATTACAACAACCGTTTGAATTAGAAACCTTCCACATTTTAGCATTCATAACCATCCCCAAGAATGCACAACATATTATCAGAAGGGGTCAGCAATAAGAAAAAGGGGATGGTTGTTAAAGACCAGCTAACCGATTTCACTATTGTTTGCGACTTGAAGGAATTCGTCGTCTTCTTTAGTGAATGACACACTCACCCAAATCATTTCATCAAAAATTGATAAATGAGGTGTTTGTTAAAGCACATTTTGACTAAATCAACTTTCTTACTAAGCTTTTTTTAGCCTACAAGATAAGGGGATGGTCAGTTTGCACAGAGTCATTCATGTTTCTAACGATTTACACATATCATCCTTATAGCAAATGAGGTGTTTGTCCAAGACGGCTAACAGTTTCTATTGTCTGAATGCTTAAATAGCAAAAAGATAAGGGGATGGTCGCATTGAACAATGTTCATTCTACCCAAGAATGGTATCACTGCAGCTACTAGCGAATGAGGTGTTTATCAAAGAGAATGAAGCCTGACATATAAACCTTTAAAGTTTTACCCCTTCTAAGAAGAGAGGCAGGAAAATCGTTCCTGTCTCTTCTTCATTTATTTTTACTTTAATGGTAAAATACATACACCATTACTGAAAGGTGGAAATGAGCATGAGTGACTGTATTTTTTGTAAAATCATCGATGGAGAAATCCCGGCAATGAAAGTGTACGAAGATGACCATGTCCTTGCATTTCTTGACATCAGCCAAGTGACGAAAGGTCATACCCTCCTTATTCCGAAAGTACATAAAGAAAACGTCTACGAGCTGACCCCTGATGTGGCAAGTCACCTCTTCTCTGTTGCACCAAAGATCGCAAACAGCATCAAGGCTGAGTTTCACCCTGTGGGAATGAACCTTTTAAGCAATGCAGGTGAAGAAGCAGGACAATCCGTCTTCCATTTCCACATGCACTTCATACCACGCTACGGCAATGGGGATGGTTTCGGAGCTGTTTGGAAAACCCATAACGACGACTACAGCCACGAAGACTTAAAAACGATCGCCGAATCTATCGCACATCATCTGTCATAGGATTGAAAGCCCGGCCCTTTGTCAGTAAAGCGGCCGGGCTTTTTTCAGAAATATTCATCTTTGACACGGAGTCTTACTATGTTATAATGTACCTACCTTTTCGCTAATGGCAATAGTGCACATTAGGAGAAGCAGATTACAAAGTATAGTTTAGTTGAGGAGAGATGAGAAATGAATACAAAAACACTTGTATCCCTGTCATTATTAGTAGGGATCGGAGCGGTACTGCACACAGTGATTCCGGGCATATTCTTAGGGATGAAACCGGATATGATGCTGACGATGATGTTCTTGGGAATCATTCTGTTTCCTGCAAAGAAAAACGTCTTGCTTTTAGGTTTACTGACAGGAGTCATTTCAGGATTGACAACACAATTCCCTGCTGGTTTCTTACCAAACCTGATCGATAAACCGGTCACAGCATTCGTCTTTTACGGATTATTCTTGGCAACAAAGAAAATCACTCGTTCACTGTTAGGCGCTTCTGTTCTAACCGCAATCGGTACCCTCGTATCAGGAAGTGTTTTCCTGCTTTCTGCATATGTGATCGTAGGCCTGCCTGGAGCTTTCTTCGCTCTATTCGCAGCAGTCGTACTTCCGGCAACACTTGTGAACGCCGGCGCAATGTTCGTTGTGTATCCGATTATCAACGGTATTTTGAAACGTTCAACCATTCGAGAAGCTGTCACATCAGAACAGCTATCCTAAACGAAATAATAAAAACACCCTCCATGTCTTGTGATCCTTCACATAATAATGGGGGGCTTTTTTATTAACTGACTGCAAACCAGAGCAATATCCCTATGAGAAATGTGATCAATCCACCTGAACCCAATATGGTCGCACGCTTTTTTAATATATTTTTAGGAGGATACATTCCAGGTCTTTGAATACTAATGAAGTTATATACCATACTTAGAAATAAAACAGTACTGAGAGCAAAGAAACCAAAGATTATTCCATCCATGCTGTTAGAACCTCCCCCCTCTTCACCACCTCATTTCTTATTTTTATGCGTTTGAAGAGGAAGATATGAACCTACTTGTTTTAATCTGTTCTAAAAGGGAAAAGGAGAATACAAACTGATTGTAGAAATATAGTATTATAGAATTAGAAGAACGAGGTGAATATAGTGAAAAAAAAATCTCTTGCCTACGGATTATTAATCGGTGGAGTGGTCGGAGGGGTCGCATCCCTGTTGACGTCCCCTTCATCAGGTAAAGAAATCCGTGCACAAATCAAAGACAAGAAAGACGATTGGACAGCGGTCATCGAGGAGATGAAAGGCCATATCGGTGAATTGAAAGAGTCAATCGGCACCCTGTCACAGGAAGGAAAGGAAACCGTCCTGCAGCTTTCCAAGGATCTTCAAGCTTCCTTCAAGCAATGGCAGGCTTCAACCGAGCCGAACAACCAGCGTCTTCAGGAAGAAATCCAATCCATCCAACGAACCATCGAAGAGCTGGAAAAATCGATCAACTCAGCCAACACAACGAATCAATAACCCTATCCCCGTTTTGCTTTTTACCCGTTTATGGGTTTTGGCTTGCGGGGATTCTATTTTATTTAAAATAAAAATTATTTTTACCCCGATTTTTTTCAGAATAGTGATTCCCTATACGAATCCCGTCATTACAGGGTTCAAACCCTCTGATATTTCCAGTATGAAGCCGGTAAACCAACCAGAAATTATATACTTCGAAAAATTTTGTCAATTTAGCCTTTATTAATTATTACTTTATTGGCATAATAAAATATAAGCGCTTTCTTTTTTTGATGATCGTTGTTTTAGTGAATCCTCTGGAACTATTTACAACGCTACCATTTCAAGAACAGCTTATAGTAAAAAGATTTTCTAGCAAAGTGGGTGAATGAGATGAAGGATAGAGAATTTACTTTGAAAGAGGCAATGCTCTTCAGTCAAAGAATGGCTCAGCTTAGTAAAGCTTTGTGGAAGGCCATAGAAAAGGACTGGCAGCAATGGATCAAGCCATACGACTTAAATATCAATGAACATCATATTCTCTGGATTGCGTATCATTTAAAGGGCGCTTCCATTTCGGACGTGGCCAAATTCGGTGTTATGCATGTTTCAACGGCATTTAATTTTTCGAAGAAATTAGAGGAACGTGAACTTCTTGAATTTTCCAAACGGGAGAATGATAAGCGTAATACTTATATTCAACTGACGGCCAAGGGGGAGAATATCCTTCTCGATCTAATGAAGAACTATCAGCCTGAAAGTCATTCTATTTTCCAGGGAGTGGCTCCATTACGGGAATTATATGGGAAGTTCCCTGAGATGATCGAAATGATGACCGTCGTCCGTAATATTTATGGAAATGATTTTATGGAAATATTCGAAAAATCATTTCACAATATTGAAAATGATTTTTCTGATGATAATGGAAAGCTCGGTGAACTATTTGAAGATGAGGAAGAACTTGCCTGATTTACAAGCTCTTCTGTAATTGTTTCATCAAAGCTGGATAAATATCCTGAACCAGGCAACTATTCACGACTTCATGCACCTTCAGCTTTGCATGAAGCTCATCTTCAAATTCTTTAAAAAGCGGAGTATTGTAGACGAATCCTTCCGCTTTTTGTTTTTCAAGTTTTATGCTCAATCTATCACAAGTTTGAAAGAACTCCTTCACTTCCTTCTCTGACAACCCATTCCGAATGATCAGCCGATTAAAGGGAAACCCATTTTCGGGGCACATTTCAGCCATCAACCTCTGTTGGTATTCAAGTTTTTCTATTCGCTTCATTAGTTCGTGCATCTTTATCACCCGCTATTTATCTCATACTCTTATTGTACAAAACTATAACATACATGTCGCCCAAAACTCCCTCCAAAAAATAAGAAAAATCCTTCGGAAATGTGTTGATTTTTTCCGGCAATCGTAATAAAGTATGTAAAGCACTTAATTAACCACTATTCGTCTAATGGAGGCGATTTTTTTATGCATTGCTGGAAAACAATCAACCTGGAAAAACAATTTGGATTCTACCGAGTCTTTTTACTTTCATCCATCATCATGATGATGGTATTCTCATTAATATACGTACCAATCAATTTACTATTTCCGAGTGCTTTTTACGATAAGCATTTCCTGGGATTCTTCGTGGGACTGATCAGTATCTATCCATTGCATAAATTTTTTCACATCGTGCCCATCTTGCCTTTTGTGAGAAAAATAAAATGCAAATGCAACAGAAAAATGTATTTTTTGCCGATACTTTCATTGCGGGTGGATCAACCAATTTCAAAATACCGTTATTTGGTCGCCCTTGTGGCCCCATTCTTTGTACTAAACAGTATTTTATTATACGGGTGCTTCCATTTCCCGCACTATTCGCATTACTTTACAATGCTCCTTGCATTCCATTCAGGGATCTGTGCCATTGATTTCATTTATGCGAAACAGTTGATGGACTCACCAAAGAATGCATTAATCGAAGAAAATGAAGATGGATATGAAATATTGATTTATCAGTAAGGATGATGGATGGCCATTGATGCACACACTCGATGGATGAAATCATCCTTCTCATATTTTTCAGGATGATTCCCTGCTTTCATTTATCTGTTCTTCATACCGGAAGGGCCTCATATACGAAAAAAGCTTCATTTACATGAAGGTAGGCAACACTCTTGCTACCAATTAGGGAAATAATTTGGTAATGTATAGTCTATAGGAGATAACGGGGAGGGGTTTGGATGATCTCCATGTTTTTAGTATTTGCTGTCTTCATCTTATTTTATATAAATAAAATGACCAACGCATTATGTTTACAAAAAGAAATACCTGAAGAACGCCAACCTAAGGTATTTAGGACCATCAATATCCTAATCACCATACTGCTGGTTTCTTCTTACATAGAGATACTATTTACATAGAACATGAAAAGTGAGAAAAAAAGCAGATCCTTATAAACCGGATCTGCTTTTTAATTTCTTTATATTAGCAAACGTATGCTGCACCAATGATGATTAACAAAATGAATAAAACTACGATTAACGCGAAACCTCCGCCGTACCCGCCGCAAGCACCTGACATATGCGCTTCCTCCTTTCATGTATGAAAAGCATTAACATATGAATATGAAGCAAAAGGGGCCAGCCTTTCGTTAGGTATTGCCCCCTCTTACAGTCTTTATCCGGTGAACCTAAACCCCTGAGGCTAAAATTATAGCCATGCTGCACCCACAATGATTAACAGGATGAACAGTACTACGATTAACGCGAAACCTCCGCCGTATGCATTACCCATAACTTTCCACCTCCTTTGAAGCGCTACTTTATCTTATTCAAGTTAGCCGCCTTTTGTTTTAGGCTAATGTCATAAATTAAATTTTTTAGTAAATATATGCGGCACCAACGATGATTAATAAGATGAACAGCACTACGATTAACGCGAATCCGGAATTGTATCCACAGCTCATATTTATTACCTCCTTTTCTCTCTTCGCTCTTATCATATGAAAGTACCTAGGAAATGGGTGTGTAAAATGCCCATTTTTCTGAAGATTAAGTTGGAAAATATTTTTTTAAATGGAAGAAGTGTGTTATAGTATGTTTTGTAGATTTTGACAAGCCATCAAACGAAATTATTGTAGGAGTTGGTCACCATGAAAAAATGGATCATTTCAGTATCATTGGCTGCGGGAGTCGTAGGACTTGCAGGATGCAGCGGTGACGGTGCTGAAGGAAACAATGACGTTGTTGCAACAACAAAAGCCGGAGATGTAACAAAAGATGAACTTTACAAATCAATGAAACAAAAATTCACTCCACAAATGGAACAGGCTCTTCAGGAACTGGTTTATACAAAAGTACTTGAAGAAAAGTATGACGTGTCAAAAGAGGAAGTTGATGAAAAGCTGAATGAAGCGAAAGATCAATTAGGGCCTCAATTCGATAGTTTCTTACAACAATATAACCTGGACGAAAAATCATTCAAACAATACTTAAAGCTTCAATTGCTTCAAGAAAAAGCCGCCATTTCCGATGTGAAAGTAACGGATAAAGAAGTCAAAGAGTACTACGAGAAATGGAAGCCTGAAATTAAAGTTCGCCATATCCTTGTAGAAGATGAAAAAACAGCAAAAGAAGTCAAACAAAAATTGGCAGATGGAGCGAAATTCGAAGATCTAGCAAAGGAATATTCCACAGATCCCGGTTCTGCTGAAAACGGCGGAAGCTTAGGATGGGTAGACTACGCTGGACGTCAAAACTTTGTTCCTGAATTCTCGAAAGCCCTCGACACTCTTGAAAAAGGAAAAGTAAGTGAGCCGATCAAAACAGATTATGGTTACCACATCATCGAAGTGACAGATAAAAAAGAAAAGAAATCCTTTGACGAAATGAAAAAGGAAATCGAAAAAGAACTGAAACTTTCCAAAGTGGATCCTCAAAAAATCCAGGAAGCGATGAAAGCAGAAATCGAAAAAGCTGATCTGAACATCAAAGATAAAGATCTGAAAAAATCATTCGATCAAGTACTGAATCCTTCTGCAACACCTGAAGGCGGACAAACACCCGCACCTGAAGGCGAAGCTCCTGCAACTGAAAAACAGGAATAATCGAAAAGGACTGACGGCTATTATGAGCCATCAGTCCTTTTTTTATGAAATGATCATGACGTCAGTTGACGCTTCTTCTCTTTTTCTTCTTCCATTCGATGAATATAGACTTCCCCTTCTTTCTCAATCCACTCATCTTCCATCGTCTTTTCTTCCTTCGCCGATTTGATCGTCATAAAGGCACTACCGAAAATTCCTGCTACAACCAGGTACATCCAAATAGGCAGGGTCATTTGCTTCATCTCCTTTTAGGTTTGTCCTCATTTATTAACACTATATGAGGGTCTGGAAGAAAATATGACCTATGATTCAAAAAAGAATCCGGTCCATGGACCGGATTCTTTTCATCTTTATTTATGAAAGGTTGGTTTATAGAACGAACGGTTGTCGAGTGCAAATACTCTCTCCGTATACTCTCCCGGCTTCACCCGCTCAAGTGCCCGATCAAGCATGTTCATCTTTGCGTCGACATTATCGATGTAGTGAAGGATTTCAGCTTCCCGGATCAGGGGTGGCTTAGGACTTCCCCACTCGGCTTTCCCGTGATGACTCAATACGAGATGTTGAAGGATCATGACCTCTTCGCCTTCGATTCCCAGTTCATCCGCCGCCTTCCCGATTTCATTCACCATGATCGAAATGTGCCCGATCAAATTCCCTTCAATCGTGTACGTTGTCGAGGTAGGACCCGACAGCTCGATGACTTTCCCTAAATCGTGAAGGATCACACCGGCATAGAGAAGATCCGAATCCAGAGAAGGATACAGTCCGGCAATGGCTTTCGAAAGATCCAGCATCGAGACCACATGATAGGCGAGTCCTGATACGAATTCATGATGATTCTTCGTAGCTGCCGGATATTCAAGGAATGGCTTTTGATATTTCTTGATCAGGTGCCTTGTGATGCGCTGGATGTTCGGGTTTCTCATTTCAAAGATATACTGTGTAATCTTGCTTGTCATCTCATCTATGCTCACCGGTGCCGTTTCAAGGAAGTCTGAAATGGCAAAGCCATCCGCAGGGGAAGCTGGCCGGATTTGTTTGATCTTTAGCTGATTCTTTCCACGGTAGCTGTGTATGTCCCCCACAACCCTCACAATCGTTTCAGGCTGGTATGCCTTCTCATCCTGCTCAGAAGCATCCCAGAGCTTCGCTTCCATATCTCCGCTCTTATCCTGCAGAATCAGCGTGAGAAACGGTTTTCCTGTATTTGTGGTACCTTTGATCATTTGCTTGATCAATAATGGCAAGTCGATCGTCTCACCTACGCTAAATTGTGTAATACCTGACATCTCTTCTCCTCCGTTCCTAAATAAAAGTAGTTTCAGTATATCATATTTTTGTACTCAAGAAGTCCGGGTCGCTTCCTTCCTCTTTAACACAATCGTCTCTTCATCCGCAAACGATTGTTTGATATGGGGGTGGCAGGTAAAGAATAACACTTGATGGTCCCTTGCCACTTTCCTTAGGAGCGAAAGAAATGCCTTTGTCCTGGCCAGGTCAAAGTTGACTACCCCATCATCTATCAAAACAGGCAAAGGATATTTATCACCGATTGATTGAATGAGGGCAAAGCGAATCGAAATAAAAAGCTGCTCTTTCGTACCTTGACTTAGTTCGATTGCATGAAAGATGGTCCCATCCTTCCTCTCAACCTTGATCATTTCATCCTCCAGCAAGAAAATGCGTTGATAATGCCCTTCTGTCAGTTCCCTGAAGTTTTCTTCTGCTAGCTCAATGACTTTCGGCATTTTGGTTTTCTGATATAGTTCCATAGTTCTCTTTAAGGAGACTTCTGCCAATGTATATTTAGACCATTCGAAGGCTAGCTCTGCCACCTCGGCTTTTTTACTTTGGAATTCTTGAAGGAGGGTCGAATAGCTCTTTCCTTCCTCTAACGTTTTGATTTCATACGAAAGGGAGGCCAGTTCTTTTTGCTGAGCGGACATCTCCTTTGACAACTCATCGATGGATTGTAAGACCCGGGTCGATTCCCTCTTACTTTCTTCCAACGATGGAAACTCAAGGAACGTATCAAGGGTTTTTTGGGTCAATCTCGTTTTCATCCCCCTATATTGAGTCCAGAGTTCGTTACGATCCTGAACCTTCAGAGCCTTCTCCCGGAATTCCATTTCCCCGGAGCAGCCAGTTATATCAATAAGGTCATGCATATCATGACGGATTTTCTCAACTTCTATGGAATGTTTTTCGATATCCAAGTATAATGGCTCTAACTCTGCAGCAATATTTTCGACTACCAGCTGACGTTTCTCCAGATCCTGCATCATCCTTTTCAATTGAAGGAGTCCTTCCTCCACCGTCGTGAACAAGAGGGAATGACGGTGAAACCAATCCCGGCATTCTTCAGTGAATTCCTTCACTTTCTCCCCTGAATAAGCCTCTTCATCGGATAGATGAGTATACCTTTCATAGGAAGAAACTAATTCTTTCATCTTGGCAAATGCATCACGCAGCCACTTCCAATGAAAATCGGAAGGTAAGTATAACTCCTTTTTCAGGCGTTCTATCCTTCCCTCTCCCTGGACGATTGCTTTCTCAAGCTCTTCCTTTCTCCCATGAAGCTTCTGGATTTTCAGTTCCTGTTCTTCCAACGATAGGACCCGCTGCTTCCACTCGTTACGAAATTCCATTTGTTCCAACAGGCTTTGTTCTGCTGTATCCAGAGTCCCGCTTTTCTCCGGTTGAATTTCTTTGGCTCTTGCCTTGAGCTTTTGGAGGGTGAGGGTTTCTTTCCTGACATTCTTCCTCGATTGAAAGATGGTTCCACCGATAGCCATCAGAAACAGCAAGCTCAGACCTGCCATGATCCAATTGCCGGAGAACATCCCCCATAAACCGAATCCCATTGCAATCAAGAGTGCTCCACCACTGATAAGCATCTGATACGAATAGGAAGCTTTTTTTCGACTATAGTTTTCCTCTGCCTCCTTTACTTGCAGATTCATCCATTCCATCTGCTCCATCGTAGAATGCCTGCCGGTGAGAGCTTTGACCTTTCGTTGTAATTCTTGATATTCATCCTCTTCCATTAATCGTTTTTCTAAGTTTTCGCATTTTTTTTCGATGGCTTGAAGTTCTTCCATTTCCTCTTCTTGAAGCTTATCCAGGCTTTCCCGTTCGTGAAGGAGTTTGGTCTGATGGTCCAAAGCCTGTTGGATGTTTTCAGACATCATCAGGCTTGTGTTCAATGTCGGGATATTTTCCATGTCAATCTGCAGTCCCAATTCCCTGATTGTGTCGTTGATTTTACTTTGGACAATTCTCAATTCTCTGCTTCGTTCCCTGCTCTCTTCTTTCCATTTCAGATAAGAGGATTGCTGGGACAATAGTTTCTCCATATACGGAATGTCTTCCTTTAATGTAAGGTCCTGATCGTTTGATTCCAACTTTTCTTGTAGATTCTTTTGCTTGCTCTTCAGGGTCTCAAGATAGGCTGACGTTTGTCTTTCTTCGATTTTCAGCTCGTTCATTCTTTCTAATCCGTTTGGAGGGAAATCGAGGTCATTCAGCCGGGAGAGGCGTGTTTCCACATCATAAAATTGGACAAGTGTCTCCCAATTTTCATTTACGGAAACAAGATTTTCTCTCTTTTCAGAAAGAAGCTCCTTTTCCCTCTCCATGGCTGATATATCCGACTCCAGTGATCTGCGTCTCTCTATGAGGGGCAGGTACTGATCGTTTTTCTCCTTCCCTTCCTTTACTTGTTTTTCAAGGTCTTTCAGTTGGGAAATGACTACATTGATCTTCGGTTTTCTCCCTGATTTCTTAAACAGCAATTCCCTTTCTTTCTGCCAGTCCTGCGAAAGCTTCATTAGAAGGTCCGTCCCTGTTGAACCCGCTGTGAATAAATACTGGTTCAGCTCCTCTTTTTTGAGTCGTTGGATGTTTTGAAGGCCATCCAGGTTGAATGAGAAGATGTTTTGATAGGTGGACCGGTCCATTTTCCCCAACATTTGTTGGAGGGTTTCTTCTCCCTCCACACTTCCATCTTCAAATTGGACAGTTACGTCTCCTGCAGCCTTCCCTTTGATCCGCTCGATGCTCACAATCCCTTGCACGTCCATTTGACAAAGGATTTTCCCACCATACTCGGTCGATGATTTCGGTACGTACCTCAACAAAGATTGCTGTTTCGTAGGAAAACCGAATAGAATGCTATGAATGAAGGACATGATCGTCGATTTACCCGCTTCATTTTCTCCATAGAATAATTGAAGATCGCTAAGTGTATAACGCTTGTTCTCAAGCTTCCCATATCCGTAAATATGAAGTTCCATCAGCTTCAATTTCTTTCACCACCATTTTTCAGTAAGTGCTTTGTTTCTTCTATCAGATCGTTCTTCTCTTCGTCCTCCAAAGGTTCAAGAAATCGGTAGATCGACGGATGTTCATACAGGTCTGCCAGGACTTCTTTCCACTCTTCCCCTTCCAAGCTTTCAATGGTTGAAATCACATCCTGTAGAAAGGGATCATGTTCCTTTAACACTGTGGTGCCGGGAGACCGGCGTATGGAGTGTACCCATTTCAATTTCCCATGATCTTCAATATCGGATTGCAGTGCCTCCAGGAGATCACCATTTTCAACCTTGCTCATCATATCTTCAGGGAGTGAATCTTCATCGGTTAGGACGATTTCAATCAAGCTATCTTCACTTATGGTTTCCATCGCCTGTTGGATCCGCTGAAACACCTCTCCAAACCTCCCTATACCATGCAGGTGTACATCGCATGTTTCCCATATCAAATCATGGGTGGGAATGAACGTCAGCTCTGTCTGATGCTCACCAAGTATGACTTCATAGCACCCCTTCGCACCGGTCTCCTTTCGATGCCTGCCCTGGATATTTCCGGGATAGACGATAAAGGGCTCTTCATGCAAAATCCGGCGTTGATGAATATGCCCGAGTGCCCAGTAATGGTAATTCTTCTCCAATAATTCATTTATCGTAAAAGGGGCATACGTTTCATGAGAAGAATGCATGCTCCCTTCACTTCCATGCAGGATTCCGATTGTATAACGCTCTGCCGCTCCTTTAGGATATTCCCCGATCCTTCTTTCCCGGATATGCCTTGTTCCATAGCTGAATCCTACAATATCAACAGGGGTACCATTCTTTGTAGTAAGCTGTTTCACTTCAGTTTTCTCGTTGAAAATATGTATGTTATCCGGCATATCCAGTTCTAATCTACGGCTGCTGAGATGATCATGATTTCCGTGAACGACGTAGACAGGGATATCATGTGAATGAAGTATTTGAAATTGTTTCACTAACTTTGCCTGCGCCCTGATGCTTCGGTCTTCTTCATCAAACAAATCCCCACTGAGAATTATAAAGTCGACTTCTCTTCCTATTGCTTCTTTCACCACTTTTTCAAAGGAAGCAAAGGTACTATTATGTATTCGTTCGAATACTTCTTTTGGTAAATGCTTCAGTCCTGTAAACGGACTGTCTAAATGCAAGTCTGCTACATGAAAAAACCGTATGTTCTCCATGAAGTCCCCTCCTCTAACACTACGAATATACGTTCTGATATTCATTCATTATATCCTAAAACCGGAGAAGTTTTCAGTATGTATTCTCAAATTATCCGATTCATGATAAAAAGGCTGCCCCTTTAAAGGTGACAGCCTTCCACTTATTTCTTTGATGTTAAATCGATTGCTTTCTTAATATCTTTATATGAATTGGACTTCCCGTATAGAAGCACCCCTCCTCGATAGACACGCGCACCGAAAACTCCAAGAAGAGTGATGGACACAAGCAGGACGAGTATCCCGATGACCGGCTCATACACAGGCAGGTTCAGCATCCCGACACGCAGGAACATGACCATCGGTGTGAAAAATGGAATGTAAGATGTTACCGTCACAAAGCCCGATTCCGGACTCCCGAGGCCAAACATGGATATGAAGAATCCGATCATGATCAGGAAGGTCATCGGCATGATCATCTGCTGGACATCTTCAATTCTGCTCACAAGTGAACCAAGTAGCGCTGCCAGGGTTGCATACAGGAAATAACCGAGCAGAAAGAAGATGACAGCATAAATGATGACACTGAGTGATAGGGATTCAAATCCGAATCCTTCAAAGAAGCCCCCTACCAGTTCATCCTTCTTACGAATCAGGGTAAAATAACCTACACCAAGGATGACGGCTAATTGAGTCAAGCCAACGAGACCGATTCCAATGATTTTGGCAAACATTTGTTTCACCGGTGACACACTTGATATGAGGATTTCCATGACCCTGGAGCTTTTCTCGGTGGCGACCTCCATCGCCGTCATATTGGCATAGGCAATCACCGAGAAATAGATAAAGAATAATAAGACGTAAACAATGCCCCTCGCCTGACTAAGTTCTTCTTCAGACTTCGCCCCCTCAAGGAGTGCTTCTTTCTCGAATTCAACGGGGGCACTTAACAAGGAGAGCTCCTCCCCGGACAAATTCAGTTTACTCGAAGCAAGGGACGATTTTACATTTTGCAAGGCTGCCTGCAATTCCCCGGTCACGGCGGACTCTGATAATGAGTTCGATTTATACAGAGCCTGTGGGAGGCCATCACTGTTTTCACTTAATACCAGTAAGCCTTTAAATTCTTCTGACTCTATTTTTTTCTCGATCTCCTTTGTTGATTCCGAAGCAGACTCTAATTGAATCTCACTATTCATCGTCTCCAGCTGCTGCAGGAGCGGTTCATATAATTTGCCCGTTTCATCCTGTACCGCTACCCTGCTCCCTTCATCATCTGTGAAACTCGAAATGACGCTGTCGAAATTGGCCAGTAGGACAAGTGCAGCGGCAATGATGACGGTGGATATGATAAAAGACTTAGCTTTCAATTTTGACATATAGGAATGACCGAGGATCAAGAAGAAATTATTCATAAGAAGTTCCCACCTTTTCTATAAATATATCGTTCAGTGAAGGTTCCTCCAGCTCGAATTTGCGCAGGAAGCCCTTTTGGACGACATCATGGAATACCCCTTGAGCGGCAGCCTCGGATTCCACCTGAAGCAGGACTCCTTCCGTCGTTTCCTTAAGCTTTGTCACTCCCTGCATGTCCTTTAAGTAAGTAAGATCAAAGTCTGCATGGATCACGACATTCTTCTTTCCAAAGGAACGTTTGATTTCCTTCAGTCCGCCATGTACCACTGGACGACCTTTATGCATGATGCATAAGCTTTCACAGAGCTCCTCTACATGCTCCATCCGGTGACTTGAGAACACGATGGTCGTTCCATTCTTTTTGATTTCCCTTACGGCGTCCTTCAATAGCTCCACATTCACGGGATCAAGACCGCTGAATGGTTCATCGAGGATTAATAGTTTCGGCTTATGAATGACCGATGCGATGAATTGAATTTTTTGCTGATTCCCCTTTGAGAGTTCCTCCACTTTTTTATTGAGGTATTGAGGAACATTGAATCGCTTCAGCCAATAATCCAATTCTTGCAGGATCGTCTTCTTCTCCATCCCCCGGAGGCGTGCCAAATAGACGATTTGATCACTTACCTTCATTTTCGGATATAGTCCTCTTTCTTCAGGGAGATACCCGATTTCCGGACTGGTGGTATAATCAATCCCCTTTCCGTCCCACGTGATCCTGCCTTCTGTTGCATCCAATAATCCTAACACCATTCGAAAGGTCGTCGTCTTTCCGGCTCCATTCGCTCCAAGGAACCCGAACATTTCACTTGGGGGAATGTCGAGTGACAGCTGATCTACCGCTGTGAAATCCCCAAACCTTTTGGTCACCTGTTGTAATTTCAAACTCATCTTTCGCTTTCCCTCCTGTTGCCCATTATTGAAATCCTTCATTCTTATCTCTCTAGTACTCTACGATTCTATCCATAAAAGGTTTCATTTTCCAGTGTTTTTTCATTATCAAACTATTTAGACTTCCAAAAAAAATGATAATATGAAAAAATAAAGAAGAACATCATTTTAAGAAAAAAGGGGTATTACATAATGAAGGTATATAAACTGACGGTATTTGAGCATGACGGAAAAAAGATCCTGGATGAATCATTCGAGGCATCGTCTGACAGCGAAGCGAAGAAAATGGGAGAAACAATGCTTGAGGAAAAAGGCTATGCTGAACATACGCATCGCTGTACGTCCCCACTTGGGAAACTCTTGTTGTTTCATGTGTAGGATTACTTCTTGCATTACAGACTTCGATGGCTGTAATGCATTTTTTTTGCGCATGTTCAAAAAGGGAACCAACCCTTTAAGGCTGATTCCCTTTATCGATTCATTATTCACCCTTGAATTCAGGTCTTCTCTTTTCCACAAATGCACGAATGCCTTCCTGGTGATCGGAGGTTTGGCGCATTAGCCACTGGCCTTCCTTCTCAAGATCGAGTGCATGCTGCAATCTTTCTTTGTTCAACTCAACATATACTTCTTTCGTTTTCAGCATAGCTTTCGTTGGAGCACTTAATACCTGTTTTGTATAGCGTTCTATGCCTTCCTCCAATTTCCCTGAAGGAATGGCTTCATCGACAAGTCCTTTCATTAGGGCTTCCTGTCCTTCAAATACTTTTCCATTCCAGATCAAACGTTTTGCCTTATGCGTCCCCAGTCGTTCCTGAAGGAGGAAATGACTTCCTCCATCCGGTATCAAAGCGATTCCGATAAAGTTCATGGCGAGCTTACTATCTTCTTCACAAAGAATATAATCAGAAGCCAGGGCGAGGCTCAACCCAAGCCCCGCCGCTGCCCCGTGAATGCCTGTCAGGACCACTTTCGGCATGGAGTACAAGGTCATCACAAGTTCACTGATCGTATCCATGATACGTGAAAACTGATCCTCTCCACTTAATGACAGCATGGACTTAATATCTCCCCCGGAGGAAAATCCCTTACCCTCCCCTGTCAGGATCAATAATGAAATCGATGGATCATTTTTCACTTCCTTCAAAGCAGCCAGCAACTCTTCCATAAGCCGGGCATCCAATGCGTTCAGGGATTGCGGCCGGTTCAAGTGAACCCTCGCCACCTTCCCATCCTTATGTAATTTTACTGTTTCATATTGGTTTGACACTGTCAAAAAAACCCCTCCCCTTTCTATTAGCATAGCGCAGAATGATTATTTAGAAAAGTACAATAATTCAAAATGGAAATCGACATAGAGCCGATCTCCCGCCTCAATTAAATTTGTTTCATCCGATCCTGCACCTGATCCCTGAGAGCCCTCTTCAAGAATTTCCCAACAGAGGTTTTCGGGATTTCATCCAGGAACAGTATCTCATCCGGCAGCCACCATTTTGCAAACTGTGGCTTAAGGAAGTCCATGATTTCTTCTTTGGTCACATTTCCTTTTCCCGATTCCTTTAAGACGACACAGGCAATCGGACGTTCCTGCCACTCCTCATGGGGAACGGCCACCACAGCGGCTTCAAAGATATGTTCATGGGCCATGAGGGCATTTTCAAGATCTACGGAAGAAATCCATTCCCCGCCCGATTTGATCAGGTCCTTCGTACGATCGACGATCTTGATATATCCCTCTTCATCAATGGTGACGACATCCCCTGTATACAGCCAGCCATCCCTGAACGCATCCTTGGTGCGATCATCTTCATAATACTCTGAAGCAATCCATGGACCCCTTAAGGCAAGCTCCCCCATTTCAATTCCATCCCATGCCACTTCCCCGTCTTTCCCGACGATTTTCATATCTAATCCGGGTACAAGGATCCCCTGCTTCGCTTTCAAGTCGAGCTTCTCTTCGGCAGAAAGTTCGTCATGATAGCTTTTTGATGCAGCGATCACAGCGAGTGGGCTCGTTTCGGTCATTCCATAGGCATGCATGAACGGGATGCCGAACTTTTCTTCAAATGTTCTGATCATCCCTTTAGGGGCTGCTGATCCCCCACAAAGAACGGAACGGAGGCTTGAAAGATCATACTCATTCTTCTCCAATTCATTGAGTAACCCAAGCCAAATCGTCGGTACCCCTGCGGAAATGGTCACTTTCTCATCCTGCATGAGCCCTGCAAGCAGGCCAGGGGTGAAATAAGGTCCCGGCAGAACCTGCTTACTCCCGAACCAGACCGACGCAAACGGTAGTCCCCAGGCGTTCACATGGAACATCGGCACCACCGGCAATGCAACGTCCCTTTCACTGACGCCTGTCGTATCAGCCAGTCCAAGTGCCATTGCATGGAGTACGATTCCCCGATGGGAATAAATGACTCCTTTGGGGTTTCCGGTCGTGGCGGACGTGTAACACATTCCCGCAGGGGCATTTTCATCAATGTCGTTACGAAATTGGAACGATGGATCTCCTTCTTCCAACAATCTTTCATAATGATACACAGGCTCAAGAGTCGTTTCAGGCAACTCTCCATCGGTCATGACAATGAAGGCTTTAACCGTCGGGATCTGGTCCTTGACCTTTTCAATGAGCGGGACGATGTCCGGGTCGATGAGCAATACTTGATCCCTGGCATGATTGATGATGTAAACGATATGTTGGGGCGATAAGCGGATATTGATCGTATGTAGTACGGCTCCGCTGCATGGAATCGCAAAGTACGCTTCCAGATGACGGTGATGATTCCATGCAAGTGTACCGACTTTGTCCCCTTCTTCGATACCGAGTTTGGATAGGGAGCTTGCCAGCCTCCGCGTTCTTTCGGCCCACTGTTTGTATGTGAAGCGGTTGATACCGGATTCCGTCCGGGATACGATTTCTTTCTTAGGGAAATATTTTTCGGCTCGTTCAATCATTTGTGTCAATAGCAGAGGTGTTTGCATCATATTCGATCTCTCCCCTCAATATAGTAAGCGTTTACAAAAAATGTCTGATTCTCTATGTCTATCTTACTAATTCTCCTTTCATGATGATTTATCCTTTAAGCATGGGTTGAAATATTCCTGTAATGAACTAGGAAACGAAAGTCATTATAATAAAAAGTTCTTTTCACAAAGATTGTTGTTTTCTTACATAGGCACTGCCAAGGCTCTGTCTATGTGTGAGTGCGATAGATGGTGATGGGAACGGCTTCGCTTTCCGGCGGACGAACGGCCAAGCCTCCTCAGCTTAGCCGAACGGGGTCTCGGCACGCACGTTTTTCCGCAAGAGTCTACGCCGTTCCCCTCACCATCTTGAAGAGATACCGTGACAGAGCTTACTAGCAAAAAAATTAATAAATTTGGATCTTACTATTAGCTACTTGTGGCCACTGGACAAGAAAGATGTTTTCTGGAGGTGTATGCTAGTTGATTGGAGCGGAAGTTGCTCGACTCCTGCGGGAAACGCTGGACAGTACGAAAAGCGCAGGCGGCTCGCACAGACCCGACAAGCATAAGATGAAGGGGCCGGGAAGGCGCACTTTGCCTTCTTGGACTATTCATCTTATGACCTCGAGGGGCTGGCCGACGGAGCTGGACAGGTGCCCCGCAGGCGAAGCCGAGGAGGCTCACCGCCAGCCCCGCGGAAAGCGAGCACCTGCAGCGGAAATCAACCACCACTCGCTACCATAAGTAGCAACAAGCTTTACAAAAAGAGCATGATAAAAAAACACGCCACTCATGAAGCGGCGTGTATCTTTTTATGAAAACAAATCATTCAAAATCTTGATTTTCTTCTCTGTATATTCTTTGAACCCAAGGTTATAGGCATTCGGTTCTTTCGGATTGGCGAAATGCGTGATTTTTCCTGTCTTTGGATCGATGAATTTGCTTGCCGCCCCGCAACCGATACCGATGATGGTTTGGACTTCTTCCATGATCATGATGTTATAGATGCTGTCTTGCTCAGGAAGGGCGTATCCCACATTTTCCAGGTTGCCGAGAATGTTTTTTTGACGGTATAGATAGTACGGCCCATATCCATGCTCCTTGGTCCATTCTTCCGCAAGATTCATCATCTTCCCGATCTCAACCCGATCCGCCACTTTGTACTTGTCCTTGTTCTTCGTCATTTCAGACGCCCGCTTAAAGGACAAGGTGTGAACCGTCAATGATTCCGGCATAAGCTTCTCTGTTTCGTCCAAAGAATGCTGAAGTTCAGGAAGCTCCTCGCCTGGAAGACCAATGATGAGGTCCATATTGATGTTGTTCATTCCCATGCCACGGGATAAATGAAACTTATCAATCGTTTCTTCCACTGTATGATGACGCCCGATCGCTTTTAAGGTTTCCTGGGTGTACGATTGAGGATTGATGGAGATCCGGTCGATGTTCCATTTATTGAGCACTTCGAGTTTATCCTCGGATATCGTATCCGGTCTCCCTGCTTCCACTGTCACTTCCCTTACCTTGTCGACATCCGGGAAGGAACGGTACATCTCTTCATACAGGGCATCCATTTCTTCGGCTGTGATGGATGTTGGTGTACCCCCGCCGTAATAGATGGTCGTAATCTTGATATTATTTTCCTTCATCCAGCGTCCCATTTCCTGAATTTCGTAGTGAAGTCCCGCAAGGAAGGAATCCACCCTCCCTTGTTTACCGAGAATCGCATAGGCAGGAAATGTACAATAAGCACATTTGGTCGGACAAAAGGGAATGCCGATATAAATGCTCACTTCATGCTGTAGATCATAGAGATCCGGTACAACGGATAATTGACGGTCGACGATGTTTTGCATCAGCTCAATCTTTTCATCCGTGATCAGGTATTCTTTTTTTAATTTCTCATGAATCTCTTGTTTAGGCAATCCAAGCTGGGTTTGCTTATGAATGAGTTTCGTGGGACGGATTCCCGTCAAGATGCCCCATTTCTGTCTGATCCCCGTCAAATCTTGAAGAACATTCAAATACACATGGGAAACAGCCGTTTTCAGCTGTTTGAACCGTTCTTTCTCATTTTCATAAGGCACCCAGTCATGCTCATAGCGCGCCGTGTATGATTGTTCTTGTTCTCTTGAGGGAGTTAATACAGCTTCTGCCTCTATCTTGTCTTCTGAAGAAAGTTCTATATGGACTTGAAGGTCGGCCTCATCACAATCACCGAAGTGAATGGCAGACTCTTCAAAGAATAAATTCGCTATCAATCGCAGGGGACGTTCAAAACGCTCATCCTCGATTCCTTTTATCAAAACATTCACGTTCTAATCACCTTTCATAAAACTAATAAGCTTTTATAAGTGTACAGAAAGGGGTGGAAATGGTCAATGGTCCGAAACCTCCCAACAAAATAACACCCCGTATTCCTGTTGGAAAAACGGGGTGTTCCTATGGTTACGATTTTATGATGTTCATTTTTTTCAAGAATGGGATGGGATGTTGTTTACGGAATAACTCAGTGACAAAGTACGGAATCCCTTTTTCAACCTGACTGCGTGTGATCCAGTCCGCTGCTTCCCGCACTTGACGCGGTGCATCGCCCATGGCGACACCGAGGCCCGAGCACTCCATGGAATCGATGTCATCGATCCCGGATCCGACCATCACGATTTGATGCTTCTTCACTCCGAGACGCTCAGACAGATACATCAATCCCCGGAGCTTTGAAACACCCCTTGGCACGATATCCAATTTATAGTCAGACGTCGGGATCGCGTCCACTTCTTCATACATTCCTTTTAGCGAAGCGACAACGTCCAACACGTCTTCCTTGTGCTCCATTACAACCGAAATCTTCGGTACAGACATCGGATTCTCCAACAGGTGATGACTGACCCGGTCCACAAACTGTTTGCTGTATAGTAATTTCGATTCTTTTTGCCACGAGACCCTTGCCATCTCACGTGCCTGGGTACTGGTCTTGCCTACGATGGACCGCTTTTCATGGGACAAGTGTACCTGGCATGAAAAGCCTTCAAGGAATTGAGAGATTTCATAGGTAATGTCTTCCGCAATTTTTTTCACGTACATCGGTTTCTCAAGCTCGCCTGCGATATAGGCACCGCTGTGTGTAACAATCGGACTTTCAAGCTTCAGGGCTTTGGCTACTTTCTTGGCTGATGCAAAACTCCGGCTAGTAACCAATGTGACCGGAACCCCTTTATCTTGAACGTACTCAATTGCTTCCTTCGTTTCCTTCGCAATTTTTCCGTTTTCATTTACAATCGTGCCATCAATATTCAAAGCCAGCATTCGATAGATCATCATTGGTGTCCCCCCTATATGTTGTCTACTCCCTTTCTCTACTTTTATGAAGGATGGGAGACAAATATGACAAGGAGGATAGGAAATGATGACTATTCGTTGGGAATGGGGAGATGGAGCGTTGAGGAGTTCGATTGGAGAATGTATATGTTTTGCTCGGGATGATGATTGCGTCATTTTACAATAAAAGGAAAAACCACTCCAACCCCGTTCAGTAGCCCAACAAAAAAAGACCGACTCCCCATCAGGAAGTCGGTCCCTACTCATCACGATTATTTTTGCATAGAACCGTAAAGTTCTTCAAGCGGCTTCATGATGACTTTGTTTAAGTCATTGATCACCATGCTCATGCGTTGCTCAGCTTCCATAAGCTTCGCAATCTTTTCATGCTGTTGAACAAGTTGAGCCGTTTTTTGAGCCTGCTCCACTTCTTCCTGAGAAATTTCTTCACCGCTCATTTGTTTTTGTTGAAGAGTCATTTGAATGTTTCTGAAGTTTTCAAACATCTTGCTAGCAGATTCGTCATTGTTTACTTCATCATACATTTTCTTCAGTTGCAGGAATTCATCGCTCTGACGCAATGCGCTTTCCAGTTCGTTCGCTTGATCGTATAAGTTAATAGCCAAAATACGTACCTCCTAAAATTTCATTCTCCTTCACTATAACAAACAATAGGGTGGATTTCTAGGAAGGACCCTTATCAGGATATCATAAGGGCGATCATTCCCTGAATGATCCCGATCACGCCGCCGAGCAAAGCCCCGAGATAGGTGATCATTTTGAATTCACGCCGCGAAATGCCGAGGACAAGTTCTTCCAACCTCCCGACAGAGAAGGATTCCACCTGCTCTTGAACGATTTGTTGCAGGTGCATCTTCTCCATGAGGTTCGGAATCTTCTTGGATAAGAGGTCCGTCCCTCTATCCACCCATTTCGGCAGTTGTTTGTCGAAAAAGGAATGCTTGTGCGGCTCGAGCCAAGACTTGAGCGGCTTGGAGAGGTGACCGTCGATGTTGACGAGCTTGACCAGGGAGGTTTGGGCCGTCCTGATCAAGTCTTCTTCCGGCAATCTGTCGATGAATTCTTCCAGCTTCATTTGTTTCAGCTTCGACCACTCTTTGGACAAGAGGTTAAAGAGGATCTCCTGTGTGCCTTCATGCTTGATGAACTTGACGATTTCCGGCTGCACTTTATCCGCAACCGACGTGTTACCAAGGAACATACCCAGCATGTTCCCGAGCATGCCGCGTTCTTTCAGGAAATCATCGATCATGATCTTCACTTTCATCTTTCCTTCCGGGCTTGTGAAATACGTTTCAGCCCTGTTGGCAATGAAGTCGACAAGCTTCGGGATCCTTTCTGAAACCTTTTCCTGCCACTTCTCAGGAAGTGCCTCTTCCAGTTTCATAGAAGTATAGGACGTCTTTGCATCCTTAATTTTTACTGCGATCCAGTCCTCAAGCCATTCATTGAGTCGATCGGAGGAAATGGGGATTTGAAGGGTCTCGAGCCACTCATTCACCGTTCTATCGGATGTGAATACCGGTTGTAATTCTTCGGATAGCCAAATGGTCACATCCTTTTGGAAGTCCTCATTCATCACTTTCTTCTGAAGGCTTTCAGGGGTGATTAAGTGGTCCACCACCATCTTCCCGAGTTGTTCCGCCAATTCCTCCCGGCGTTTCGGGATCAGTCCCGGTGTAAATGGAACTTTGAATTTTCCGATATAGTATGCCCGATAAGGCCTGAATAACATTTTTATTGCGAGTGAATTGGTGACTCCCCCAATAAGGGCACCAACGATTACCATGAATAATACCAGGATGAAAGCATCTAGCATGAGTGCACCTTCCTTTTCTACTTCTCTCGTTTGAACATTTTGCCTATGTTTACATAGAATGCTATATCAACATTAGCCCAATAAATTATTATAAAGTCAATCTAACGGGTTATGCAAACGGGGAATGTCGGATGAAGATAAAATGTTCATTTATTTCGCATCAACATAATAAGGAGCATCATCATTTATATATTCCAGGAAAATGGATGGACCGCTTCCCTTTTCAACGATATATGACGTTGAAATGTGGCAGCTCCCTTCTTGACGTTACATGCGTGGAAACAAAAACGGATTCTTTACAGATTATGTTGGATACATCAGATTCATTATTCGCATCCATCCCGCCACTACAAAATATATGGATTTCCATCGACACCAGGAATGCCTTGATCCATATGGGACCGGTTGTGGCACTCTTACTCAATCAATCTTCCCTGGGTACCATCCATTCACACTCTTTAAAAGAATATTTTACAGAGTGTGTGGAATGGTTTCAACGAAAAGGTGGATTTTTCTACCTGCTCCCCCTTTCCTCCTTCGTCGGGAATAAAACGGAAGGTGTTTATTATAACGGGAACGATTGGGAAACCTGGCCTCTACCTGCTCCCCATGTACTATACAATCGATGTCACTCACGAAAGACCGAGAGATCACCTTCCTTTCAAAAGGCTCTTGGCCACTCACTGGTCCGAGGCATTCAGGTTTTCAATTCTGGTTTTTTGTCCAAAGACCAGGTCTACAACGCATTAAAAGACAGTCCCGTCCTCTCTCCTCACCTGCCCGAAACCGTAAAGGGACTACATCCCTTGGAGAAGATGCTTACTTTATATCACGATGTTTTCGTCAAAGGGATAAATGGGAGTAAAGGACGCTATATCATGAGGATCCAAAAAAGAGACGATGGATATTACATGCAGCAGAATTCATTTTCTCCTGAGAATCCTCTCACTTTCCCGACCTACCCTGCTCTGTACAAACAGCTTAAGGCCTGGTGCAATAACTCTTATCTGGTTCAGGAGACGATCCACTTTCTTACAGTCGAAGGACAGCCTTTGGACTTTCGATTTCTTTGTCACCAGAACCGCGATGAAGACTGGGGGCTGGTCTCATCGGTTGCGAGAATTGCTTCTCAAGATCAATTCGTGGCAAATGTCGACCAGGGCGGCCGGATCGAAAAGCCCCTCGTAGTCTTGCAAACTATTTTTTCTCCAAATGAGAGCGTCGCTATCATGAAAGAAATGAAAGAATTATGTATACACGCTTCAAAGCTTCTAGCCGATAGCATCGAAGGCAATTTCGCAGAGTTTGGCATCGATATTGGAATTGATAAGTCGGGGAAACCATGGCTGATCGAGGTGAATTCCAAGCCCTCTAAACGAACCTACTTAGAGAACGACAGAATCCGTCCTTCGGTTAAAGCGCTTTATGAATTTAGTTTTGCCAAATGGATTAAATAAGGAGGAACTTACACGATGAATCACTCACTGGGCATCATGACCCTTACACCAGATGTGACAAACGAATACTTTCTCGAAATCGCAAAGCAGTCCATTTCCTATCCAATTGATCTTTACCTGCTTTCCCCACAGGGGATATCTCCTCTAAACGAAACCGTGGAAGGTTTTTATTTTGACAGGGTGACGGGGGAATGGGAAAAAGATGCCTTTGAAATCCCGGAGTACATCTATGACAGAACATATTATCAGAAGGATATGAAATCCAGGCAGGCGAGAGCCGTCGTTCAATGGTTAAAAAACCAGAAGCATATTCGTTTCCTTGGTTACGGATTACCAAACAAATGGCATCTATATGAAAAGCTGAAACAGACCTCCCTCGCCCCCTATATCCCTGTAACCTCCTTAGTATCCGATGGAAAACATTTATTAAATCTTCTCATCAAACATAAAGATATAATAATCAAACCTGTCGACGGGGCTCATGGTAATGCCGTTTATCATCTCGTTGCACATCCACATGGAATTGTGGTTCGCACCACCAAAAAGCAAGGAATCATAGAGCAATCATTTGCAAATGAAGATGTCTTTCTAAAATGGGTTGATCACATGCTCAAGCTTAACACGTTCATTTGTCAAAAAAGGCTGCCAAACCTGACGAAAGGAAATGCCCCTTTTGATATGCGCATTCTTATGAATAAAGATCGCAAGGGACAATGGAGGGAATTTCAACGTGCAATCCGTAAAGGGGAGGAGAATGGAATCCTGACGAATATCAGCCGCGGTGCTTCCTATCTTTCCTACAGGGAGTGGAAAGATAAACACGATTCGCATGCATGGGATTTTATCGACGAGGAACTCACATCCATTTTGGAAGAAGTCCCTATACTTCTCGAAAATCATTTTTCTCCTCTTTTTGAAATTGGGATCGACCTCATTATCGGGGATGATCATTCCCTATGGATCCTGGATATGAACTCTAAGCCCGGGCATAAGGTAGTGGATGCATTACATCCCGGGAAACTATCAACATTATATCAGGCACCGTTAGATTATTGTGACTTTCTATCCTCACAATCTCTTTCATCCTTAAGGCGAGGTGATTTCTAATGCTTCATGCATATAAAGTCGAATACTTCCAAGATGAAGAAAGCATCCTCTACCTTCCGTCTGGATTCAAAACCGAGGAGGACATCCTTCCACATACTGTGATACTTGGAACCAGAAGACAACCTGCCACCTGCAGGCGCCATCCAAATGGCCGGAATGTAATGGGGATCAGTACAGGTTTGCAAGAAAAGCTGCACCTTCCTTCAAAAGTGGATTCCCTCTCCCTTTATTATAAAGATAAATGTTTACACGCAGGAGTACTGATTGGAATATTCACTGCCGGTTTCACAAGTTTCCGATTAAGTCCCATCGGCCAACGATCCCACTTTTTCAAAAAGCTGTTATCGGTTCAATCTTCCTTGGGAGTCATCCCATTTGTATTTGGTGAACGTCATATTGATTGGGAAAATGGACTCATAAAAGGATTTTTTCATTTTGGGGAAGGCTGGGAAATCGAAGAAATCCCTTTCCCGAATGTGATCTACGACAGACTTCCGAACAGGCAGAGTGAAAAACGGAAAACATATCAGGGACTGAAGGAGAGATTGGAAAGAGAGTACGGAATTCCGTGGTATAATCCAGGGTTCTTCAATAAACTCGACCTTTTCGAGAGATTGGAAAATGATCGCACTGTTCAACACTTCCTTCCAGAAACCAGACCATTCCAATCATTTGAGGAAATGGAACGAATGCTTTCAGCCTATAACCATATTTATTTGAAGCCGAAAAACGGAAGTCTCGGGAACGGAATACACAAAATCACGTTTAACCGGTCCACAGAAGAGTATTATTGCCGTTTCAGAGACGGAGATCAGAAGAACCGTTTACTTAAGTTTAAATCACTGGAACAGCTGGCCAATAACGTGTTCAAAAACAGGAACCTGGACTCCTTTGTCGTCCAGCAGGGAATCTCCTTACTGAAAGAGAATAGTCGCCCCATCGACTTCCGGGTCCATACGAATAAAGACGAAGAAGGCAACTGGCAAGTCAGTGCAATGGCGGGAAAAGTGGCCGGAGCAGGAAGTGTGACAACACATGCGAACAATGGTGGAGAAGTGAGGATCCTTTCAGAACTGTTCCCGGATGAAAGTGAAAGACAGACCATTGAAGAGGCTTTAAAGGATGCGGCTTTATTGCTGTCACATGCCATTGAGGGGAATCTTGAAGGATTCATCGGTGAAATAGGCTTCGACTTCGGTGTGGACGATAAACATCGCATTTGGATGTTTGAAGCAAACTCAAAACCTGGCAGATCGATATTCTCACATCCTGACTTAAAAAGATTTGATTTATTAACAAGGAAACTCGCCTTATCATTTGGGATTTTCCTCACTCATCAAAGCCTGGATCATCCCGAGGAAATGATTCCGTGATTATCCTTTACGACCGGATGAAGAAGACCTTTTTTCACGGGGAAGAACCTATTACCACCTATGGTTTTGCAAAGGATTCCTTTCTCTTATTCTCTAAAGCTTCCAATCAGTGCTATACATTTACGATTTCCCACCGAAAGAGGAATCGTCCCACGATTCCCTTAGTCGGCATCGTCTCAAGTAAAGAAGGAAGAAATAAATATAAGGGAAACTTTGAATTATTCCGGTCGATACAACAGGACGTCGAGCAGTCTGGAGGAATCTGTTTCGTTTTTTCCCCGCAGGATGTTCTGGGTGATTCGATTGAGGGGATCATGTATAATCATGATTTACACAAATGGGTAAGATGCCTATTTCCTGTTCCAAACGTCATATACAACCGGGTCCCATCAAGGCATGCCGAACAAAATCAATCCTATGGAAAGCTTCTTCGTTTTATCAAGAAGCATGGGATTCCTTTCTTCAACCCCCATTTCTTTAACAAATGGGAAATCTACCAGCTGTTATCCAAAAATGATGAACTCACAGCATACCTGCCAAAGACCGAACTGATTACCGATGAAGCTTCCCTTTCACGCTTCCTGACCACTCATAGGAAAGTATATGTAAAACATTCACTCGCTTCACAGGGAAAAGGAATCCGCCTGATAGAAATGGATGACAAAGGTCGAGTCCTGTGTAAAAGCATTAAGAAAATAGAGAGGTTCGTTTCGATTTCCCGTCTTCATCAAACGTATAACGAATGGTTTATGGGCAATCTGTGGATCATGCAGGAAGCGGTTCCATGTAAATCAGTGCAGGAACACCGTTTCGACTTTCGCATATTAGTCCTTCACACAGGAGAAGAATTCCGTTTGATCGGTATCGGGGTCCGCATGTCACAGCGCCAGGAAGTCACCACACATGTACCTGCCGGTGGTAAAATCATTTCCTTGAAGGAAGTAGCGGATGCAGAAACAAAAAAAGAAATTTCGAGGATCGTTCAAACATGCGGGGACGAACTGGCTAAATCGTTTGGCTATGTAGGGGAGTTTTCCATTGACCTTGCTCCCAGAGAACAAAGGGGATTCGTTTTGTTTGAAATTAATTCAAAGCCAATGAGTTTCGATGAGATAGAAATTGAGAAGAAGCGGAGAGATCAACTTGTCCGTACGTTCATGACACTCAGTGCCCAAAACAATGAAGGTTGAATCTTCGTGAATGACACAAGGTTCAACCTTTTTCTTTATTGCTTATCGTAAGGAATTATAGATGGTTGAAAATCTGGTAGCATGTTCCTGTTCATCTGTCATCGCAATAAAAAGCGGTTTATACGCCTGCTGATTGGGAATCTCAAGGAGCATATCCCGGTAGAATTCCGCCGCCTCAAGTTCATCCTTCAGTGCACGGAGCACCCCTTCCTTAAAGGTGGTGAACCCCACCTTTTCTTTCTTGTGCTCATAATACTCACCCGTCAATAAATAATGAAGATATTGAAACATTTCATAATGTTCTTTTTCGTCTTTTTGAGCGTGTTCAATAAACTCAACGTACAGTGGATTATTGGTTCGCGCTTTTAGCTCTTTATAGAAATAATAACCTGTCCATTCATCACTGATCGCCTTCTCTAAATCACGAATAAACGAATTCATTCTTCGTCCCTCCCCTATCTCTTCAGTAAATTCTATTAGAGGAGCACCCCATTTATGATACATTTCACGGTCGGTGCTACACAGCTGGAATTAAAACGTTTACAATATGAGTGGAGGTGACAAATGATGATCCAACATTTTCAATTTAAAAACATGTACGAAAATAAACAGCTGCCCGGCTGGACGTTTTCCTTTTATTTCAGCGGGACGAAATACGTAGGAACATACCATAAAGATGGAAGGATCGAATGGACCGGTCCCATTCCTCCATCTGATAAGGAAGAGATACTTAAGAAGCAGCTGCACGAACTGATGCTTTTCCATGTTTATGATTGATGCAAACTACATAATACCCCAGTTTGAAAGAATTTAATCCTGCTCCCATGCATAACTTCAGCTCCCTTTCTAAAACTATAGAAAGGAGGCTGATGAGCATGAAAAAAGACAATAAGAACGATCAATTCCTTGCTGATACGAATTACGAAGGAAAAGAAAAAGCATTTCTCGATGTCGACCGTTTCATCAACGAAGGTATGTCCGGAGGTTCCGTCCACATGAGGGAAAACACGACGAACATCGAAGAAGCGATCGAAATCACCGACTACGAAGAACCACCGAAATAGAAAAGCGGAGGCGGCTTGTTCAGAGGCGACAAGCATAAGACGATAATGCCGGAAAGGCGTACTTGGCCTTTTTGGCATTCTTGGCTTATGACCTCGAGCCTCTAGCCGCCGGAGCTGGACATTAGAAAAGCGGAGGCGGCTTGTCCAGAGGCGACAAGCATAAGACAAGAATGCCGGAAAGGCGCACTTGGCCTTTTTGGCATTCTTGGCTTATGACCTCGAGCCTCTAGCCGCCGGAGCTGGACATTAGAAAAGCGGAAGTGGCTCGCCCTGTGGCGACAAGCATAAGACGAGTCACCCGGAAAGGCTCTTTGCCTTTTTGGGTGAATGGGCTTATGACCTCGAGCCCCAAGCCCCTGAAGCTGGACAAAAAAAGCTGCCAATCAGGAATCTTCCCTACGGCAGCTTTTACCTTTTATCGACTTTTAACGAGCATATTGACAGCTTCTTGAATCGCATCTTCCGCCTTCATGCCCTCTTCTTCTGATTCGCGTATGCACGCTTCCAAATTCTTTGCCACAATGAGGCCGATCGTGCGGTCAACAGCAGTACGAACAGCTGATAGTTGAGTCACAACATCCTTACAATGTTTCTCATCCTCCATCATTTTCAATACGCCGCGGACCTGACCTTCAAGACGTTTCATTCGATTGGTTACTTCTTTCGTATATTCCATTCAGGACACCCCATAAGAATTATTCATTGTACAATAGTATTAAAATTATTGTACTTTTGCAATCATGCACTCTTTGATTACTCCTGTTATTTCAGTACAATGTCATTATAACCTTTTTTACTATAATAATGAACAAAGAGGGATCACATGTTTACATCTTTACGTAAAAAATATCCTGGTGCCATCATTCAGCACCATTATCCCACAAGCATCGAGTCTACGAAAGTATGGTTTACAAACGAACAAGAAGATGAGTATATAGGGATCGATCAATCAGGCATTTCCCAGCCGGAATTGGATTTATTATATTGCTTGTTTAAAGAGGTCACCCCATCACCTGGATTTGTGAATGATTCTCACGATTCCGCCGAGTGGTACAATTATTTATTGGAAAACGGTCCGGTCCCCTCAATGAATGATGGAGAGTTCCGCATCATTCAATTCAGTCTGAAGGAAGGCAGAGATCAGCTTCAACTGAGAGAAGCGTTTCAGCATTTGTTACCACATGGGACCGTCCTCGTTTTCCTTGCCGATCGCATGGGACTGCTTATAGAAAAGAAGCATGAGTGGACAATGGATGAGGAGCAGCTGCTGTCGATTTCCCATGTCATTGAATCGGACTTCTTCGTCAGCCCTTCTTTTTACATAGGGCAGTTTCATGAAGCAGATTTACATCTACCTACTTTTTTTGCCCATGAGCGTGAGCTATTTTCATTCTCAAGAACCATTCATAAGCAGGTATTCATCCAGTCGGCTGTGACGGTTCTCCCTGAATTCGCCCTCCATCACTTTCCACACGAGTGGGAGGAGCATTTCTTTAAACAGGTCGCCGACTTTTTTTCTGAAGATCCTGAACAGATTCACACCATCAAGGCATTTCTCGAAAATCAATCTAATATCAGTCAGACCGCCAAGACTTTATTCATGCACCGGAACAGCGTACAGTACCGGATTGATAAGTTTATCGAAAAAACAAATATAGATATAAAAAGCTTTCAAGGAGGAATCCTTGCCTACTTTGCGTGTTTAAGCTTCCAATCTGACAACCTGCCCAATAATGGTTAGGCAACTTTGTGCAGGTTGACCATATCGTTTTGAATCCGCTTTCTCTACAATGAACCTATAGATGAAAACGATTGCATTTCGAGGAGGAGAAAAGATATGGCTGAATTAAAATTAGAACATATCCACAAGGTTTATGATAGTAAGGTAACGGCGGTAAATGACTTTAATCTTCACATTCAAGATAAAGAATTCATCGTATTTGTCGGTCCATCGGGCTGCGGGAAATCCACTACCCTGCGCATGATTGCTGGTCTGGAAGAAATATCCAAAGGCGATTTCTCCATTGACGGAAAGCGCGTCAACGATGTAGCACCAAAAGACCGCGACATCGCAATGGTTTTTCAGAACTATGCCCTATACCCTCATATGAGTGTGTATGATAATATGGCCTTCGGTCTTAAACTGCGAAAGTTCGATAAACAGGAAATTGATCGTCGCGTACAGGAAGCTGCTAAGATCCTTGGTCTTGAAGCACTGCTTGATCGTAAACCGAAAGCATTATCAGGTGGTCAGCGTCAGCGTGTAGCACTTGGTCGTGCCATCGTCCGAGATGCGAAAGTATTCTTGATGGATGAGCCTTTATCCAATCTTGATGCCAAGCTTCGTGTACAGATGCGTGCTGAAATCGCCAAGCTTCACCAGCGTCTACAAACAACAACGATATACGTAACACATGACCAGACTGAAGCGATGACGATGGCTACACGTATCGTTGTCATGAAAGACGGTGTGATTCAACAAGTTGGTTCTCCTAAAGAAGTATATGATAAACCGGAGAATATTTTCGTAGGCGGATTCATCGGGTCACCTGCCATGAACTTCTTCCACGGGTCACTGGAAGATGGGAAATTCGTCATCGGTAATACGAAAGTTTCTGTGCCGGAAGGAAAAATGAAAGTGCTTCGCGAACAGGGTCATGTAGGAAAGAGCATCGTACTTGGTGTGCGTCCTGAAGATATTCATGACGAGCCTCTTTTCCTGGATACTGCTCAAGGTGCGAAAATCACGGCGAAGATTGAAGTATCTGAATTAACGGGTGCTGAAACGATGTTATATTCTCAATTAGAAGGACAAGAGTTTGTAGCCCGCGTTGACTCCCGTACAGATATCGTTGCAGGTCAAACGATCGACCTGGCATTTGATATGAATAAAGCTCATTTCTTTGATTCAGAGTCTGAGTCAAGAATCCGATAAACATATAAGAAAATGGCGCACCCTGCTTTTAGGATGCGCCATTTTTTATTAAAATTCCGTCAGGTCTATACTTTTGCCTTCTTCTTCCCCACACCGGATGCATGTAAAGAGATGAAGACAAGTATCAGAGCAGCTGCTATTGGGAATGCCGTCGGCTAACTGCACGTGCTGAATATCCATATACGCACTATACTCATCGTAAAAATCATAATATCTACCCTGATCCGTTGTCGAGTCCCCACACTTTTTGCAAAGTCCCCTGTATTCAACGATTCCGTTACATAACGCGCAAGCTTTCATGATGTGTCACCATACTTTCAATCTAAATCTTTATATAGTGTTAGCCTTTTTACAATCATGGTGATTTATGTAGAAAACTTGCAGGGATTTAATAGGAATAAATTCCCTGTCATCCCCTTGAATATTATTCTTCAGAGAAACCATAATACCTAGTAACAAGGCAGCAACAAGCCTTCTCTAAACCCCACTCGATGGGTTACACCATAACAAGATGGTCGCTCATGGAATAGCGGGCTGGTGCAATTCCAGCTAACCCAACCAAAAAACTTATACATTCTAAGGAGATGACAGATTATGCAACAGCAACAATCTCGCAGCAATTCATCTAACCAACTAGTAGCTCCAGGAGCTCAACAAGCAATCGACCAAATGAAGTACGAAATCGCTTCTGAGTTCGGCGTACAATTAGGACCTGATGCAACAGCTCGTGCTAACGGTTCTGTAGGTGGAGAAATCACTAAGCGCCTAGTTCAAATGGCTGAACAACAAATCGGTGGCGGGTACCAAAAATAATAAGCAATTTAATATGAATGGCTAAAACTCCCGGTCTTAAGGCCGGGAGTTTCATTATGTCGTAAATAAATTTCAAGCCCTTGCTTTCCCATCATTTATTATGGACCATAGCTGCAGGATCGATCCATTTATCATACTGTTCTTCTGTCAGATAACCTGACTCGAGGGCTGCTTCTTTTAATGTGGACCCGTCCTGATGGGCCTTCTTTGCAATTTCTGCCGCCTTCTCATATCCGATGTGCGGGTTTAGTGCCGTCACGAGCATGAGTGACCTTTGCACAAAGTCTTCAATGACCTCCCGATTTGCCTCTAAACCCTTCACACATTTGTCGTTGAAGGACTTTATCCCATCTGCAAGCAGCCTTACGGATTGCAGCATATTATAAATGATGACCGGTTTGAATACATTCAGTTCAAAGTTCCCCTGACTTGCAGCAAAGCCTATGGCTGCATCATTTCCAAACACTTGTGTGGCAACCATCGTCACAGCCTCGCTTTGCGTAGGATTCACTTTCCCCGGCATGATGGAGCTGCCTGGTTCATTGGCAGGTATCGTCATCTCCCCTATACCGCTTCGGGGTCCGCTTGAAAGCCATCTGACATCATTCGCAATTTTCATTAGATCCGCTGCCAATGCCTTAATGGCACCGTGGACGAACACGACTTCATCATGGGATGTCAGGGCATGGAACTTATTATCAGATGAAACGAATTTGATGCCTGTCTGTACTTCTAATTGTGCCGCAACCTTGCCACCAAAAGTTGGATCTGCATTGATCCCGGTTCCTACTGCCGTTCCCCCAATGGCAAGGTTGACCAGACGCTGTACACTTTCTCTTATCATGCTATAGGATTTTTCCATCATGGAGCGCCATCCACTGATTTCCTGCCCGAGAGTTAACGGCGTGGCATCCTGGAGATGGGTACGGCCGATTTTAATAATATCCTGAAATTGATTTTCTTTCTCTTTCAGTGTTGCAGTGAATTGCTGGAGCACGGGAAACAGCTTGGATTCAATTTCCTGATACGCCGCTACGTGCATGGCAGTCGGGAATGTATCATTGGAACTTTGAGACATGTTCACATCATCATTGGGATGGACCCTCTCCTCCGAGCCGTTTTCACCGAGAAGTTCATTGGCACGATAAGCCACTACTTCGTTTACGTTCATATTGGACTGAGTCCCGCTTCCCGTTTGCCAGACAACCAGGGGGAAATGTTCATCCCATGTCCCTTCCAAAATTTCATCACATGCCATCCCAATCGCCTTCATCTTCCCTTCAGAAAGCTTTCCAAGTGAATGATTGACGACTGCTGCCGCTTTCTTCAACTGTGCAAAGGCATATGTAACCTCGATGGGCATCTTCTCTGTACCGATCTGGAAGTTTTCCTTACTCCGTTGAGTCTGGGCCCCCCAATATTTTTCCTTTGGCACCTTCATTTCTCCTATTGTGTCACGTTCAATACGGTATTCCATTGTCATTCCTCCCTGTAAATGATCCAACTACTACCATATTTCCACTAAAACGTTCCTTCTAACCTTTTTCTGAAAAGATTATTAGCGTTAGTTGACTATATGAACAAAATTTAAAAAAAGATGAATGAGACCACGTCCCATTCACCTTTTCACTTTATTGTATTAAATTAAGGAATTGCTTCGTCCGTTCATTCGTCGGATTCTCGAATACTTCCTGAGGAGTGCCTTCTTCGACAATATGGCCCCCATCCATGAAGATGACTTTATCGGCCGCTTCTTTCGCGAACCGCATTTCGTGTGTCACGACGACCATTGTCATGCCTTCTTCAGCAAGATCTTTCATGACCTTGAGGACCTCACCTATCAGTTCGGGATCAAGTGCAGAGGTTGGCTCATCGAAGAGCATCACTTCCGGCTCGATGGCGAGGGCCCTTGCGATGCCGACCCTCTGCTGCTGTCCACCTGAAAGCTGGAATGGATAGTAATCGACCTTATCTCCGAGTCCCACTTTTTCAAGGAGCTGGATGGCTTTCTTTCTTGTTTCCGACTTGTTACGCTTTTGGACGACCGTAGGACCTTCCATCACGTTCTCAAGAGCAGTCATGTGGGGGAACAGATTATAATTTTGAAATACCATCCCCGTTTTTCTTCTTAGTTGAAGAAGCTCTTGCCTCGATGCTTTCTTAGTGAAGTCTACAGTCGTACCTCCTATTGAAACAGTCCCGTCATTCGGGATTTCAAGGGCATTCAGACAACGGAGGAAAGTTGTCTTCCCTGAGCCTGAAGGGCCGATCAGGACGATGACCTGCCCTTTATCGACTTCTACGTCCATACCCTTTAAGACTTCTAACTGATCAAATCGTTTCGTTAATCCTTTGATGGAAATCATATTCAATCTCCTTTTAAATTACTTGGCAATATATCGATCCAGCCTGTTCTCGATGCGGCCCTGTATGATCGATAATATAAAGCAGATGATCCAGTAAAGTACGGCTGCTTCCATATACATGAGCAGGAACTCATAATTCGTTGCAGCGATTTCCTGGGCTTTTCTAAACATTTCTGTTACTAAGATCAAGGATGCAAGGGACGTATCTTTCACTAGACTGATGAACGAGTTTGCTAATGGCGGAATCGATACTCTCGTCGCCTGCGGCAGGATGATTCTTTTTAATGCCTGTGAATAGGTCATACCGATTGAATATCCTGCTTCCCATTGCCCTTTTGGAATCGATTGAATCGCCGCACGGACGATTTCTGATGAGTACGCACCTTTGTTCAATGAAAAGGCAATGATAGCTGATGGGAATGGATCAAATTTGATCCCAAGAGTAGGTAACCCATAGAATATGATAAACAATTGCACGAGGAGAGGCGTGCCTCGTACGGCCGAAACATAAAATCGGGCAATTCCCCTTAAGATCGATATATTTGATAGACGTGCAAGAGCAGTGAGTACAGCCAGAATCATACCTAAAGCAAAAGAAATCAGCGTCAGAGGGATAGAATAATACAAAGCCCCCTCTAACATTGGAAGCAGGGAGCTTTGTAAAATATCAATCATTGCTTCAGGATCCTGGTAAATGCTACTTAGGAGATACATCTTCTCCGAACCACTTATCAGAGATTTCTTTGTACGTGCCGTCTTCCATCATGTCCTCTAACGCTTTGTTTACCTCTTCAACCAACTTGTCATTCCCTTTACGGAACATGAAACCGCTTTGACCTGCATCTTCCGCTTCAGCAGCGATTTTGACTTTGGCGTTCGGTTGTTTCTTTAAGTAATCAAGAATGGAAATTTTATCATTCACGGTCACGTCCACTCTGCCTTGTTCAAGAAGCTGGATTGATTGTGATAAACCTTCCACACCTTGGATCTTTGCCCCGTTTTTTTCAGCGATATCACGATAGTTACTTGTCAAGGACTGAGCTGAAGTCAATCCTTTGATATCCTCAAATGATGTAACATCCTTGTTGTCTTTTGACACGACCACTACGGCGCTTGATTCGATATATGGTTTAGAGAAATCGTATTTCTTTTCGCGGTCTTCACGAATCCCCACCTGATTTGCGATCATATCGAAACGCTTGGAGTTCAAACCTTCGAACATGGCATCCCATTGCGTTTCCTGGAATTTTGCTTCGACACCAAGACGCTTCGCTATTTCACGGGCGATTTCTACATCAAACCCGGTCAGCTTTCCTGATTTGTCATGGAATGTGAAAGGAGGATATGTACCTTCCGTCCCTACAAGTAATTCTCCATCTTCCTTTACCTTATCGTAAAGGGATGTCTTTTTCGAATCACCATTTGATTCATCTTTATCTTTAGATTGACCACATGCAGCTAATACCATGGATAAGGCGATTAGCATGATGATGGATAATTTCCACTTTTTCATCGTAAAACCCCCACTATTCTTATCGGATTTAAATTCGTTACGAATGTCATCATAAAACGTTACCACAAATAAGTCAACATAAATGTTTCATCTCGAGATTTTTTCATCATGTCTTTAGTATGTATCCCTGAATACACAAACATGTAAAAATTTCCGATTATAAGATACACTATTTTTATAAGAAAACAGGAGGGCATGATATGAAAATTGCTTTATTCGGGAGCACGGGCCGGGTTGGTTCCGTAGTCTTTCAACGGGCTGTGTCAGAATATGAAGTGAATCGATTGGTACGGAGAGGCGGTGGACCAGATGCCTCCGGTACGGAAATTGTCGGGGATGTGTTGAATGAAGAAGATGTGATGAAGACCATCGAAGGCTCAGATGCCGTAATCAGCTGCCTGAATACAGATAAACAGGATGTCCTCACAAAAAGTATGCCAATCCTGTTGAAAGCCATGAGAAGGCATGGAGTAAAACGGATCATCACGTGCGGGACGGCAGGCATCCTCCAGGCGCGGAAGGACGATCGTCTTTACCGTTTTCAATCAAGTGAATCAAAGCGGAGACGCACAACCGCTGCGGAAGACCATTTAAGGGCTTTTCTCATGCTTCAGGCATCCGGAATGGACTGGACCATCGTTTGTCCGACCTATTTGCCGGATGGAGAAAGGCTCAGGAATTACCGAACGGAAAGAGATGTTCTTCCTGAAGGCGGGAGCAGCATTTCCATGTATGACACCGGAGATTTCATATACAAACAACTATCAGACGAATCCTTCATCAAAAGCCGGGTTGGCATCTGTTATTGAGTATGAAAAAACGGGACTGAACGTCAGTCCCGTTTTCCTTTTATTTAAAGATGGTAGAAATGATTTCGTCCGTGCTCATTCCACTTTCGACTTCAAAGGTACCTGGGCGCAGCTCATTCTCAAGTCCCCGCTTTTCTACCTCTTTATAGAAATCCAAACCATTTTTTATGATATTGGCTTGTTCCAAAGCGTTTCCTACGTCGATACTCGTCATACCGGTAGAAACCGTGAGCATCGTTTTGTAGACCACCTTACCGTCATCTTTCTTATCAGATGCATTCTCTTCCTGCTTTTCATTCATAGCCTTCAGCTGTTTGTTCCACTGGTCTTCTGTATGTATGACATAGCCTTCTGAAGTCAGCTTCTTCACCATTTCATCCTCTGACAGCTTTTGCACTTCAGCAGGTTCTTCTTTCCCGGTACTCTTTGCTTCAGAAGGCCCGAAAAGATACACAGCTCCAATCAAAGACGTTGCGATCAAAATCCCTCCAGCAAAACTCCGTAATGAATTCGATGTCACTGTCATTGTGCCACTAAGCCCCTTTCACCCTTTTGAGCCATAAATGGTGAAAGCATATGCTCCACTTCATTAGGTTTGAGCTTTGTTTTCCCTGCAATACTTTCAACAGAATAGCCTCTTTTATACAAATCAAGCATCTCACGGAGCAATTCGCGCTCCTCGGATACAGCAGGTGCAGCTCCTGCCTGCTGTGCTGTAATTTCTGCATCTAATTGTATATTTCGTAATTGCTTCTCCAGCTCATGAACCTCATTCAATACAGAAATGGATACATGCTCTATCTGTTGCTCAAGCCTCGAGTTGGTTTGTGTCGTTTTAATAAACGATAAAATGAGCAGCACAACTGCTGACCCAAATAAAATGGCGATAGCCCATCCCATCATAGGATCCTCCCTTTATGAAACTTTTTCATCAATTAAATTATACATTGAGAAGGGGATAAATTCGATTTAAAACGACAAAATCCCCCGAAAGTCCTGTTTTCTTAACAGGAAATAGTATTTACACATGGATGATTCCCCTTATCACCAGCATATTTTAAAATTATTGCGGGGTATTTTCAATATTGAAATCATTAAATAAGAAAAAGCATCCGACTGCTATCGTCAGACGCTTTCCCCTTCTATCCTGCCAGATTATCTTTTGTTCCTTGTTGTAGCTGATACATTTGATAATAACGACCCACACTTTTCATTAACTCATCATGATTTCCACGTTCTACGATTTCCCCTCGATCTAACACAAGGATTTGATCAGCTTCTTTGATCGTGGATAACCTGTGAGCGATGATGAAGGTCGTTCTGCCCTTTTTCAGGACTTCCATCGCTTCCTGAATAATGGCCTCAGTCTCTGTATCGATGCTCGAAGTCGCTTCATCGAGAATCAGGATCGCTGGATTAAAGGCAAGTGCACGGGCAAATGATATCAGTTGGCGTTGACCGGATGAAAGTGTGCTGCCTTTCTCGATCACCGGTTCATCATATCCATTCTCCAGGTTTTTGAACACTTTTTCCGCACCTACAGCATTGAGTGCCGCCTCCACCTGTTCCCTCGAAATCCTTGGATCATCGAGACTGACATTAGAAGCAATCGTCCCTGTGAACAAATAGGGATCCTGCAGGACGATTCCCATATGCTCCCGAATCGTCTGATATGGAATATCGACAATGTCTTTTCCATCAATCCGGATTTTCCCTTCATTGCTATCATAGAAACGGAACAACAGATTCATGATCGAGCTCTTTCCTGAACCCGTGTGTCCCACCAGGGCAACAGTTTCCCCTTTATTCGCTTCAAACGTAATATCTTTCAATACATACTCATTTTCTTTATATCCAAAGAATACATGCTCAAAGCTCACATTTCCGTCATACCTGCTCATTTTCCCATCTTCCACAGGGGTCCCCGTCTCTTCAAGGAGCTGGAAAACCCGTTCTCCCGCAACAAGTGCCTGTTCAAGGTTGGCAAGTTGGTTCACGATTCCTGTCACTGGCTGGAACAACCGGTTGATGTAGTCGATAAAGGCGTAAAGCACGCCAAGCGTGACAACAGATCCCACTCCGATCGATGCTCCTCCGAAATACCATATGAACGCAACGAACGTAATATTCCTCAGAACCCCGACAAGGTTATGGGAGGTCATTGAATTTAAGCTTAGTAGCTTATTTTGATATTTGAAGTGGGTTTCGTTCAAATCTTCGAATTCTTCGTTCGTTTTCTTCTCTCTGCTGAATGCCTGAATGATGTTCATACCCTGTATTGATTCATTGACCATGGCATTGATATCACTCACTTTCGATCTGATGATGTGATTGTATTTCGACGCATAAATACGATAAAGATACGTCCACACAACAAGGATCGGTATCAGGATCAAGCAGATGGCCGCTAATTTTGCATCAAGGATAAAGAGTGCAATGTAAATCCCGATAATATATATCGTACTGGAGAAGAATGTGGATAATACGGTTACATAAAGGTCCCTGATTGCTTCCGTGTCGTTTGTGATTCTGGCAACGACTTTCCCTGCCGGCAGATTATCGAAATAGCGGATCGGAAGCTTCTGGATATGCTGAAATACATCATTACGCATCTTTTGTATGACACGGTTCGCCGCCTTCTGAAGGTAGAACCGCTGGCCGTATTGGAAAAAGGCCGCGACGACAAGCAAGCCGAAATAAAAGGCAAGCAATCGGATGATCCTTGGGATTTCCGGATTATAGAACCTGAGAAGCTCATCTCCTGTTAGCTTCTCAACGGGATAGGTTGCTGATTCCCCGCCTTTTGTAATCGTCATCTCCCCTGATGACACAGATCGTGCCCCGTCAAATGAAACCGTGGCTGGAACAAAATAAAACGCTCTGCCAACCTGAAGGATTCGGACGTCTTCCCCTTTTGTCTCTCCTTCATGGAAATATTGATCACGCTTATACCAAGTACCTTCATAAGGTACAGCTTCTTTCCCCTCCACCGTTTCATACCAGGTCGACTCAATCCCCAGAATATGGTCATCAATCAGTTTTTTGGCTATGAAAGGCCCTGCAAGTTCTGCCGCCACTGATACACTGAGCATCAGGAGGGCCGCTATGATGATTTTTTTATACACAAGCGCATATTCGGTTAGTTTTCTTCCGACTTTCATGTGCCCACCTCCTCAAGTGAGGAATCTTCAACTTGTTGACGGTCAAATTGTTCTTTATACCAACCGCCACTCTCGAGGAGCACTTCATGAACCCCTTCCTCTACCACTCTCCCATCTTCAAATACGATGATCCAATCTGCATGCTGGACCGCGGATAGACGATGAGTCGTAATAATCGTTGTTTTCCCTTCACGTTCTGTTCGAATATTTTCTATGATCTTTGATTCTGTCTTTGCATCTACGGCCGATAATGAGTCATCAAGAATCAGGATTTCAGGATTCTTGATGAGTGCTCTTGCAATCGAAATCCGTTGTTTCTGCCCGCCTGAGAGGGCTACACCCTTCTCACCTACAAGAGTTGTCAGACCATCAGGCAGCATCTTGAGGTCCTTTTTGAAATCAGCCAGTTCTATCGCCGTTTCCAAATCTTCCTCTGTTGCATCATGCTTTCCGAATAATATATTTTCTCGTACGGTTCTGGAAAAAAGAACATGATCTTGTGGTACATAGCCAATCCAGTCCCTTACCTGCTGTATGGACAAGTCATCTATCGGGATTCCTCCAATGCATAGCGAACCACTTCCCGCTGGATATTCACGGAGAAGCTGCTTAATGAAAGTCGTCTTGCCGCTGCCGGTCTTTCCGACTATTCCAAGAGTACCTCCTTGATGTATGTTTACATTGATGTTGGATAGGTTCAGTACCTGTGAGGAAGGATACTTGAAGTCCACATTCTTAAATCCGATTTGTTCAGGGGAATCAATTGTTTTAGTATTCTCTCTATCCTGTACGTCCTGGACATAATCGAGGGTTTCCTGAACCCGATCGAGGGACGCATTCCCACGCTGCATCACATTGATCAATTCACCAATCGCAAACATCGGCCAGATCAGCATCCCCAGGTACACATTAAAAGAAACCAACTGTCCAAGCGTTATGCTCTGATGGAATACAAGATAAGCCCCATAGCCCAATCCGATTAAATAACTTAACCCGACAAGGACTTTAATGGTCGGCTCAAAGAGTGAATCGATCTTGGCTACACCTATATTTTTGTTATATACATCTTCCGTCATATCAGCGAATCGCTTCTCATCTGCCCTTTCCTGTACGTAAGCCCTGATGACCCTGACCCCCGCAATCGACTCAAGTACTTTATCATTCAAGTCTCCAAATGCATCCTGTGCTTCGGTGAACCGTTTGTGGATCCTCGCACCGTATACCTTCATTAACAGCGCCATGATCGGGAGGGGTAAAACAGCTGCTATCGTCAGTTTCCAGCTGATGAGAAACCCCATCGTAAACAGAATCGTTAACATGAACACGCTGGAATCGATCAATGTCAGCACACCGAAACCTGCCGTAACCGAGATCGCCTTCAAATCATTCGTCGCCCGCGCCATCAAATCACCCGTGCGATTCTTCTCAAAGAACGTCGGGGTCATCTTTAAGAGGTGCCCCATAAATTTGCTGCGCAGCTTCCTCTCAACGAGAAAGGCTCCGCCAAACAATTGGTACATCCACACATACGTCATCCCATACGAGATGATGGCAATCCCTGCAATCATCCAAAGATACTTCCCCACCACATCCCAGGTCATCGCACCAAGGTGAATGTCATCGATGGCATTCCCCACAAGCTTTGGCGGGATCACATCAAGAATTCCGACAATCGTCAAAAGGATGATCGCAATTGTATATCTTTTCCAATTTTCAATAAAAAACCATGATAATTTCTTAAAAATACTAAACATCCCATTTACCTCCTCAAATTGACTTTCTCATCTATCCACCTTCTGTCTCCACAGCAGTCATCATCTTCTTCAGTTGAACCATTACCATCTTCATTTCCTCCTCAATAAATTAAATGTATATGTGATCAAGGATTTCCTTGGATACACCCCTTGCGAAAAATAAAACAGACGGACGTCCAAAAGCGGTCAGATTCAGCAGAGCCCACCATTGGACCAACCGGATCTTTTGCGCTTTATGAACGTCCGTCATAATTTTTGGACATATAAAAGCACAGATTACATTCATAACCTGTGCTCATTGATTCATATAAAATCGTAAGGAGTTACTGGTCATGTGATGATATGAAATTGATAGGACAAGCTGATGGTGCTCCTTTAATTCTATACACTTTCATCATCACAAACCCTCCATTCATTTAATGTGTTTATTCCATTAATAACCATACTACATAACGCGAATTGTGTCAATATTATCTTTATTAGTAATTTTCTATACACTATATGTTTTACCCCTTCATTGGAGGCAACTAATGTTATCCATTCACCACTGCTGGTTGTGTTTCTTCTTTCACGTATTTTGGCAGGATGATGGTGTAGAATACGGCTACGATGAGGAGGCAGCCGCCGACGAGCCAGTAGAGCATTTCTACGGTTACGGTGGATGGGAATGTGACGGCGATGACTCCGAGAGTAATCGATTGAGACAGCATCATGAGTGGATTGATCCACCCCTGAACCCTTCCCATCATTTTGGGGTCGATGATGCTCGGCATCCACCCGCCAATCGCGATGTTTACGAGTGGCAACCCGAGTGCTGCCAAGAAGATGATGGCAAGGAAGATCCAAGTGGACGGAGCAAAGGATGCAGCGATGATGAATGTCCCCGAAATCACCAGACCTGCCACAATCAGGACATGAAGCTTGAATTTCTGGGTCAACATCGAAGAGAAGATACTTCCGATCAGTACACCTGCCCCGAATGCGACTCCTAATAAAATTGAGTATTCTTCATAAGAACCGGGAGCCAGCTTATATTTCAATATAAAGATAGGAATCACCGAGAACCCCCCGTTCACGACCCCGAAAACGATAAACCCGCCAATCAAGGATAGAAGGAGCTTATGGTTCAGGATATACTTCATCCCGGCTGTAAAGTCTTTCGCGACCGATTGGATGTTCAAGTCTTTCCAGGAATGCTTTCCATTAGGGAGCCGGACTTCTTCGGGAATGACACATCTTCTAATCAAGATGGCTGAAATCACAAACGTAACGAAATCCACCACAATGGCCCCGTAAATCCCAGCGGTCCAATAGACAAAGATGGCAACGGCATTTCCTAGCAGCATAAACAAACTCATCACCATCTGATTCAATCCGGCTGCTGTAGCATAATCATCCTTGGAAAGCACACCCTGCAAGATGCCTTGTTCCGCGGGAAAGAAAAATTTCTGCACGCCGCTTCTCAGGAAAAGTACGGCAAAGATGAGTGGCAGCCAACCGATGAATATGGCTCCGAATAAGGACAGTGTGAGAAAGGCACTGATTGTATCACAGTGATATGCAATTTTTTGACGGTCCATTCTGTCAGCGAACACCCCCACCAGGAAAAACACAACAAGAGTAGGAATTGAATACATCATTTCTGTCATCGAAGCATACATGGGCTGATCAGAAAATCGATCCAGAAGATAAAACATAAACGCCGTCAGGCCGATCACACTTCCCATATGTGAAGTGAAATTCGCGAAGAATAATTTTAAAAATATCGGATTCTTAAAGATTTCAATCATTTTTTTCATAACATCCGTCCCCCATCAATAAATAACTATCTTTATCATATTGAAATGAACTTAAGGACAGTAGGGGCTGCTGGTGGTTTTTCCCTCCGCCTCGGGTCGGATTAGGTTTAGGAGCAAATGGGGAGCATTAGCCAATCTGCTAATAATTTGCTGATAAAATGAAGATTTCACAAGTATCGCTCTAATAAATCATTCCAATTCAATAAAAATAGCCCGGAGCACCGAGACTCCGAGCTATCCCTCTTTCAATCACTGTTCAAATGTCCCTTTCACGATCGCTTCCCCGTTCTCCACCATCAATTTCCCCCTGGCGAAAACCGTATTCACGTCAAGGGTTTCCTGATCCAACAGGACAAGATCAGCGTCCTTTTCGACTTCCACGTGTCCCTTTTGCTTTAGTTTCAGGATTTTAGCTGGATTCGAGGTAATGACCCTGATCGCTGTTTCCAATGGGATATTTTCCACCAGAACGGCGTCCTTCACTTCATCATAAAGGCTAGACACCTGACCGATCTGCAGTCCAATCAGCTCCCCATCACTATCAAAATTCGGCAGACTTGCTTGTCCATCGGAAGTATAGGTGATTTGTTCCACCGGTACACCCTCAGCGAGCATGCGTTTAAGTGCCTGACTGCATTTGACTTCACCGTCTTCCAGAAACTGAGGGATGGTACTTGTTGTAAAGTCTACATATCCACCTTTAAGGGCATATTGAATCCCTGCTTCAAAGAGATGGGCATTCCGGTTGATATGTGTCGGATAGAACTGCTTGATCGGAATATCCGTTGACTCGACAATCTCTTCCAGCAGGTTCAGGTGATCATAACTATCCCCGACGTGGACATTGACAATCCCGGCTTTCCCCGACAACATCCCTCCGATCCTTGCGGCGGAAGTGATTTTCGCTAACTCGTTTATCGTCGGCTGGGATGAGCGGTGATCGGCAATCGCCACTTCACCCACACCAATGATTCTATCCACTAAGATGATATCATTTTCAATCTTTCCGGTAAGTGTTTTCAAAGGTACCTGGTATGAACCGGTTTGCGTATAACAGGTAATGCCTTCTTCCTCAAGCCCCTTCGCTTTGGCAATGAGGCTTGCCATCGTCCTCGTTGTCCCGTCTGTGCCGATGACACCGACAAGAGTGGTGATTCCGGAGAGAGTGGCCTGAGTCAATCGGATTTCAGGGGTTCTAGTACGGAAGCTTCCTTCGCCCCCTCCGCCCATAATATGGACATGTGAGTCGATGAATCCGGGTACAACATACTTCCCAGTTGCATCCACCACTTTAATATCCACAAATTGACCGGGAAGCTCAATCTTATCTTCAATGAATCCTATTTTATCACCTACCAGGAGGATATCCTTTTTCCCTAGATATGCTGGAGCATAAACTTCCCCGTTTTGTATTAATGTTAGCATGATGTTTGCTCCTTTCATTGCTTTTTATATAATCGAGCAGATACTGAACCCGACTCGAAGAATGGCTCATTAGAAACCGATGAGTGTCGCCGTAATCACGAAGATGGATGATAGGACGAATAGAATCAGCATGAATTTAAAGATGAATTTAGCCCACACACCCCAGTCGACCCGCGCTGCTCCCAATGTACCCATAAGGGCGGCAGAAGTCGGAACCAGGATATTCGTCAATCCATCCCCCAGTTGGAAAGCCAGTACCGATACTTGACGGGTGACGCCGGCGATATCGGAAAGCGGGGCCATCAATGGCATCGTGAGCGCTGCTTGACCAGAACCGGAAACCACGAAGAAGTTGAATACAGATTGGAATAAATACATACACCAAGCAGAGATGGCTTCCGGGAAATCACCGACCACTTGCCCTGCACCATATAATACCGTGTTCAATACAGATGGTGCGTCCGGTGCGTCTCCACCAAGGATGATGACGATCCCTTTTGCCATCCCGACCACCAATGCGGCAGGCAATAGATCCTTGGCACCGTCGATGAAGCCGTTTGCTACATCATCCCAACTCATTCCATTTAATTTAAACAGAACGCCGATGATTCCTGCTACTAAACCAATCGTAAAGAATTGGCTCGCAATCTCAGGGATATAGTAAGCATGCTCCACTACCCCCCAAATGATCCAGGCAATCCCCACTGCTACTGTAAGAATGACGAGTGAGTGGCCCAAAGTGAATTTCGCATGTAAATTTTCCACTTTACCTTCTTTCCGGAAGTACTCATCGGTTGTATAAGAAAGGCTTCGTTTAGGGTCCTTCTTGATCGCATTGGCATATCTCCAAGTGTAAATGATTCCGACCACAGTAAAGACGATCCACATGACAATTCGGAAGCCGGCTCCTGATAGAACCGGAACACCGGAAACCCCTTGAGCGATTGCTACCCCGAATGGATTCATCCACGACGTGGCAAATCCGATCTGGGTTGCCACATACGTGATCATGATACCCGTAATGGCATCATATCCTATGGCGATCATGATCGGAACGAGGATCATGGCAAAGGCGATGGCCTCTTCCCCCATACCAAAAACGGCTCCACCCAATGAAAATAAGAAGAACATGATCGGGATGATGAGGGATTCCTTCCCTTTGGTCCGATCGATCACCTTGAGGATCCCTTCTTCGATAGCCCTTGTTTTCATGATGATCCCGAAGGCTCCTCCGATAATGAGGATAAAGGCCACTACCCCAACCGCGGATCCCCATTTATCCCCTGATACAAGACCTTCGAATACATAATTCAGGAAACCTATCCCACCACCAGGTTCAAAAAGGCTTGTTCCTTCCTTGATCAGATTTCCATCCTCATCTTTTAAATAGCTAAACGAATCCGGATTCAAGACCGTTTTCGTTTGTTCTTCCCCATCCTGCATATACGTGATCTCTTCGGTTGCAAATTGCCCCTTAGGTATGACATACGTTAAAACGGCAGCAGCAAGTACGACAAAAAACACAATGATAAACGTATGCGGCACCTTCCAAGCTTTTTGTTCTTTCTCCATTTCTTATCCCCCCGTTTGACAGATTAATATCCTTCATTTTCTATCATGCAAGTTCCGTGCCAACCCTATATTATCTGAAAATACAAACTTCAATCCCACTAATGGTTGAAATGGGTTAGAATATAGATAACCCAAAACCTTTCATTAACCATAACCATAAGGAGGATTCAAATGAAACGTGAATTAATTCTATTAGCCGGCACAAAGGAAACAGAGAGAGCCCTGAAGGAACAGTTACAGTCCGTTTTTGGCGAACTGATCCATATTACTAGTTATGCCTGTGATGAGGGGATCCACACGTTTTTCACAAACGAGCTGATTGTATACTCTTCTGCGCTGATCGAGCCTGAAGTACAGGAATATATCGATTTCGATTCCTGTACCATCATGAAAGCCCGACGCACTGTGAACTATGAATACATAGACCGTATATTTGAATTGCCTCCGGGAAAGAAGATCCTTTATGTCAATGACTTCATCGAAACTGCCCAAGAGGCCGTCGCTACTTTAAAACGTCTCGGGATTGATCATGTGGACTATATTCCTTATTCCCCATCAGGGGGAGGAGATTCGAAACATATTGATACAGCTATTTCTCCCGGGGAAATGGCAAGCATCCCCTCTTCCATCCAGAAAAAAATCGATATAGGTGTCAGGCTGATCGATTTAAATACGATCTTGAAAATCATCCACCACTTTCAATTATCAGAGAGATTGACCTTTGACGTAACGGACCGTTATACGAGAAAAATCATTGAGCTCAGTCAGAAGCTCGGCGCCATCAACCGACGAGCAAAAACATTAAACAAATTTTTAAATAAAGTAGTCGATGGAGTTAATGACGGGATTCTCGCCTTTCAGGAGGATGGGGAAATCACCGTCTTCAATGAAGTGCTCGAAAGAATGATTGGGATCACCGCGGCTCACGCAAAGGGGAAGAAATTGAGCAGGGTGTTCAAAAACATCGAGCTCAATCATTTCCTGACCTCTAAGCAGGATGAAGATCTGGAATATTTCACTCTCCGACAGCAGAATGTCATGGTGTATCGTTTCCGGTTGGAGGCTGAAGGTGTCATTGTGGCGACTTTCAAAGATATGGAAGAGACGATTGAAATGGAGAAAGTCCGAAAACGTGAGCTTCAGCGAAGGGGATATATCGCTAAGTATACATTTGACAGCATATTGGGAAACAGCCACCTTATTAACGAATCTAAATTGATTGCAGAAAAACTCGCAAAAAGCGAGCTGCCGGTTTTGATTTACGGTGAGACAGGGACTGGGAAAGAGTTGTTTTCAAGCGCACTGCATAATGATTCTTCCCGAAAGAACAGCCCATACCTTGCTGTTAACTGCAGCGCCTTACCAGATGAACTATTAGAAAGTGAATTATTCGGTTATGAGGAAGGCGCCTTTACAGGTGCTAAAAAGGGAGGAAAAAAGGGGTTATTCGAACAAGCTGATGGAGGCACACTGTTCCTTGACGAAATTGGGGATATCAGCTTAAAGCTTCAGGCAAGACTCCTAAGGGTCCTTCAGGAAATGGAAATCAGAAGGATTGGAGGAAACAAAAATATTCCGGTGGATGTGAGGATCATCGCTGCCACGAATAAAGATCTTCAAACCTTAATAATAGAAGGAACATTTCGGGAAGACCTCTACCATCGATTAAAAGTGTTATCCTTACAGCTTCCAAGCCTCAGGGAAAGAAGTGAAGATATCCCTCTCCTTATCGAACACTTCCTCATGATGGAACATAGTAAAATCACCACTATCGATTGTGCTGTATTGGAAGCAATGAAGAAAGCTCCGTGGAGGGGAAATATTCGGGAACTGAAGAATACACTCCTATATATGATGACCGTCGCCCGGCACAACAGGCTGACACTACAGGAATTACCGAGAAACGATTATAATTTCACTGAAAAAGAACAAACTAACGGTACCCATTCTCCCGCGGAAATCACCATATCTAAATCCAAGGAGTGTATCAATATCCTGACTGTATTAGCGGAGTACCTTAAAGATGGAAAGAGGGCAAGCAGAAATAAGATTCATTCTTCACTCAAACAAAGTTCTACCCCGCTTTCCGTTCAACAAATCAGGACAAGATTGAACGAATTACAGGCTTTGGGATATGTGTACATCCAAAGAGGGAGAATCGGAACTGAAATAACACCTGCAGGAGTAAATTGGCTAAACGAACAGAGGGAGAATGTTTTAACCATTTGAAAACGGGGTATGTTTACTTTAACCGGTTAGAAACAAGAAACATTCTTCACGATACAATGAGTCGAGGTGATTTTCATGGTACGTACGATCTTAATGGTCATTGGCGCAATTGTTGTTATTGGCTGGATCATCAGCATGCTTTAAAAGAGACCCTATCAGCCAAACATTATTCTTGCAATTATTTGAAGTTATATTATTGAAAGCGAAGGAGCAGAATGGATCTTCCCCCCATTCTGCTCCTTATTTTTCTTTTCAAAAAGCTCTTTTCGCAAAGATTGTTGTTTTCTAACATAGGAACCCTGAGGCTCTGTCTATGTGTGTATGGATAGATGGTGAGGGGAACGGCTTCGCTTTCCTGCGGACGAACGGCCAAGCCTCCTCGCATTCGCTGCGGGGTCTTGTCTCGTCCGTTTTTCCGCAGGAGTCTACGCCGTTCCCCTCCCCATCTAAATGAGATAGCGTGACAGAGCCTACGAGTGAAAAAACGAATAAAACAACATTTTACTATTCAAGCTAAAATTGACCACTCCACACATTGAAAATGATGTTTTCTAGAGGTGTACAGAGGTAGATTAATCCTCCATAACAATAAAGCTGATTGTAGCGGAAGATGCTCGACTCCTGCGGGAAACAACGAAAATCGGAGGCGGCTTGCTCAGCCCCGACAAGCATAAGATGAACGGGCCTAAGAAGGCGTTTTTTGCCTTCTTGGATCATTTAGCTTATGACCTCGAGGGGCTGGCCGCCGGAGCTGGACAGGGTAGGACACCACTTGTAGCCCGAGGAGGCTCACCGCCAGCCCCGCGGAAAGCGAGCACCTGAAGCAGAAATCAACCATTACCCGCTACCTTACATAGTAACAAAGTTTACGAATAAAGCCATTCAAAATAATCCACATCACATCTTGGTAATTTGCCAAATAAGATTAAAAATTCTTTAAACGGGTAAACAACAGATATCCCAATATTGAGGTGATTAACATGTATAGACATATTCTATTAGCTTACGATGAAACAGATGGCAGTAAAAAAGCATTAGATGAAGTTTCGAAATTAATGAAAAGTTCCATAGACTCTAAATTAACCGTACTTCATATTTCAGATGAAAAGACAGCGAATGAACCTCGTGAAAACTTTACACCGACTCACGCAATCGCTGATACGTCTCCAGGTTTCGATAACCAGTACATGGGGAATCTTTCGGTTTCTCCTGATAACAAAGTTCGTGGCGAAGATAGGCCTGAAATCAAGACACCTTCCTCCACACATCCATATTTAGTAAATGCCAGGGAAAAACTTTCTCCTCATGGAGTGGATGCTAATTTCATTCACCTGTCGGGTTCTGAAGCGAAACGAATATGTGAATACGCCAAGGAAATACAGGCCGACCTGGTGGTCGTTGGAAGCAGTGGTAAATCCGGGATGAAGAAGTGGGTTCTCGGAAGTGTCAGCGAAAAAGTCACACAAAACTGTGAATCCAGTGTCCTGGTGGTAAAGTAAGCAATTAACAAAGAGGAGGGACAGACCTTTAAAGGTCGGTCCCTCCTCTTTGTTATGTATTCTAATCAGCCGTTAATTCATCCAATCGCTTACGGCTGCTTTCCTCATCAAAGCTGCTATAGATCCGGTAGGCCTCAGCATCGAGTATTCGATAATGTTTGCTGAACAGATTTTGCTGCAGGATGTATTCTTTGGTCTTTTTAATATCCTTCCACCAAATCTTGCCTCCAAGTGTTTTTTCCTTTCGATAGTCAATGCCTTCGCGGGCGATGGTCTCGATGACCTCAAGGGGTTCTCCACCCAGACTGGTCGTTAACGTTTCACTATCCTTGAATAACGCACAAACGGCGACTGCCGCGGTCCAGCCGGCCATCACTCTGCCCTTTTCAATCTGTACGAGGGTTTTTTTTGAAAGCCCTATGACAGTTGCCATCTTATCTTGCGTGTACCCCGCTTCCGTCCTTACCAACCTTAATTTATCCGAGATGATTAATATAATTTCTTCTTTTGTCATGGTTTCACACCCTACTTGTTTATAGTGTAATATTACACCTATCTCATACCTATTTTCAATCTCTATCAAACATCTTTTAAGCAACCCATTGAGTTTTGAATACCACTCAATGATTCATTATACTTCTACTTAGAATTCATTTAAAACATTTGCAAACATGCGCTAAAAATAGCACCGTCTCAAAGGAGGAATCAAGGTGAAGAATCCCATCATCGTTCTAATCAGGGAGGACTTAAGGATTCACGATCACCCCGCTCTCTATGCAGCTTGTCAGGTAGGGCACGTGATCCCCCTGTATATCTTGGATGAGGAAACCACCCTCGGTGAAGCAAAGAAGTGGTGGCTGCACCGTAATATCGAGACCTACCAGCACACCCTTCAATCGATTAACGGCCGATTATGGCTGGATAAGGGAAAAGTGGAAGAAGTCCTTTCCCAATGGGTGAAGAACACAAATGCAAAAGCAGTTTACTGGAATCGGATATACGAGCCCGATATATATCAAAGGGATCGTACGATGGCCCAGTCCTTATCTTCCCAAGGCATCCAAGTCAAAACGTTCGAAGGGACCCTTCTTCTACCCCCTTGGAAAATCAAAAAGGATGACGGTACTCCATATAAGGTGTACTCGGCTTATTACCGATCACTCAGGAAAGAAGAAATCCCAAAGCCCCTTCCAGCTCTTAAACGGATGTCGGTTCCACAGCTTCAAGATGACGGGATGACCCTGAACGAATTAGATCTCCTTCCGACCATCCCCTGGTATCACATCATGGAAAGTATATGGGACCCCGGTGAAGAAGCTGCATTCAAAAGGATGAATTCATTCTTTACTAAAAGATTACATGATTATTCAGAAGGTAGAGATTTCCCGGGCAAGGGACTACATTCCACCCTGTCCCCTTATTTGGCTCTCGGGGTCATTTCTGTCAGGGGAATCTATCATGCCCTCATTGATATGGAGAGCAAACCCATCGAACCTTTTATGAAGCAGCTTATATGGAGGGAATTCTCCTATTCAGTCCTCCTTCATTATCCCGAGTCGCCAATACGTCCACTTAATGAAAAGTTTGCCGAATTCCATTGGCACAGTGATGATGAAGGATGGGAAAAATGGACAAAAGGAAAAACCGGTTATCCCATCGTCGACGCAGGGATGAGGGAATTGTGGGCAACAGGCCTCATGCATAATCGGGTGCGAATGATTGTGGCATCCTTCCTCACGAAGCACCTGCTCATCCCATGGCAAAAGGGAGCAGAGTGGTTTCTTGATACGCTGATCGACGCAGACCTTGCCAATAACTCCATGGGGTGGCAGTGGGTGGCAGGCTCAGGATTTGATGCAGCACCTTACTTCCGGATCTTCAATCCTACCCTTCAAAGTGAAAAATTTGATAAAGAAGGGACTTATATACGGATGTGGGTTCCTGAATTGAGTCATCTTCCAAATCGATATATACACAAACCTTCAGACGCTCCCGGCGATGTGTTGAAAAGTGCCGGCATAACCCTTGGAGTGGATTATCCATATCCTGTCGTCGATCACAAGGCAGCCAGGAAAAGGGCATTGGAGCACTATGAGGAGATAAAATAATGCAAAAAAAGGACCCGATACGCTCGTATCGGGTCCTTTCTGGATCATACGTTATTCTTTCAGACGCAACTTAACAGTTTCGAACTCTTCCTGTACTTCTTTGGCAGGAGGATTACCAACAAAACTGAAGATAAAGATCGCGATGGTCGCGAAGATGAATCCTGGAAGGAGCTCATAAACATCGAAGAGTCCTCCAGACAACTGCTTCCATACAATGACCGTTACCGCACCCGTAATCATACCTGCAAGGGCACCGTTACGTGTCATGCGTTTCCAGAATAAGCTCAAGATCACGACCGGTCCAAAGGCAGCACCGAATCCTGCCCATGCATAGCTGACTAACTCAAGTACTTTACTATCGCGGTCATATCCTAGGAAAATGGCAAGGATCGCGATGACCACTACCGAAATTCGACCAACCAATACTTCTTCTTTTTGGCTTGCTTCTTTTCGGAAAATCGCTTTATAGAAATCCTGAGCCAGTGCACTTGATGAAACAAGAAGCTGAGAATCCACTGTGCTCATGATTGCGGATAGGATGGCCGCAAGTAAGAAACCGGCTACCCAAGGATTGAACAATACTTGTGAGAACATAATGAACACCGTTTCAGAGTTTTCTAACGGTGAATCGGCGAAATACGCAATACCAGAGAAACCGATGAAGATGGCTCCAAATAGGGAGACAATCATCCACACCATACCAATTAAACGTGCTTTAGGTATTTCTCTCGTTGATTTGATACCCATAAAACGTACAATGATATGAGGCTGTCCGAAATAACCCAAGCCCCATGCCAGAAGCGATACAACTGAAACGAAGGTCGCTCCCGTGTATACATTCAAGTAAGATGGATCAATGTTTGATACGGCATTCACCGTTGCATCCCAGCCGCCAATCTCGGAAATGGCTACAATCGGAATGATGATTAAAGCAAGGAACATCAAGATCCCTTGAATGAAGTCTGTCCAGCTGGCTGCAAGAAATCCTCCAAAGAACGTATAAGAGAGGATAACCCCTGCACCAACCCATAAAGCTAATCGGTAATCCATGTTAAAAGATTCTTCAAGTAAGATTGCTCCACCCACTAAACTTGATGAAGTATAGAACGTAAAGAAGATCAGGATGATGATAGCAGAGAACACTCGAAGAATTTTGCTTGAATCGTGAAAACGATTTTCAAAGAAATCCGGTACTGTGATTGAATCATTCGCCACTTCCGTGTAAACCCGGAATGGCTTTGCAACGAATTGCCAATTCAAGTAAGCACCTACTGATAGACCAATCGCTAACCAGATTGACCCCATACCACTGGCATATACGGCACCAGGTAGACCGAGCATCAACCAACCACTCATGTCGGAAGAGCCTGCACTCAAGGCAGCTACACCGGCAGTTAGTCGCCTGCCTCCCAGCACATAGTCAGATAAATTGCTGGTTAACTTGGCTGCCATGTAACCAATAATACCCATTCCAATTAAATAAATAATAATCGATGTTAACGTTTGAATATTAATGTCCATAATCTACTCCTTTGTTTTTTCTGTAAAAAAAGTAATGATTGATAAAATGATCAATGTCGGCATCGGAATTAATAACCATAACCAGGTTCCCAATGTTAATTCTTCACCCATATTAAGTACCTCCTCCTTATGCATTTAAGTGTATTTTTTATACACTTTATTTTTAAATGTTAATTTTACCGCTGTTGTAGACACAAGAATTATCATACCATAAACGAGAATTTTTTAAAGTCTTCTGCTCTCGACAGAGATAAATACGTGAATAAATATACGATAATATTCGATATTTTCGTCATATATCAAGTATTACTCAATATTTATTCACAAAAAATTATTTAAATTTATTGAAAAACAGTACTTTTTTCTCACTTGAATCAAAATAACGTCCCAAGCAGATACGCTTTATTCATAGTTTTTTCATAATCAAATTTTTTATCCCTGTCCATTGTGTCAAAAAAGATCTCCACTTCTTTGTCAATGACTCCCATTTTTTCTGAAATCCCTTTTATTAACTGGTGTCTCAACGATTCATCATGACCATTAGAAATAAATTCCTCTTTCGTTTCACCTGCAAGCCCGACCCAAAGAACCTTCTGAGGATTGATCTGAGTGAATGCCGGATATGTAAAGACTCGATCAATATACCCTTTCATGATGGCCGGTAAACCATACCACCAAATCGGGAAAACAAAGATCAGGGCGTCATATCGCTTTAATTTCTTCCTTTCCTTCTCAACGATATAGGAAGGCTTCCCTTTCATAGGGTTATCCCACTCTTCTTCACCCTTTTCATCAAGTAGGGGATTGAATTCCTCCCTGTACAAATCTAAAATGGATGACTTATATTCTTTGTCATGAAGACCTTTCTGAATATGCTTTGTTATGGAAAATGTGAGGGAGTTCAATCGCGGATGGGCAACAATCATCAGTACTTTCAAGAAAAACAACTCCTTAAATGGAATACAGTGATCACTTTGCGGCTTTCACTATCTTAGGATAACATACCGGATTTTTCACAGAGTCCGTCTTCTATAATCTGTCGAATCGATATGGAGAACATACATATCTGGCACGACCCGCTTCGTTTTACAAAAAAAGGATGAAATCGAATTGATTTCATCCTTTTTTCTTTCACCATGACGATGAGCGAACGGTTATGATTCGCCCCTTTGGATCTTAATGGTCCGTTTTTTCTCTGACTCAGATACAAACAGGGCACATGCAGCATCCCCTGAGATGTTAATGGACGTACGGGCCATGTCCAACAGACGGTCTATTCCAAGGATCAAACCGATTCCTTCAACAGGAAGATTGACACTGCTTAAGACCATGGCCAGGAGGATCAATCCGACACCAGGCACCCCTGCTGTACCGATACTTGCAAGTACAGCCGTGAGGACGACGGTTATCAGCTGTTCCATGGATAAATCCACATTGTATACCTGAGAGATGAACACAGTGGCAACCCCTTGCATGATGGCCGTTCCATCCATGTTGATCGTGGCTCCCAGGGGCTGGACGAATGAACTTACCGGTTTTGAGACACCAAGCCGCTGCTGGGCAACGTCCATCGAAATCGGGAGGGTTGCATTACTGCTTGATGTACTGAACCCGACACTCATGGCAGGACTGAAATTCTTGAAGAACCATATTGGGTTTTTCTTTGCGAGTAAGAGTATCGTCCCGCCATAGGTGATAAAGGCATGTACAAGTAAAGCCGCTAAAACAACTACGAAATAAAGCCACATGGCTTTCAGGGCACTGGAACCCTGACTGCCGATTGCTGAAGCGATCAATCCAAATGTTCCGTACGGAGCGAATTTCATCACAAGGGTTACGAGATACATCATCAGATCGTTCCCTTGCTCCACAAGTTTTAAAATTCCTTTTGTCTTTTCACCCAGTGCCGTTAATCCGAATCCGATGAAGATGGCAAACGCTATAATTTGCAGCATATTGCCTTCGGTCATGGCCGTAAGGGGGTTTTTAGGGATGATGTTCATGAGTGTTTCCCCTACAGGAGGAGCTTCTTCTGTTTTAAAGCCTTCTGATTGAGATGTGTCGATGCCTTCTACCATTCCAGGATCAATGATGTATGCCAAAGTCAAACCAATCACAATGGCGATACAGGTTGTCAGTAAAAAGTAGACGATCGTCTTCAATCCGATTCTCCCTAGCTTCTTCGGGTCCCCTAATCCTGCGGAACCGAGAACAATAGAAAGAAAAACAATCGGAACGACAAGCATACTGATCAGGTTGAGGAAAATCTTTCCTAGAGGTGTGAACAGATAAGGATCTAGTATATCGAATAAATCTTTTGCGAAAATGTTCAGAATCAATCCTACTACTGCCCCTAATATCAAGGCTGTAATAATCTTTGTTGTCAAATTAAATTTCATAGATGTACCTCCCTATAATTTTCCAAATAATATAAAGATATTACCCTTATATCTTTTTTATAAAACCAAAAATTTTCATACCAATTATTGAATGAATTCCTTCGTTGTCATCCCCCCGGCTGCCTTGTTCGTTAAAGAACTTCATTCACCTTTCCCCATTATACTGATTTTTTTTATAATTAAAGATGGTTATGGGAGATTCACATCGATTTTACTAGAATCTGTTTGAATATGTCATAATTTAAGGGAGTTCAATGAATCCATTCTACTAAGTAAACCTTTCCAATAATTTCTTTTCTTCTTTCAAGGATTAAATGATACGCAATTGGGTAAATAGTAATAACAGCATGAAAGTAGAAAGGAACATACAATTATGAATAAAACAGTCTATTTTCTTTCAAGTAGTCAACATCGCAGCCTGATAGCTGAAGGCTGGGCAGAGAAACTCAAAGTGTCGGATTGGTCATTTAAAAGTGCGGGATGGGTTGCTCAAAGTCGCGCAGAATTCAGCGTTCTGGCAATGAAAGAATTATGTATCGATATAAGTTCATTTCCTCTCTCGCGAATCGAGATGAAGGAACTTGGTGATGCCTCGGTTATCGTTGCGATTCAGGATACAGAATACGATGATAAGATTGAACTTCCTTCTGAATTAGAAGAAAAAGTCATCTATTGGAATTTACCGAATCCAAGAAAGCGTGCTGGGACATTAATTGAAGAATGGGTACATTACCAGGAAATCTGTGACGAGATTGCAATGCGGGTAAAAGATTTAGAACATTTACTTCCACAATTACATTAAGAGGACTGATTACAACGAGACGTTCAATGTAATCAGTCCCTTTTTTTACGTAAAATACTCAAGCTTTGCTTGCGGAAAATGCTTCTCCATATAAGCATACAGATGATCCTTGATTTCCTGCTCTTCGTCCTTCTGGTATATATACTTCCCGATTCCGTATTTTCCCCATTTATATCGCCGTTCTTCTTCATTTAATTCAAGCTTCGTCATCGGGTAATTCTTCTCGATCACTCTTTTCGCCGGCTTCGTAAAGCGATGCTGGATGAATTCGAATGTTAAATCTTTTTTCGCTTCTTCAGGGAGATGAGCTTCCAGGTGTTCGAACATCCGCTTATACCCTTCCTCCCATCCTTCATGTATATAAATGGGTGCTACGATAAAACCCAATGGATACCCAGCCCTGGCAACCTTACCTGCTGCTTCCAGCCTTTTATCGAGTGGGGATGTACCCGGTTCAAAATTCTTAATGACATAATCTGCGTTGATACTGAAGCGGAATCTTGTCTTCCCATTATGTTTCGCATCCAGCAAATGATCAACGTGATGAAATTTGGTTACGAAACGTAACTTCCCATACTCCGATTCACCAAAATGTTCGATCGCGCGCTTTAGCGTATGTGTGAGATGGTCCACACCGACGATATCAGAGGTACACGCTGCTTCAAAACGCGTAAATTCTGGTGCCCTTTCCTCGATATACCGATCTGCCGCCTCAAATATCTCATCTACATTCACATACGTGCGAATATACGGCTTACTCCCCATTGTGGTTTGCAGATAACAATAATGGCAGTGACCCATACAACCTGTCGCAAACGGTATGGCATATTCAGCTGACGGCTTGGAGGTATCGAACTTCAGCGTTTTCCGCACGCCCACCACTAACGTTGATTTGGCGATCCTGTATTTTTGAAAATGATTATCCCCAGGGAGATTTCGAACCTGATTGTGGGAAGTGGTATAGCGGATTTCTATATCCATTTTCTCGAACTTTTCCTTTAATTGCTTTCCTAATGGGTAATCCAGTGCATTGGGTTCAAAATAGACCAATTGAGGCACGAATGGCTTTACCATATTATTCCCTCCTACAGGTCTCCAAATGATTGTGAATAAGCCTCTTCTGCTTCTTCTTCGGTAGAATAGACGGCTACTTCATGTGTTAACGGATAATAGGTTTCATAAAGAAATAATGCTAATTCGTTTGGGTTTTCCGGATCGTGCACAATCGCTGCTTCCTGTACATTGGCTACACTTTGAGTATGCGGATTACGGTAAATCACGTAAACAACATCGCCAGCTCGATATGGCGTATAATGATCGTTCAATTCCATTTTTCTCACCTTTTCCTATCATTCATTACTTTCATTTTCTGTCAATCGAGATAGAAATATGATGGTAAAAGATGTTTAATCGTTTTTTCTTGCAAAAAAAGAGGCTTCCCGTGCTCGAGTAGCTTGGGAACCTCTTTTTTTATAACCTATAAAATTCAGTCGTATTCCTATACAATTGTTTATATACAGTTGTTTCTGACAAACCTTTAATTTCTGCGATTTTCTCTAGGGACCTGTGCATCATACCTGGATGAGTCATTCTTTTTTGAAAGGCTCCTTCAAACCGCCAAGGGCCGTCCGTTTCCACCATCAGCCTTTCGATGGGGTAGTCCCTGACCAATTGCTGTATTTCCTCTTCATATAGGACGTCCGGTGTAATTGAAACGAAGTAACCATTCCTGACCATTCTTTTAATCGTTTCACGATCTCCTTTAAACCAATGAAAATGGGCTCTTGTAACGGAATGCTTCTCTAATAAACCGCAGATGATGGGAGCATGTTCATAAACCCCGTGAAGGATGATGGGTTTATTCAGCCGCTTTGATTCTTTGATAAAGAGTTCCAACAGTTTTATATATCCACAGAGTGAAAGTGAAGGTTCTTCTTTCATTTTGTAATAGGGCAACCCGACTTCCCCGATTGCAACCAGATCTTTACGATTCTTCTGAATAAATGCTAAAAGTTCCTCTACCTCCCTTTCTGATGGGAGTTCTTGTTCAGGATGAAAACCGGCAGCTGCCTTTATCCGTCTATCTCCCCTCGCAAATGCAAGATTTTGCTCGGACGATTGAAGGTGAAAGGATACCGAAATGAGAGCATCCACAGAATAAAGATCTAGTTCCTGCAGTATTTTCCCTCGTTCTTCCACTTCATATAAGTCCAGATGAATATGAGCATCAATAAGCGATGATTTACACATATTGAGATAATTCCTCAAAGATATCCGTTTTCCATTTCAGAAACTCCTCGGTTAGAAGGATTTCTTTGTCACGCGGTCGCGGGAATGGCACGTTGAACTCCTTTTGCACACGGGCCGGTCTGGTTGATAACACAATGATACGGTCCGACAAGAAGAGGGCTTCATCGATATTATGAGTGACAAACAGGACCGAACTTAAGTCTTCCTCCCATATGGAAAGGAGCCACCTCTGCATGTCCAATCGTGTAAATTCGTCAAGGGCAGAAAATGGTTCATCCAGGCATAAAAAGGATTGAGGACTGACCAGTGCACGGATGAATGCGACACGCTGTTTCATTCCACCTGAGAGATCTTCAGGATAAGCGTCCTCATAGCCCTTCAAACCGGCGCGTTCAATCATCCCCATTGCCATTTCCTTATCCCTCTTTCCGTGTAACTCCTGACCAAGCATCACATTCTCGATCACCGTCCTCCACGGTAAGAGGGACGGACTTTGTGGCATATAGCTGATGGACCCTCTACGGCCATTTATCGTCTGTCCATCGAGCTTTATATCTCCTGAATCGGGTGCGAATAACCCACCGATCACGTGAAATAGCGTACTTTTCCCACTTCCGGAAGGGCCAAGAATCGAAACGAACTCTCCTTCCCCTACTTGAATGGAAAGATCATCGAGAATCAATTCACCATCAAAGGATTTGGACATATTTTGTATTGATAACGTCGTCATGTCATTTGCCCTCCTTTCGATTCCACTTCACCATGATTTTTTCTAATAGTACAATGACTCCAAAGAACAGCAGGCTCAGGAGCATGATCATGAAAATGGCGACAAAAACCCTGTCGGTCCTGAAGGAAGAGGATGCAAGTGTCATATAGACGCCAATCCCTTTTTGGGCACCAAGCCACTCCGAAATGACCGCTCCCATCACACTATAGGTAGCTGAGATTTTCAAACCGGAGAAGATGGAAGGCAGTGCATGCGGCCACTCCACTTTCCGGAATATCTGCCCTTTTGTTGCACCGGACATTTTCATATAAAGGATATACTCTCCATTCGTCTGCCTGAATCCATCCATCGCCGAAACGGCCAACGGGAAGAAACAAATCAGGGTAATGACGATGATCTTGGGAAGGAGTCCGAATCCGAACCAAATGACAAGGAGAGGGGCCAAGACAATGATGGGTATATTCTGAGACAGGATCATGAGTGGATAAACCGCTTCCCTTACCTTTGGCAGGAGATGCAGTACGACCGCTGTCCCGAGTCCAATTGAACAGCCAATCGCAAACCCTGCGATTGTCAGGAATGCCGTTGATGAGAAATGCCCCTTGAACTCAGACCACGAAGCGATTCCTTCTTCCCATATCTCTGAAGGCGACGGCATCAGCCAGGCTGGAACCTTAAATACGTTGATGGCAGCTTCCCAAATGATGAATAAAAGGATGAGGACCAAGAAGGGTCTCCATCCTTTTGCAATCCAAGTTTTCATCCTCTATATTTCTCCGTTAAATCGTTCATCTCGATCCCATCCGGCTGGTACAATACTTTGATTTGGGATATGACGTTTTTGCTTCCAATTTCAATCATTCGTTCATTCATCTGTTCAATCACCTTGAATAATTGCGACAGATTCCCCTCCATCGTCGTTTCCAAAGGATGGACTTCATATCGTACTCCGGACTTTTCAATGATTGCGATCGCTTCATCCACATATGGAATCACATCTTCACCGTTCTTTGTCTTCGGAATGATCTGTATACTTACAAGTGCGTTCCCCATTTTATTCACCTCTTATTTTGGTAAGAATTCGTTCGTGAATGCTTTCTTGCTTTCGAGTTTCTTATCTAATAAATCATTTTCATACATCCATTGTGCATAATTCTCCCAGACTTCCAGTTTCTGCTCTCCCCATCGGTCAGCATCATCTTTATATTTGGGTGCTAGCCATTCCTGACTCTTCATGACTAATTCTTTATCAAGATCCGGGGCTGCATCCAACAGAATCTCCCCCGCCTCTTTCGGGTTGTCTATCGAGTATTGGTACCCTTTGGAAGCAGCTGCCATGAATGCCTTGACCGTTTCAGGATCTGAATCGATCATTTTTTCATTTGTTGTGAGGACTGGAGTATAGTAATCCAGTTTATCAGAATAATCCTTTACATACATCATGTTCAACTCTTCACCGCGAAGTTCTGCTTCAATTCCTGTCCACCCATAATAAATCCAGGCGAAATCCACATCGCGTTTAACGGCAGTAAAGAAATCGGTGTCTCCCATGTTTATGAAATTCACTTTTTTCACGTCCGCTTGTTCTTGCTTCATGATCGAATCCATGACGGCTTTTTCCACGGGTGACCCCCATCCGCCATAGCTTTTCCCTTCAAAATCCTTTGGTTTAGTAATACCCTTACTCTTCGGGGAAGCAAACCCCGACGTATTATGCTGGATGATGGCAGCGATGGATACGATGGGTACATCCTGGACCCTCGCTTGAGTGACACTTTCCTGATATCCAACACCAAATTCAGCTTTCCCTGATGCAACGAGCTGATCGGCACCTGCTTCTCCGGGCAGGATGATGTCTACATCCAATCCCTGATCCTTAAAGTAGCCTTTTTCTTTCGCTACATATAATCCGGTGTGGTTGGTATTCGGTGTCCAGTCGAGTACGACACTTACTTTTTTTAGATTGTCCTTCTTCTCATCAGCTGTGTCTTTCCCACCGTTACAGGCGGTTAAAATAAGTACAGAGCAGATGAGGAACATCCACTTTTTCATGGTGACTCCTCCTTCGATTCTTTGCGGTCATAACGTTTCATTCCATTATTTATTCTTCGCTTATTATAGAGAATGAATGTAAACCAGTGGAGTTTGAGACGTAAAGTCCGTGATACAATAAAAAAACGCCCCAAGCTTCAGCCGTGGGACGCATCGTTAAACAGGTTATGTATCGTTTAAGAGAATGTTTCCTACGCTGGTATCAGCCAGTTCAGGTTCAAAGGGTCAGTATCTACAGGATACAATCTCAACCGGCAATCCGGTCCCCCTACACTTGGAATATGAAATTAAACGTTATCTTCCTTCCTACTTTGCCATAGAACGAAAGGTTATTCAAGCTTTTCCTTCTCATATTGAAAGACTTCATGGAAATAAGCGGATTCAATCATTTCCTCGATAAAATCCATGCACGAAGAACTAGCTTCTGAATATCCCTGCTGAAAGTAAAAAAAGGCATGTTGCAGCAGGAAGAGAATGACTATTGCCGGCAGCATTCTTCTCTCCCCTGCAGTAAGAGGTTCATGCTTTCCATATCCTTGTATAAAAAACCGGATCCCTTTAATAGAATGATCTTTTTTCTCTGCAGGGATCCTTTTAAGCATCCCTGCGAGGAAGTAGCCGATGTCAGTAATCCTTGGTGCTGTAAGGATCCGTTCAAAATCAATGATCCCGCTCACCTCTCCTCCCTGCATCAAAATATTCCCCGGATTGTAGTCGCTATGAACGATTTGATGGGGCAAACACTCAAAGGATGTCCCCCACCCCCTCATCTTTGATAAGATCACCTGTCCCCTTCTACCGATCGATTCAGAATTCAGCTCGTTCACCCATTCTCTTACATGCCTTTCAATCTCCCAGCCCTTCACTTCATTATGACACTGATATTCTTTAAGGATGAGGTGTAGGGTTGAAAGGTTGGTTCCCGCCTTTGTCAGTGAGTCGATGGAAAATTCCTTTAACGGCATTCCTTCAAGTGCCTCATAAAAAGAATAAAGTTGCTCTCCTTCTTTTACATACGGAAGGTGCGACGAAGTTAATATGGGAGTTTCAACCTTGAGGTGATTATTTATTAAGTAAGAGGTTAGATAGAGCTCCTCCATCCTATTTTCAATAGAAGAATACTCTCTTCTTTTCAAATAGAAGGTCTTTCCTTCTGCCTTCACTTTCGTAACATTTGGATGAAGGAGAAGCGTTTCCATTGAAGCAGGCTCCATTCCCCACTGACGCATAATATCCTGAAGAGGTTCAATCATTTCTATTTCCTTTCAATACATAGTAATATACTTGTAGTATGACTATGAAAGAAAATCTGCATACCATATGAAGAGAGGTTTCCCCTATGCAACGAATACAAATGACAGAAGATTTATCATTCTCGAGGATCATTCACGGATTATGGAGACTATCGGACTGGAAGCAGTCCAAGGAAGAAACGCTTTCTTTAATCCAACACAATCTTGATAAAGGAATCACAACTTTTGACCATGCCGACATTTATGGTTCTTATACGTGTGAAACCTTATTCGGTGAGGCCCTTGCCCTCCAACCCTCATTGCGGGAGAAAATGGAGATCGTAACAAAGTGCGGCATTGTCCTGCCTTCTGACAATCGTCCGGAGCATAAGACGCATCACTACAACACCAGTAAAAAACATATTCTCACCTCCGTTGAAAATTCTCTCCAACAACTAAAGACGGACTACATTGATCTATTGTTGATCCACAGACCGGATCCATATATGAATGGCGAAGAGGTAGCTGAAGCCTTCACTCAGTTAAAAGAAGAAGGGAAAGTCCGTCATTTTGGAGTCTCCAACTTTAAAGATCATCAGTGGAAGATGCTTCAATCTTATTTACCATTTCCATTGATTACAAACCAAATTGAATTATCCGCCTACCACCTGGAAAACTTTGAGGACGGCACATTAAACCTCTGTCAGGAAAAGCGTGTGGCTCCCATGGCCTGGTCACCGCTGGCAGGCGGGGCGGTCTTCAAAGGGGAAGATAGGAAAGCTGTCCGTCTTCAACATACATTAAAGAAAGTGCAGGAGGAAACAGGAGCGACGGGGATCGACCAGGTACTATATGCCTGGCTGCTTAATCATCCGGCCAACATCATGCCGATCGTCGGTTCAGGTAAAAAAGAACGGATTCAACATGCCATCGACTCTCTTTCCATCTCTTTGAGCCATGATCAGTGGTTTGAAATCCTGCAGACGTCCATGGGACACGATATCCCTTAAGCGATATGCACACATGAAAAAAGACGATCCTTTCTTTAAAGGGTCGTCTTTTTATTGAGCTATATCTCCACCAACATAATATTCAAGGTACACATCCTGCAATTCATCCATTGAAAGTTCATAAAGCTGCTTCCCGAACGATTTATAGACGCCGATCCTCAATAATTGTTGTATATAAAAATCTTTTTTAATTTCGGGTGTTTTCTTCTGTTCAGATTTCGTTTCTTGATGTAGCATGTTCATCCCTCCAGTTGAGGATATACCCCGATCTTGGCGATACATAAACATCCATTTTTCAGTTTTCTTGAATCATCATAATAAAACCCAGTCGATTCAATCGTCAGAGGGCATCCCTTCATACTATTTCCAATTTATCAGGTGCAAGTATGATGATCCCCCTCCAACAGGTTTTCCCCTTCCACCTGGATGGTTGAGTGACGAATGTCAAATTCATGTTCAAGAAAAGCTGTCAGCTGTACTAAGATTGCATCCCTATCCACTTCATCCCCTACGACAACATGGCAGCTTAAAGCTTTAAAATCAGAAGTGATTGACCATACGTGGAGGTCATGGACTTCCATGACTCCCGGTACCTGAGACAGGCTCTTTGACACCTTTTCCATATCCACATCCCCCGGGGAACCTTCCATCAATATATGAATGGAATCCTTCGTCACCCTCCATCCGGAAATGACAATCAGAATCGCTACGATGACAGAAGCAATCGGGTCTGCCAGATTCCAATCAAAGAAGTAAATGAGAAGACCCGCTATGATGGCCCCGACTGATCCGAGCATATCCCCCAGTACATGAAGGAATGCACTGCGGACATTCAGATTATGTTCTTTGTCACCTTTCGTCAGGATCCAGGCGACAATGATGTTCACAATCAAGCCAATTACGGCGATGGTCATCATACCGGGTGATACAGTTGGAGTATCGATGAAGCGGCGGTAAGCTTCCCAGAAGATATAAAGAGAAACCAGAATCAGGGTGATCCCGTTCAGAAAAGCAGCTACGATTTCAAAACGTTTGTACCCGTAAGTCTTCCCCAAATCCGACGCCTTCTCCCCTATATAGAAAGCGGCCAGACTAAGGCCAAGTGCCGCTGCATCACTGAGCATATGCCCTGCATCAGAAAGAAGGGCGAGACTATTTGTAACGACTCCCCCCACCACTTCAACAATCATAAAAGTAAAAATGAAAAGAAAGCTGATTAATAATGCTTTTTTATTTTGGTTGTGGCCATGCCTGTTATCGTGACCCATATGATATCCCTCCTTCCGATTTTTTCTTCTACGTACTCTCATACTACTTAATATTATACGTACCGTCGCTTTCATTAAGCAAAAATCTGTTACGAACCTATGACAAGGAAGGTTACAGAAGACAATATATAAACATAAAAAAACCCCGGACTAAAACCCAGGGCTCGCTGAAGGATTAATTTTGTTGAAGTTTTTTACGTTCGCGCTTCATGAAGAGGTCAAGTGTTACCCAGAATACCACGGATGTTATGGCAAAGATGGCGATGGCGAAGTAGATGTCTTCTGTTTTCCAGTCTAATCGTGGAATAAGCAGGCCTAATACACCTGATAATATATAGTACCCTCCAATTAAGTGCAGGTATAACCGTCCTGTTTGGGATTGAAGATTTTCAAGATACCCTTTTCCTGCTTTGCCGAAGAAAATTGCTACTCCTCTTATAATGATATAAACCGAAAAGGCCATGATAAGGGATACAACAAACTCTTGATTAAATACGTCTGCCATGATCGTCCTCCTTTCCAACTATCCAGTGTTTTGAATCCTAAATGATTGTATTGTTCAGAAATATTCACTATGATGAAATCATGAATCATACCGGTTGATCGTTATATTTCAGAATAACCCAATATGTATAGCATTTCAATGACAATCGGACAAATGGGGATGTAATACGTAAAAAGGATATACTCAATACGAAAGGATTTCAAGTGGCATTCTGCCCTCAAATATTTCGTTATCATGACTATTTCATACAGGAGGTGATTGAAGCGAAAGAAAGGGAAAACTACCCGTTCTTTTGACTTCTACTCATTGGATATATTAATTAATTTACTACTTATTGCCCTATTAATCGGATTGACAGCTTTCTTCGTCGCTTCTGAATTTGCCATCGTGAAAGTAAGGGGTTCAAGAATCGATCAGTTGGTCTCTGAAGGAAATCAAACAGCCGTTGCTGCGAAAAGGGTCATTTCCCATCTGGACGAATACCTTTCTGCCTGTCAGTTGGGGATTACCATCACCTCCCTTGGACTTGGGTGGTTAGGAGAACCGACCATTGAAACGCTGCTCCACCCGGCATTTGAGAAGATTGATTTAAATCCGTCTATTTCAAGCATCATTTCATTCGCACTGGCTTTTTCTGTCATTACCTTTCTGCATGTGGTGATAGGGGAACTGGCCCCGAAGACCTTTGCCATTCAAAAAGCTGAAAGAATCACATTACTATTCGCCAAGCCCTTGATTTGGTTCTACCGGATTGCTTATCCATTCATTTGGACCTTGAATAGTTCGGCACGGGTGTTTACAGGGATGTTCGGTTTGAAACCGGCCTCAGAGCATGAAATCGCCCATTCGGAAGAAGAGCTCAGAATCATTCTTTCCGATAGTTACAAGAGCGGTGAAATCAACTCATCCGAATTCAGGTATGTGAATAAGATATTCGAATTTGACGAGCGCATCGCCAAGGAAATCATGGTTCCCCGGACAAACATCGTGACTCTATCTGCAGAATCCACCATAGATGAAGTACTATCGGTCATTAAAGAAGAGCGGTACACGAGATACCCTGTAGTGGATGGGGATAAAGACAATATCCTTGGAATTGTGAATGTGAAGGAACTCTTAACGACCCTCGTGAATCATAAAAGCGAGCATGAGGATGTGACCTCCTTTATTAAGCCCGTCATCCGCGTCATTGAAACCATCCCGATTCAAGCATTGCTCGTCAAGTTGCAAAAGGAACGCTCCCCGATGGCCGTTCTTCTTGATGAATACGGCGGAACGGCAGGCCTGGTTACAGTAGAGGACATCATTGAAGAAATCGTCGGTGAGATCCGGGATGAATTCGATATCGATGAAATTCCTGAAGTCCAGAAGATTAAAGAAGATCATTATATTTTCGATGCCGTCATGCTCATTGAAGATGTGAATGACCTTCTGGGCATCTCGATTGATGAAGAGGAAGTCGATACAATCGGAGGCTGGTTCCTCACTCAAAAATATGAAGTCAAGCCTGAAGATAAAATCGAAGAACAAGGCTATTGCTTTAAAGTCAAGAAAATCGACGGCCATCATATTCAGTACCTGGAAGTCATCAAAATAAATAAGAATATGTCTGAAGCGAACGAGTCTCACTAAGAGCCCATAGGACCGCGTCCATCTCTTCCGGAGTATCTATTCTGCCTCATAATGGCGCTCTTCTGACCCTATTCGCTATAAAGATTCTTATTTAGATGTTGCTGTGGTCGGGCTGCTTATTCCAACAATCGCGGAAATTGTCTCAATCATCCTAGCCAATTCGGGAATTTACTACTTCGAGGAGGAAATCAAAATGGTCAATGACAAAGTGGTGTTTATTACAGGTGCTGCAAGAGGAATCGGATTTGAAATCGGTGCACATTTTGCTCAAAACGGTGCAAAGGTCGTTCTGTCCGATATCAATCAAGTAGGATTGGATGAAGCGGTTGATGAACTCAAAAGCAGGGGGTTTGAATGCCTTGGCATTAAATGCGACGTAACCAGTGAAGACGAAGTCAAGGCGGGAATCAATAAGACCGTGGAACACTACGGACGGATAGATGTCCTGATCAATAATGCTGGTCTTCAACATGTTTCACCCATTGAGGACTTTCCGATTGAAAAGTTCGAACTATTAATCAAAATCATGCTTACTGCCCCATTCATCGCAACAAAATTTGCTTTTCCACATATGAAAAAACAGAAGTTCGGTCGAATCATCAATATGGCATCCATAAATGGCCTGATTGGATTTGCGGGCAAAGCTGCCTATAATAGCGCGAAGCATGGAGTCATAGGATTGACAAAAGTCTCGGCCTTAGAAGGTGCTGAGCACGGTATCACTGTCAATGCGATGTGCCCTGGTTACGTTGATACCCCCCTTGTCCGAAACCAGCTGAAAGATATCTCCACGACCCGTGGTGTTGAGCTTGAAAAGGTGTTAGAGGATGTCATTTATCCCCTTGTTCCACAAAAACGATTGCTATCAGTAGAAGAAATTGCGGACTACACCATCTTCCTTGCAAGTGACAAAGCAAAGGGTGTAACAGGTCAAGCGGTTGTGTTGGATGGTGGATATACAGCTCAGTAACAGAAAAATCGGATCAGGTTTTCTGATCCGATTTTTCTTTACTTCAGGTGTACGGGAAATGCACTAAGGTCTACTCCCCACACAAGCGGCATCACAAAATAAATCATAAGAGTGATGAATATAATACTTATCAAATTTAACCAGATGCCAGCTTTCACCATATCCCCCATTTTAATATAGCCAGAGCCGAAGACAACCGCGTTCGGAGGAGTTGCAACCGGAAGCATGAAAGCACAAGAGGCAGCAAGTCCAGCGGCTACCATCAGACTGTAAGGATGAACGTCCAAAGCGGCAGCCAATGCTGCCATTATCGGAAACATCATCGTCGCTGTAGCCGTATTGGACGTGATTTCCGTCAGGAATATAACAAAAATGGTCACAGCTGCAAGGATGATAATAAAGGATACCCCTTCAAGGACCGTCAACTGCTTTCCGATCCACTCAGCCAATCCCGTTTCCTTGAACCCTTTGGCAATGGCAAGTCCTCCCCCGAATAGAAGAAGGATTCCCCATGGAAGCTTCTTTGCATCCTCCCAATTGATCAACCTTGCCTCTTTTCTTCCTGGAAGAAGAAAGAGGGCAATGGCGCCGGTCATGGCAATGATCGTGTCATCCAAAGAAGGGATCCACTGGTTCAATAAGAACGACCGTGTGATCCAGCATAGAGCAGTGACTGAAAAGACAGTGAGAACGAGCTTTTCCTCAAATGAAATGCGCCCGAGGGAGCGGTTTTCCTTTTCGACGATTTCCCTCCCCCCCGGCAGTTCTTTTATTTTCAAAGGAAACGCCAATTTAATAAGGTACCACCATGTAGCGATGAGGAGAATGGCTGCAAGAGGCACTCCGAAAAGCATCCATTTGGCAAAGGAAAAATCGATTCCATATAGCTGTTTTAAAACTGCAGCGAATATGGTATTCGGGGGCGTCCCAATTAATGTCCCTAATCCTCCGATTGATGCACTGTAGGCAATCCCCAGCATGATTACTTTACTGAAGTGCCCTGTCCTTTTCGCTCCCTCTTTTTTTAAACTTTCATTCACCTGGTAGATCACTGCGGTTCCGATAGGCAGCATCATCATGGCCGTTGCCGTGTTCGAAATCCACATGGACAGAAATCCGGTTGCAAGCATAAACCCCAGGACGATGCGTTCCGTACTTGTCCCTATCAGCAGGATGATGTTCATGGCGATTCTCTTATGTAAATTCCATTTTTCCATGGCAATCGCTATGATGAACCCTCCCATAAACAAAAAGATGGTCCCATCCCCATAGGCAGATGTAACATCCCCCGACTGTAGTGCCCCGGTAACTGGAAACAGAATGATCGGCAGAAGGGATGTAGCCGGTATCGGGATCGCTTCTGTAATCCACCAAGTAGCAATCCAGACTGTTCCGGCAAGGACCGCCACTGCTTCTTTGGACAATCCTTCAGGAGAAAAGAACAGAATGATTAGAAAAAATAAAAGCGGCCCTAAAACAAAGCCGATTTTCTGCCCGGGATTTGCAGAAGGTTCTGGAGAGCGATCCGTCTGCACCCCTCCATTTACCCCAACTGGAGTACTTCCTGATGTAAAAAACCTGATCGTCTCCAATACATCACCATGCCACCCCCATAGCGTTTTCCAAGCATCTTTCGCTGTTTGCATTCACCTATTCCCCCTTTTCTTCTCATACAGGACCATACCCCTTGAAGAAACAGATATAAACAAGTATCAACCACAATTTGTCAAATTGACTCATTCCTCATTTTTCATAAACAGAATGAAAAAAGGACCATTTCATCATAAAGCGTTTCATTGTAAAATAATGTTAGAGTAGAGATGACGGTCAGATATAAAGGAGAAACGATGAAAATCTATTGGCAAATCAGCTATTTTGTAATCGGGTTACTTATTTTCAGCTATGGAATCAGCATGTCCATTAAAGTCCAATACTTAGGCATTCACCCATGGGATGTTTTAAATATCGCCATGTTTGAAAAGTTCGGGCTAACGATCGGAACCTGGAATATCATCGTCGGTGCCACTCTAATAGCAGGCACGCTTATCTTGAAAGGGAAATATATTCAAATCGGAACCATCCTGAATGGAGTAATGGTCGGCATGCTTGTTGACTTTTTCCTTTTTTATGATTTGCTTCCCCCACAAACGGGTCCGGTTATTGATATTCTGATTCTCTTGTCTGCCATTCTGTTGATGGGGGTTGGAGGCGGCCTGTATTCTGCTGCTCATCTTGGAACGGGACCAAGGGACGGATTCATGCTAACCATTTCAGATTTGACCAATCTTTCCATCAGCAGAGTCCGGATCATATGCGAGTGCACCATCTTACTGATCGGTCTACTCCTCTCCGGACCGGTCTTCATTTTCACATTTATTTATACGTTCATCCAAAGTCCCATCTTCCAAAAATCGTTTCTATACTTCACCGGAAAACTCCATACCCGGTTTCCGGATCTAAGCAATGAAAAGCGGAGGCGGCTTGGTCAGAGACGACAAGCATAGGATGAATGGACCATTTAGCATATGAGCCCCTGGAGCTGGATCAATAAGGACAAACCGCCTCAGGCAGTTTGTCCTTTAAACGTCATGACATTTCGCATGCCACTAATCCATATTGCCGTCCATGGTCCAGCTTCTTAATGAATTGAAACAATTGCTGCACCTCATCATTATCCTGCTCTCTCTTATAGTAGTCTTCCAGCACAGACAGCATTTCCTCAGGGTACATCAGGCAGGTGTGGCTTCCCCAGTCTGTTTGCCTGCCTTCGTATTTCCTATAGTAAATGCCATCCAACAGGGTAAAAAACAGTTCGTAGCCTTTAGGAAAGAACGGACTGATCCGCTTCGGGTAATTATGATTCCAGTCTCCCCCTTCATAATGGAATGTCCGGTCCGTCAAATCACCGATAAAGACTTCAACATCCGCCATCCTATCTCCTCCTCGATCAATAATCGTCTACTCTACAATGTATAAACTTAGTCCATCATTTTTAGAACAAAAAAAGAGCCGCCTCAGGATTCTTCTACTGAATGCGACTCCACGCGTTGTTATAAATATTTTCGCTGGACGCTCCTTCCGTCATACGTAAAAAGCATATCCCTGTTCTCCACGTGAGTCTCGATATGGACCGGTCTTCCCCAGAGCTGGTGCAAATAAGGTAAAACCTTTTCCAAATATTTAATATCAAGCTCAACATCCTCAAACCAGTGCTTAAGATAGAGCTCTCCGCTCTTCATGTAGTCCCCATCATTCACTGTGATGTAAGGGAAACCGCCATTCACCCTCATGCCCACAAGCTGATCCCGGACATGGGTCCATTCCTTATCGACAATTTTATAATCCTTCCCCTGTTTTTGGAACAAGTACATATCTTCTCTCATCACCAGATCCTTCGTTAAATAGTTTCGTAAAAAGGAAATATCCGATTCGATTTCACGCACTTCAAACATTTTTTCACGACCGGAATTCGGCTTTACCCCCCGTTTTTTCATTTCTTCCGTCGGGTTATCGAACCGATCCTCAATATCTTCGAAAATCTTCAGACCGAGATAATAGGGATTGATCTGTGTCCTGGACGGCTGTACGACACCAGCATTCAACTTGGCAAACTCGATCGATTCACCACTTGTCAGATCCATTTCACGAATGATCCGCTGATGCCAATACGAGGCCCAACCTTCATTCATGATCTTCGTTTCAAGCTGTGGCCAGAAATACAGCATTTCTTCCCTCATCATCGTCAATATATCCCGCTGCCAGTCCGATAATTCCCTGCTGTACTGTTCGATGAAAAGAAGAATGTCCTTCTCCGGCTGGGGAGGAAACTTTTTCTTCACCTTCTTCTTTTCCCTGCTTTTCGGCTTTTCGTCAAGTGACCACAGATCATCATAAGGGGATGCATGATTCACTTCCTCCTCTTCCCACTCTACATCATCCATTGTCCACGACAGCTTCGGACGCATCAGGGAAGGATCGATGTGTTCATCCACGGCAAGAACCGCATCGAGGAAATTCTCAACTTCCTGTTTTCCGTGCTCAATCTCATATCTGCGTACCCGTTCAGCAGTAGCCGCCATACTTTCCACCATATCCCGTTTCGTATTCTGGAACCGGACATTGTTTTTAAAGAAATCACAGTGTGCCAGCACGTGAGCGACAATCAATTTATTCTGAATAAGAGAATTCGAATCCAGCAAAAACGCATAACAAGGATCCGAATTGATTACGAGCTCATAAATCTTACTCAACCCCAAATCATACTGAAGTTTCATCTTATGGAACTGCTTCCCGAAACTCCAGTGAGAAAACCGTGTCGGCATCCCATAAGCCCCAAATGTATATATAATGTCAGCAGGACAAATCTCATAACGCATCGGATAAAAATCCAGACCAAAACCGTCTGCAATCTCCGTAATCTCCCCTATCGCATTTTGCAAATTCTTCTGCTCCTCTAAATTCATCTTCATCCCCCTCTTTATACTCTTATCTAAATGTATGAAGAGAAAGGTGATTTGATGAAAAGAAAAGCGGAAGGGGCTCGTTCTGGGGCGACAAGCATAAGACGAGTCACCCGGAAAGGCGCACTTTGCCTTTATGGGTGACTTGGCTTATGACCTCGAGCCCCAAGCCCCTGGAGCTGGACAAAGAAAAGCGGAGGCGGGTTGGGCAGAGGCGACAAGCATAAGATGAATGGGATAAGAAGGCGCCCCTTTGCCTTCTTGGCCCATTTAGCTTATGACCTCGAGCCTCTACCCACCGGAGCTGGACATAAAGAAAAGCGGAGGCGGCTTGCTCAGGCCCGACAAGCATAAGATGAATTGACCGAAAAGGCGGTCTTTGCCTATTTGGTCAATTTAGCTTATGACCTCGAGGGACTAGCCGCCGGAGCTGGACATCGCAGAAAAGCGGAAGGGGCTCGTTCTGGGGCGACAAGCATGTGACGGGTCACCCTAAAGAGGCTGTTCCCCTAATCCAGGGAACAGCCTCTTTATCAACCTTACGTATTCAGATTCTTTTGCAGTATTTTAACTGGAATGAGCGTGGTGAATAGCAAGAATGCAGACAAGGTGAACACCATTGAAACACTCATCACTTCAAGGAGAAGTCCAACCCCCACTGACGATAAGCCGAACAAGAGAGTGGTTAATGCCCCTTGTGCAGCGTAAATCTTGCCAAGCTCTTCCGGCGGCGCATTCTCCTGTAAATACGTCTGAAGCACTACATTCTTAATTTGATCAAACAACCCAAATACAAATGACAAGAACAGTGCCATCACGGCAATTTTATTCCATGCAAATACAAGGGTGACAGCTGAAGTGACGATCATACAGAAAGGGAGCCACTTTTGCCGGTACTTTGAAAAGATGCCATGCAGTTTAAATATGAGAAATGAGGCAACGACCAATCCGACAAAGAAGCTTGAGTTGATGAATCCCCACCATTCTTCACCCCGCTGAAGCAAGAGATCCACATACAAATAAAGAACAGCCGCAATCCAGACGGTCCCTGACACCGACTCCAGCCCGTATATCCAAAAAACGGGAACCAGGCCCTTCCGCCTTTTAACCTGTGACCATCCATCTCCAAGCTCCTGCCACCAAACCTTGCGAACCTCCAGCGTACTACTAGGAATGACCGGGAGTTTCAGCATATAAAAGGTGCTGGCCAGGAACAAGAGGATCACCACAATAAAAAGATTCGTTGCATTCAGGACCGCTAGAAGAATTCCGCCCAATGCCCAACTGGAAAATTGAATCGTCTGATCCACGGTAGAGAGAAATCCATTCGCTCCCATCAATTCTTCCCGCTTCACAAGGAATGGCACATATGAGTTCCTCGCCGGGAGTGCCCATCCATCCAAAAAAGAAATGATACTGGCACAAACGAAATAGATCCACACATTCCCTACATTGAGTACCATTAGCAGGAGGAACACACATAAAAAAAATGTCTTTCCTATTTGCGAATACGCGATTAAGCTCTTCAACTGTGTACGATTCAACAGAAGAGGTGCTGCCACACTGCTGATAAATCGTGAAAATGTAATGACTAAAGGAACAGCTGTCATATAAAGAGCAGAACCGGTAATGTTGTAAACAAGGGAGATCAACCCTACGATATAGAAAACATCCCCCATATTGGCCAATGCCTGACCGAACCACAGATTTCTGAATGCATTGGAATGCATATCTCTTCCTCCCTCTATTCAGTTAATTTATAGGTTAGAAAAGAACAGCATCGCATCGGAACAAAGATCCCCTTTCAGAATCAAAACGAATTATGTATGATTTCATTTTAGCAAAACAGTGATGATTTTGCAGGTAATACTTTAGTTTATCGTTAGATTGATGTTGGGGTGCAGGTTTTATGTGGCATTTTGGTTATTCCCCATTGTCTATACTTGTGCCAAATCAATACCAGCAACCAAAATTCCAGCCAAAATACCCTTATGGCAGTTTCAACCTAATAAAAAAAGCCTCCTTATTCAAAGAAGACTTCATCTTTCCGTTACTCCTTCACCGAGATGTTGAGTACCTTTTCATTGTCAAGATCGTGCACCACGATGACAACGACCTTTTTCTCTGCATTGTTTTCTTGCACGGTAAATTCAAAGGCATCAGAAACTTTGTTCTCCGTCAATTTCTGACGTCCCTGATACTGATAATCCTTTACCGGCTGCCCGGGATAGTCCTCTTTGATGACTGCTGTCGCAATGCGTCCAAACTTCTTATAATCCGACTGTTCGGCGTGTACCTGATTTGAAAATACTAGAAAAAATACAGTTGATACTATCACGATTGCTTTCTTCATTTTCATCACCTCTGTTTACGTTTCATTACATAGGATGAATTAATCAGGCGTTTTTATTCACCCAATAGAAGGAAAACGAGCATTTGCAACAGTACCAACTTTTACAGAGAAATAATAACGGTTTTCTCCATACAATAGGAGTACCCCTTCAGAAGGAGGGAAACCAAGTGAACAAAGTCGATTACGATCGGGCCTTGTATTACACTCACCGATCAGAATGGGATAACCTGTTGATCCTTATGGTGAGAACGAAGGATGACCTTCTTTCAAAAAGAATTGAACATTTCTTACATGCGTATCATTTTTCAAATGATTACACGGTTGTAGAGCGTAATCTCTATACGCTTTTACGATATATCGAACATGCAAACTTTACCTATAGTGTCGAGCAACCACTCCAGGAAACCTTTGCAGAGATGTAACAAAAAAGAGAATTCCACCTACGGCTGATCCAATTAGTATGCGCTATTGGATCAGCTTTTATTAGGTAGAACATCATAAAAAAAACCGGCAAAATGCCGATTTTTCATCATTGGGACGAAATTTCAGATTTCACCAGTTCAGCCGCTTTTACATACACCTTTAATTCCCTCAACAAATCATCCACTAACTTGGCAGGTTCCTCTAATAGACCATCCCCTTCATAATCAAAGCAGTGGGGATCAAGAACAAGCTGCTTCGGAATGACATTTGCATACACTCCCCGACCGACGATACGAAGATTATTCAAGCAGTTGATACCGCCTTTCCCTCCGCCTGCGCATGCAAGAAGCGCAACAGGTTTATGGGCAAATTGCTCACTGCTTAAGAAATCGAGTGCGTTTTTGAGTGCCCCGCTCATACCGCTGTGATATTCCGGGGAAGTTAAAATGACGGCGTCCGCATCTTTCACTTTTTTCTTAAGTGATTGGACGGCGGCTACCTCCGATTGCTCCTGTTCTCCCGTATACAGTGGAAGGGAGCCATCACTTAAATCAATAAGGTCACAGTCATATGTTCTTGCAATGAATCTTGACGCAATTCCAGTGCGTCCACGTTTTCTCGGGCTTCCGTTAATAATTACGATGTTCATGTCATAAAAATCCTTTCCAGATTAATTTTTTGTCAACTGATGTTTCACGGCATAGAGTGCCGCTTGTGTCCGATCTGACACTTCCAGCTTGGAAAAAATGTTCGAAATATGGGTCTTGACGGTTTTTTCCGTAATATAGAGGCTTGAAGCAATCTCTTTATTACTCTTCCCTTTCGTCAGTTCAATCAAAACATCCTTCTCCCGCTTTGTCAGTTCATGAATTTTATGGGGCGGGTCTTGTTTCGTGATCCTCGTCAGTAAATGATTGGTTGCTTTCGGGTGAAGAGAATTTTCTCCCGATAGGAGTTTTCGGATTCCACTCACTAATTCATCGGGTTCAATGTCCTTTAACTGATACCCGGCCGCCCCTGCTTCTATAGCGGGAATTACGTGATTCTGGTCTGAAAAGCTCGTCAGCATCAGAATTTGAATATCTGGATATCTCTCTTTAATTTCCCTGGTCGCCTGGATCCCGTCCATGACCGGCATCATCAGATCCATTAGAATGATATCGGGTTTCAAGGTTGCAGCCATTCGGACGGCCTCTTGCCCATCACTCGCTTCACCGACAATATCCAAGTCTTTTTGTGTTTTCAAAAAGAAAACCAACCCTCTCCGCACGACGTGGTGATCATCTGCTATCAATACTCTAATCATTTACCCGGCACCTCCTAATACGGTAATTGAACTGTTATGACCGTTCCCATTCCAAGCTGACTGTCGATGGTCAACGTACCACCAATGCTTTTTACACGTTCTTTCATACTTTGGATCCCTACTGAAGGGAGGGACTGCATTCCGTCATATTGAAATCCGTATCCTCTATCTTCAATTGTCAAATGAACGAATTGCAAATCACTTTTCAATGTATAGAGGATGTGTTTCTCCCCGGAATGCTTCTTACAGTTATTCAGTGCTTCCTGACTGACACGCCACAACACTTCTTCTATTCTAGAGCTTAAGGAAATGACTCCTTCAACTTTTGTCTCCAAGGTTAATCCAAGCATCTCTGCGTATCCTTTGGCTGCTTCCACGACTCCATTCTCAAGTCCATGGGGTCTCAATTGCCAGATGAGAGCCCTCATTTCTGATAATGCTTCCTGAGCCATACCTTGAATCGTTTTGAACGTATCCTTCACTTCTTCATCACCGGTCATTTCTGCCCCTCCCCTTGCCGTTAACGTAAGGGAGAACAGCAATTGATTGACCGAATCATGAAGATCTCTTGCCAGTCGGTTCCTTTCTCCGATCAATGCGACTTCCTGCTCTTTTTTCGTGAGCAGAATGCGCTTGATGGCGGATCCGATCTGGAAGGCAACCGATTCAAGAAGCGCCAGTTCGTCTGTTGTGAAGTGGGTCTTGTTCGGTGCTGCGACATTCAATAACCCAAAGGACTCATCCCCTGACTGGAGGGGAACCGTCGCATGATGCGTAATATCATCTGTATCTTCCCTGTTATCTTCGATGGCCTGCTCGATCCGCTGACATTCAATAATATTGGACGCTTTGGTGAGCTTACCTTTGCGAAATCGATTCACACACCAGCACCCACCCTTTTTCATGGGCTCACATTTGCGGTCTGAGAGGGATCCAGGCAGGTTCACATACGAAACAAGTTCGTGGCTTCCTTCTTCTTCAATGAAAAAGATCCACCCTGTTGTAAAGTTTGAACCCCTGATCAGCTTCTTCAGTGCACCCGAAAGCATGGATTCAAGCTCTGTTTCGTTATTCAGCAATTCGGCTATCTCTTTCAAAAGTCCGATATTTGAAAGGGATTCAGAATTCATGTTCATCGTCCTCTCTGATCCTATACTACTATTATATAGATTTCTCATAATTTCGGTATTATCAAAAAGAATGACACCATTCTACGACCTTTGACCGAAAACATTCGTTCTCATCACAAGTCAAAAAAACAAGAGATGCAGGAACATCTCTTGTTTTTAGAATAAATGAAGGCTACGCCTTTCCTACAGACGAACTGATCATCGTTTCGACTTTCGCCATGATGGCATCCTGCAGGGCTTGTAATTTATCACCGCTATCGCTTTCGGTCTCCCCGATCACGCTGAAATAGAACTTGATCTTAGGTTCGGTCCCTGATGGACGGAAGCAAATCCAAGATCCATCTTCAAGATAATATTTCAACACATTGGAAGATGGTAGAGAGATCAATGATTCCTCACCGGATACCATATCCACTTTCTTACTTGTTTTGTAGTCCTCTGAAGAAACCACACGTAAGCCTGCCACTTCTTTCAACGGTTCGTTTCTGAAGTCCTTCAGGATCCCCTGAATTTGTTCGGCGCCTTCTTTTCCTTTAAGGGTCAGACTCTTCAGTCCTTCCTGGTAGAATCCGTGTTTTTCAAATAATTCATTCAAAACATTGTATAGCGTTTTACCTTCACTTTTATAATATGCAGCTGCTTCTGCCGCCATCAATACTGCTTGAATGGCATCCTTATCACGGGCGAAGTCGCCGATCAAGTATCCATAGCTCTCTTCATATCCGAATAAGAATGAATATTCACCTGTTTGTTCGTATTGCTTGATTTTTTCACCGATGAATTTAAAACCAGTCAGTACATCCTCGACTGAAGCTCCATAATGCTCAGCGACTTTACGGCCCAATTCGGATGTTACGATGGTTTTGAATACCCGGCCGTTTTCAGGGATCATGTTCTTTTCCTGTTTGCGGGCAAGGATATATTCCAGGAGGATGGCACCTGTCTGGTTTCCAGTAAGGAGGATATACTCGCCTGTTTCGCCTTTTACCGCTACGCCTAAACGATCTGCATCGGGATCTGTCGCAATCAGGATATCCGCGTCGATTTCCTTCCCGTCACGGATGCTGTATTCAAACGCCGCTTTGTCCTCAGGGTTAGGAGACTTCACTGTTGTAAATTCCGGATCCGGGACTGCCTGTTCCTTTACAATGTGAACTTGCTCATATCCTAATGCTTTCAAACCTTTTTCTGCCATCTTCAAGGCAGTGCCATGCAGTGGTGAGAATACGATTTTCAAATCGGTTTCCTTGGCGATCTGAGGTTTCTCTGAAATCGAAATCAAATGTTCCAGGTATGATTGATCGATATCTTCACCGATCATTTTAATCAGGCCGGCTGATTTTAATTCTTCTTCGGTCTGAACATGGATTTCCAGTTCGTTTTCAACAGCGTTCACTTTCTCGATCACTGCATCCGCTACAAGTGGCGGAAGTTGTGCACCATCTTCCCCGTACACTTTATACCCATTGTATTCAGGCGGATTATGGCTTGCAGTCACCACGATGCCGGAGAATGCCTTTAGCTGACGCAAGGCAAATGAAAGCTCCGGTGTCGGCTTCAATTCATCGAAGACATATGTTTGGATGCCATGGGTTGCAAGGGTTTTCGCTGACTCCATGGCAAATTCAGGTGATTTATAACGGGAGTCGTAAGCGATTACAACTCCGCGGTTTTTAGCCTCCTGCCCTTGTTCTTCTATGTATCGTGCTAGTCCTTCAGAGGCTTTTCTGACTGTATAGATGTTCATTCGATTGGTTCCGGGACCGATTTCTCCCCTCATTCCACCAGTACCGAATTCCAGGTTTTTGTAGAATGCGTCTTCCAAGGTCTTTTCGTCGTCTTTCATCGACTCTAAAAGTTCATTGACTTCTTTGTCCAGATGTAAGTAGCTGCTCCATTTTTCCCAAGATGTTTTCCAACTCAAAACGATCCCCTCCTAATGCTGTATAATAATGAATTCTATCATATATTGTAGAATTCCTTCTAAAACAATCCGTCACATGTCGACAAGATTCGTTTAATCCTTATTTTAGCATAATTTCTCTCGTTGGAATTTGTCTTTTTTCTTTCTAATATAGGTTAATATATACTAAAAAGATTTAGATCACGTGGTTTACCGCTATTGATTTCCGTGCAAGACTTCGCTTTCCACGGGCGTTCGGCTAGCCTCCTCGTCGCTATCGCTCCTGCGGGGTCTCACCTATTCCGCTTTTCCCGTGGGAGTCTTCGTCTTGCACTCCAATCAATAGCTGGAACCTGCTAAATACAATAAACATGTTGTCACAATAATCATGAAAAAATCCGAACGAATTTGAATTTCATTAAAGAAATTCAAAGTACCGTTCGGATTTTCTTTGTTACCGATATTTTTTCCCATTCATCTTTCGCTCGTTTGGGATTACTTCTTATAATTCACTCCATAAACATCATGGCGTCGGTCTTTGAGCTGACGGACGGTTCCTGATTGGCGCTGGCGGCGGAGGACTTCGAGGTCGACGTCTCCGATCATGACCATTTCGATGTTCGGGTTTGTTTCGCCTACGATTCCGTCGCGTGCAAATTCGAAGTCGGACGGGGCAAAGATGCCGGACTGGGCGTATTGGATGTCCATATTTTCCGTTTGTGGAAGATTACCGACCGTACCGGAAATGACTGTATAGATCTGATTCTCCACAGCACGTGCCTGTGCACAGTATCGGACGCGAAGATAGCCTTGACGATCCTCTGTACAGAACGGGGTGAAGATGATCTTCGCCCCTTTGTCTGTTGCGATACGGGCAAGCTCTGGGAATTCAATATCATAGCAGATCTGAATCGCGATCTTTCCGCAATCCGTATCGAAGACCCTGACAGAATCCCCGGGGCTGATTCCCCACCATTTTCGTTCATTCGGTGTGATGTGAACTTTGTATTGCTTTTCGATCGTCCCATCACGGCGGAAGAGATAGGCAATATTGTAGATTTCATCGTTTTCTTCCTTGACGAAGTGAGATCCCCCAATGATGTTGACATTGTACCGAACGGCAAGGTCCGTGAATAATTCAATATAATCCTCTGTGAAATCTGTCAACCTTCTGACAGCAAGGCTTGGTGATTGAATGTTCAGGAATGACATGAGCTGGGTGGTGAAAATCTCAGGGAACACCACGAAATCCGACTTTGCATCGGAAGCCACATCGGTGAAATACTCCACCTGATTCGCAAACTCTTCAAAGGAGTTGATTTTCCGCATCATATATTGAACGACACAGATTCGGACCGGATAGCTCGTTTTGAAGTGACGTTTGCTGGATGGACGGTAGTCGACATTATTCCATTCCATCAGTGTGGCGTACTTATGGGACCGCTTATCATCAGGCAGGTAGTTCGGATTGATCCTCATCAGGGTGAATCCATTCAGAAGCTGGAACGAAAGCACGGGATCGTAAATCTTATGACGCCCCACTGAATCAACGTACTCCCTTGGAGACATTTCATCAGAATGTTTATGATAATTCGGGATTCGTCCCCCAATGATGATACTCTTTAAATTCCACTGCCTGGCAAGATCCTTTCTTGCTTCATACAGACGGTGACCTACCTTCATGCGCCGGTAATCCGGATGCACCATCACTTCGATCCCGTACAGGTTATAGCCATCGGGATTGTGATTGGTTATGTAACCATTATCCGTTACATCATCCCATGAGTGACGGTCGTCATATTCATCAAAGTTAATGATCAGACTCGAGCATGATGCGATGATTTCCCCATCTAATTCTGCTACGAGCTGACCTTCCGGAAACACTTCGAGGTGACTCTCCAGATGCTCCACTTTCCATGGGTCCATCCCTGGAAAGCAGACAGACTGCATGTTGATAATATCTTGAATGTCCTTATGTTCCATTGGACGGATGATCATTTTCTTTTCAAATTGTGATAAGTCCAGTTTTTCTGCCAACTATGATCGACTCCTTCATAAAATACCTGAATTATATACCCTTATAGTGCACTGTTGAAACGAAGTTCATGACAGTCCATTTCTTTTATTTTAGCAAAGGGGTGAGGATTTTTTGAAGAAATATGATTTGTCTCTATATTTTCTTTAAAAGCCAGTAGTGGTGGATTTCCGCTCCAGGTGCTTCCTTTCATCCTACCCTTTAAAATAATAAGCCGTTGCTTCCCAAGGGTTTAAAGTAAATGCATCTTTTTCATGTAGCCCTTCGTTTGTTATGAGGACTTCAGCCTTAGTGATATCAAATGAAGCAATGTTGTCGATGACTTGCTCTTCTCCTGACACATTGCAAAGAACGAGGATCTTTTGATTCCCATGGGTCCTCGTATAGGCATATACGGAAGGGTGATCGGCATAGTGAAGATCGAATGATCCGTATGGAATGATGTCATGCTTTTTGCGGATGGCGATCAATTTTTGGTAGTAGTAGAAAATGGATTCCGGATCGTTTAAAGCCTTTTCAGCATTGATTTCTTTGTAGTTCGGGTTACTGGCGATCCATGGTTCTCCTTCTGTGAATCCACCGTGCTCCGTACCGTCCCATTGCATAGGGGTCCTTGCGTTGTCTCTTCCTTTTACGTAAATGGATTTCATAATTTCCTCAGGATCCATTCCTAACGCTATTTTTTCACGATACATGTTGAGGGTTTCGATATCCTTGTAGTCGTCAATGGACGAGAATCGGACATTCGTCATTCCCAGCTCTTCCCCTTGATAAATGTATGGGGTCCCCTGCATCATGTGGAGGAGGGTCGCAAGCATTTTAGCAGACTTCACCCGGTACTCCCCATCATCGCCAAGCCTTGAGACGATTCTTGGCTGATCGTGGTTGTTCCAATATAAACTGTTCCAACCCTTACCATGCAGTTCGGTTTGCCATTTAGTCAGGATTGATTTCAATTTCACAAGATCGAATGGTATCACGTCCCATTTCCCTCCTGGACCCGAATCGACATCCATATGCTCGAACTGAAATACCATATTCACTTCATTGCGGTCTTCGCCAGTGTAAAGTACGGCATCCTCCGGTGTCACACCCGGCATCTCACCAACCGTCATCGCCTTATAATGAGAGAGGACCTCTTGATTCATTTCCTGAAGAAATTCATGAATGCGTGGACCGTTCATAAAGTACTCATGACCGGAAGCATATGTTTTGCCTTCAGGGTTCGGCGCATCTGGTAATGTCGGCACTTTCGATATAAAGTTGATGACGTCCATACGGAAACCGTCGATTCCTTTATCCAGCCAGAATCTCATCATCTCATAGATTTCCTGGCGCAACCTCGGATTCTCCCAGTTGAGATCCGGCTGCATTTTAGAAAAGAGATGTAAGAAATATTCTTTTGTCGTCTCATCAAATTCCCACGCAGAACCGCTAAATACAGATTCCCAGTTATTCGGCTCTTTCCCGTCTTTTCCGTCACGCCAAATATAATAATCACGATATGGATTATCCTTTGATTTCCTGGATTCCACAAACCAGCCGTGCTCATCGGAAGAATGATTCACCACTAGATCCATCACAAGCTTCATACCACGTTTATGAATTTCCCCAAGCATTTCTTCCCAATCAGCCATTGTGCCGAACTCATCCATGATTTTTTTATAGTCGCTAATATCATATCCATTGTCATCATTCGGTGATTCGTAGACAGGAGATAACCATATCACGTCAATACCCAGTTCTTTTAAATAATCCAATTTAGAAATGATTCCTATGATATCCCCGACCCCATCACCGTTGCTATCCATGAAACTGCGAGGATAAATTTGATAGACTACCGATTCTTTCCACCATTGTTTTGTCATATGTGTTTTCCTCCTGTTAGATCCGTCAGTAACGAGCAAACGCTTTCTGCAACCGTTTGCACAAATCGTTAAAAAAATATCATATTTCTTCATAAAGTTTTCTCATTTTACATTTATAATAATATCATACTATAATTTGATAGAATATATGTAGAAAGGAATTCTATATGAATAAAAAAGCAGATTCTCTGTTATTCCTAGCTTGGGCTTCTTCCCTGATCGCCACGATGGGGAGTTTATATTTCTCTGAAATCATGAAATATGAGCCATGCGAATTATGCTGGTATCAGCGCATATTAATGTACCCGATGGTGATTTTACTAGGAGTGGCTTATGTACGCAAAGATTTTAAAGCGGCATTATATTCTACGATTTTTTCCGGTATCGGCCTACTCATTTCCATTTATCACTACTCTATCCAAAAAATTACGATCTTAACTGAAAATGCACCTGCCTGCGGACGTGTTCCTTGTACAGGTGAATACATCAACCTGTTCGGTTTTATCACGATTCCGTTCCTTGCACTCTTGGGTTTCATCATCATCTTCAGTTCAAGTGTTATTGTATTAAAAGCTTTAAAGGAGGAAAACTAGATTGAAGAAAATCATCATATTCCTGGTGGCCATTGTCGCATTATTCGCAGCCATCGCCATTGTCACAAGCGTCCAGAACAATCAAAAAGCCGAGGGGAATAAATTCAAAAAAGCGAAACTCGATCCGGCGACCGTTGAACTGCTGGATGATCCGAACTATCAAAATGTCATCCTTCCCGAAGAGCTGGAGGAGAAATTAAAGAACAAAGAAGATGCAACCGTATACTTTTATAGCTCTACTTGTATCCATTGTAAAAGAACGACACCTACCCTCGCACCTCTTGCCGAAGATATGGGAGTCGACATGGTTCAATATAATCTGCTTGAATTCGAACAGGGCTGGGATCAATACGGAATCGAAGCCACCCCTACACTCGTTCATTACGAGAATGGAAAAGAAGTGGCAAGAATCGTAGGGGAACACCCTAAAGAAGATTTCAAATCATTTTTCGAAGAGAACGTAAAATCAGAATAAAAAAAGAGGGGCTGACTTTTCCACGAGTCAGCCCCTTTCAAGTGAGGAGGAATTTCAAGATGAAGATACGTTGTATCTTCAAGATTAACTTATTACATGCTATTTTCCCCTCACAAGAACGTTTCAAACATGTTAATGAGAATTTTCTAAAGTATCTAACTATTAAGAGCGTGATACAGCTTACACAAGCAGCTGGTTATCCGCCCTCGAGTAAATGCTGAGATTATGTTTACAGTCTGCTTCTTCCGTAAATTGATCATACGATAAAGGAAAGAACATGCCAAAGCTTTGAAGGATCCCGGCATTGTGATAGAACATATCTTCATATACGTCTTCTTTTGATCCGCTTTCGACGATGGAGATCAGCGTTTGCAGGCTTGAGATCACCTGAAATGCTTCTTTAAGGGTCCCAAAATATTCAAAGTTTCTCGTCGTCGTATGTAATACTTGCATATCATCGAATTGTTCGATTTCATCATCTGTGAAATAATCAGGGAAAATAGTACAATACATGTACTGTATAAGCTCTTGAATTTTGTCTTCCTGTTCATGTGTTGATGCTAGTAAAACTTTCACCATCATAACCCACCTTTGTAATGGTTGTAATCTCTCTGTAATAGATATATTAAGGATAACATAGAAGTAGAACCAACAGCGTGGTAATTATACCCATGAATTGGGTTGAATAGGGGTTATGGTAGGATTAAATACCCACAAGAGTATAAGATTTTTGTCATTTAAAGGAGTTTTTTGATGAAAACAAGGAAAATAGGCGAACGATTCGACCTAGTTATTCCAAATAATTGGAAAAATGTAACGATTGAAACAATTCTTAGAAATCACTGGCAGGCCCCTAAGAAACTGGTTCATTCCATGAGGATGGACGGTGATGTCAAAGTGAACGGAGAGTTGATTTCATGGACCGCTCCCCTCTCACAAGGGGATATTCTACAGATCCGTTTATTCAAGGAAGTCGAATACGATGTTCCCCCAACCTACGGAGAATTGGATGTGTTGTTTGAAGATGAACATCTGATTGTCGTCAACAAACCGGCCGGGATCGATACTCATCCGAATACTCCTGATGAAACGGATACCCTGGCCAACCTAGTCGCTTTCCATCATCAGGCACAAGGGGAAAGCTGTCGTGTCTTACATATCCATCGGTTGGATCGAGATACGTCCGGTGCGCTCATCTTCGCCAAGCATCCGTTAAGTAAGGCAATCCTTGACAGGCTTCTTGCAGAGCGCCAGATCAAGCGTACCTATCATGCCCTGGTTCACGGTCGATTGAAACAAAAAAAAGGCACCATTTCCGAGCCGATAGGGAGAGATCGTCATCACAATACGAGAAGAAGGGTTTCTCCTTCCGGGCAGGATGCAGTGACTCATTATAAAGTGATGGAATTCAGGAATCCGAACACACTCATCGAAATACAGCTTGATACCGGCCGTACGCACCAAATCCGCGTGCATATGAGCCACATCGGTCACCCTCTGGTTGGCGACACATTATATGGGGGGAAATCGGTATTCAGCAGGCAGGCACTGCATGCAGCACGAATTTCATTCCCTCATCCTCTGACGGGGGAACGGATTGAATGTGAGGCGGATTGCAGGGATGATGTAGGGTTGTAATGGACCCCATCAAATAAGCACAAAAAAGACCTGGTCACTCAAAATCAAGAGTGACCAGGTCTTTTAATATTTATTTCAATCCATTTTTCACCGCTTCAGCGATTTGGATCGTACGGCGGGTTTGGTGTTTCACGGCAGGTTCAACGGATTCAACCATTTTCCCTTCCTGATCGACCGTTACACTCGTACCGTATGGATTTCCTCCAGTCGCAAAGCTTGATTGGTCTGTGTATCCAGGTGCTGCGATGATGGCACCCCAGTGCATCATCGTTGTGTACAGAGCCAGAACTGTTTGCTCCTGCCCACCGTGTGAGTTGCTTGCAGATGATGTGGCGCTTACTACTTTGTTTGCCAGTTTCCCATTGAACCAAAGGCCTCCAGTCGTATCCAGAAACGCTTTGACCTGAGAAGGTACATTTCCGAATCTGGTTGGAACGTTGAATAGATATGCGTCTGCCCATTCCAGATCATCCAGGGTTGCTACCGGGACCGTATCTTTTGTTTCTTTATAGTGCTTTTCCCATGCCGGGTTGGAAGCAATCGCTCCTTCTGGTGCAGTCTCTTCAAAGCGAAGCAATTTCACTTCTGCCCCTGCTTCTTTCGCAGCCTCTTCTGCCCATTTCGCCATCTGATAGTTGGTTCCTGTTGAACTGTAATACATGATTGCCAATTTTACGTTAGACATAATCAAAATCTCTCCTTTTAATATGTTTTATATATAGTAATTGGATGAAACACAGAATCAGGTTGCATGTAAATCCATTAAGAAAATAATAGTGCATCTATTGAAAAGCTCCCTGCTCCTACGAGGGCTACCCCTAGTGCCACAACAATGAGCATCACATTATATTCTGTACCATTTTGCGTTGCCCAATAACCGTTTGCACCGTGAACCTTCACGATGGCCACGATCATCGTGCCAATGATGAGTAATGCACCTAATGGCGTAAGGAAGCCTGCGGCAAACAATAATCCACCCACTACTTCGGATAACCCTGCAAGTAACGCCATCATTCTTCCCGGCTTGATTCCAATCGACTCAAAGAAACCTCCCGTGCCCTGTATTCCATGACCTCCGAACCACCCAAATAATTTCTGTGTTCCGTGAGCAGCGAAAGTTAATCCCACAACCAAACGAATGACCAATAAACCGAACGCAGCCAATGCTGTCATCTTTTTTCCTCCTTCATGTTTTCCCTTCGAGATTTAGCTTCAAACATTTCAAATTCAATTATTCTTATGTCAACTATCTTGAATTTGAGATATATAATTAAAAAAATAGACAAGTTATCTCGAATGTGATTATTTTGATTTCGAGATAATTGTATAATACTCTTCTCCTCTCTGTCAATAACTATTTGCAACATTTATTGAAATGGGTTGGAGGAAGAAAAAAGAGGTCCGTCCCCTTTCTCTGGAGGGACGGACCTCTTCGTGTTATCGATTAAAAATCGAAGTTGTCTGGATCTGGACCAAAACGTTCGTCCAGGTTCAGTTGGTTGATTTGATTCATTTCTTCCAGCGATAGTTCGAAGTTGAACAGATCTGCATTTTCTATAATGCGGTTTTCATGAACTGACTTTGGAATGATGATGACATCATTCTGAAGGTGCCAGCGCAGAATCACCTGTGCAGCAGACTTTTCATGCTTCTCTGCAATGTGGTTTAGTGTAGGTTCATCCAGTACACGCCCTTGAGCGATTGGTGACCACGCTTCTACTGCGATATTTTGTGAAGCACAGAATTCTCTTATTTTCTCCTGATTCAAACGAGGATGTAACTCGATTTGATTTAATACAGGTTTTTCATTGCTGTTTTTCATCAAGTCTTCCAGATGATGCTGGTGGAAGTTACTTACACCGATTGACTTGATCAATCCTTCTCCGTGCAGCCTCTCCATCGCTTTCCACGTATCATTGTACTTTCCTTCTACCGGCCAGTGAATGAGATACATGTCCAGATAATCCATCTCCAGCTTCTTCAGGCTCGTTTCAAATGCTTTTAAAGTCGTATCATAGCCTTGGTCACTATTCCACACTTTCGAAGTGATGAACAGGTCCTCTCTTGCTACTCCACCTTCTTTCACCCCTTGACCTACGCTTTCTTCATTATCGTAGATCGCCGCGGTATCGATGGAACGGTACCCTGACTGAATCGCAGCTCGAACAGCCTGTACCGTTTCAGACGGATCTTTCATTTGGTAAACTCCTAAACCGACATAAGGAATGTCGATTCCGTTATGTAGCGTTTTTGTACTCTGTAAGTTTTTCAACATATTGCATCCCTCCTGATTCATTATTTTACAAACTTAATCTGCATTTTGCTAATTTTATGATTTTGGGATATTCCTTGATCAGAAATAGGAGGCTGGGACAAAATTCTTTAGGAAAAAGAAAATCCGAACGAAGAAATCGGTCGGATTTATCATGTAGCTGTTTACGTAAATACTGTTGCTCGCTTTCCGCGGGGCTGGCGGTGAGCCTCCTCTTCTTCTACTTTGCCTACCTACCGATGAATTGTTCTTTTTTCTTTCCTATGAACAGAAGCTTATGAAGTGGTCGTGTCATGGCCACGTACTGGAGCTTGATGTCGAGTTCGTTTTCCGGGTTGAATGATTCCTCCACCGCAGCGATGATGACCACGTCAAACTCGAGTCCTTTTGAGAGATAGGAAGGAACGACGACGATTTGATCTTTCGGGATCGATTCCCGTTCTTCCAACAACTTTACTTTCCCGGGCTGCCTCTCTTGAAGGATTTCGCTTATTTTCACACAGTCCGTCATGCTTTTTCCGATGACAGCGAAGGTTTGGAATCCTTCCTTCCGTCCTGAATCCACTCTCTTCTCGATGAAGGAAGCGAGTTCATCCACTTGTACATACTCATCAAAGCTCGGAGCATCTCCGTGTCGTACGACCGGGTTGACTTTAGGGAAATCATAGGGTAAGAGACTCAGCAGTTTATTCGCTTCCTCCATGATTTCAATCGTCGTACGGTAGCTTTTTTGAAGCTCGGTATAGGTCGCCCTCGGAAAGATGTCCCGATAGACAGGTTCCCAGGACTGAAGACCCCGGTATGAGTGGATCCCTTGAGCAAGATCCCCGACCAGGGTAAACATGTCGGTCTCAAGAGCACGTTTTAATGAAAAGAGCTGCATATAGCTATAATCCTGTGCTTCATCTATGACGATGTTTTTTGCTTTATGGAATTTGTCGATTCCAAATAAATGGGATTGCAAGTACAACAGGATAGCCAAGTCTTCTACTTCGTACTGCTTTTTCTTCGCATATTTCAACGTGTAGTGACAGAGTTGTTCCGCCTGTCTGCCGCTGATTTCCCCCTTTGAGTAGGAAGCAAGACGCACAGGATCCGAAAATAGTTCTATGAAGTATTGATGCAGATTTTTCTTTTCAAACTGCTTCATATATCCATTGACGCTTGTTCGTATCGCTTTCTTGATCTCGTCCACACGCTCTGTTTTCTTATCCAATGCTTTCGAGACATATTCCTTTCGGTTTCCTGCCTTTGATCGTTCAAAGAGTGCCGTTTCGATCCGCTCATCAAAGAATTTCTCCACCTTCGCAACCATTTGCTTCTTGTTCGAGCGGACGTAACCTTGAAGGAGTGACTTCAGCTTTTCCACCCGGCGATAGATCGGCATATACGTATATTCCTCTTTGAAAAGATGGGTGAACCTTTTGGCCGTGTAGAGCTTGTATTTATCCACATAGAAGTCCTTTGATGTATAAAAGCGCTGTTCGACTTCTTCTATATAATGCTCGAGAATTCTCCTGAATGCTTTAGATCCTTTGAATCCTGATATCCATGATGCTGTCTCTACCTTTTCATCATGGGTCTCGATCAGCTGAATGAGTTTGTTATCTTCTATAATGGTAAGCTTCTTTTCTAAGCAGGTCATAACATAATCCGTGAATGTCGTTTGCCTCACCCGTTCCACCCCAAGTTCCGGCAACGCTTCTGAAATATAGTCGATGAACAAATTACTCGGAGCCAGAATCATCAGTTGTCTCGGATCAAAGTGTTGTTTGTAATTGTAAATAAAATAAGAAATCCGGTGAAGGGCAATGGTTGTTTTCCCGCTTCCCGCCGCACCCTGTACAATGATCGGCTTGTTCAAGTCGGCACGGATGATCCGGTTCTGTTCCTCCTGAATGGTGGAAATGATTTCAGTCAGCCGGTTACTGGAGCTTTTAGCTAATGAGTCCTGAAGCAGTTCATCCGTTGTCGTTAAGTCAATATCGCGAATTTCTTCCAGGAGTCCATCTTCAATCATGTATTGCCGCTTCAGGGACAAATCACCTTCGTACGTCTCTCCTTCCACGACGTACGACACATCGCCTATCCTTCCTTCGTAATACAGGTTTGCGATGGGAGAGCGCCAGTCCACGATGATCTGCTCCTGGTTCTCCCGCTGATACAGGGAGGTCTTCCCGATGTAATGCTTCTCCACCTTGCCTGAACCCTCATGTTGAAAATCGATCCGGGCAAAGTAAGGTTTTGTCTTTGCTTTCGTAAGGGACTCCAATTCTTCTTTGGACATCTCAAAAAAGCTTGAGTTCGTCAAGATATCGATGTAGGCGGCACTCGACTCTCCCCAATCAATATCTCCAAAAGCTTTTTCCATGTTTTCCTTATACTTTTCCTTACTCGTCTGAGATGTGCTGATGACCACATCGATATAGCGCTTTGTAAACTCTAACCGTTCTGATTCACTTGAAAAATCGGGATGAATAGTCGATTCCTTCGTCATACATTTCTCCTTTCAAATGTTTTAGCCGCAATGGAGAAAAAACGTCTTGCCAATTCCACCAAGGTAACGACTCTCGGTGGGGAAAACGTTTATAACGAAAAGCAGAGACAGCTCGATCAGGCCCGAAAAGCATAAGATGAGTCTGGCGTGAAGGCGCTTTTTGCCTTCTTGAGAGACTCATCTTATGACTTCGAGGGCCTAGCCGCCGGAGCTAGACGATATTAAGACATATCGAAATCTGTAAAAATTATGTAGGCGTTTGGGAGCAGGAATATATGTTATCAGATAATTCAGGAAGATACAAGAGGAAAAGCGGAGGCGGCTTGGTCAGGCCCGACAAGCATAAGATGAATTGGCTGGAAAGGCGCCTTTTGCCTTTCTGGCCAATTTAGCTTATGACCTCGAGGGACTAGCCGCCGGAGCTGGACAACACGAAAAGCGGAGGCGGCTTGGTCAGGCCCGACAAGCATAAGATGAATTGGCTGGAAAGGCGCTTTTTGCCTTTCTGGCCAATTTAGCTTATGACCTCGAGGGACTAGCCGCCGGAGCTGGACAACACGAAAAGCGGAGGCGGTTTGGTCAGGCCCGACAAGCATAAGATGAATTGGCTGGAAAGGCGCTTTTTGCCTTTCTGGCCAATTTAGCTTATGACCTCGAGGGACTAGCCGCCGGAGCTGGACAACACGAAAAGCGGAGGCG
>NZ_JANIOC010000010.1:0-42913 GCF_024733565.1 Rossellomorea sp. SC111 | reverse complement strand
CATTTTGCCTTTCTGGCCAATTTAGCTTATGACCTCGAGGGACTAGCCGCCGGAGCTGGACAACACGAAAAGCGGAGGCTCCTTGTTCACGGTCGACACCCCTTATTAAAGTAGAAAAACCCTCCACCTATACAGATGAAGGGTCCTTCACTTGATCCACAGGGAACACAATCTGAAAAGTCGTGCCTTTGCCCACTCGACTCTCCACGGTAATGACCCCCCTCATGGCTTCGATGATCCGGTAAGAAACCATCAGTCCGAGGCCCGTTCCTTTTTCCTTTGTAGAGAAATAGGGTTCGCCGAGTCTCTCTTTTTGATCCGGGGTCATTCCGACGCCGGTATCAGTGATGGAAATGCTTACCGTCCCTTTTTGAACCTTCGAAAAGATGTTGAGTGTACCTCCGTCAGGCATGGATTCGATGGCGTTTTTGATGATGTTGAGAAATGCCTGTTGAAAACTGCGGGTGTTCCCTACGATGGAGGCATCCTGGATTTGTTTATGTACGAGTACCGATTGTTGATTGCTCAAGGGCTCAACCATGTCGGCGAGCTTATTAAGTTGCTCCGAAATGGAGATATTCTCCACATGATCCGGATCAGGTTTGGCAAATGTGAGATAATCGTTGATGATTTCTTCTGCCCGGTTCAGTTCGGATGATGCAATGGTTAGATATTGTTCCCTTTTCCCCACGGGAAGATTTTCTTGATGGAGCAGTCTCAGGAAACCTTTGATCACCGTCAAAGGATTTTTCACCTCATGGGAAATGCTCGCAGCAAGCTGGGCGAGTACTTCCATCTTTTCTATCTTCACAAGTGCTTGTTTGATTTGAATTTGTTTCAGCAACGTCTCACATATGTATGTCAGGATCAGCATGCCCAGTGAAGGGAGGAAAATGAAATTTATTAGATAGCTTTCGTCAATTACAAACACAGTCATTGCCTTCGCAATAAGAGCCGCTACGATGGAATGAATCGTAAAAAGCACCACTGAGAAGATGATCTTCTTCCTGCTTGATAACCGGTTGAAGTCGAACCATTTCATCCCGATGAGCGTCAAGAGGTAGATCACTGCATAAATCACGAATGCCACCACACTCCAACTGTAGATCATCGTCCTGGATACCAATAAGACAGCAAGCAATGCGATACCTGTCAATGGACCGCCATACAGAATGCCAAGAACAAACGGGATCATTCTGAGATCGTGAACACAATATGGGTTATTGTATATAGGGGAAAGCATGCACATTATAATGGCGATGCTTAAAGAAACAAGGGTTGCTAACCTTGTATACCAACCGTGTATCATCTTTTTTTCAACAAGGAAAAAAATTAAAAAAATACTCAAAATGATATAAAAGAAATTATTAATGACATCCTGATTAAAAATAATCATCCTAACCCTTTGACCTTTCACAAAAATTGTCTTCTTTATAAAAATTCTACCATACTAAACCCTAAATCGTTACAATTATATATGTAACCGAGTATTTACATAAGAAAACTCTCCTGTATACCTACAGGAGAGCCATCACCTTACACCGTTTTCAATTGTTCACCAAGATATTTTGCCAGCTCAAGCATACCGAATTGTCCGGATTTCGCTTCTGCATCTTTATTATAATTCGTATTCGTGTTCACATCATACGTGTAGATGTTGCCTTCTTTGTCCTGGATAAATTCAATCCCGGCAATATCGATTTGATTCGCATGCATAAACGCTTCATATGATGTCAGGATGTCATGTGAAAAGTTCTCCCTGACCTGAAATTTAGGCTGGTCTTCCTGTTCCCCTACAGGACAGAATAGATCATCCACTTGACATACATCAGCAGGACATAATTCAAATCCTTCCGATGTATCCACCTTCACAGCATACATGAACTTACCACCAATGAACTCACAGCGTGTAATGGATGAATCGGGTGCTTCGATGTACTCCTGTATGAGTGTCGTGCCGTCTAACGGCTCTTCAAAGTCGTCACTGTACACATAATTCTTCAGTGCGTCCACAGATTGGAACAACTGAACTCCCAATCCTTTACCTGCACGATTATGCTTCGTGATGAAAGATGGTTTATCGAGCTTTTCAGCAGCTTCGATTATTTGTTCTTTCCCAATGGCTGCAATGGTTTCCGGTGTTTTGATACCTGCAGCATTCAAGGCCGTATACTGATTCACTTTGCTTACTTCCAAGCGAAGGGCACGGCTTCCATTCAGGACTTTTCTTTCGTTTCGCTCTAACCAGGATAGAACGCTCTCCGTCAATTCCGGTGCAAAACGATGGTTTCTCGTATGTGACGAGGCACTGATTCGATTATAGAAAATACCTTCCGGCGGCTTTGATGATAATTCGACGAGTCCACGATCAAGGAACCATTCCTCATAAGGCAATTGGAGTTCATCAAGCCTGGACGTTAAATGATTGGTCCATTCACTGTTTTCATGAATGATATGAATTTTTTTCATGATCATTACCCCATTTGTACGTATGATTTTAAACGAAAGTCTTGTAACACAAAGTAATCCTACTATAAAAGTAGGATTTAGGCAATAATCATGAATTCACTTTGACTTACGATCCGTCCTCATTTGAATTTTCATGCCGCTTTTTGTTAGAAGCTCACGGGCTTTGAGAGGTGCCGGTGCCTCTAACCGCACACTCCTAAAATCGTCCTTGAGGATGTCTCTGATTTCCTGCAGGACTTCAAGATTGTTCGTCCGATTTGCCTTAGAAGCCTGATCACTGACAGTTAAGCGGTTCACCAGTTTAACCATTAGAAAAATACTCGTAGCAATAAGAAGAAGGTCAACCAATGAGCCCAGGAACTTCCCCAATTCAATCACCCCTGTCTTATCTGAAGATGCTTCACCACTATAAGATATGGTAAAAAGAAGTGAGTTATGAAAACTATAAAATTCCTTATAAAAGGTATCTTCCTACGATTGCGATTAATACAATACATGCGACAACTCCCATCAGGATGACGAGTACCTTTTCTTCCTTGTTCCCCTGCATTGTTTTCCCTCCCTCTTGTGAAAAGTACAACTTACACGCTTACACGTTCAAACAATTTTGTGTTCAATATGACCGGATCAGGATGTTTATTTTCCAGAAATAGTTTAAATGCTTCTTCCCCCACTTTTCTTATCGGTACTTCAAAAGAAGTGATACCCAGGGCATCGGCAAGGGGATGGTTATCAAAGCTGAGGATAGCCAGGTCGTCTGGAATCCTGATTGATCTTTTTCCTGCCTCCGCCACCATGCCCGCAGATACTTGATCACTCGTTACGATAAGGGCGGAGGGCTTTTCTTCCATCTCTTCCCATGCACTCAACACATCCCGCCCGTCTTGAAGATCGTAGCAGTCATTGAATATCCATCCGTCACCCACGGGATGGCCGGCAGCCTCTGCGCCGTCGAAGAATCCCCGGATCCGCTCTTCGCTATTCGTCCCAAATGTCCTATGCAAACACAACCCGATTCGTGAGTGCCCTTTAGAATAAAGATACTCAAGCCCACTTCGGATCCCCTGATAATGATCAATGAACACCTTTTTATAAGTGGGGTCGAACACATTTTCACAAAAAACCACATTAGGATTGATAAATGAAGCAAGAGCATCCAGAGAATTGGAGCGTGACGTCAGGATCAACCCATCCACTTCTTTCATCTGAAGTCGATGAAAGGCATCCAGTTCAGCTCCCCTGTCATAATCCGTCTGAAAAAGTTGGAGGTGATAACCATGCTTTAACGCTTCCCCCGCAATACCTTGAAGAATCTCTCCGAAATAAGGAAGATTCAAATAGGGTAGAATCACTCCGATACTATAGGTTTTCCCTTTTGATAAATGGACGGCGTTCGCGTTCTTTATATAGTTTAACTGCTCCACCGCATGGAGGACCTTTCGGCGTTTCTCTTCTTTCACATAAGGATGATCATTCAATACCCTCGAAACCGTTGACACAGAAACTCCTGCAAGCTTCGCAATACTTCTAATATTTGTCATTCCCATACCCCTCAAGTAACAATATTCCAATTCAAAAAAACGCTTGCTCTGAAACGCGTTTCACACTTTAAAGTAAAGTCATGCCAGGATCCCATCGCTATTTCAATCCTAAAACATGATAAGGAGGCCATACTATGCTCGGCATTTTATCCTTACCCGTTCTCTGTGCCATCATCATCGGAGGAAGCTACGCTGCATTAAAGCCCATCCAATTTCACACTTCCTACGATCAAAATGATCCCTTTGAGCACATCTACAACTCTAAGCTCCTTTAATACGTATGAGACTGGAACATAACTTTATCCATTTTCTCTAAAAACCAAAAATTAGTTAGGATCACTTGTTACACCGCTATTGATTTCCGTGCAAGACTCCGCTTTCCTCGGGCGTTCGGCTAGCCTCCTCGTCGCTTACGCTTCTGCGGGGTCTTACCTATTCCGCTTTTCCCGTAGGAGTCTTCGTCTTGCACTCCAATCAATAGCTAGATCCTGCTTTATGCACTGGATGTGCTTTAGCAATAATTATAAAAGGACCATTTCACCAGATTGTTATACATACACAGACTGCAGTTTTCGAATGTTCGCTCATTTTGGATGTGTCGGAGCAAAATGAGTCATTCACGTCAGGTTGTACAGTAATCGGTCACTGCACCCAATGGAATTAGAGTTGGTGAATGTGATGGTAAAGCAATCTCTACATTACATTATTATAGTGAAAACTTACACTTGGAAAGTTGATTCTCGCTGCAGGTGCTCGACTCCTGCGGGAAACGCGGGAAAGTTTGAAAAGCGGAGGTGGCTTGCTCAGCCCCGACAAGCATAAAATGAATGGGCGAAGAAGGCGTTTTTTTGCCTTCTTGGACCATTTAGCTTATGACCTCGAGGGGCTAGCCACCGTAGCTAGATCTTGAGACCGGAGGCTCAGCACCTGCAGCGGAAATCAACCACTACTCGCTATAGCCATAAGCAACAGTATTTATTGAACCATTTTCTTTTATATTCAAAACATCCACCACGGATCGTTCTTTCACGCATCCTATAACTTCATTCCTTGACGCATACTATAACGTCGGTTATATTGTTCTTATTGCTTAACAACTTACAAAAAGTAAGTAACATACAAATATATACCACATTATAACATTTCTTCATACATCAAGGAGGCATACTCATGGATAATTTCTTTCAAATCGTCGACGAACGTCGCTCCACAAAAGTATACGACCCTCACGTGGAAATCCCCCGTGAGGAATTGGTCAGTCTGCTCGAAGCGGCTGGGAAAGCTCCATCTGCCTGGAATCTGCAGCAATGGAAATTCCTTGTATTTGACCATAAAGAAGTACAGGAACGCTTACTTCCGATCGCCTATCACCAGCAGCAGGTACATGATGCTTCTGCTGTCGTGGCCATACTCGGTGATCTTGAAGCGGATAAGAACATTGATCCCGTCTTTGATCCTGCCATTCAGAAAGGCGAAATGACAGCAGAGATCAAAGAGGTCCTGAAGAAACAGATCGAAGGCGCGTACAGCCGTGAGGAATACCCGCGGGATGCGGCATTCAGCAATGCGTCACTCGCTGCCATGCAATTCATGCTTGCCTCGAAAGCGAAGGGCTGGGACACTTGCCCGATCGGCGGTTTCAATCCGGCTGCCCTCGTTTCTGAATTCAATGTATCCGAGCGTTATCTTCCCATCATGCTGATCACAATCGGGAAACCGCTTCAAAAAGCACGAAAGACAGAACGACTGGATATCCGAAACTTAATTGATTGGGCAGAATGAGTGCCTGTTACTAAAGCCACATCCTGAATTGGATGTGGCTTTTCTATGAGTTAGAATAGGACGCTCTTTTCAATCTGCTTCATTTCATAGAAATACCCTTTTCGACTCATAAGCTCATTATAGTTTCCTGATTCCACTACACTCCCCTGATCCATGACGATGATTTGGTCCATTTTTTCAAGACCTGTCAATCGATGACTGATCAGAACCAGTGTATCCCCATCGGCTGCTGAATACAGATGGTCAAATATATCTTTTTCCATCAATGCATCAACGGAAGATGTCGGTTCGTCGAGCATCCATAATGGGGAGTCTTTCAACAGGGCCCTTGCAATCGCCAACCGCTGCTTTTCTCCCCCGGAAAGATTCTCACCTTTCTCTAATACTTCATCCTCTAAAGAAATGTGACCCAGTTTCACTGTTTCCAATGCCGACTCCATCTCTTCTTCTGTCAAATCATCACTCACCAGCATCAGATTCTCCTTTATTGTGCCGTAGAAGAAATGGTTTTCTTGAAGTACAACATTGGCATTTCGCCACAATGCCCCTTTATCAATATCCTTAATGGAAGCATCATTGACGAAAATCGCCCCTTCATCCGCCGAGTAAAAGTGTAATAACAATTGAAGTAATGTCGACTTTCCTGATCCCGATGGTCCCACGATCGCTGTTTTCGAACCTGCGGGGAGTTCGAGACTCACCCCGTCCAATGACTTTCTTTCCTCATCGTCAAAGGTAAAGCTCACATCCTTCATGCAAAAGGAAGGAGCATCCCCTTCAAGTACCAACCCCAAGGGAGGTGCGTCCCTCTCGATAGGTTCTTTGGGCGTGATAGTAGAGAGTCTGGCTGCCGCTCGGCGTGAATCTTCATAATGGGTCGGCAGGATCGCCATTGGAGTGGCATTTTCGAATACAGTTAATGAAATCATGACAAGCATGGCAAGAAATATTCCGTCCAGTCGACCTGCCGCTACTGAATAAGCCCCCAAAGCCAAAACAATCCATGAAATGAGCAGGGCAACCAGGATGTTCGTTGAATGACTAAAAAGTGAATACCGGCTCTCCCTTTCCTGCTCACTCACATAATCTCCAGCTGCCTGAACAAGACTTGCCTTTTTATCCTCCAGTCTACGATAGATTTTCAGGTCCCTGAATCCATAAAGAAATTCCGTCACCTCTGTGGATAACTCCCCTCGTCTTTCCCGCAGGGTCGCCTCTATTTTTCTCTGTTTAAAAGCGAAGTAGGCGGGGACGATATAGCCTGTCAACAATAGTCCTCCTAAAAGGACCAAGGCAATCGAAACAGAGTAAAACAGTGTAAACAAAATCGTGCTTAAAAATACCATCACCAGGATGATGGGGGGATAAAAGACGCGGAGAAAGAAATTCTGCAGACTCTCAACATCCCCTACGATTCTTGAGAGGAGATCCCCGCTACGATAACGCCCGAAAATCCCCGGTGCGAGCGGTTCGATCTTTTCGTAGATGGACACCCGCAAGTTTGCCAAAATCGTGAAAGTTGCCCGATGGGAAAAATAACGTTCCCCATAACGGCTGATCGCTTTCGTTAATCCAAACAATTTTAAAAGAGCAATCATGACGGTCAAGGCGTAAAACGGTACCTCAAGGGCCGCTTTTGAAATTAAATATCCACTCGAAGCAAATAGTCCCACCGAAGTTATTCCAGCCAGAAATCCCAAAAGAATTGAATACACAATATCCTTCTTTTCCTTCATCATCAGCTTCACAACAAATGCTAATTCTTTCATCTAGTGTTTCACCCCCTGCTGTACATTTACCATTTCACGGTAGTGAGGAGCCGACTCCATGAGCTCTTCATGAGTTCCCATCCCAGCCACTCTCCCCTTATCCAACAACAAAATGGTATCTGCTTTACGTATTGTATGAAGGCGGTGCGCTACGGTAATGACAGTGGCACACTTAGCCAACTCCTCTATCGAAGACTGCAGTATTTGCTCGGTAACAAGATCCAATCCGGTTGTCGGTTCATCAAACAGGACGAGGGACGGACCTTTGAGAAACGCCCTTGCAATGGCAATGCGCTGCTTCTCACCGCCGGAAATGCCTCTCCCCGCTTCCCCGACCGGTGTATCATAACCCTTCTGAAGTCCTGAAATCATTTCGGAAATTCCCGCTTTCTCAGCAGCGGATTCAATTTCTTCACGGGTGACCCCATCTCTTCCCCCAACTGCAATATTCTCAGCTATCGTACCGGAAAATAAGTACGGATTCTGTGAAATGTAACTCAATTGATCAAACCAGGCATCTTCCACATATTCTCTTCTTAGGAATCCATTAATGAGAAGATCTCCCTCAGAAGGATCAAGCAGACCTGCCAGCAGATGAAGGATGGTTGTCTTCCCCGCACCACTCTGACCGACGATCGCCACTTGGCCCCGTGATGGAAAGACGGCGGTGACCCCTTGCAGGGCATATCCTTTTTCACCATAGGAGAATCCGAGGTTACGCAGTTCGATTGTAGGAGGATTCCCATTTGATATGAGGTCCCTCTCCCCCCATTTGACCGGCTGAACTTTTTCATGAAGCTCCTCCAAAACCTTTTTTGCAGCCCCCATGCTCCCACGCCCGGTATGAAACGCATGCCCAAGCTCTTTTAAAGACTGATAGAATTCCGGTGCCAGGACAAGCACGAAGAAAGCGGTAAAGAATGAGATACTCTCAAAGACTACCAATCTCAGCCCCACCTCCAGGGCGATCAGGCCGATACTCAGCATGGAAATGAATTCAAGCATCAATGAAGACAAAAAGGCCGTCTTCAATACGTCCATGGTCGCTTCCCGAAAGTCCAGACTACTTGATTTGATTCCCTCTTTCTGCCGTGCCCCCCTCCCAAGTAACTTTAAAGTAGTCAGTCCTTGAAGAGTATCGAGGAATCTCCCGGAAAACGCGGTCAGCTTGTCCATCTGCTTCTCGGATTTCTTCTTGGTCATGACCCCGATGATGGCCATGAATATTGGAATGAATGGAGCCGTCACCACCATGATCAAACCTGTATACACATGCTCCGTGAAGATGGTGACCAACAGGATCAAAGGTACGATGGTGGTCTGAATCCTTTGAGGTATATACTGACTGTAATACCCGTCCAACCCATCGACCGCATCCATCATCGTGCTGACCTTTTGACCGGACTGACCATGAATGGATGTCTGAAGTGGGTTTTTTGCCCATTTCGTTAACAGCCGTTTCCTCAGATCCCTCTTCACCTTTCTTGCCATCCTGATTCCTATCCGGCCATTGACATATGAAATGGCGGCCCTCCCTAAGAGTATGAGAAGCAAAGCCCCTAGCATCGGGAGTATCTCCTGGAACCCGATCTTCTCTATGAATATTGAATTAACAATGCTTACGAGCAAATATGCCTGTCCAACAACGACCCCCCCCATCAACAGGGACGCCCCGTAAAGTGTCATTGTAGATGCTCTTTGCTCTTTAGCTAATTGATTAAGCTCTTTCATCGCTACTCTCAACTCCAAGGTTAAAAAGTTAGTGAAATATTTCACAATATAATAACTACATTATAGTAAACTTATTCCCTTTATGCATCTTTTGGGATTGACCGTTTTGTGACAATTTAATAATAAAAAATAGAGAGGAAAATACCCTCTCTATTCCTTCCATATCATATTTCCAATAAGTCCTTCGTCACCCGCCTGATGATCTGCGGCAGCACGGAGAACGTATAAGGTTTATATACTCTCTCGGTCCACTGATGACCATCCTTCCCGTAGACTCCTATATTAATGGAGGGTATGTTCAGCTTTCTGATCAAGTCGATGGGCACGGGGTACAGGTGATCAATCAGGGGCAGATTCTTCTTGAACACGTCGATATCTTCATCTTCTTCATGAAGGGAAAGAAAGCTGCCATCTGCGAGATAAGGGAAAAACCTTTTGATGACGAACTCTTCCCCTGTCTCATTCGATATTTCATTTAAGCAGTTTCCGAGCGCATCCCTCACCTTTTTGCCGTACTCATTTTCCTCATTCACAAAATTATGTGGTAAAAAGGGCGGAGCGAAGAACAGGATGACCCTTGGTGTCCGGTCGGGATCAAGATGTTGCAGTGCTTCCACCATTGAATAAGCAATCGTCCGTCTGTCCTCCCCTTCCATATCATGAAAGATCTTCTTCATGACGGGATCCGGATCTATGCCCCTTTCTTTCAACCAGAATATATACTCCCTTAATGTAAGGACTTCCACTTCCCATGAAAATTCCCGTTCAGGGAATCCGTGATAGCTCCGATACTGTTCAAACTGCTTTTTGCTTCGCTCTTCTATTTCACTTACTACCTTCAATGCGACCTTTTTCATATCGTACAGCACTTCCCGAGCCGTCCTTTCGTATACAAAATAGTTGAAATATAGAGACGTGCTGAGAGGGGTCTGAACATTATACGTATGCTTATCATCTTTAAAATAGAGACATGAAGGCGGTAGTGTGAACTCACCCGGAATATCTTCTAGATAATCAAGATTCTGATTGATTTCGAGATTGAGCTTGGAAGCGATCACGGTTGGATCGATCGAAGTCAGGACATCTCCGACATGTGCTTCTCTTCCATATATATAGAAACTTGGCAGAAGCTTTCCCGCCGCTCCGGTATATATATACCTTTTACAGTCACCGTCATAAATAGGGGAAATGAAATCCGTGTTGATGGCTGCCAAATAGTCCATGCCTTCGTTTTTCAAGCGGTGGAGATCGCTTAAAGCCGCAATCATCCCGGCATGCTCACTTTCCTCATCCCCATTGAACAGGAAGAGTAAATTCCCACCCGGCTGTTTTTCACCTGAATGAAACAAAAGGTTCGCTAAATGGACGGCGATTCCGCTCTGCATATCCAAGGCACCCCTCCCGAACAGCCAGTTTCCTGAAAGTGCATCTTCCTTCACCTTTTCTTCCCCTTCATAATCCATGAAGTACTTCTGAAGGAAATCCGGGTCATGGGCCATATCCTGGAGGGCTCCATAATCATCGGTTCCCACCGTATCGTAATGGGCATGAAATACGACGGTTTTAGAGGACGTCCCTTTTACGATGGCAAAAACATTCTTCCTTCCAATCGGATCATTAGGGACTTCCTGGAGCCAGACTCTATCGGGGTGATGCTGAAAATAAGGAAACGAAGAGATCAACTTATATATAAATAAAGCTTTCTCACTTTCGCCGATTGTACCGTTATAACTTTGCAGAGCGATTAAGGATCGTGTGATAAGTTCAATCTGTTCAGAAGTTGACTTATTTTTCAGTTGAGTATACATAGTACCGCCCCTATCTTAAAGAAATATGAGCCTATGCGTGGTAAATCGTTCAATGCATGGGCATTATAGAAACTGATTCCTCTATAATTGATAACATCTTATCGAAAAAGGATGGGGTTTGGAAGGGGTTTCAAGATATTTTCTTAAAAATAATTCGGTCTTTTCTATTGAAATTCGTTCTATTACCGAATATTATAGAAGTTGTGTGTTTTTAATGTTCGTTTTTATTGGAGGTTTTACGATGTTTAAATTAAAGGAACACGGCACAGATCCTAAAACGGAAATACTTGCCGGGATCACAACATTCCTGACGATGGTGTACATAGTGGTAGTGAATCCCATCATCTTATCCGATGCGGGTGTCCCGTTTGATCAGGTATTCTTAGCAACCATCATTTCGGCCGTAGCCGGTACATTATGGATGGCATTGTTTGCAAATTACCCGATCGCCATTGCTCCTGGTATGGGATTGAATGCATATTTTACTTACTCAGTGGTCGGTGCACATGATGACATTTCATATATTGTTGCATTTTCTGCCGTTTTCGTAGCAGGTATCGTCTTCATCCTGCTATCATTGACACCTTTACGAAAAAAATTGATTGAAGCCATTCCTCAAAATTTGAAGCACGGAATTACAGCGGGAATCGGTTTATTCATTGCCTTTATAGGATTGCGTCTGACAGGATTGATCCAGGCACATCCTACAAATTTAGTACAGCTCGGGGATCTTCATTCCCATTCAGCACTCCTTGCATTGACCGGATTGGCTGTAACCCTGATCCTCATGGTCCTGAATGTCCATGGTGCCCTGTTTATCGGGATGATCGTGACTGGGTTGATTGCGTACTTTACAGGAGATCTATCCTTTAAAGAAGGATTTGTGGCCATTCCCCATCTTCCTGAAGGACTGATGGTGGCAAACCCGGTAACGGCATTTGCTGACGTCTTCCAGTATGGATTATATGCGGTCGTCTTCTCTTTCCTTCTAGTCACCATCTTTGATACTACGGGAACGATGATCGGAGTGGCACAGCAGGCAGGCTTGATGAAAGGAAACACCCTTCCGAGAGCCCGCCAGGCACTGCTGGCCGATTCCATCGCGACCACGATCGGTGCGATGTTCGGTACTAGCCCGACATCCGCATATATAGAGTCTTCGGCGGGGGTTTCTGCAGGGGGAAGAACGGGATTAACAACGTTGACCGTATCGATCCTGTTTATCGCTTCAGCCTTCTTCGGACCACTCGTCAGTTCCGTATCAGGGATCTCTGCCATTACGGCTCCTGCCCTGATCATCGTGGGCAGCCTGATGATGGGAAGCATCTCCCAGATCAAATGGGATCAGTTGGATGAAGCATTCCCTGCGTTTTTAATCATCCTGAGCATGCCACTAACATCAAGCATCGCAACGGGGATTGCACTGGGATTCATTTCTTATCCCTTACTTAAAGTAGTGAAAGGACAATGGAAGCAGGTACATCCACTTGTGTATATCTTTGCTGTCCTGTTCTTCTACCAACTGGCATTTCTGCCTCATTGATTAGAATAGATACTCGAAAGACCGTTCACAGTGAACGGTCTTTTTTATTTGGGCTGCGACTATATTCTCGATACAGTCTCTAGATTGGCATCATCGAATGATAAACAGTATATATCCGGCATCTCAAGCTCTCTCCAAAATTCAACTCCATACGTTTCATCAAAATAATTCATGATCAGGACCATGATATTGCCGTGGGTCCCAATGACCACGTTTTTCCCATTATATTCTTCCATTATTTTAAATATCCCATGAACGCCCCTCTTTTGAGCGGTAAGATTCGACTCTCCTCCCTCAAATGAAAGGGCCGGATCAGCCCAGACCGATGTTATTGCTTCCTGAAAGTTTCCCACAGGCATTGAGGATAGGGTGCGTTCTTTCATCTCTTCTACTAGTGTGATCTCCTGATTGATATGCCCCGCTATTCCTTCAACCGTTTCCACGGCTCTTTTATAGGGACTGGAACAGACCACATCGATTTTTTCCTTCACCAGCCGTTCGGTCACTGAGACTGCGTCCCGTCTTCCTTTTTCGGACAGTGGCCTCGTTCGCTCTTCCGGGGTATAAACCGAATGGGCATGCCTGACCAGATATAGTTTAGTCACGGTCATATTATTTCACTCCTTCTCTTTACACCAATAAATAGGGCTGCTCTGCTTGAACAGCCCATGACTATTCGATATGTACTTCGACATTTAGACAGGTAACTTGCAATCATGTGCATCCAAAACTACCGGGTACTCTCTAAATGCATCGGGTTCTTTAATATCTTCCATTTACTCGGGAATGAACTCCATCAACCAAGAATCATGGTATACCCCTTCATGAAGCTCATGCTCCTGTAATATTCTTGCTTTACTATATCCGCATTTCTCATAACATCGGATCGCTCTCGTATTCCAAGTCATCGGATCCATCACGAGGCGGTGGACTCCCTCCTTCTGAAGCAAGTACTCCACCACAGCACGGATGAGTTGTGTTCCGACTCCCTTATTCCAATAATCCGACTCCCCGATGAATTGATCCGTTCCGTAAATCACTTCATCCAGATTCGTATAGCCGTATCGTATCATCGTCTCATGATCGAGCTGATAATATTGAAGATAACCGATTTCAATTCCTTCATATTCAACAAGACAACTCATGACTCCCCTGTCCGAGAAGAACTTTTCCTCCACCATCTGGGCCGTGAAAGGACGATCCCTGCCTTCATAATATTCCAGAACGACAGGATCCGATAACCACCTTGAGAGCGTGTACTTATCACCATCCACTAACGGACGGACATTCAACTCCCCACTTCTCACATTCATACACCCACACCTCCATAAACAAAGCTCTTCCTATATACATTCATCAAAGCCGATGAAAAACCCTTCTTTTAGAGGGACGGGCCTTGATTCCTAGGACCAGGTCCTAGGAATCAAGGTCCGTCCCTCTCCGATAACTTTGACATATTTGTGAATAATTTCACAAATATGTATGATATGATGCGCTTACCAATAGAATATCAGTGTGAAACATGTTATGATCTATTTGTGAATAACTTCACAATATAGGCATTATCAATCCTATCATCCCCTCGAATCAGCGGAGATGCATGTTATGAATCGCTAGGACAAATTTTGAAAGAATAGGTGATGATGTATGACAATCAAATGCACAAACAAAGTAGCTTTAATCGGTACAGGATTTGTTGGTTCAAGTTATGCCTTCGCTCTTCTCAATCAAGGAATTGCCCATGAGCTTGTGATGATCGACCTGAATAAGGAGAAAGCCGACGGAGATGCACGGGATTTAAATCACGGTCTTGCTTTTGCTTCCCCTATGAAGATTTCAGCCGGGGATTATCGTGATTGTAAGGACGCCGATTTGGTCGTCATCACAGCCGGGGCAAACCAGCAGCCTGGTGAAACCAGATTGGACCTTGTAGAGAAGAATGTGAAGATCTTCAAAAACATCGTAGACTCCGTCATGGATAGTGGTTTCAACGGGATCTTCCTTGTGGCGACGAACCCTGTCGACATCTTGACATATGCCACATGGAAATTCTCCGGATTGCCGAAAGAAAGAGTCATCGGTTCAGGGACGATACTCGATACGGCAAGACTTCGTTACTTGGTTGGGCAGCACTTCGATATTGATACACGGAATATCCACGCCTATATCATGGGGGAACACGGTGATACGGAGTTCCCGGTATGGAGCCATACAACGGTGGGGGCAAGTCAGCTGAATGAACTGATTGATATGGAGCAGGAGAACGTCCAGAAAGAACTCGATGACATTTTTGTCAACGTAAGGGACGCAGCCTATCACATCATCGAACGAAAAGGGGCAACGTATTATGGAATCGCTATGGGACTTGCCCGGATTTCAAAAGCCATCTTCAATAATGAAAACAGCATCCTGACCGTTTCTGCCCTTCTCGAAGGAGAATATAAGGAACGGGATATGTATATCGGTGTACCGGCCATCATCAACCGGGATGGAATCCGAAAAGTCGTCGAACTTCCCTTGAATGAAAAAGAGAAGGCACAGTTCTCCCATTCTGCACAAACGTTGAAAAACGTCATGAAAACAGCACTGGAAACTTGATCCGTCACCATATCGAAGCAGATAAGACACGCACGCCCACTCCCCCTCCTCATAAGATAAAGAGAATTCTTTATGAGGAGGTTCTTCTATGTACGATCACAGACAATTATTCCCCGGCTTGCCCGGCGGAGGATCCGGTGGCGGATTTCCTGGTTTTCCCGGGGGAGGACAGGGTTCCGGTGGCGGCGGTTTCCCAGGCATTCCCGGTTTTCCCGGTGGAGGACAAGGAGCACCAGGCTCACCACCCCCATCAGGCGGGCAGGGCGGACAAAACCAACCACCACCCGGTCCACCACCGAACTTCCAACCGCAAAAAACGGCATTTCAAGGAACGCAGGGTGGACCGAGCACCTTTGCAGTCGATCCGGGTGCCATCAGAAGATGCTTATTCCGTTACACGTATATATGGTTAAGAAGAGATGCTTTCTGGTTCTACCCTGTGTTTGTCGGGCGCCGTTCCATTGCCGGATGGAGATGGATCGGATTCACATGGGTGTACTTCGGCATCGACTTGGATAAAATTGAATCGTTTACGTGCGTGTAGGTGTGGCGATGCACTCCTATCCGTACTATCGAACCAATCAATCGAACGGCCTCATAACCGTGAGCGGGGAACATACATTATATGTCGATCCGGATCAAGCCATCCTATCGATAGGTATTGTTACGAATGATAAGGAGCTTGAAGTTGCCCAAAACGAGAATCAGAAACTTTCCAACAGTGTCGTACAATCCCTTTTAAATAATGGAGTGCGCCGACAGGATATCCAGACATCCAGCTATCAAGTATTTCCACAGTACCAATTTGAAGATGGAAAACAAACGTTCACCGGTTATGAAGTTCGACAAGTATTCAAGGTCACTGTTAAATCGATAGAAAAAGTCGGGAAGATGATTGATGATGCTATAAAGAGCGGGGCGAATCGTGTGGAAAACATTCAATTTGTCCAGTCTGATCCCATTGAATCCTACCAGCAGGCACTCGCTTTAGCCTATCAAGAGGCATATCAAAAGGCACTCACATTATCCCGCCAGTCGAATCAGCAGCTTAATCCGCAGCCCAAATCCATTACCGAACAATCCCGACCCGCAGCCGTCCCCTTTATGAACGCCGCCTATTTAAAGGCAGCCGACGAAAGTACGGCCGTTCAGCCAGGCCAGATTGCCGTCACAGCTATCATCACAGTAGAATTCAGGACACATTAAAAAAACTGCCAAAGTAGATGACTACTGAGGCAGTTTTTTTATGGAGGGACGGACCTATAGGGGAAAGAAGGCTTATTGCTTCAACAGACCCCCACTTTCCCCTCGACTAAATAGGCAGGTAAGAAGGAATTGAGCTTTTTCTCTCCAATCTTTATTCCCCCAGTGACTTCGATTTCCGCCCGCAGGCTTCCATTGCCGATAATACAGCCCCCTTGAACTGGTGTTTCTCCAAGGCCGCCACTGCTTCAATCGTTGCTCCCCCGGGTGAACATACGGCATCCTTCAGTTCTCCGGGATGATTGCCGGTTTCAAGAACCATCTTCGCAGCCCCAAGCACAGCCTGTGATGCCAGCTGATAGGCAAGACTCCTTGGGATTCCCTGGAGGACGGCTCCATCGGCCAGTGCTTCGATGAACATAAATACATAGGCAGGAGAGGACCCGCTCACAGCCGGTATCGCATCCATCATGCTTTCCTCGATCTTTTCCGCTTTCCCGAAGCTTTCAAGGATAGCCTGGACAAATTCCAAATCGCTTTCTGTTATTTCTTCGTTCACACAATATGCGGTCATTCCTTCGCCTACAAGGCTCGGAGTATTCGGCATGGTCCGTACGATTTTGGCAGAAGGGGAAATCTGCTCTTCCATCCATTCAATCGTGATTCCAGCCGCAATCGTTATGATGATGCTGTCTTTTTTTAAGGAATCTTTGACCGATTCGATCAGTTCCTTGTATTGATCCGGTTTCACCGCAAGGAACACAATATCTGAAAAAGCCGCAACACTCTGATTGTCATCTGTCGTCTTCACTCCAAATTTCTCGCTGACCATATCCAGGGTTTCTTGAGTCCTGGCACTCGCACGTACGGACTCCCGTGTCACCAGCCCCGACTTCAATATCCCTCCCATGATGGCCTGCGCCATATTTCCACATCCTATAAATCCAATGGTTTTATCCATTTCTTCACCTCTCGATTTTATGTAAACAGTCTTTAGCATCATACCAAACTTTCGCTTCTATTAAAATCTTTCACGCCCCAATTAAAAAGGCTCAGGGAGACCACTCCTCCCAGAGCCTTTCCATCATTCCACCAGCTTCCCGCAATGGGGGCATAGGGATTTAGAATAATCCTTTGGAATCTTTTTATGACAATGACTGCACGTTTTCACATACACTGGCGGCTCGAACAAGTCTTCCGACATGCCGTATCCACTTTTGAAGGTCACCCTCATCCCTCTGACTAATAACCCGATGATTCCCCCGGCAATTAGTAATGCCCAAATCATCTTGTTCGGACTTCACGAAGGATTTTCTCATAATCAAGGTCGGCGATTGGTTCATCCTTCTGTAATCTCTCCCTGATTTGGGACAACAATGACTGCTCTCCCTCAGATAAATTATCAAGGTCCCACTTTTTATGAAAGACTGTGTATAGAGTCAGATCCCTTAGAAGCAGGAAATGCGGGATGCGCTTGACCCATTCGTCATCGATGTCACACTCCGTCAAATATCCTTGAAGAAACGCGATGAGGAATCTCTCCCCGAACCTACTGCGGGTTTCGAGGGTCTCATTCCGGAACTTCCACCACACCGAATAATATAGCGGGATGGCCACGTCACTTACAAAAAAGAATTGTGTACTGTCATCAAAGTCGAACACATGGAGATCCCCATCGTGATAAAAGAAGTTACCCGAATGAATGTCCGAATGGATGAGTCCAAACGATTCCCTTGTCTCCTTAAATCCCCTGATCGTTTCCTTGTTTTGACTGCCTTTACTAATGATGTCCCTGTCTTCATCACTCGTCAAATATTTCCTGTAATCCAGCACGTCATCTAAATCCCATCGCTTACGGCTGTGTTCATCCATATTGTATCCTTTGGTTACCCTGTGCATATGTCCTGTGAGTTTTCCCCATTTGTGAAATAGCCCATCATCAAATAAAGGGTCATTGATTTTCACAGGAGCTCCCGGAGCTTTGTCAAATAAACACACAAAGAAATGTGTATCCCCCGTCTTTAGGACTTCAACCAGGTTTCCTGCTTCTGAATCGTTCACGAGTGAAACATTCACCCCATGTTTATGTAAGTAATTGATCCATTGCAACTCAGCTTCCACTTCCCCTTTAGAACGATGGGAACTGTGAGTCAGGCGGAGGATATAAGGAATCTCTCCCCTGTGCACCTCATACACATAGTTTTCGAAATCACCAAGCTTCTTCGCGTGACTTGTGTCACAGCCGAAACGTGAAGCTGCATTCTTTAATACATCCTCTGTAAATAGTTCTTGAATCCACTTTTCCATCCTATCTCTCCTTGTCTATGACATGTTAATTTTTTCTTAGAAGAGCCACACGATAAGGGAACAGTTCGGCTGTCATGATGCCCTCGGTCACAGTGGGATCTTCTTTCATGAATGCCTTTGCCTGCTCCTCGTCATCTGCTTCAAACACTACGATTCCAAAGGCCTTTTCCTCTTCATTTAATGTCCTGCCAGCAAGGATCACTGTCCCATTGTCCGTCCATTCTTTCAACCGTTCGAAATGACGTTTCACAATTTCTTCATCCCCGGCCGTCCAATTTTCTTCTTGATACAAGCGTGGAATCAACTTTAATACATAGATAAATTCCATTTCTCTCCCTCCCTTCACCATGACATATACGACCTGCTCCGTCCATAATCCTTTATTCAGGAATCAAAAAGGCCGCTTGAGTTTGACTCAAGCGGCACTAAAAAGGTTAATTCTCCTTCATCCAATCGTCCATCACCTGTATGATTTCATCCTGCTGTTCCCACACGGAAATACTCGCTTTCTTGTCACCTTTTTGTGGACCGTAAACTCCGAATCCTGCATGGTTGCCTCCGTCAATCTTATGGAAGGCCGCTTTAGACGGCAGCAGTTTCTTACTTTTTTCAACGTCATCCCCTGTGGTAAGACCGTCATTCTCTGCGTAGATGCTAAGGACCGGTATATCACTCTTGGAGAAATTCGCTGAATTTGTCGGATAGGACGCCAGGAATATGACACCTTTCACCTCATCTTGATGATCATAGGTATACGATGCCGCAGCCACACCTCCCAATGAGTGACCGGACAGATACCAATCAAGGTTTTCATCGAACTCACTGATGATCTTTTCAGCTTCATTAATGCCGAGAAAAGCGATATGAAACGGCATCTTGGGGATGACGACGGTGTACCCCTTATCAGATAGAGACTTACCGATATACCCATAAGCCTCCACTTCCACCTTTGCTCCGGGATAAAGTATTACGCCTTTCCCATTTGAATCTTCACTTTTAAAAATAAGCCAGTCATTTTTTTCTTCTATAAAAGGGTCATCCTTATGGACTGTCTTCGTCAACTGCTCCGTGGCTGAGTACGTTTGTTCTGACCAAATATAAAATCCCAGAAAACCAACAACAATGACTGCCAGAAAAACAATCCCTGCCCATTTTAATATCTTATTCACCTGCACCCGCCTTTTCATGATTACTTAGTAAGACATCATTTCTGAACCGTTAAGTCCGATCTGCCGGAAAAACCAATCCGATCTGCTTTCTGGCGTTATCCATCACCCTGGAGCTGATTAAAGAATGCTGGTAAGAATTAATGGCAGATTCGTATTCCCCTCCATTTTTGATGATTGAAACAAATTCATTTATTTCGTAATACATGTATGGAAAGTCCTCTTTTTGAGTATAAACACATTTTTCCCCATTATGATAATAAAACGTCAGTGTACTGAATTCACCTATTTGATCGATCGTAACGGTTCCGGCTTCCCCTTGGATTTCAGTCGGAATGAGTGTATTAGAAATCTTCGAGAAAGTGGCCACCACTTCCATTTCTTCGTATTTCATGATGACTGTACCAGAACCATCAACACCTGAATCCAGCATGATACCAGTTGCCTTTATTTCCTTCGGCTCGCCGAATAAAACGGCCATGGGATAAATGCAATAGACGCCCAAGTCCATCAGGGCACCATTGGAAAATGCGGGATTGAATGCATTCAGGATCGTTCCATCTTTATACGCGTCGTATCTGGATGAATATTTACAGCAGCTGACATTGACTTTCCGAATGGTCCCGATGGTGTGCAGCTTCTCTTTAAGCAGCTGAAAGTTGGGCAGGAATGTGGTCCTGACCGCTTCCATGAGTATGGCACCGTTTTCCTTTGCAGCAGCAATCATCTCTTGAACTTCCCTTTCATTCGAAGCTAACGGCTTCTCACATAATACGTGAATGCCTTTCCTTAAAAAAGAGATGGCCTGACTGCAGTGAAAGGAATTTGGGCTGGCTATGTACACGGCATCGATATGATCTTTATCTGCCATCTCATCTATATCGGTAAAATAACGGGGGATCCCATGGGTCAGAGCATATGATCTTGCCCTCTCTTCCGTCCTTGAATAAACCGCCCCTAATTGGAAACAGTCCACTTCTCCTGCCGCTTGAATAAAACGATCAGTAATCCAGTTGGTTCCGATGATTCCGAATCTAATCATATGATCTCTCCTTCTTTCATTCATGTTTATTCTAGTATAGAATGCTAAGTAAAACGACAATTACGTTGGAAAGGGGCAATGCAGTGGATAGCCTGGAAAAGAAGTTGGCCGGTGAAAAAGCAACCGAATATATAAAAGACGGAATGACGGTCGGATTAGGTACCGGCTCAACCGTTTATTGGACGATTCAAAAATTGGGGGACCTTGTCTCTCAAGGATTACAGATCAAGGCAATCCCCTCTTCAGTGGACACAGAACGCCTGGCAAAAAAGGCGGGTATTCCATTGACCACCTTCGCTGAAGTGAACATGTTGGACATTTCGATTGATGGCGCCGATGAAGTGGATGCCATGTTCAACTTAATCAAAGGGGGAGGCGGAGCATTGGTAAGGGAGAAGTTTATTGATACGTTCACCCACAAGTTCATCATTGTCGTGGACGAGTCCAAATTGGTTTCAAAGCTTGGCTCCTTTCCACTCCCTGTTGAGATCATTCCCTTCGGATGGGAAGTGACGTGCCAATCACTCGCTGAATTGGGTTGTACCCCGGTTCTAAGAAAAAGAAACGATGAACGATTTATATCCGATAACGGTAACTATATCGTGGATTGTCATTTCACGGGCATTGCTGACCCTGCCTCCCTTCACTCCCGATTAAAACGATTATTAGGTGTCGTGGAAACAGGTCTTTTCATTAACTTGACAACCCTGATGATTGTCGGGAAACGAGATGGCGTGGAGGTTGTCTCACCAAAGAGTAACCTGACTTGATGTCCCCCAGTCCAAAAGCCAACCTTATTGGTTGGCTTTTTGGAATTCCATGTCTTTTTCCCTCATCAAATATTGCAGTGCTGTCCGGAATGTCAGGAAGGTTTTGATCCCTTGAAGCTCCCTCACTCCTGAATTGATCATGATTTGAGTGAGAGAAGGAGTGAATCCGACAAAAAGAGTTTCGATTCCCATTAACCCGATGGCCTTTGCCATGTTATCAATATACGCACCGAAAATATCAATTTCACCGATTTCCTTCTCTGATATCGCTGAGAAATCGACAATGATGGTGTTAATGTCTTCTCCATAAGAAACGTCCAATATCTTTGTAATGATCCTTTCAAAGCGTTCCGAACTCAGCCTTCCCGTAATGGGGATCAGGATGGTTTCAGGGATGATGGATGGAATAATCGGTGCTGAAATCTCCATGATGAGCTGCTCTGATTGAACCAGCTGTTCTTTCAATTCATTAACTTCCTGCTTTAGCTGCTTAATTTCTTGACTTTCACTTGTCATGACAACCCTCACCGTTTATAGAATGTTTTTAAAGTGCCTTTCTATATTCTAGCACTTTAGATACAGAATAACCTAATGATTTCATATGTAACGAGATAAATAGATGACATTGAAAAACCAGCCTCGTCGGCTGGTTTTTCTCACGCGAATGCCTTTTCCTGCTCATTGTGGAAGAAACTCTTCATGGCATGGAATACATCGGCTTTTTGCTTAAGGATGTAATAGCGGAAATCGTCGTTTTTAATATTTTTATAGGCTGACATTAACGTGGAATGACGATTATACTGATTCACTTCCCCATATCCGAACATGCTGGACACTTTCATCAATTCTTCGACAAGCTTGACGCACCGCACATTATCACTCGTCAGGTTATCCCCGTCGGAGAAATGGAAAGGATAAATATTGTAACGGCTTGGAGAATACTTTCCATCGATGAGCTCCAGGGCTTTTCGATAAGCTGATGAGCAGATCGTTCCCCCGCTTTCCCCTTTCGAGAAGAAGTGCTCTTCTGACACCACCTTGGCTTCTGTATGATGAGCGATGAATTCGATTTCCACGGTTTCATATTTTGTGCGCAAGAATCGGGTCATCCAGAAGAAGAAGCTTCTTGCCATATACTTCTCCCAAACCCCCATACTGCCACTCGTATCCATCATCGCCAATACGACGGCTTTTGATTCTGGCTTTAATACTTCATTCCATGTTCTGAACTTCAGATCCTCAGTGAAAATCGGATGAAAACTTGGTGCTCCTTTCATGGCATTTCGTTTGAAGGCAGACATCATCGTTTTCTTCTTATCTATATTCCCCATTAGGCCGGTTTTACGGATATCATTGAATTCAATATGCTCGACGGTTTGAACATCCTGCTCTTTCTTCTTCAGGTTCGGAAGCTCCAATTGGCTGAATAAGGCTTCTTCGATTTCAAGCATTGACACTTCTGCTTCATAATAATCTTCACCGGCTTTGTCTCCGGCCCCTTGACCTTTTCCTGGACCCTGCTGCTGTTGCGATCCGTCCCTTGCAATGACGTCCCCTACCTGGCTCTCACCGTCTCCCTGCCCGACGTGTTTATTTTTATCATAGTTGTAACGGATTTTATATTCATCTAACGAACGAATCGGGATTTTGACGACGTCTCGACCATTGGACATGACAATGTTTTCTTCTGTGATCAAGTCTGGTAAATTATTGCGGATGGCATCCTGTACTTTTTCTTGATGTCTCTGCTGATCATCGTGACCTTTGCGGTGGAGGGCCCAATCTTCCTTGGAAATGACAAACTGATGATTATCCATTTGACTCAAATTATTCCCCTCCTTAATTTTTTTCACATTTTTTCATTTTCCTGCATACACTATGTTGACTGTCTAAACTGCACGTATCCCATGAAGTGAAACGGGGATTACTCTATCCTATGCAGAAGTATTGATAAATTTACAAATAATTTCGACAATTAACCGTTCTTTTCTATTTGGACGAGCCTATTTTTCTGACAGGTTGTAATGCCTGTCCCGGATTGACCGGATTCCAAAAAAAATAATCAGGCACGATCACCTGATTAAGCATCCTCTTCATATTGAGCCGGGTCTGAAACTCGATTGTGCAACTTTAATTCGCCACTGGAACGTAACTTCTCCATTTGCTTTCCCAGTTTAATGACTTCCTCCATATTGGAGGCCATGCTTCCGTTAAGAGGTTCCGCTTCTTCCCGAGGTTTAGGTATAAAAGACATCCTATCAACCCACCTTCATTCGATATGGGTCCGGCTCTCTATCTATAGATTATGGTATTCAGAGTTTTCTGTCAACTATTCCTTGTCTCTCTCTTTATATTGAACGGGATCGGGCTGCTTCTTATCCTCTTTCAATTCTTCATTCGTTCTGAGCTTATCCATCTGCTTCCCCAACTGCTCCATCTCTTCCATATCATGTGCCATTGAACCGTTTTCAGGTTCATAATTTTTATCTAATTCGTGTTTGCTTTTACTCATATCTCTTCACCTCTTGGATACTACTTTTCCCTTTAGATGAGAGATTTAAACAACCCTGAAAAAATCGGGAGATGCACAGCACCTCCCGATCGCACTTCTATTAACGGTTTAACAGGCTGCCCACATATCGCAGTAATTCGTTGGCGGATGTTGAGTTGTAGCCATGTTCATCGATGAGGCGGGCAACCACTTCGTTGACTTTCTTCAGCTGCTGTTCGTCTGGCGTTTTGGATGATGTCGTAATCTTTACAACATCCTTCAAGTCAGCGAATAGCTTCTTCTGAATGGCTTCACGCAGACGGTCATGTGAATTATAGTCGAATCGCTTCCCTTTACGGGCATAGGCAGAGATACGGATCAGGATTTCTTCACGGAATGCCTTTTTCGCATTTTCAGAAATTCCGATCTGCTCCTCGATGGAACGCATCAGCTTTTCATCCGGATTGATTTCTTCCCCCGTTAACGGGTCATGAAGCTTTGCTTTGTTACAATAGGCTTCAACATTATCAAGGTAGTTATCCATAAGTGTTTTCGCAGACTCTTCATACGAGTACACAAAGGCTTTCTGGACTTCTTTCTTCGCAATATCATCATACTCTTTCCGGGCAAGGGAGATAAAGTTTAAATATTTTTCCCTAAGTTCATTGGTAATCGATGGATGTTGATCCAGCCCTTCCTTCAAAGCTCTGAGAACATCTAACGCGTTAATGGTTGGTACTTCTTTTCGAATAATGGTTGACGAGATACGGTTGATCACATAACGCGGATCGATACCGCTCATTCCTTCATCCTGGTATTCCTTCTTCATTTCATCCACATCGGCAGAATTAAAACCTTCTACATTTTCTCCATCATACAGGCGCATCTTTTTGATTAAATCGATGTCACCGCGTTTCGGTTCCTTCATCCTGGTCAGGATCGTGAACATCGCTGCCACCCTTAATGTATGAGGAGCCACATGGACGTTCGAAACATCACTTTCGTTGATCATCTTTTCATAGATTTTCTCTTCCTGGGTGACCTTCAAGTTATACGGAACCGGCATGACGATGATACGTGAATGTAAGGCTTCATTCTTTTTATTCGCAATGAAGGAGCGGTACTCGGTTTCATTCGTGTGAGCCACAATCAGCTCGTCGGCTGAAATCAGGGCAAACCGTCCTGCTTTGAAGTTCCCTTCCTGGGTAAGGGATAATAAGTGCCATAAGAACTTTTCATCACATTTAAGCATTTCCTGAAATTCCATCAAACCACGGTTTGCTTTATTTAACTCCCCATCAAACCGGTACGCACGTGGATCCGATTCTGAACCAAATTCAGCAATTGTCGAGAAGTCGATGCTTCCTGTTAAATCGGCGATATCCTGTGACTTTGGATCAGATGGACTGAATGTACCAATTCCAACACGTTTATCTTCTGAGAAGAAGACTCTTTCCACTTGGACGTCTTCAATGCGGCCATGATATTCTTTCTCCAAACGCATTGTATTCAACGGAGAGAGATTTCCTTCTATTCGGATGCCATATTCTTCATAGAAATCTTCACGTAAATGCTGAGGGATCAAATGCAGCGGGTCTTCATGCATCGGACAGCCTTTAATGGAGAACACTCCTCCTCTTTCAGACCGTGAATACTGCTCGAGTCCCCGTTTCAGCATGGAAACGAGTGTCGATTTCCCTCCACTTACAGGACCCATCAATAATAAGATCCTTTTTCTCACGTCTAATCGTTTCGCAGCAGGATGAAAGTATTCTTCAACGAGTCTTTCCAGCGCCTCTTCTAAGCCAAATAATTGATTGCTGAAGAATTTATACTTCCGTTTCCCCTCGACCTCCTCGACTCCGGCATCTTTAATCATATTAAAGACTCTTGAATGAGCAGACTGCCCGATCCAAGGCTTCTCTTTCAGCAGGTCTAAATACTGAGCAAACGTCCCTTCCCATTTCAGTTTCTCTTCTTCTTCTCGGTAATGTTCAATTCTTTTTAAAATATCCATAAGGACCTCCCCCTGTCGCTTAATGAGAGACGATTAATATACTCTATGCGCTTGTTCACCCGAACATGTTAATAAGATATTTTAATTAAAGACAAACGGTCGATATTCACTTCATTTATTGGAATAGGGCATTAATATGAAACGCTTTCTCTCCCGTCCTTCAAACTTTCACAAAACAGAAAAAAAATCCAACTTTCGTTCACATCGATTTAAAAATAGGCTATACTAAGGACAGACTGTGAAATATGTTAACTGGGAGGTTGCAAAACATGGGTACTGTCATGATCGTAGGTGTATCTCTAGTATTCTTAGTAGCGATTTTCACTGCTGGATATAACGATAAACCGGGCTCAAACTAAAGCGCAGGCGACTCGCCCAGAGGCGACAAGCATAAGACGAACCAACCGGAAAGGCGCCTTTTGCCTTTTTGGTTGGTTTGTCTTATGACCTCGAGGGACTGCTGGATGATACCAAAAGCAAAAAAAGAACTGACCACATGGCCAGTTCTTTTTTATTTCCCCGATTGAACTTCTTATCTTTTATTAAATCCTTTCTTCTCCACAAACTCCTTCATATACATCCGCTTCTTACCAGACAGCATCTTCGCCATTTGCGCGGTCCAGCGATCCGATCGTTTCCCCGCGGTCCGGGCATGATAATAAGCAGAAATGGTTTCATCATAACGGTCGAGCCCTTCCCTTATGGACGTCTCATCACCATTGTATGAATCCTCATGATAAACTGATTCCATCGGCAGCCTCGGCTTAACATCCGAATGGTTTTCAGGGATACCGACTGCGAGTCCAAATAAAGGGATGACCCGGTCCGGCAATCCCAGCAGTTCACTCACTGATTCCAGATCATTTCTGATCCCCCCGATATAGCAGATCCCAAGTCCCATTGATTCAGCAGCGATGGCTGCATTCTGGGCCGCCAGGGAAGCGTCAATGAGGGCCACCATGAATTTTTCCGTGCTTTCCAAAGAAGGAATCACGTCAGCTTCTTCCCAATCACCGATTTTTTCATGGCGGTATAAATCAGCACAGAATACGAAGAAATGACCGTTTGCTTCGACATAACGTTGATTCCCGGCAAGCTCAGCAAGCTTTTTCTTTTTCACGGGATCCTTCACGCCAATGATCGAATACGCCTGTATATAACTCGATGTACTCGCAGCTTGTGCACTGGAGACAATCGTACGGATCTCTTCCTCGGTCAGTGATTCATTTTTAAATTCACGAATGGATCGATGTTTCAGGATGGTTTCGATGGTTTCATTCATTATGCATTCTCTCCCTTTCTCATTATCCTCTTAGTATAAGCTAAATAAAAAAAGGAATGAAAATCATTTGATTTTCATTCCTGCTTTTTATAACAGACCAGGATAATTCCGCTGTCTTAATGCTTCATAGATGAGTATCGCCGCTGTGTTGGAAAGGTTTAAAGATCGGACGTTTTCATTCATAGGGATGCGGAGTGCCCGGTCCAGATTATTCTGGATGATGTCATCAGGAAGGCCAGAAGTTTCCCTGCCGAAAATAAAGAAATATTCTTTGTCTTCCACACTGTAATCAAAGTTCGTGTGAGGGATTTTCCCGTACTTTGTTAAATAGAAAAATTCACCGCCGTCGTTTCTCTCAAAGAACTCCTCGATGGAGTCATAGTAGACAATGTTTACAAACTGCCAGTAATCAAGGCCGGCGCGCTTTAACATTTTATCGTCCGTCGAGAACCCAAGTGGTCGTATCAAGTGCAGGGTTGTGTCTGTCGCTGCACACGTTCTTGCAATATTCCCTGTGTTAGCAGGGATTTCTGGTTGATATAATACAACATGTACTCCCATGTCAATGTCACCTCATTCATAAAACTCTAAGTGACATTATACCATTTCTACCCCACAGAACAAGACTTAACGGTCATCTACGATCGTAAAAAAACGATATTTCATATTAGGTGTATAGGCAGTGGAATCTTCGTATTTCCAATATCTCATCCTGCTATTGAATGTATGGGCATTCACGAGGGGCTCCCCCCCGGCATCCTTCCCAGTGACAATGGTCGTATGATCAAAACGTCCGTCCCCTTCAAAATCGTAGCAGATCACATCCCCAAGCTTTAATTCTTTCGGATCATCCACAAGCCTCCCGCGAAGACCGATCGTCGAATTAGGGATATACCACCTCAAGGAATTCGCCACCGTCCAGCTGTAACTCCAGTTCTGATTCCGCATCCACCACCCCTTCCCCTTGGTGGGATATCCACGCATCGGAGCATCTCCTGCATGAAGGCATTGCGAAATATAGTTCGTGCAATCATTCTCGAATTTCTTGAATGCCGGGTTATAGCTGTTCCACCACCGTTCTGCATATTGAACGGCACTGAGTCGGTCATACCGGTACGTCACTCTTTCTTCTTCGTCATGAGTGACGTTCTCCTCTTCTCTCACACTCTCTTCACGATGAATCTGGGTTTCTCCATCTTCATACATTTTATCATTGTAAAAGACCGCCCTTCGATTCTCCACCTCCTCTTCCAAATAGAGCAGGGCCCCCTGTTTGATGAGATATTTATAATGAACATCATATAAAATGGTCTGAGTCTCATTGCTTTCTTGTGTAACACGGAGGACCTTTCCGGTTGCATCCACCTTCACAATCTCTGCGTGGCGCCCCTGACAAGATACTTTTTTCCTTCTCACTTTGTCACTTTCGTAATCTGTTTGACTGCGAGAAGTATATTCTTCGATTACATGCTGGACTTTTTCCATTAACAGCTTTCGGATCATCGTCTTCCCTCCTCACTAATTGTTATGCTCCACTCATACCGTTCAAAACAAAAAAGGATAAACTCAAGGGAAATGATGAGTTTATCCTTTCTGGCGTATTAAGTTAAGACCCTTTTGTATTTCTTCTAAGACTTCTTCATCCGTTTCAGCCGCTTGCTGTATGAGGAGTGCTTTTTCAGTTGATTCCCCACCGATTTTCCCCAGGGCCCATGCTGCGGTTCCCCTCATGACGGGCCTCACATCATTTTCCATGACGTGGATCAGGTCATCTACTGCCGTAACATCTTTAAAGTGAGCAAGAGCAATGATGGCGTTTCGCTGAATGGGCTTCTTTCCTCTCCAGGAACCCGATACATGACCGTATTTTTCTTTGAACTCACGGTTACTGATGGTTAATAACGGCTTCAACAGCGGCTTTGCGATTTCCGGGTCAGGCTCCATCTCTTCATGAAAATGAAAGTCCATTCCCTTATTCTCAGGACAAACGGTTTGACAGGTATCACATCCGTACAGGCGGTTGCCAAGCTTCACCCGGTACTCATCAGCAAGAAAGCCCTTTGTTTGGGTTAAAAAGGCAATGCATTTCCGGGAATCCAGCTGCCCTCCTTCAATGAGGGCACCCGTTGGGCATACGTCTACGCATTTATTACACGTCCCGCACTGGTCTTCCATCGGTGTATCCGGTGCAAATGGCAGATTTGTCACCATTTCCCCCAAATACACATAAGAGCCGAATTCAGGTGTAATAATCGAACAGTTCTTTCCGCTCCAGCCAATCCCTGCACGTTCCGCCACGGCCCGGTCCACGAGTTCCCCCGTATCCACCATGGATTTGAAACGTGCCTGTGGGACTCTGGAAACAATATACTCCTCAAGCTTTGAAAGACGATCTCTGAGCACATGGTGATAATCCGTCCCCCATGATGCCCTGCAGAAAATCCCCCGTCTTTCTCCCCGCTTGCTCTGGGGGGCATTCTTCATTTTAGAAGGATAGGCAAGGGCAATGGCGATGATTGACTTCGGTTGACCAAATATCAAGGAAGGATCCACCCGCTTCTCAATATCCTTTTCCTCAAACCCGGATTGATACCCGAGCATCTCCTGACGAAGGAGCCGGTTCTTCATTTCAGAGAACGTATCGGCAGTGGTGAAGCCAATCTTATCTATTCCAATCTCCTTACTGTACCGAATGATATCCTGTTTTAATTGATCCATATCCATAGACCTTACCTCCTTTCTGAATTTTTTTAACTAAGCATTTGTGAAATGGCAGTGAGTATTATGATAAACTATTTTAAAACAAATGTGGAGGGAAAATAAGTGGAAATCACAATTGATTCATCCATTACGAGTAAAATCCCCGATTTCAAAGTCGGATTCATTCAATATCATCATATCGAAGTCGGTTCTTCTCCTCAAATGCTGAAAGGCAGACTTCAGCTGTTTCAGGAATCGATCTTCTTTGACCTTCATGATAAGAGCGTGACCGAACTTGAAGGGATTGCCGCATGGAGGGAAATCTTCAAGAGTACAGGAAAAGATCCGAACCGTTACCGTCATTCAGCCGAGGCCCTTTTCCGCCGTGTCAAAAAACAAAACTATCTGACTACCATTAATTCTGCCATCGATCTCAATAACTTCTTCTCCCTTCAATACGAAGTGCCAATCGGCATCTACGACTGTGCAGAGCTCAAGGGGAAACAGATCGAATTAAAAGTGGGGGGAACCGGACAAACCTACACAGGGCTAAACGGCCGGGAAAACTCCCTGGATAACCTCATCGTCGCCTGTGACGGGGACGGACCTTTCGGAAGTCCATTCGTCGATTCGGCCCGTGCCCCTGTTGGCGAGGAAACCAAAGATGCCGTTCAAATCATCTTCCTTAAGCCTTCCCTTTCTAAAGAAGAAAGCGGAAAACTGACGAAATCATTGATGGAAATGTTCATCGGGATCCATGGTGGGGAAGGGTCCTATGAAGTGGTTGGTGGATAATTCGGAGCAGGAAACCTTTTTATGATGGATTCCGTTTTCAGTGCATTTTTTTAAAAGCCTTGAAGACGTATGAATGACTATACGTCTTCAAGGCTTCTGCAAAATCCCATAAACTATGACGAATCAATTTACATGATTAGGATGATAGACAATAAGAAATGTACATTTTAAAAAGAGTGGCAAAACTTCCGTCATTTGCAATGCATTTTTGATGACCAATTTTTTTGATTGCTATAGCTGATCAATAAACAACCTTTGCGTTCAAGAGGGGCTTCACTTATCGGTTGGGAGATCAGGTCGAACAACAGAGCCGCTAAATAGAAGGAAAAATTCCGCCTATTTACTCAAACGAATACCAAAATGGGTGATTTTTCTTTCACAACCGGAAAATCTCCCCTTATTTGCCCCAAAACAAGTTCCATTCTGAATGTAACCGGAAAAACTCCGCTAATTTTTTTACTTTTGCTTCTTTAAAGGATAGAGGATCTATTTTAAAAGATGACGAAGGATCGTATCCGATGTATTTAAATAAGATTTTGAAAATTGTAGCAGCTCCTCCTGCCTTTTCATGAATCTTGATATTCAAACAGTAGCAGATGGTTGAATCCACCCAAAAAATTCCCACTCAAAAAAGAGAGCCCAATGGACTCCCCTTCTCATAAAACTTACACCCACCACATATCCGACGGCTGCTCTTCAATCAAAATCGACTTTAGATTCTTCACGGCACGGCCGAATCCTTCTTCAATCGACATGATCGGATCTTCATGCTCGATGCTGACGACATAATCATATCCGAATGTACGCAGGGCACTCATCATATCCGACCATTCCTGCAAGCTGTGTCCACAGCCCACCGAACGGAAGGACCACGCTCTTGTCTGGATGCTGCCGTATGGCTGCATATCCATCAGACCGTACATGTTGACGTTATCCTGGTCGATATACGTATCCTTCGCATGAAAATGGTGGATCGCATTTTCTTTACCAAGGATCTTAATCGCTGCAACCGGGTCAATCCCCTGCCACCAAAGATGACTAGGGTCCAGATTGGCACCGATCGCCTCGCATGTTTCTTCACGAAGCTTCAATAACGTGTACGGTGTATGTACAAGGAACCCCCCGTGGAGCTCGAGACCGATTTTCACATTATGATCCTCTGCAAGCTTCCCTATCTCTTTCCAATACGGAATCAACTTTTCTTCCCACTGCCATTTCAGGATATCCCCGTATTCATTCGGCCAAGGTGAGACCGGCCAGTTCGGATGCTTGGCTCCTTCATGATCCCCTGCTGTTCCGGAGAAACAGTTCACAACAGGTACATTCATCAACCCGGCAAGTTTGATCGTTTTCTGTAGGGCAACATGGGATTCTTCAGCAAAGGAAGCATCAGGTGAAATCGGATTTCCGTGACAACTGAACGCACTGATCTGGAGTCCCCGTGACGTTACCTTCTCTAAGTACTCGTTTCTCTTTTCTTCGCTTTCTAAAAGGGCGTCCAGGTCACAGTGGGCATTCCCGGGATATCCACCCGTGCCGATTTCCACTGCGTGAAGTCCCGCTTCTTTTACATAATCGAGCATTTCTTCCAAATTCTTTTGTGAGAATAGTACTGTAAATACACCTAGTTTCATATACGCTTCCTCCTATTTCAACCGGATACTTTGTCCGGTTTCACTGCTTTTATAAATGGCATCTATGATTTGGGACACCTGCATGGCTTCCTGTGGTTTTACAACCAATTCTTCTAAACCGAGACAGCTGTTGATAAAGTTCCTTGCCTGGGGAAGACTCGGATCATCTTCACCGGGAACCCAATCCGCATCACTATTCAGAAGCATGCCGTGCTTCATCTGGTTCATTTGGAACGGGAATAAATCGATTCCTCCCGTTACCCCTGAGATGCTCATGCTTTCTTCGTCACTCTTCACGTTTGCAGACCAGGACGTCTCAAAAAGCATGGATGCACCGTTATCGAATCTGATATAAGCGGTCACGTGGTCATCGACTTCAAAGCTCTCTTTATCGAAATCCCCCCATTGATTCACTTGATCGGGCATTCTACTAAGTTTGTTATAGGTCGTCCCCGTCACCTCAACAGGTGCCGGATTTCCGAGAAGCCATAGGGATAAATCGAGGAAGTGACATCCGTAATCGATCAGGCTGCCGCCGCCTTGAAGCTCCTTATTGGTAAACACTCCCCAGCCCGGTACTTTGCGGCGGCGGATCGCTCTTGCCCTGGCGACCATCGGTTCTCCGATTTCATCTTCCATGATCACTCGCTTCGCCGCACGGGAGTCCTTCATAAAACGATAATGATAAGCGATTGCCAGAACCTTCCCTGATTCTTCGGCGGCATCGATCATTCTTTCACATTCATCAGGAGTCATGGCCATCGGTTTCTCACAAAACACGTGAAGACCCGCTTTGAGGGCGGCAATCGTGATTTCCGCATGAAATTTATTCGGAGTACAAATCGTTACGGCATCCACATGCCCGAACATGTCGCGATAATCACTGAAGACGTTCGGAATGGGAAAGGTTTCTGCCACGGTCTGGGCCGTGACGGGATTGATATCACTGATCGCTTCAATCGTTACAGAATCTGATAGTTTAATAAAAGTAGGGATGTGACGCGTCTGGGCGATCCCCCCGACGCCGATCACTCCCATCCGAAGTTTGGTCATTGCTCGCATACCCCTTTATAGCTTTACAATTTGTTTTGTTTCACTTGATTCAAGAGCAGCCAAAACAACCCCAAGTGATTTCTTTCCTTCTTCACCCGGTACGGGAGGCTCTGCATCATGAAGGATGCAGTGTACAAATTGATCGATCACGCGGGAATTCGACTGTCCTCCCTCGTCATTCGTTTGGATGCCGCCAAGCTCATACTTCACTATTTCCCCCGTTACATATTGCACGACAAGGGAGTTTACCGGATCATCTTCTAAACGGAGAATCGCTTTCTCACCATATATGATTGTCGAGTTGTCTTCTTTGGACACATAAGACCAGCTTGCTGCAAGGGTGCCGATTGTACCGCTTTCCGTTTTCAATACGCATACTGCCGTATCATCCACATCGGCATTTTCCTTTGCACTTGTTTCCACAAAGGCGCCGACTTCGGTAAATTCTTCCCCTAAGATGTAACGAAGAAGATCTGTTTTATGAACACCAAGGTCTCCCATGGCACCGATGAACGCCTCATCCTTTTTGAAGAACCAGCTATCCTTGCCATCAGCACTCCAGCCTTCAGGACCACCGTGGCCGAATGCCGAACGGAAGCTGTAGATTTTGCCCACTTCACCGTTTTCAATCAGCTGCTTCGCTTTTTGATGCGAAGGGACAAAACGCTGGTTGTGAGCGATCATCAGCTTTTTTCCGCTTTTTACGGATGCATCAATCATACTTTCTGCTTCTTCACTTGAAGTCGCCATCGGCTTTTCACATAGTACATGCTTTCCTGCGTTCAGGGCATCGATGGAAATCGGTGCATGCAGGTAGTTCGGTGTACATACGCTCACTGCTTCCACATCAGCGTTGGCCAGCAGTTCTTTATAATTGGTATAGGCTTTCGCTCCGACTGCATCGGCGATTTTCCATGCCCGTTCTTCGACGATGTCACACACCGCGACCACTTCAACGTTTTTATTATTTGCATATTCCGGAATGTGACGGTGCTGAGCGATGCTCCCACATCCGATGACCCCGATTTTTAATGTATTCATGATTTTTCCTCCTCTATTATCAGTTTGTTCCTTTGATTTCTTCGAGCGGTTTTGCATTACCATATACAGGTCTTGCATGATCCACCGGTGCAGCCCATTTCACTGCATTGACGATGACCTTTTGGACATTTTCATTGTAATATGTTGGATAGGTTTCATGTCCCGGACGGAAGTAAAATACTTTTCCGTTCCCACGCTGATACGTACACCCGCTTCTGAACACTTCTCCACCCTCGAACCAGCTTACCATCACAAGCTGATCAGGAGCCGGGATGTCAAAATGCTCCCCATACATTTCTTCTTTTTCAAGCTCGAAATATTCCCCTATACCGGCTGTGATCGGATGGCTCGGGTCCACGATCCAGATTCGTTCCTTCTCATCGGCTTCACGCCACTTAAGGTCACAAGAGGTCCCCATCAAGGTTTTGAATATTTTAGAGAAATGACCTGAATGAAGGACGATCAAGCCCATTCCGTCAAGAACCCGCTGTTTCACCCGTTCCACCACTTCATCCTTCACTTCCTCATGGGCGATGTGTCCCCACCAGACCAATACATCCGTACCTTCCAGTACATCTTCCGTTAACCCGTGATCCCCTTCATCCAATGTAGCGGTTTTCACGTTATAGGACGCTTCTCCGAGGAAAGAGGCAATGGCACCATGAATTCCTTCAGGGTACACTTCTTTCACTTTCGGATTCTTTTGTTCATGACGATTTTCATTCCATACTGTTACATTTATCATTGTAAAACCCCCAAGTTAAGTTTGTGCATGCCGGTATTCATTTGGTGTGAGGCCTGCATGTTTTTTGAACACTTTACTGAAATATTTTTCATTTCCATACCCTACACCATAGGCCACTTCGTAAATCTTCAAGTAAGGATTCTCAAGGAGCTTCTTTGCCTTTTCCATCCGGATATTCGTGACATAATCTGTGATGGTTGCCCCGTAATCCTGCTTAAACTTACGGGAAATGTATTCCCTGCTTAAGTAGAACCTGTCGGCAATATCTTGAAGATTGATATCTTCCTGGTAATGCTGCTGCAGATATTCCTCAATATACTGCATATTGTTTTTTTCCTTTTGATATTTAGCCTGTGTCAGCGTCTGAATGAGTTCGATAAACTCTTTCGTCTTTTCCTCTTTAAATTTCCTGAAGGAAAAGGAGCCGTCCTCCCTCCAATAATCCCTGCCCCGGTAAAAAGCTTCTTGACTCCTGATCTCGTATTCTTTCAACCAATTATTCCGCAGGATCTCAAACTGGTCCTCCCACACCTGAATCTGGTCCAGGGATAGAATATGACTGTTTTCTAATTTAGAAAAGATCCCTTCCAGCTGGGACTGGACCTGTTCCCTGCTTCCCGAAAGAATCGCCCACTTCAATTCATTGGAGTGATCCAATAAATGGAGATGGGACCCTGTCTCCACATCCAGGTGGGTGACAAACTTCTTTTGGGCAAGCAGAGGATGCCTGGAGTACACTTCAAGAGCAGATTCATAAGCTTCCTTCACCTTTCTCGACTTCCTACCTAGAGCCGTGACCGGGGAAACCCTTCCATATTGATAGATCAATGAGTGGATTTCCTCTAATAAATACGTTACATGCTTATGATTCCAGAAGAGAATAACAAGTTCTTCTTCTTTGTTGCTATTCCGGAAACAAACCCCATCGTTCTGCTTTCGTAAAAGCTCATTGCAAATATTGATGATGGTAAAAAAGGCAAGATCCCGGTCTCCTTGAAAGGACTTCATTACGATCGGCTTGATCGGCAGGAGTGCCACAGTCTTATGCAACTTCTCGATGGACACACCGAACTCTTTTTCAACTTTTTCTGCCATCTCTTTTGTAATGCCCTCTTTCGAACAGAGGTTTGAGAAGAATCGATCCCAGTAAAGGGGCTTCACCTCATTCATGACCCGGCTTTCCTCTACTTGAGATTTTCTTGAGCGTGCCTGCTCCTCCCATTCCTTCACCGCTTTATTCAACGTGTCATTCAGTACATCCGGTTCAATCGGTTTCAGAATGTAATCGAAGCTCTTATAGTGGATTGCGTTTCTCATATATTCAAAGTCATCGTACCCGCTCACGACGATGGTCTTGCTTGTCAGATCAGAGGCATGAAGCCACTTTAACAGGCTGATGCCGTCCCTCTTCGGCATCCGCATATCCGTGAAGATGATCTCTGGCCTGTGCTTTTTGATCAATTCGATGGCTTCGTCTCCATCTTCCGCCTCGAGGATGGTGTGAATGCCATGCTTATCCCATTCCGCCAACAAAAGTAACCCTTCACGAACATGCTTTTCGTCGTCAATGATGATTGCTTTCATTTGCCTCACCCTCCATTCGTAATGGCAGCCTCATGGTGACCATAAAGCCTCCAGCTTCATGATTCATAAGCAGAAGAGTGGCCTTATGGTCATAGTAAAGCTTCAATCTTACATAAACATTCTTCAGCCCGATATTGGTTTCTTCACCGGTTTTATTCCATGCATCTGCTTTGAAGTGCTCTTCTATTTCCCTGAGCCTTTCTGCTGTCACCCCTGCTCCATTGTCCCGGACGATCATCACGAGTTCTGTCCCATCCTGAAAGCAGGTCAGGTCAATCCTCCCCACTCCATCACGGATGTCGAACCCGTGCTTGAAGTAGTTTTCTATGAGGGGCTGCAGGATCATTTTGGGAACCCGGACCTCCTTCACCTCTTCGTCCACTTCGACACTGTACTCCAGGTTTTCGCCGAACCGCTCCTTTTGTAAAAGGAGATAAGCGTTCGTATAGTTGATTTCCTTGCTTAAAGGAACCACATCCTCCTCCATATTCATCCCATACCTCATGATTTTAGATAAATGGGTGATCAGGGAGTATATTTGCGGAACCTTGTTCTTAAGTGCAATCGTCCCTATGGACTGGAGAGCATTGTAGAGAAAATGGGGATTGATCTGCGACTGCAGAACCTTTAATTGATTCGTTTTGTTTTCAAGCTCCAGCTTATATTCCCTGTTGATCAAATGATTGATCCGCTCGATCATCTGCTGAAACCGATTTCCAAGGATCCCGATTTCATCAAAGCCGAATGATTCGGCCTGTACCTTCATATTCCCTTTTTCAACCTCCTGGATATTTGAAAGCAGTATCCGGATTGGTGATGTAATTTTAAAGGAAACAAACAGAGTCGCCAGCACCACGAGGGTCAATCCAAGGACCCCGAACAAAATATTGATTTTCGCCACACTAAATGCGCTTTCATAAAGGTTCGCATACGATACCCTCTTCACCAGGAACCATCCGCCGGCGGAAGCTGGAAGCTGATCGTACATCATCACCCCGTTGAAGGTATCTTCCTTCCACTCAAGTGTCCCTGAGACATCCTTTGACTTCATGATTCTTCTGATCCACTTCTGATTGTTTCCATCATCCGATACGTCGCGATCCGAGCTGTAGATCATTTCCCCTTCTGAAGATAATAAATAAAATTCCTCTGATTCTGGGTTATAGAGATTCCTGCTCAAATCGATGATTTTATCAGGTGAGATGTCCAGCGAAATATAGGCCAACACTTCATCCCCGGGGACATTTCGAAATGCCCGGTGGATCGTGATGATTTCCTTCGACCGGTTAATGTTCTCTTCTTCCTGGCTATTTGTGGGTTCAATGTACATATTGTACGGGCTTCGTTCTGCTTTTCTGAAGTATTCCCACTGTGAATCTTTTATTCTATTGGAGAACACAACGGTGGAACGCTTCGTTGCCGAAATGACCCGGTCTCCGTCGGCAAAGGAAATGCGTACTCCGTTGATCGTGTCCCCTGTGTAGAGAATCGTTTGCACAATATTCTTCACGATGCCGATCGTCAGGTAATTATTCTCCTTACCCGGTGACCTCATGAAATTAATGAAATCGGGATTATTATAGAGGGACAGCGATAACCCGTTGAGCTCATTGATATAGCTCTCCAGGTTCACCTTCCCCTGATAAAGGAGGTTACTGCTCTCCTTCACCACCTGCTCCTCAATCGAATCCTTCGTATACAAATATGTAATAATGATCGAACTGCCAAACGGCACGATTGTCGTAATCATCAACAGCGCAATCAACTTATTCCGAATGCTTGTCTTTAACATGAGGGACGGACCTCCCAGGTCTCACTTATACACTAGTATAAAGTGTTATTCCCCGCTCTTGGAAGTGTTTTTTCGAAATATTCCTACTAAACTTATTAAATAGAAAGCATGCCTTTAATAGACATGCTTTCCATTACTCTGTTTACTTCAAGTTATCCCATGTTTGTTGGAATCGCTCAAGTACAGTATCATAATCAATTTTTCCGGCTGCATACTCCTGGATGGTCGCAGCGAATTCTTTGTTCGCTCCATCCGGCCATTTGAACCAAGTCCAAGGAATCGTCTTCTCATCCTTAGAGTAGTCAAGGATGGATTGACCCAGGTCACCAAGACCATTCGGCTCGATATTGTCAAATGCAGGGATGAACGCAAATTCTTCTGTGATATAACGCTTACCTGTTTCAGAAGAAACCATCCACTCCAAGAATGTTTTCGCTTCTTCAAGGTGCTTAGAGTTCTTATTCAGTACCCAGTTATTCGGCACACCGACAGGAAGGCGATCTGCGTTCTCATCATTGCTGATTGGAATCGGTAGGAAGCCCATGTTAATATCAGGATTGATCTCAGTGATCATGTTCTCCGTCCAGTTCCCTTGTTGAAGCATCGCTGTTTCACCAGAGGCAAATAGGGTAACCTGCGTATTATAATCCGTCGTTAAAGGATTATCGTTGGCATATTTAAGCTCAGTGTCCAGTACCTCTTTGAACTGTTTGAACTTCTCGTTTCCTACAATCTTCTCAGATCCGTCATAAAGTCCAGCAATGAATTTATCCGGATCTTCCTGTTGTGCAAATGGAATGTTCAGTAAATGCTGACCGATTACCCACCACTCACCGTAACCAGCTGAGAACGGAGTGATTTTCTTCGCTTCAAGCTTTTTCGCTGCATCTTTCAGCTCATCAATCGTTTTAGGAGGCTCAGTGATGCCTGCTTTTTCAAATAAATCTTTGTTGTAAACAAAACCATAACCTTCCAAGTTAACTGGCATACCATAAAGCTTGCCGTCCTCATCCGTCATCGGAACTTTCCCGATCGGAAGGACATGCTCTACCCATGGCTCACCGGAAAGATCCGCAAGCTTCTCTTTCCATAGCTCTAACTCTTTGAATCCACCATTGTTGAAAATATCCGGCTCTTCACCAGACGCGAATTTCGCTTTAAGGGCAGCACCGTAATCGGCACCTCCGCCAACTGTTTCAAGCTTGATCTTAATGTTCGGATGCTCTGCTTCGAATTCCTTGATCATTTCTTGAAGCTGGTCGGCGATTTCAACTTTGAACTGGAAGAAATTAAGTGTCACGACATCATCACCTGAACCGGACTCCCCGCCTGAGCTGCTTGTTTTGTCTTTAGAAGAACAACCTGCAATGATTCCAAATACTAAAACTAAAGACATACAAAGTAATAAAATACGTTTCATAAATGGATTGACCTCCCTGATATAAAATATTTTATATAAATTTCTGTATCAATGATAGACCATTTTGACAGAAACTTTATATCTACTTGATCGAACCTGAAGCAATCCCTTTTATGATATGCTTCTGTAAAAATAAGAAGAATATGATGACTGGTGTTATACCAAGCACCAATGCTGCAAGGCCCATATCCCATTGCTTCGTATACTGGGCAAAGAACGAACTGGCTGCAAGTGGGATCGTCCGCAGTTCCGCATCCTGTAATACAAGGAGTGGAAGCAGGTAATCATTCCAGATCCACAATGTATTCAAAATGATCACCGTAACTGTAATAGGTTTCAGTAACGGGAAGACGATTCTCCAAAACACGCCAAACTGACTGCAGCCGTCTATCATCGCTGATTCCTCGATTTCAATCGGGACAGTTTTCACAAATCCGTGATATAAGAACAGGGAAAGTGGCACTCCGAACCCAAAGTACATGATAATGAGACCAGGAATGCTATTTGTCAGTCCCAATGTCCCCCCAACCTTCATCAAGGGGATCATCACCGTTTGGAAAGGAATCACCATGGCTGATACAAAGATGACAAACAGAATCTTACTGAACTTCCCAGGCGTACGTACCATTTTCCACGCCGCCATGGAGCTGATGATCACCAATCCGATATTACTGAAAACTGTGATGACTAGCGAATTCCAGAAAGCACGGGGGAAATTAATAACCTCCCACACCTTGGCATAGTTGGAAAACATAAATTCCTCCGGCCATGCTGCCGCATCAATCAAAATCGCAGCAAATGGTTTCACCGAGTTGACCAACACGAAGTAAAAAGGGATAAGGAAAATGAGCCCGATCACAATCCCGATGATTTCTAATACAAACGTTCTCTTCGTATAACGATTGCCCATTATGCCTCAACCTCCTTCTTCTTCGTCACCATCACCTGGACTGTCGTAAACACAGCCACTACCACAAAGAACAGAATCGACTTCGCCGTCCCAAGTCCATAACGGTTATTCTGGAAAGCTTCCTGATAGATATTGATCGCCACAGATTGTGTAGAATTGAACGGTCCGCCGCCTGTCAGCGAGATATTCAGATCGAATATTTTAAAGGCCATCGAAATCGTCAAGAAGAAACAAATCGTGAATGCCGGTAGTATCAATGGAATGATGATCTTCGTCAGGAGCGTCCAATTCGATGCACCATCTATCTTCGCTGCTTCAAGCAGTGAATTGTCCACCCCTTGCAACGCCGCTACATAAATGACCATCATATACCCCGAAATCTGCCATGCAAATACGATGACAATACCCCAGAAAGCCGTCTTCTCATCACCAAGCCATGGCATTTTAAAGAATCCGATATCCGTCATATTCCCGAGTGACGCGAAACCCTTAACAAAGATGAACTGCCAGATAAACCCGAGTAACAATCCCCCGATGACGTTTGGGATAAAGAATACCGTCCTCAGAATATTGCGCGTCTTCAATGCGGCATTCAGTAACAGAGCAAATCCGAAACCAATCAAATTACTGATGATCACTGCCGCAAACATAAACTTCGTCGTGAACATGAACGAGTTAAAGAACGTCTTGTCATCAGTGAAGATCTTTTTATAATTATCCAATCCGACCCACTCAACAACCGAACTGACACCATTCCATGAGGTGAAGGAATAATACACACCCATCAAGAATGGAAGAATCTGAATCACTAAGAAAAATAAAAGTGCCGGTCCAACAAAGGCAGCGTACGTCAGCAAGCTCTTATACTTGAACTTTTTTTTCGTCACTGCCTTCATTTGTACATCCGGGCTCACTGGTCCAGTCTGAATCTTTGGTTCCACCCGTATCACCACCCTAACTGTGTAATCGCTTTCTTTCATTATAATGGTAGCGCTTTCTTAAATAGGGGAACTCAATTGACGAAGAAGGTGCACTATTTTGACTAGATGGGTTTTGTTTTGGTGGATATTGGGTAAATGAAAAGGTTGTGAATTTTGGGTAGAGACGAGGTTTGCAAATGATTAAGTGGGATTGAAAATAATATGCTGAAATGTAAACAATAAAAAAGACTTCCTCATAAAGAGAAAGTCTGTCGTATGTAAGTTGGAGCGGGTGAAGGGAATCGAACCCTCATCATCAGCTTGGAAGGCTGAGGTTTTACCACTAAACTACACCCGCGATGTGGTACCGGTGGCCGGGATCGAACCGGCACTCCAGAGGAACACGATTTTGAGTCGTGCGCGTCTGCCAATTCCGCCACACCGGCATTACATTTGGAGGCGGCAACCGGATTTGAACCGGTGATCAGGGTTTTGCAGACCCATGCCTTACCACTTGGCTATGCCGCCTTAATATTGGAGCGGAAGACGGGATTCGAACCCGCGACCCCCACCTTGGCAAGGTGGTGTTCTACCACTGAACTACTTCCGCACTACTGGGCTAGCTGGATTCGAACCAACGCATGTCGCAGTCAAAGTGCGATGCCTTACCGCTTGGCTATAGCCCACTGATAGTATATGTCACGGAAATAAAAATGTGACTTTTATGGGGCGACTGATGGGAATCGAACCCACGAATGCCTGAACCACAATCAGGTGCGTTAACCACTTCGCCACAATCG